>NZ_CP073084.1:0-732445 GCF_018137985.1 Streptococcus oriscaviae | reverse complement strand
TGTCAAAGGCTGTCTGCACCTTGGGATTGAGACCGATAGAGCCTCCAACAGAGGCGATGGGAAGTGGTAGGGTGATCTGGCCCACCAAGTCATCTCCTTCTATTTCCCAAATGGAGAGCCCGCGGTATTGTCCGTCGCGACTTGCATACGCGTGAGCTCCGGCTTCGATAGCTCGCCAGTCATTGCCAGTTGCGATAACAACAGCGTCAATACCATTAAAAATCCCCTTGTTGTGGGTTGCAGCTCGGTAGGGGTCAAGCTGAGCTAATTTGCTGGCTAGGACGAGTTTCTTGGCTGTTTTTTGAGCAAGAGCAGAGTTGGTTGCAAGGCTGCTTATCCGAATTCGGCAGCAGGCTGTGACGAGCGATTGGGTGGCATAGTTGGATAGGATGCCCATCAGGGCCTGCCCTTGAGTGAGTGCCTCTAAGTCATCCTTGATAGCTTCTAGCATATTGTTCAAGATATTGGCCCCCATGGCTTCTTGAACATCGACTTCCAGATAGAGGATGAGAAATTCCTCTTTACTTTCAACAGAAAGTTGTCGTGCACCGCCACCTCGCTTGACAATAGAAGGATGAGCAGCGTTAGCCTTGTCGAGAATAGAACGCTTCTGCTGTAAAATGGCTTTTGTAGCCTCCTCCATATCAGGAACATCATAGAGAGCCACTTGGCCAATCATGAGACGGTTATGGATTGTGGTTGTAAAACCGCCAGATTTTGAAATAATTTTTGCGCCAAAGGAAGCAGCAGCTACAACAGAGGGCTCTTCAGTGACCATAGGTACACTGTACTCCTGACCATCGATGAGAATTTCTGGTAACAGTGAGAAGGGGAGAGCAAAAGTACCCAGATGGTTTTCGGTCATCTTGCCTGCAATGGTTTCAGGAAGATTTTGATCCTGCGACAAGATGTTGAAGCTATCTGGCGCGAGATGTCTGGCCTGTTGGAGAAGGTTGATGCGCTCTTGGCGTGTTTTTTTATAGTATCCGGAGAAGTGTGACATGGCTGGCCTTTCTTTCTTCATTGAAAAAGCCCCCTTTGAAAAGCCAAAGAGGGCTAGTTTGGCTAAGCTTTGCGGTAAATGCGCTGGTGGTTTTCAATCTTGGTGAGGGCAAATGGACTGGAATCCTCAGGCAATTGGATAGAAGAACCGGTCTCATCTAGTTGAATCTCCTCAAAAAAGATTCTTTCATAGTCAGATACATTGAGGCGAGTACGCTGTTTGAGTACCTCCAAACGATCTGGCTGCAGATAATCTTGATAGCCCTCAACAAGGTTTCCGCTAAAGATTTCACAGACTGCACCGCTTCCATAGCTATAAAAGAGGACTTGGTCGGCTGGCTTCAGCGCTCTGCTATTTTCCAAAAGAGAAAGTAGCGAGAGGAAGATGGAGCCTGTGTAGATATTGCCGACCAGCTTGTTGTAGACGATGGCCTCGTGGAATCGTTCAGTCAGGCGTTCGAGGCTTTCAGGGTCTTTCTTGCCGATGGCTTGAAGCCCTTTGAGACCTTGTTTGGAGAAGGGGATGTGTAGGCACATAGCTGCAAAATCAGCTAGGGTTTTGCCTGTTTTTTGCTGGTAATGGTCGAATGTAGTGGTCAAGCAGTTGGTGTACTGCTCTGTCGAGAAGCGGCCATCTATCCGTGGATACTTGTCATAGTTTGGTCGCCAGAAATCCATGATGTCACGGGTCTGGCAAACGTTGTCGTTGTTGAGAACCATGATGCGAGGATTGGCTGTAACCAACATGGCTACTGCACCTGCACCTTGAGTCGGTTCACCGCCTGAGGCAATGCCGTACTTGGCAATGTCGCTAGCAATCACTAGAACCTTGGAGTCTGGGAATTGAGCGATGTGGCTCTTAGCAAGACTGAGGCCGGCTGTCGCACCGTAGCAGGCTTCTTTCATCTCAATGGAGCGAGCAAAGGGTTGAATTCCCAATAGCCCATGGATGAAGACCGCTGCGGCCTTACTTTGGTCAACACTGGATTCGGTACCGACAATCACCATGTCGATTTGTGTTTTATCCAGGTCGGTCAGGATGGCTTGAGCAGCTCTTGCACCTAGGGTAACAATATCCTGAGTAACAGGGGAAACAGCCATTTCGCTTTGGAGCAGACCAAGTTTGTATTTATTTGGGTCAATGTTTCGAGCGGCAGCTAAATCAGCTAAGTCAACTACATAATCGGGTGCCGCAAAACCGATTTTATCAATACCAATCTTCATAATGTATCCTTTATTAAGATAGAGGGGGCACAGGTGCCAAACCTCTTATTGTTTTTTTGAATTTGAGACAATCAGGGCGATACCTTGACCGCCTCCAATACAGAGAGAGCAGAGACCGAGGTGTCCATTTTGTTTTTGCAGTTCGTGGATAAGGGTTACAAGGATGCGACTGCCACTGGCTCCAATTGGATGGCCTAAGGCAATGGCACCACCATTTACATTGACTTTTTCAGCATCTAGACCCAGTTCTCTGATAACTGCAATAGACTGGGCAGCAAAGGCTTCGTTTAGCTCAAAGAGGTCAATGTCAGTTGTTTTTTTACCCATTTTCGCCAAGGCTTTTTTGCTGGCCGAAACAGGGCCTAGCCCCATATAGGCAGGGTCAAGACCAGTTGTTGCGTAGGCTTCGATATAAGCCAGAGGTTCGATACAGAGTTCAGCAGCCTTTTCTGCAGACATGAGGACAAGAATAGCACAACCGTCATTTATTCCGGAGGCATTGCCGGCAGTAACGGTGCCATCCTTCTGAAAGGCAGGGCGGAGCTGGGCCAATTTGTCCAGTGATGTCAGACGTGGGTATTCATCTTGTTCAAATGTAGTTTCTCCTCGTCTGCTTGTCAATGTGATCGGCACTATCTCATCACGGAAGCGCCCTGAGGCAATAGCCTGAGCAGCTTTTTCTTGGCTCCGTAAGGAGAAGGCGTCTTGTTCTTCTCGACGAATAGCGTGAGTTTGCGCAATGTTTTCAGCAGTTATTCCCATATGGGAGCCGTCAAAGGCATCTAGTAAGCCATCGCTCAAAATAGCATCTTCAAGTTGGACATGTCCCAATTTTCCTCCAAAGCGACTATGCTTGGACAGGTAAGGGGCTTGACTCATGATTTCGATGCCACCTGCTACGACAACCTCATTGTCACCCAGAAGAATAGACTGGGCTGCTAGGAGAACAGACTTGAGACCGGAACCGCAGACCTTGTTGACTGCAAAAGCAGGGGTTGTTTGGGGAAGACCTGCTTCAAGGGCAATTTGTCGGGCAATATTTTGCCCCTGCCCGCTGCTGAGGACATTACCAAGGATAACTTCATCAATTGAGTCGGCAGGGATATTTTTTTCTGTTAGGGCAAATTGGAGCACCTGCGCGCCCAAATCTGCCAGCTTGATATCTTTGAGGCTGCCACCGAAGCTTCCGATAGGAGAGCGGTAGGCAGACACGATAGCAACTTTTTTCATGATAACTCCTCATTTTCTTCTGAAAACTCTAGATTCAGCTCTACCATTATACCATTTTTTAGGGTAAAGCATAGCTTTAAATATCGGTCTCAGGTCTGATTTTATAGTGCCTGTTAATGAAAGCGTAAACAGATTGTAGAAAGCCGAGCTGACACCTAGCAGTTTAGTTCTTGTGATTAAATAGTAGCGAGTCAGTCCGCCTGACTCGCTTTTTCGTTGTTTAGTTTTCCGATGAAATTGTAATAAATGTCTATCTGGATAATTCGGTTGCGTTTCGTGCCAGTTGGCTTATGAATCACAATCTTGTCAATCAGTTCATTTACCATTTCAACGGTTAATTCTGAAACTTGTGTATATTTGGAAATTCTCGTCATAAACTTGGAGATATTCAGGCTATCTTCTTGTTGTTTGGCGAGTTTTTCTGTTAAGTCAGAAATGGAAGTTTGAAGTTGTTTCTGTTCTTCTTCATAAGTCTGGCTTAACTTTACAAAGCGTTCATCTGAAATTTTGCCAAGTAGATTGTCTTCGTAAAGCTGTTGAATAATACGGTCGATTTCTTTGAAGCGGTGTTCGTCCTTTTGGAGTTGCTGACGTTGGCGTTTGTTGTCCTTGCTGAATTGAGCCTGACTTTGTTGTTCTAACTTCTTCAAAAAGTTTTCTCGGTCAAGCTGGGCTTCAAAAATGGTCTGGCGGAGTTTGTCGCTCACAATCGCAATCAGGGCGGATTTCTGAATGTAGTGTGGATTCTCACACCCGTCAATTGGTTTTCGATAACCCGAACATTTGTAATGGTCGTGATTGAGTCCATTTTTCTCTTGCGGACAAAAGTAATGCTTCCGCCCACAAGTTCCACAAAAGACTAGCCCCGCAAACAAATTTTCATGCCCAAGTCAATTTTTATACCGCTGATTTGAACGCTTGTGACTTCGCATTTTCTGGACAATATCGAAAGTTTCTTGGTCTATAATTGCTTCATGGGTATTTTTGAAAATCAACCAATCTTCTCTTGGAAGGTCAATAGACCTTTTGTCCTTATAAGATTTTGTCCGTGTCCGAAGATTGACGGTATGTCCAAGATATTCTTCACGCCCTAAAATAGCACTCAGTGTTTCCCGAGTCCAAAAATATGGCAGAGCCTCTACATTTGGACTAGCAGAAATCGACTTCAAGCCAATTTCAATGCGGTGACGGTCTGGCTTGAAAACTTTCTCGCTTTCTAATCCTTTCGCAATCTCTGAAAGACTTTTACCGCTTTTCGCTTCTTGAAAAATCCGTTTCACAACTTCGCTGGCAACAGGGTCTATTATCCAGTTTTTAGGGTTGTTTGGGTCTTTTAGATAGCTGTAAGGTGGGTTGGTCGTGACGGGCACACCCGATTTTGCCTTGGCTTGAAAGACAGCCCGAATCTTCTTACTGGTGTCCGCCGCATACATTTCATCCATTAAGCTCTTGATTGGCAGGAAAATGGAGTTGGTTTCATTTGGCTTGTTTGAATCTATACCGTCATTAAGGGCGATAAATCGGACATCAAAACTTGGAAAAGTAATTTCCGTTAGTTGTCCAACCTTGATATAAGACCGCCCTAAACGGCTTAAATCCTTAACAATGAAGTTTGAAACTTGTCCATTTTCTACAAGTCGCAACGCTTCTGAAATAGCTGGTCGGTCAAAATTTGTTCCGCTAAAACCATCATCAACGAAAAGGACGGGATTTGGCAGTTTTTCTCTGGTTACCACTTCAAAAAGAATATTCTTCTGATTGATAATGGAGTTACTGTCTCCGTCCAGTCCATCGTCTTGACTCAAACGGCAATAAACAACCGTAATATCCGACAGTTTGGAAGTATCTACTTGTCTATAATCTGAAATTGTCAAAGTTCTGTTCATGTGTTTTCTCCTATTGGAGTTCACACACCTTATACTTCTATTATACCATTTTTACTACTGTTAAAGTAGTGATTTATCGCTAAAAATCAACCTTTCTAGGACATTTTCAAGTGGACGATTTCCAGTAAAATAGTGGCAGATAAAGTAAGTAGTTCGACCGATTTGCTTCTTTTCGTGCTTGGTGTGCGAGCTGGTTATGGAGTCTTTATCTTGATTTTTCAAGTTCATCAATCCCTCCTTTGATATAGTTTTGGTAGTCGTCCAGAGTAATCACGGTGAACAATTCCCAAAAATTATAAAGTTCCGCTTGAATGGCTTTCGAAATTGCTAGCTTTCGCTTGTCATCTGGAACAATCCAAAGCACGAATGGGAAAACTCCGTGCTGGCGTTGTTCGACGCCTGAGCGATAGTATTCGATATATTTTTTACAGGTGTTTGCTATGCGGGCTAGACTTTCAGTGCTTCGGTCTAGTTCAATGAAATAGTGGTCTTCGTATTCTTGGCTAACTAGCTCCAGATAAGCATCTGGCTTCAAAGTCATACCTAAGCCAGAAAGTTTTTGGTAGCTCCGCCAAGAGTTCGGCTCGAAAGAAAAGGCTTCAAGCGATAGCTTTTTGGAATCTCGGACGGTCTCCATAGTTTCAACGAATATTTCCGTGACTGCCAAGGTATGTTCGACATGGTGTTGGCTGGGTTCGTAGTGGTTTTTATACCGCAGAACAACCGTTTCATCTTGGCTTTTCAGCAGCTTCAAACCTTGAAAAGTAATTTGCCAAACATAGGAAGCAGAGCCTTTGCGAACGCCACCGATTCGGCGTTTGAGGTGTGAAACCAGACCAGCCTTTAACAGCCTTTGTGTTGTAAAGTTAGCACGGCGAATAGCGGTTTCTGGTTTGTCGCTGTCTGAATAAAAGAGTCTGGCAAGCTGGCTGGTGGTGGCATATCTAGCTTGATTGAGAAAGTATAAAATTTGAATATCTTGTGTGGTTAATTGATTCCATTTCATCTGTTTTGTTCTCCTTAAAGGTTGGCTGGTAAAATGTGCTAAGTTACGCAGTAAGTCGTGTGACAATTGAGGGCAGAAAGGCTTATTTTACAGGGGTGGAAGAATCTTCTTCATCAACACGATTAGAAGACCGATTAGAACGCTTTTTTCGTCCTAAATCGTCCAGAGATTCAGCCATTTGTGGTTTCTCTTGGTAGGTAAAAGCCTGAAATTCTCGCTCTAAATCATCTACATTTTGTCCGTATCTGATAAGACTATTTAGATAAGGCGTGCGACTATCTCGAATCCTAGGCGTTGGAGGATAGGTTTTGCCAATTACCCAGCGATAAGTATTGGGTGAGGTTTCAATTCTTGAATACACCCAAAACGGTGGTAGGCTGTAAAAATCCTCTTTGGTAACTTCTAATGTGGTTTTGCCTTTTCCTTGGCTTCGTTCAAATTCAAGCCAAAGACAATTTTATTGGCGGTGTTTGACTCAATTCCCGCTTTGAGATTTGAAGACATCTGCGCCAAGTGCTGAAAGCCTATCGCCCAGCCAACATTAAACTGGCGAGATTGTGAAAGTGCTTCGTCCAGATTGGCGTTAGGGATTCCAAGAAAGCTCGGTGTTTCATCGACATAAATGAAAGCAGACCGACGCTTGCTTGGCTCAACCGAAGACTGTCGCAAAATAAGCATCCACAAGATTGAAGTGACAAGGCTTCCGATAAGTTTGGCGGATTCTGAACCAATAACTGCCTTGTTAAGTGGCACTAGCACAATTTTTCTGCCCTGGAAGAGTTCTGCCAAACTGAATTTGGGTTTAGCTTGTCCAAGCATAGCCCTGAGTTGCGGACGAAGCAAAAACTGGCGAAACTTGTTCAAAATCGGGTTTAACATCTGGTGGCGTTGGGCTTCGCTTAACAGTTCAAACCAAGACCAAAAACTTTCTAAGCCGATTGGGTCTGTGAGATTTTTCAACAGTTTATTTCTGAAATGCTTGTTGGTTAAAAGGCTAGGCAACATCACCAAAGAACTGTTTGGAATCCGTGCCAGAGTTAAGAAAGCGTGCGACAGAATATCCAAAGAGTAGATTCCGAAATGTTCTGGATATAAGCCTTTGAATAACTCTAGTAAATAATCTGCGATAACTTCAGGTTCAATTCCATAGTTTGTCAGCTCAAAGGGGTTAATGCCAACAATTCGCTTGGCGGTTGGTGAAATAACCACTATGTCTTCATCATGTTCGGCTGGAGTTCGTTCAAGTAGTTCATGCGTTAATTGCCCCTTGGCGTCAATCACGACCACGCTATGCTTTTTGGATTTTATGTCAGACAGAATCAAATGACTCATCGCTGTAGTTTTACCTGTTCCAGTGCTTCCAAGTAGAAACAAATGTTTCTTGGCGGATTGGCTAGAAATTTGAAGCGGTCTCGGCTGAGTTTCGATAGTCTGCCCAAAACTTCTCGCCTTGTTGTGATTCAAATTGTAGCCAAGCGGTGGCGTGATGAGTTTCGGGTGAACATTCGGCACGCCGTCCATGTTTTCTTCGCCAACTGGCAAAAGCAGGAAACAAGCGAGGTCAGCAGTAGCTAGGCTATACGGGAAAGACCAAGATGGTTGGGTTTGATTGATTTTTGAAGCCGAGATTGATTTTAGTTCGATAGTGGCGTGAGTCTCCAGCATACGAAAGCTACTGAGCAGACTCGAAAAGAACTCTTTCGTCCGCAAAATACTGCGTGAGCTTACCCCAAGTCTAATTTCACATCTGAAAGTTGATTGATTTAACTTCTGACGCATGAGCTTTTTGGAGTTTTCCGAGAGTTCAGGAATATTATTTGTAATAACCTGATACCAGCGAGCAGACAAATTCGGTAATTCTTTAGGTTGTGGCTTTGGTGGAGAGCCAGAGCCAAGAATCAACTGAAGAACAATTTCCTCATCTGGTTGGAGTGTTTTTGACAGTGCCAAACTAGAACGAATCATATTCTCTAACGAATCTGTTTTTAGAGCATAATGTGACTGCTTAATCTGAACTAATCGGGCAACCGATATTTTTTCACGCTTAGGAGCTTTAGAAAATTGAATCTGTCGGTGTGATTGTATCAATTGATGAACGTGCCGCTTATCTTGTTCTTCTGTTCCTAGAAGATACCGCACATGGTTTCTCTTCAAGTGAACTTCAAAAACAAGACTCTTCCGCCGAGTTAGACCGACCAACTGACCAAGCAGACCTTTGACATCTTCTTCTGAAAACGGACGTTGCCAAGTCCATTCACTCCACGACAAGGCGTTAAAGTGTCGCTTCATATTTACCTCCAATCTTTCTTAATTTTGATAATCCGAAAGATAAACCAGCCAGCAAAGATGAACACCGCTCCCCAAAACAACACTTGCCAGACTTCCAAGACCAATTTAACCGCCTGATTGACAAGCCAAGCACAGGCAAAGAATCCGAGAATGTAAGCGAGTAGTTTCTTCATGGCTGGTTTCCTTTCTGATTTCAGTTATACAGGAAGATTGCCAAAAATTGAAATTTGGCTTTGTCCTGCTTTTGAAGCGATTGGAATAGATTTTGGGCAGGTTAACAGTAGTATATTTCACCATATTTTGTCCTTTTGTCTAGTCCAAGTGGTGATTTTATCGCTTTTGGTGGCGTAAGATTTCGGCGACAGCTTCTAGGTAAATTCCGTTAATTGCTTGTTTCTTTTCAAGATATTCTGCCAATTCGATTTCTTCTGTGGTGTAGGTGGTTTTTTCCTGCTCTGAGATTTCTTCCAAACAGTCCCAGATGGCAGCTATTACAAGCAGCCCTAAGGCAAGCCAAAGATACATATTCATGGTATTCTCCCTATTTCAAATATTGCGTAGTATAATGAGTGAAAGCTCTCAGAATATAATCTGTATAAGCGTGAGCTTCTGGATTGTTTTTCAGGATTTCAGCTTGAATCAAGGCTAAATTCCCCACTTTGTAGAGAATGTCTGTCGCCAGAAGCTCCCTTGCTTGGTTGTCTGCCATGTTTTGGCTGAGCTTTCTTGCGACCTCCATTTGATATGGACTGGCGATGGTTTGAAGTGCTTGGACTTCTTTATTGCGACGAATAGAAGGTGTGAGTGACATAAGCATTCTCCTTTGATATAATTTTAGTAAGTTAGCTAACTTATGGTTAAAGTTTATCAAAGTTAAAATGCCAAATGTT
Organism: Streptococcus oriscaviae; assembly: GCF_018137985.1. Taxonomy (NCBI): domain Bacteria; kingdom Bacillati; phylum Bacillota; class Bacilli; order Lactobacillales; family Streptococcaceae; genus Streptococcus; species Streptococcus oriscaviae. Next base: position 722,918 of record NZ_CP073084.1, on the reverse strand, counting down.
GCCAAAATCTATGTCAAAATCTTGCCAATTTCGGAGGTGTTTATGTTTACAATCCCAGACTTATTTTCCATTGTTTTGAAAAATGCCAACAAAACGGTCTGGTCTGACCGCAAGAAAGTGAGTGTTGGCTTAGCAGTTGTTCTTCATGAGGATTCACTAGCATATCTATCTGACACAACCTTCAATAAATTATTCACAGGGCAAAATAAAGGACGAACCCTTTACGGAATCGTCCAAGATGAGATAGATGAAGCAGGTTTTTCAGCTTACATTTTCAAAACTGAAAAGAGATTAAGCGATACCAACTACCGAGAAAATAAGTTTGAATTACAGAAAGCGCAAGAAGACTTCTTTGATTTGTTAGAGCAAGCACAAAATTTACCAAAATCCATTCTTTTAGGTTTGAAGCAATCTTTCCAGCTCAACCATGCCGAGCGACCTTATTTGTTTTTAGCAGAATGTTTGTTTTACGTCTTGGCTTACCAGCACAACAAACACCAAGGATATATCGAACTGGATTTCAGCCGAGAAACGGAAGTGGTCTCCCGCCCTTTGGAAGAGTTAGTTTCAAAAGCAACAGGCTATTCCAAGCGAATCAAGCAAGAACTAAACCGCTTTTCAGAAGATGAACTGAATCTGTTTAAGCGAATCGCCCCTTATACTTTTTATGATGAATCCTTTGACGAGCTTTCAGGGGAATATATCTTGGATTATTACCTGATTTCTCACGCCGATTTTCTGGATTTATTCACAAAATATGGTGTAAAAGGAAACGACATTTCAAGACTGAAAGAATACGGCTTGATTTCTGGCGGTGGCAGACATGAAATGATTGTAGAAAAAGGTGAACTGTCTGGTTTCCAGAATGACAACCTAGTCCTAACGTTCTCCACTGATTCTGATGAAAGAATAACTTTTGAATACAGTGCTTTTCACCTAACAGATACCGCCAAAGCTTTGATTGAGATTTTGGAGATTGGGACGGATGATGAGTTTTTTAGGGAGTTGGGGGAAAGGTTCATAGATAACAAAACAAAAGATATCATAATCAATTTCATCACATTATAGCTATTTTATGGATTGATTATTTACAACATTGTTGCTAAAATATAAATTAGAATGTTGCGGGAGGTATTATCATGGGAACTGCTGTAATTCATAGACCTTATTTTCTTCCGTGGTTAGGATATTTTACTAAGCTTGTTCATGCTGATACATTTATAGTTCAAGATAATTTCATTTTTACGAAGAGACTATTTATAGACAGGGCAAGAATAACCAACTCTAATGGTCAACCATCATTTATATCACTAAAGACAGGAGAAAACTACAATAAACTTTGCAATCAAATATATTTTAACGCTAGTAATATATTTAAGATAATCGAAACAGTAAGGCACGCTTATGTAAAAGCACCTTACTTTGAAGAATTTTTTGAAGTATTTTCAGAATTATTGATTTCTTCGGCAGACAAATCCACTAATCTTGCCGAATTTGATATAGAGCTGATTGAAGGATTGTTAAATATTTTAGACACACACAAGCCCAATATAATAATGAGCAGCGATATTATATCTGACAATGAATCCCCGCATACAGAGAAAATAATAGAGCTATGTAGGAAAACTCACAATAACACTATAATTATAGGTGGAGGCGGGGGTCTTACGGAGTTTGAAGAACAGAGACTGCTTGACTCTGGCATTAGTATTTTAATTCAAGATTTTAAGCGAATACACCCAAAATACTATCAATACAGGAGGTCTATCGAGGGATTCATACCGTGTCAGTCTGTTATAGATTGTATTTTTAATGAGGGAATAGATTTTACTAAAAAAATTATAGAAGACACTAAATATTTACCTGAAATTTACAAGAGGAGTTTAAGATGAAAATAATAAAAAGACACACAGAAAACAAAAAGGGAGAAAAGTTATGTGCTCATTTTTTTCTTCCGAAAAATAACAATGGCGCGAAAACCAAATTTCCGCTAGTTGTTATGCTTACGGGTGATGGACCTAGTGGCTCTAAGAGTTTAAGCTGGACAAAAATCCCTCCTCTGTTGAGCGAAAAAGGGATAGCCTCTCTAACCTTTGACTTTTCTGGATTAGGGGATAGTGAGGGCAGTAGAAAGGAGTTGACTTTAGAAAAAGGGATTGACGACTTCAAGGCTGTTATTAAACTAATTGACGAGATAGATGCAGTAGATACTGACAGAATAGGCGTATTTTCTTCCAGTTTTGGTTCAAGCGTCGTTATTGCTTCAAAAGAATTTCGAGACATAAAAGCGCATGGCTTCAAGTCACCGTGCACTTTCCTGCCAGATGCTTATTTGAATGAGATTTCCGAGGAAGCGGCAAAAAATTGGAAGACATCAGGCTACTGCTCTGAAAATGGATACAATATAAACGTTTTATATAATCCAATGAACTATAATATATATAGGGAATCTTCAGATATATCCTCTTCTTGTCTCATAACGCATGGGCTAGATGATGAGATTGTTCCTTTTCGGCAATCTCAATTGCTACAATCGCAATTACTGACTTCTTCGAATGATGTTGAATTAGTATTGATTGAAAATTGCGACCATGGATATACCCAAGACGGAAAATGGGAATATATGGCTAATCTTTTTGTTGATTTTTTTGTAAACAAACTATAGTTTATCTTTATCTAGCAAATATAGTCGGAGTGGGTTGTGAAAAAAATTAGAAAAATCATAGAATTTTTAGTAGGGTATTTTACTATTTTTGTAATTTTCATAATAATGGTTTATGATATGACAAATAATTTCATGCTTAAATCATTGCCTGATATAGAGGTGGCATACCCTGCCATCTCCTCTGTTCTTCTTGTTTCAGTATCTACTATTTTAATCCTTTACCAGTTTGAAAATAGGGAGAAATTGGAAAAAATAGAGGAGTTGCCTAAGGATATAAGTAGTATCGTAGGGAATTCCGGGAGCGTTAAATTCTTTAAAAACATTGATGAAGTCGATAATTACATTGCTAAACGAATATCGCAGGCTAAGGAAAGTGTTTGTGACCTTAACTGGCAAGATTTTACGACAACAAATCCTATACCAAGAAATGAGGCTAAGAAAAAACATGTAAGCAATCAGATCGATAAGGAAATCAGAAAATTCTGCAACCATAAAAAAGATATAAGAGAGTATAAAGAAATATTTACTTTTAGCTATGAGCGCAATATTGATAAAATGCTTGACCATATAAACTACGGTTCTGTTTATTCGTGTAGATACTTTGATAATAAGGAAGAAAAAACAAAATTTCCAAAGATTCAATTTGTAATAATTGATGATGAAGAGGTTATTTTTGTCTCATCATCTTATGCACCCCACCTATATTCTTTGAAAGGAAAGGAATTAGTGGGGGTATTTAGAAAATATTTTGAACAAGCGTGGCTGTTGGCTATAGAATTAAAGTCGGATAACAATCTGAATAAGGACAATATAGACTATATAGAATCCACTTACAGACAATAAGAGACTGGATAAGGCGTATGAACTCAGATTTACAGCCAAAACATTGAAATGGTAATTATAAAACTTCAACAATATGCTATAATTAAGAAAAGAACAAGGAAATAATTATGGGATACACTAAGCAGCAAGTTTCGAACTATATTAACAGTAAAATTCTATTCAGATTCCAAGTCAACGCTAACTTTATTATAGATTATGGTAATACTAAGACTTATACATTTGATGAATTCGAAAAAATTACACAACGAAATTTGGCATATTGGGAGAGCATTGGGAAGAATAACCCTTTTAAAACGCACTGGGATAATCTAAACTCAACCATAAAACGAGTACGAGAATATTTTTCGAATTTAGAAAGTCTCGATATAGATTCTATCAATAGTTTCTTAACAAATAATGTAAACTATAGTTATGAGACGATTTCAACGGGTGAAAGAATATACCTGCTATCTATTGCGTCTCCTATTAGCGAAGATGGCGAGATTAGAAAAATTAGGGACTTTTTTCGTTATTATTTAGAAAAAACAACCGATTATCAAACGGAAGCGTTAAACTCCTATATATACCTCTATAAAAACAATCATAGTGTTGGTCAATATCTATCTTATGCGGAAAAATATCGCTACTATCCTGCGCTTTACCATTTCAAAAAAGAGTTTTCTAATATTCGTGAAGACGTATCAAACTTCACTCAAACGGTAGTTAATCCCGTTACGGAGCAACTAAATCAACTATCGAGTGAAGCGAACGAAAAATATAGTGAAATTGTTAAGTTTTCAGAAGAACAATACAGTAAAATTAAACAAGAAGTTGATGCTAAGTCTTTAGAGTTAATAGAGTTTCAAGATAAACTCAATGCTTGGCAAGCAGATAAGCAGGCAAAACTCAGCGACCTTGAAGAGACATACAATATAAAACTTTCTTTTGAAGAACCAGAAAAACTGTGGAATAAGCGAGCTAATGAATATAGAACTAAGGCAAAATATTGGTCTATCGGTTTAGGTATTTTTTCGACACTTATGATTATCGCGGCATCAGGTCTAGTGTTTATGCTTTACCAATATCCTATTGGAATAACAAGCAAAATTCCATTTATTTCCCAATCGTTTATCTTTATTTCAGTAATTTCTTTTTTAATTTATATAATTAGAGTCTTAATAAAAATTGTGATGTCCAATCATCATATAGCGACCGAATATGAACAAAAGGCAGCATTAACCAGATTCTATCAATCATTAACATATTCAGGAATAGATATTGATAAAGATGAACGTTTGATAATTGTTAGCGCGCTCTTTAGTAGAGTTGAAACCGGCTTAATTAAAACAGAAGGAGTATCAGATTCTGAGGGACTACTAGCTGCGATTTCGAAAAATATCTCAAAATAAAAGACGGCCACTTTTAGGTCGTCTTTTGAGTTTTTATAAGGCGTATGAACTCAGATTTATAGACTGCTGAGCGTCAGATCACCTAAAGGCTAGCTTTTTTTTGTTTTTTTGTGTAAAATAGAAAGGTAAAAGAGGGAAGCCTCAAAAATAAAAGGAGAATCCATTAAATGGTAAAATTGGTTTTTGCTCGCCACGGTGAGTCTGAATGGAACAAAGCTAACCTTTTCACTGGTTGGGCTGACGTTGATTTGTCTGAAAAAGGAACACAACAAGCGATTGACGCTGGCAAATTGATTAAAGAAGCAGGTATTGAGTTTGATGTAGCTTATACTTCTGTATTGAAACGTGCTATCAAAACGACAAACTTGGCTCTTGAAGCAGCTGACCAACTGTGGGTTCCAGTTGAAAAATCATGGCGCTTGAACGAACGTCACTACGGTGGTTTGACTGGTAAAAACAAGGCAGAAGCAGCAGAACAATACGGTGATGAGCAAGTTCACATCTGGCGTCGTTCTTACGATACCTTGCCACCAGCAATGGCTAAAGATGATGAGTATTCAGCACATACTGACCGTCGTTACGCTCTTTTGGATGATTCAGTAGTTCCAGATGCAGAAAACTTGAAAGTAACCTTGGAACGCGCGCTTCCTTTCTGGGAAGACAAGATTGCTCCTGCTCTTAAATCAGGTCAAGATGTTTTTGTTGGTGCCCATGGTAACTCTATCCGTGCCCTTGTAAAACACATCAAACAATTGTCAGATGATGAAATCATGGATGTGGAAATTCCAAACTTCCCACCACTTGTTTTCGAATTTGACGAAAAATTAAACCTTACTGCTGAGTACTACCTTGGTGGTGAATAATATGCTGTTCAACTAGCCTATCATGGGCTAGTTTTTTCGTACCACCGAAAGTGTCGGTTCATGTTATAATGAAGCTAGTAAAGAAAAAGGAGACGACAATGGCAAGTAAAAAAATGTTACACGCCTGCTTGCGTGTTGAAAATTTGGAAGCATCTCAGAAGTTCTATGAAGAAGGGTTTGGCTTTAAGGAAACCCGCCGTAAGGACTATCCAGAACACAAGTTTACCTTGGTCTACTTGGCGCTCCCTGGTGATGAATTTGAAATTGAGTTGACCTATAACTACGATCACGGCCCTTATATCGTAGGCGATGGTTTTTCTCATCTAGCCCTTTCTTCTGATGATTTGGAAGGTGATAACGCTAAGCACAAGGCTATGGGCTATCCAACGACAGACATCAAGGGTCTTCCAGGCAGCCCAGGACGCTATTATTTTGTGACAGACCCAGATGGCTATCGGGTTGAAGTGATTCGGGCAGATTAGTGGAGGCAAAAACAGAAAAAGGCTCAGAACCAATTCTTTGTAAGAAACATGGTTCTGAGCCTTTTGAGTGTGGTGTAGGATTTTATTTTTTATAAAGTTCTTGATTCTTCAAAACGACTTCGCTGACAGGAGCAAATTTTTTCAATTGTTTGAGTTCCTGAGGATTGGATACCAGAGTAATGACAATTCCTTCATTTCCCATACGGCCAGTTCGACCAGCACGGTGAGTGTAGGCTTCCTTATCGAAGGGAACTTCATAGTTGAGGACATATTCCAAGTGTTCAATATCAATGCCACGCGCTACCAAGTCTGTTGCTAAAAGCAGGGGGATTTCCCTGTTTTTAAATCGTTCAATGATGACTTTGCGGAATTTGACATTGACATCTGATGCTAGGGAAACAACGGTGGCTTGGTTGTATAGGAGCCGTTCTTCTGCTGCACCTAGGTCGGATAGGCTGTTGAAAAAGACCAGGGCACGAAAATCCTCGATATTAGCAAACTTGCGAAGAATGTCTAAACGACTGCGTTTATCCACCATCATGTAATAGTGCTGAATGGTGGACAAGTCTTGGTCAGAAAGGTCCAGAGTTAAAAGGTCAGCAGGAAGTTTGGAACGGTCAAACTTGGCGGTAGCACTCATGTAAATCAATTGATGGTCGCGTGGGGCGTAGTGACAGATTCTCTCTACAAACTGGTACTGAGAATCACTGAGCAACTGATCGAACTCATCCAAAATAATGGTATGAACAGCCATCATTTTGATTTTTTTTAGTTTGATGAGTTCAAAGATACGGCCAGGAGTGCCAATGAGGACTTCTGGACCTTTTTTGAGCCGTTCAATTTGTCGCTTTTGACTAGAGCCTGATAGAAAGAGTTGGGTAGTAAGACCGAGCGGCTCTGCCCAAGTTTTACAAACCTCAAAAATCTGTCCTGCCAGTTCCGTGTTAGGCGCTAGGATAAGAAGTTGTTGCGCTTTCTTGGGTTTTAATTGCAGCAGGCTCGGCAATAGATAAGCCAAGGTTTTTCCAGTTCCTGTCGGGCTGATGGCCAATAGACTCTTGCCCGAACAGATGGGTTCAAAGACCTTTTCTTGAATAGGAGTGAAGTGGCTGAAGCCAGTCTGGGACCATTGGTCTTGCCAAGGAGTGGGTAAATTAGTTAACATCTAAATCCGCCTTAAATTGTATCTGCGCATCTTGGCGCATAGTGTAAAGTGTATCGTGGACAGCTTGGGCAGCAATCAGCCAGTCTGTGGCTAGTTCTAGGTCTTTCCTTTCAATAGCCTGGGCGAAGTGTTGCGCTTCTGTTAGCATGGTATCAACTTCAAAGTCAATCGCCAGTTCGGTCACTTGTCCGTCATTGGAACAAAAAACAGCTGACTGAATATGCTGGCAGGCATTGAGAGTGAGAGTTCCTTGGTCGGTATAAATTTCACTAGGGAAGTAGCTGGTCATGTTTTTACCAGCCTCTATGGTAACATAAAAACCATCATAGAAGAGTTGACCGCTTCCTCTCAGGTCAACGGAACTTGGCAGTTGACTGGCCTTGTAGGTGGCTGTTTGAGGCTTACCAAAGAGAGTAACAGCAGCATAAACGGGGTAGATGCCTAAGTCCATCAAGGCTCCGCCTGAAAAGTCTGCAGAAAAGACGTTTGGAGTCTGTCCGGCAAGCAATTCGGGCATCTTGGATGAATACTTGGCATAGCCAAAGTAAGCTCCCAAGATAGTTTTGTCTGTTAAAAAGTTACGGATCTGTTGGAAGGCAGGTTCGTGGTGGTTACGGGCGGCTTCAAAAACCAATACCTGATGCTTGGCGGCGGTGTCTTTTAGGATATGCAATTCAGCAGGGGTTGAAACCATCGGTTTTTCTACGATAGCATGTTTGCCGGCTTCCAGTACCGCCTTTGCCTGGTGAAAGTGCAGTGAATTTGGGCTGGCAATGTAGATAACGTCTAAGTCGGAAGCTAGGAAATCTGCCCAGTCTGTAAAAAGCGACAGGTTCCCATAGCTCTTTGCGAAGGCTTCTGCCTTATCCAAACTACGGGAAAAAACAGCGGAAAGTTGATAGCCTTGACTTTCATGAGCGGCAGTGACAAAGTTATGTGTGATGGCGCTGGTGCCAATAATGCCTAGTTTTAACATATTTTTTCCCTTCTTATTGTGTTATTCTTTTCATTATATCATTTTTCATGATAAAATAGTATTGAAAAAAGAAGGAGATGATGATGTCACAAAAACCAATTATTATTGGCGTAACGGGTGGCTCAGGCGGAGGCAAGACTAGTGTCTCTCGTGCTATCCTAAATAGCTTTCCTGATGCTCGCATTTCGATGATTGAACATGACTCTTATTATAAGAATCAGTCCCATTTAACCTTCGAAGAGCGAATCAAGACCAATTACGACCATCCACTGGCTTTTGACACAGATTTGATGATCTATCATATCAACGAGTTGCTTAAAGGCCGCGCAGTGGAAATACCGATTTATGATTACACCCAGCACACCCGTTCAGACAGGACTTACCGTCAGGAGCCACAGGATGTGTTCATTGTGGAGGGGATTCTAGTCTTAGAAGACAAGCGCCTCCGTGATCTAATGGATATCAAACTTTTTGTGGACACGGATGACGACATCCGGATTATTCGACGGATAAAAAGGGATATGGAAGAACGTGGTCGGAGCTTGGATAGTATCATTGAGCAATATACCTCAGTGGTAAAACCGATGTATCATCAGTTTATCGAGCCAACGAAACGCTACGCCGATGTGGTCATTCCCGAAGGTGTGTCCAATGTCGTGGCTATTGACTTGATTACTACTAAGGTGGAGAGTATATTAAGAGAGCGTGGTTAAGATGCCGAAGCAAAGAATTTTACCTCATATCATTTTAGGAATTATGGTTGCAAGCGATAGCGATATCACAGGCAAGCAGGTCACGGACTATGTCCAAAGAGAAATCAGCGAATTTTGGCAAGTGGCCCACAGTCAGGTCTATCCGGAGTTAAAGAGGATGGTGGCTGACGGCTGGCTAACCTGTTACCCTGTGCCAGGAAATGACAAGGAAAAACGTTATAGTTTGACCGATGCAGGACGTGCAGAGTTGGAGGACTGGCTGGCGATTCCTCATAGAGAAACTCCTTTGCAAAAAGATATTTTCTCTCTGAAGATGTTCTTTATCCAAAGCAAGCAAGATGATCGGATTCCAATCTTGCTGGAAGGTCAAATTGATCTTTTGAAGAAGCATTTGCGTCACTTAGAAAGCCGCAAAGAAGAGCTGTTTCCTTCTAAGGAAAAGGTTCAGGCCAACTACGGTCATTACTTGATTTTAAACCGGGCCATTGTCCGCAATCGAGCGCAGTTAAACTGGCTAGAAGAAACCTTGGCAGACTACTAAGATTCAGTTTTTGCTGAATCTTTTTTTGAGGCAAAATTGTCTGACAATTCACGCATTACAGAAAATTCTTGACACATCATAAAAAAAGGGGTACAATAGGGTCAATCTATCTCAAGGAGAAGTCAAATGGCGAACCTTTATACACAAAACTTGTTGTTGAGGTGCAAGGGCTAGTGCTAGAAGCATTAGTCCTGTTTGGCTTACCAAGCGGGAAAGAACATCTCGCTTGGTTCAAGTGAGATGTTTTTATTTTTTATGCGAGTTTACGGCCGCAGATGAAAGGTAAGGAGAAAAGTCTATGCGTACAGTTGAGTTTCTAGATACCAGCCTTCGGGATGGCGAGCAGACACCGGGTATTCATTTTTCAATCAAGGAAAAAGTAGCCATTGCCAAGCAATTGGAGAAGTGGGGGATTTCCGCTATTGAAGCAGGTTTCCCTGCTGCAAGTCCAGACTCATTTGCGGCGGTTCAGGCTATTGCTAAAACGATGACCAAAACGGCGGTCACAGGTCTAGCCCGCTCTGTCAAGTCAGATATCGATGCCTGCTATGAAGCCTTGAAGGATGCCAAGTTCCCTCAGATTCATGTCTTTATCGCAACCAGTCCCATCCACCGGGAGTTCAAACTCAACAAGACCAAGCAAGAAATCTTGGAGGCTATCAAAGAGCATGTTTCCTACGCTCGCTCCAAGTTTGAAGTAGTTGAATTTTCACCTGAGGATGCGACTCGGACAGAATTGGATTTTCTGCTAGAAGTTGTTCAGACAGCAGTTGATGCGGGAGCCAGCTACATTAACATTCCAGATACAGTCGGCTTTACCACTCCAGAAGAGTACGGCTATATTTTTCGCTACTTGATTGAACATGTTCAGTCCGACCGCGAGATTCGCTTTAGCCCGCATTGCCACAACGACCTTGGTATGGCGGTTGCCAACACCCTGTCTGCTATCAAAAATGGGGCAGGCCGTGTGGAAGGAACGGTCAACGGAATCGGTGAACGGGCTGGCAATGCCGCCCTAGAAGAAGTGGCCGTAGCTCTCAACATCCGTTCTGACTTTTATGATATTGAAAGCCCAATTGTACTCAGCGAAACAGTGAACACTTCCCAAATGATTTCACGCTTTTCAGGGTTGCCCATTCCCAAAAACAAGGCAGTCGTGGGGGGCAATGCCTTCTCTCATGAGTCGGGTATCCATCAGGATGGAGTTCTCAAAAATCCTCTTACCTATGAAATTATCACACCAGAGCTGGTCGGTTTTGCCTCCAATTCACTGCCTCTGGGGAAACTTTCAGGTCGCCATGCCTTTGTTGAAAAGTTGAAGGAGCTGCAACTAGACTTTGACGAGTCAGAAATCAAGACCCTTTTTGCCAAATTCAAAGTTTTGGCAGATAAGAAAAAGCAGATTACAGACGCAGATATTCGAGCGCTAGTTGTTGGGGTGACGGTTGAAAATGTTGAAGGATTCCACTTTGCCGATCTCAAGTTGGTTTCCAACACTGACGAAAGCATTTCGGCGACGGTCAGCATGGTCAATCAGGAAGATGAGAGGGTTGATTTGCTGGCAGATGGCAAGGGTTCTGTCGAAGCCATCTTCAATGCGATTGATCAATTCTTCAATCATGCTGTACGACTGGATGCCTTTACCATTGATGCGATTACAGAAGGCATTGATGCCCAAGCGGCAGTGAATGTGTCGGTGGAAAATGTAGATACCGATACGATCTTTAATGCAACCGGTATTGACTTTGATGTTTTGAAAGCAGCGGCCATTGCCTATATCAATGCCAATATCATGGTTCAAAAGGAAAATGAAGGCGGGTTTGCTAAACCTCTTTCTGCTAAAGAATTGCCAAGATAGGAGAAACTATGACCAAGAAAATTCTTGCCCTTGCTGGTGACGGTATCGGCCCAGAAATTATGGCTGCTGGTCTTGCAGTCTTGGCCAGCCTTGCTCCGAAAATTGGCTTTGATTATCAAGTGGAAGAAGAAGCTTTTGGAGGAGCAGCCATTGATCAAGTTGGACATCCTCTCCCTGACAAAACGCTGGTTGCGGCTAAGCAGGCAGATGCGATTCTTCTTGCTGCTATTGGCAGTCCCCAGTATGATCAAGCGCCTATTCGTCCTGAGCAGGGGCTCTTAGCCCTGCGTAAGGAACTGGGGCTCTTTGCCAATATTCGGCCTGTTAAGATTTTTGGCTCCCTTTCTCACCTCTCTCCTTTAAAACCAGAGCGTATTGCTGGTGTAGATTTCCTAGTTGTGAGAGAATTAACAGGAGGAATCTATTTTGGCGAACATCATCTTGAAACGGAATTTGCCCGGGATGTGAATGAGTACAGCCGAGCTGAAATTGATCGCATCTTGCGGACAGCCTTTGAGGAAGCTAGAAAACGCAAGAAGAAGGTTACCAGCATTGACAAGCAAAATGTTTTGGCGACTTCTAAACTCTGGCGTCAGGTTGCAGATCAGGTAGCAGAAGACTATCCAGATGTAGTCCTAGAACACCAGTTGGTGGACAGTGCAGCCATGTTGATGATTACCAATCCCGCCAAGTTTGATGTTATCGTGACAGAAAATCTCTTTGGGGATATTCTGTCAGACGAGGCCAGTGTTCTTTCGGGAACTCTGGGTGTTATGCCGTCGGCTTCCCATGCGGTAGACGGCCCTAGCCTTTATGAACCGATTCATGGTTCCGCTCCAGACATTGCAGGAAAGGGCATTGCCAATCCTGTCAGCATGATTCTATCTGTTGCGATGATGCTACGTGATTCCTTTGGCCTAAGCGAAGGGGCTGACCGCATTGAAGCGGCGGTAGAAGCAGCCTTTTTGGCAGGCGTATTGACACAAGATTTAGGAGGAAACGCCTCAACCCAAGAAATGCTTGAGGCTATTATCAATCATTTATGACAGTACAACAACTCATCAGTCTCGCTCTCTTAATTTGGAACCTAGTCGTCTTTGTTATCTATGGATTGGACAAGGGCAAGGCCAGAAAACAGGCCTATCGGATTCCAGAGAAGACCCTGATGGCCATGGCTATTTTCTTTGGTGGACTGGGAGCCTGGGCGGGAGGGCATTTCTTCCACCACAAGACTCAAAAACTCTACTTCAAGCTGGCTTGGTTGCTGGGCCTCGCGGTGGATATTTTGGTTATTTACTATCTGTGGAGGTAGCTGATGGCAGGACAATCGATTTTTGATAAACTGTGGGACCGCCATGTCGTGACGGGTACACTAGGCCAGCCCCAGCTCATGTATGTGGACCAGCATTATATCCATGAGGTGACCAGTCCCCAGGCCTTTCAAGGTCTCAAAGACAATGGGCGCAAGGTTCGCAGACCCGATTTGACCTATGGAACCTTTGACCACAATGTCCCGACGGTGGATATTTTTGACATTCGGGATGCCATTTCCAAGGCTCAGATGGATAAGTTGGCTGAAAATGTCCTAGCATTTGGCATTGACCATGCCGCCCATGGGTCGGAGAAACAGGGCATTGTCCACATGATTGGACCTGAAACAGGCCGAACCCAGCCTGGGAAATTCATCGTCTGTGGTGATAGCCATACGGCCACCCACGGGGCTTTTGGTGCCCTGGCTTTTGGCATTGGCACCTCTGAGGTGGAACATGTTTTCGCCACCCAGACCATCTGGCAGGTCAAGCCCAAGAAACTCTTGATTCGCTTTGTTGGTAGTCCGCCCAAGGGCGTCTATGCCAAGGATTATATTTTAGCCCTCATTGCCCAACACGGGGTGGCTTTGGGAGTTGGCTATGCAGCCGAATTTGTGGGAGAGGCAGTAGATGCCCTCAGCATGGAAGAACGCATGACCATTTGCAATATGTCTATCGAATTTGGCTCTAAAATCGGCATCATGAACCCAGATCAGACCACCTTTGATTATCTGAAAGATAAGGCCTGTGTGCCTAAGGATTTTGAGGCGGCAGTAGCGGATTGGAAGACCTTGGTCTCGGATGCGGATGCCACCTATGACAAGGTGATTACCCTGGATGTGTCGGACCTGGCACCCATGGTGACTTGGGGAACCAACCCTTCGATGGGCGTATCTTTTGACCAAGCCTTTCCAGCCATCAGGGATATGAATGATGAACGGGCCTATGCTTATATGGACTTGCAGCCTGGGCAAAAACCAGCTGATATTGAGCTGGGCTATGTCTTCATCGGCTCCTGTACCAATGCCAGACTCAGCGATTTGAAACTGGCCGCTAGCTTTGTAAAAGGCAAGAAAATTGCCCCAAATCTGACCGCTATTGTAGTGCCGGGTTCACGACCGGTCAAGCGGGCGGCGGAAAGCCTCGGGCTGGACAAGATCTTCATGGAGGCCGGCTTTGAATGGCGGGATCCAGGATGCTCCATGTGCCTGGGGATGAACCCAGATAAGGTACCAGAGGGTGTCCACTGTGCCTCCACCAGCAATCGGAACTTTGAAGACCGCCAAGGCTTCGGGGCCAAAACCCACCTCTGTAGCCCAGCCATGGCAGCAGCGGCGGCCATTCATGGTCGCTTTGTGGATGTGAGAGAATGGGTAGAAGGGATGTGATGGGCATGGAAAAATTTACAGTCTATACTGGAACGACCGTTCCCCTTATGAACGACAATATCGATACAGACCAGATTTTGCCCAAGCAATTCCTCAAACTCATCGATAAAAAGGGCTTTGGCAAGTACCTCATGTACGCCTGGCGTTACTCAGACCATCTCTATACTGAAAATCCAGATTTTATCTTCAATAAAGAGGAGTACCGTAAGGCCACAATCTTAATCACCGGAGATAATTTTGGGGCTGGTTCTTCCCGAGAACATGCCGCCTGGGCTCTAGCGGACTATGGTTTTAAGGTGGTCATTGCAGGTTCCTTTGGTGATATTCACTACAACAACGAACTCAACAACGGCATGTTGCCTATTGTCCAACCGCTGGAAGTACGGCAAAAGCTGGCCCAGCTGGCTCCGACAGATGAGATTACTGTTGATTTGTTCAAGCAGCAGATTGTCAGCCCAGTTGGAACCTTTGACTTTGACATTGATGGCGACTGGAAGCACAAGCTCCTCAATGGCTTAGATGACATCGGCATCACCCTCCAATATGAGGACTTGATTGCAGCATACGAAAAAAATCGTCCAGCCTATTGGCAGGAATAAGCGAGAACCGAAAGGCCTTGTGTCTTTCGGTTTTTTACTGGCTTGATTTATGCTATAATGGTTCCATGACACATTCAGAAAAAAAATCAAACTACCAGCTCTTGCTGGCCCAGCTGGAGGCCCTCTTAGAGGGTGAATCCAATGTCCTGGCCAATCTAGCCAACGCTTCAGCCCTGCTCAACCAAGCCTTGCCGAATTCGGTCTTTACAGGCTTTTACCTCTTTGATGGAGAGGAATTGATTTTGGGGCCTTTTCAGGGCGGGGTTTCCTGCGTTCATATTGCCCTAGGTAAGGGTGTCTGTGGAGAATCTGCCCAGACCCCAAAAACCATCATCGTGGACGATGTGACCAGCCATACCAATTATATTTCCTGCGATGCGGCGGCCATGTCAGAAATCGTAGTACCAATGATGAAAGACGGTCAACTCTTGGGCGTTTTGGATCTGGATTCCCGCTTGCAAGCCGATTATGATGCCATTGACCAAGAGTATCTGGAACAGTTTGTTGCCCTTTTGGTTGAAAAAACTGACTGGAATTTTGCTATGTTTGGAGAGAAAGACTAATGTACCAAGCCCTTTATCGCAAGTACCGTAGCCAGACTTTTGAGGAAATGGTGGGCCAAGAGGTGGTCGCCACCACCCTTCGTCAGGCCATTGAGCAGGGAAAAATCAGCCATGCCTATCTGTTCTCAGGGCCAAGGGGAACGGGGAAAACCTCTGCTGCCAAGATCTTTGCCAAGGCCATGAACTGCCCCAATCAAGTGGGTGGGGAGCCTTGTAATGATTGCTATATCTGTCGCGCCATCACAGAAGGTAGTTTAGAAGATGTCATCGAGATTGACGCGGCTTCGAACAACGGAGTTGATGAAATCCGTGACATCAGAGATAAGTCTACCTATGCGCCTAGCCTGGCTCAGTATAAGGTCTATATCATTGATGAGGTTCACATGCTGTCCATGGGGGCTTTCAATGCCCTCTTGAAGACTCTAGAAGAACCGACGGAGAATGTAGTTTTTATCTTGGCGACAACGGAACTCCACAAGATTCCAGCCACCATTCTCTCACGGGTGCAGCGCTTTGAATTCAAGTCCATCAAGGTTCAGGACATTGAGCGCCATCTTTCGTCCATTCTGGACAAGGAAGGTGTCCGATATAATCCGCAAGCCGTCAGTATGATTGCCAGACGGGCCGAAGGAGGGATGCGGGACGCTCTTTCCATCTTGGATCAGGCCCTCAGTCTAACGGCTGAAAATCAGTTGACTCTGGAAACGGCAGAAGAGATTACAGGCTCCATCAGTCTGCGGGCTTTGGATGATTATGTGGCCTTTATCCGTCAGGGAGATGTTCCCCAGGCCCTTCAACAGCTCCAAATCATCTTTGACAACGGTAAGAGCATGCACCGTTTTGCGACAGACCTGCTCTACTATCTAAGGGATCTGCTCATTGTGCAGACAGGCGGAGAAAATACCCATGTCAGCCCAGTTTTTGAGGAAAATCTAGCCTTTTCCAGAGAGCAAATCTTTGCCATGATTGAGCGCGTGACGACGGGGCTGCAGGATATCAAGTCCAGCCCCCAGCCCAAAATTTATGCGGAGATGATGACCATCCGGCTGGCAGATGCCCCTGAAAGCTCAAGTATTGCAAGCAAGCTGCCGCCCAATCTCCTAGCAGAGATTACCCAGCTCAAGAGTCAGGTGGCCCAGCTTCAAGAACAGCTGGCCCAAGGCGGCCCTGCCAAAGGTTTTGAGGCTAAGCCTGTATCGCGCCAGCCCCAACAGCCTAAGAAGTATCGACTTGATACCAATCGGGTCCACACCATCCTCCAAGAGGCCATGGAAAATCCCCATCAGGCCAGAGAAAATCTAACCCGCCTGCAAAATGCCTGGGGCGAAGTCATCGAAAGCCTGTCGGGTGCTGACAAGGCCCTGCTCAGCGGCTCTCAGCCTGTGGCGGCCAATGAAAACCATGCCATCTTGGCCTTTGATTCACCCTTTAATGCCGAGCAGACCATGAAGCGGGACAATCTCAATATCCTCTTTGGCAATATTCTCAGCCAGGCCGCTGGTTTTTCACCCCAAATTCTGGCTATTGCTCAGGAAGATTGGGTTCACATCCGAGCAGAATTTTCAGCCAAGGCCAAGGGCCAGAAAATACCGGAATCAGAGCCAGCAGAGGAGTCACCTCTTCCAGAAGGTTTTCAATTTTTAGCCCAACAGGTGACAGTAATTGATGATTAAGCTATAAAAATGCTCTGCGAAGTTTTTGACCTGTCTTGATAAGATAAGAGCCTTCCTAGCAATGTGTTGAAAGCAAAGATAGGATTCTTATCTCAAACCGTTAAGAACTTTCCGAGTAGTATAAAATCCCCTTTCTGTTGTGATGAAAGGGGATTGGTTTTTGAAGATGGGTTTAGGCGTACTTTCCAGAGAAACTGTGCTATACTGGTAGTATGAAATTGTCACCATTTTTGATGCTGGCCCTGACGACAGCAATCGCAACCTATTTTATGAATGACTCTATCTTGGCGGGCGATTATTTTTTTGCAGGAATTTTTGGTCTAATTGTCCTGCGTAACCTTCATTTTAGCTATCAAATTACCAAGGTTATCCGTTTTTTTAATAAACCTACCAAGAAGTAAGGCTGATCTCTCCGCTGGAGAGCGTTTTTGCCCTGCCATCTTTGAGTTCTAAGACTAGATTTCCAGTATCAGTCACGGCCACTGCTGTGCCACGGTACTCCACTTGATTTTCCACGAAGCTCACTTGTTTGCCAACGACAAGTGATTTTTCTTTATAGAGGGCGCGGAGTTCCATCTCATCCGTCTGAAGGAAACAGTTCCAAATCTCTGCAATCAATTGGTTGCGGCTGATGGTCGGACGGCCCTCAAAAAGATTGCCTGCGCTTGCCTGCAATTCTTCGGGAAAATAGTCGATATGGAAATTGATACCAATGCCAATGACAACATCAAGAACAGTCTGGGTTTCCATGGAGGAAATGGCTTCTGTCAGGATACCAGCTACTTTTTTCTGATTGAGATAGATATCGTTAACCCATTTGATTTCGACATCCAGATTTGTGAGATTTTGGATAGCCTTGACCACAGCTGCTGCGGCCATGATGGTATAAGGTTTGAACTCTAAAAAAGGTGCGTTAGGAGAGAGGCGTAAAGACATATAGATGCCTCCGTCCCGAGAGGCGTAAAATGGTCTACCAAACCGTCCTTTGGCTTTGTTTTGATAAGGGGAAAGGTAGAGGGCAGGACTCGGGTGCCCCAGTTCAATTCCTTGCTTGGCATCCAGCTGAGTGGAGTCGCTGTCAACTTTTAAAAAGACAGGCAGACCGATTTCCTGTTCCAGTTGTTTCGGCAGCAACAGATCACCCTTGACTAGTTTGTAGCCTTTGTGGCGGGCAGCCTCAATGACTAGGCCATGTGCTTCAAGCTGGCGAATAGCCTTCCATACGGAGGTGCGAGAAATGCCCAACTCCTGTGCCAAGTCTTCTCCGCTGATATAATCATCACGTTCTTCCAGAAGAAGATAAATTTTTTCATAGGTTTTCATACCTTCATTATAGCAAAAAAAGTGTTAAAAAGTGGTATAATGAACTGAGAAATAAGGAGGAATTATGACTACAATTGACTACATTGTGACCTTGACCCAAACGCCTTCACCGACAGGCTTCACCACAGGTATCATGAATTACATCAAAAATGAAGTAGAGGCCATGGGCTATGAGGCCATAAAAACACCCAAAGGAGGCATCCTGGTTTCCCTTAAGGGGAAAAATGACCGCCAACACCGAATTGTAACTGCTCACCTAGACACACTGGGTGCCATGGTTCGGGCAATAAAACCAGATGGCCGCATCAAAATGGACTTGGTGGGTGGATTTGGCTACCCTTCTATTGAGGGCGAAAACTGTCTTATTCACTGCGCTAAAAATGGCAAGACTTTCACAGGGACGATTCTCATGCATCAGACCTCTGTCCATGTCTACCGAGATGCCAGTACAGCCGAGCGTAACCAGACCAATATGGAAATCCGACTGGATGAGAAGGTGAGAACAGCAGAAGAAACACGCGCCTTGGGGATTGAAGTTGGTGATTTTATCTCATTTGACCCTCGCACCATCATCACAGATACCGGTTTTATCAAGAGCCGCCACTTGGACGATAAGGTGTCAGCTGCTATCCTGATGCACTTGCTCAAGACCTACCAGCAGGAGGGAGTTGTCCTGCCCTATACCACGCATTTTTACTTCTCAAACAATGAAGAAATTGGCTACGGAGCTAATTCTAGCCTACCTGAGCAGGTTGTAGAATATTTGGCCGTGGATATGGGAGCTATGGGAGATGATCAACAGACAGATGAATACACGGTTTCTATCTGTGTCAAGGATGGCTCTGGCCCTTACCATTACGAACTTCGCCAACACTTGGTCGCTCTAGCAAACCAGCATGACATTCCCTATAAACTGGACATTTATCCCTACTATGGTTCGGATGCTTCTGCTGCTATGAGAGCTGGAGCAGATGTCAAACATGCTTTGTTGGGAGCAGGCATTGAATCCAGTCATTCGTATGAGCGAACCCATATCGACTCGGTTGTTGCCACGGAGAAGATGGTAGACGTCTATCTCAAGTCCGAAATGATTGACTAGAAAGTGAGATACCATGAGAGAAGAACGCTTTTTGCTCCTTTTCAATGAATTGGAAAAGATTTTGAGGAAGGAGTGCCGCATCAAGGATGACCAGTATGAGGACATGGCCACTCTGTTAAGCAAGGCCAAGGAGGCTTCCCATCACAATCCTGTTCGCAGTCACTGGGATAACCTCTATGTTGCCCGACACCTGCGCAATCTCATGGTTCATGAGCGCCGTCAAAACCTCACTTCTGTTGCGGAACCCTCTGAACAATTGCTTGCTGTACTGGAAGAGGTCATCAGCCAGTATCAGGATCCTATGACCATCATCAGCTACCTTGCGGCTAAGCAAGTTCCAAGACCAACCTGCTTCATGGAAACAGACCCATTGACTCAGGCCCTGAGCCTTGTCCATCACAAGCGGTATTCCCAGTTTCCTATCTTTTCACCAACAGGCTATCTGGGCATGGTCTCTGAAAATGGGATTGCTCATTGGCTGGCCAAAACCCTAGAAGAAGACGATACTATCTTAGACCTCCTGAAAGCTGTTCAGCTCAAGGATATTCTAGCTCTGGAGGAGGATCGCGATCAAGTGGTAAAAATCCATAAGGAAGCGAGTCTTTACCAGCTTGTATCCCTGTTTGAACGAGCAAATGTCACCACCGTTCTGGTCTGCAATCATCCCAACTGCAAACTCATTAGCCCACAAGACCTGACCGGTATCATCACCGGCTACGATCTGGCAGAAATTTATCGAGAGATTGAGTGAGGGGGAGAAGAGGATAGGGTTGGAAAAGTAGTTTAATGAAAAGGCTCTTTGAGTCTTTTTTTCTCTCAAAAGAAATAGTATAATAGTAAAAAAGAAAACGAGGTGAGTCATGTCAACAACACGATTAGCTTGGGATGAGTATTTTGGAGCGCAGGCGCTTTTGATTGCCAATCGGGCGACCTGTAAGCGGGCCAAGGTGGGGGCTGTCCTAGTCAAGGACAACAAGGTCATTGCGACGGGTTACAATGGATCGGTTTCTGGGACGGAACACTGTCTGGATCAGGAGTGTTTGATGATTGACGGCCATTGCGCCAGAACCCTGCATGCCGAGGTTAATGCTATTTTACAAGGGGCGGAACGGGGCATTCCTAAGGGCTTTACAGCCTATGTGACCCATTTTCCTTGCCTGACCTGCTCCAAGCAGCTGCTTCAGGTGGGTTGCAAGCGCGTGGTCTACATTACCCCTTACCGCATGGATGACTATGCCCAATACCTTTACAAGGAAAAGGAATGTGAGTTGGTTCATCTGCCTTTGGAGGTTGTCAAACAGGCTATTGCAGACGCGGAGTTTATTTAAAAATAAAGAATAAAGGCAGCTCAATCAAACTGCCTTTATTTTTGTATCTATCAATTTCCCGCTTCCCATTTTTGGAAGGTGCTTTCCCATTTTTCATTGACGGAGCTTGCATCTACTTGGCTGACTGCGCCCAACATTTCGTCAGAAATAGAGATTGACTGGTCTTTGTTGACATCTAGCACAAGGTAGATGTCACGTAATTCTCCCCAAGTCATACCTGCTAAATCAACAGCGCCTTCTTCGCCTCCAACTGCTTCAAGATAATAGATATACAAAACGAGCAAGCTTTTGTTAATGTCCTCTTTCTCTTGTGCAGCAGTCAACTCCATTTCCAACGGGTAGAAAAAGTCTTCATAATTGTTGTGGTAAGTTGCTTGAGCGTAATATTGATAACTGTCGACAATTGGCACCCGAAGATGAAGGTAAACTTTGTTGTCTTCGAGTTTTGAAAAAACAACCTCGTACGCTGCGGATTCTTGGAGTGAGTTGATGTTGACTTTTAAAGCCTTTGGTCCAACTTCGGATAGCCTATAAGTGGTACCTTGGTAGGTCATTTTATAATTTAAATCAGCTTTCATGTCCTTTATGAAGAAAGAAAATAGTTTTTCATAGACATCTTTCTCTGAGGAAACACCATAGGCTTTTCGGGTAGCTTGCAGGGTGTTATTGGAAATATAAAATTCATCTACAATAGAAAGGGCATTTAGGATGGCTTTTTCTTTTATTCCTGCCTTGTATTCCTGAAGCTGGTCGTAGGCTTCTTTTCTTTCTGTATCATCAACGACAAGTTCGCCAGAAGATGCCAGACTGCCGTCTAGTGTTTGCTTGCGATAGGTCTTAGAGTAGGCAGCAGTATTTTCCGTTACATCTATTTCTTTTGTAACAGGCGAAGTGGCACACGCACTCATAGTAGCTAGGGCTAGGATGAAACAACTAGATAAGATGGTTTTTTTCATTACAATGTCTCCTTTTTCTTATTATATCATTTTTTGAGGAAGTGGAGTATAGTATAGTATAGTATAGTCTGTGAATGATGTGACAGTTCATTTTTGATTTTCACTGCAGTTTTTACCAACTTGTGGTACAATAGAGGAGTTATTAAGTCCCGAAAAGGCGACTGAAAGAGTGCTTTGAACGGTGTCCTTGACGTTTCCCGAATCGCTCCTTTCAGTCGGTGCTTTGTAACCTTGGTAACAATTTATTTTAAGGGGGACATTTTTATGTCAGAACGTAAACTTTTCACGTCTGAGTCGGTTTCGGAGGGGCATCCGGATAAGATTGCGGACCAGATTTCCGATGCGATTTTGGATGCCATTTTGGCCCAGGATCCGGAGGCCCATGTGGCAGCTGAAACGGCTGTTTATACCGGAAGCGTCCATGTTTTTGGAGAGATTTCAACCACAGCCTATGTGGACATTAACCGTGTGGTGCGCGATACCATTGCGGAGATTGGCTACACCAAGGGCGAATACGGTTTTGCGGCAGAATCTGTCGGGGTTCATCCGTCACTGGTTGAGCAGTCACCAGATATTGCCCAAGGGGTCAATGAAGCCTTAGAAGCGCGTGAGGATGCCAGTCAAGATCCGCTGGATTTGATTGGTGCAGGTGACCAGGGGCTCATGTTTGGTTTTGCGGTGGATGAAACGCCTGAACTCATGCCACTGCCTATCTCGCTTAGCCATAAGCTGGTGAAAAAATTGGCTGATTTGCGCAAATCTGGCGCCATTTCTTACCTACGTCCAGATGCCAAGTCACAGGTGACCGTCGAGTACGATGAGAATGGAAGACCAGCGCGAGTGGATACGGTTGTCATTTCAACCCAGCATGATCCAGATGCGACTAATGAGCAAATCCATCAAGATGTGATTGAAAAAGTCGTCAAGGCAGTCATTCCTGCTGAATATCTGGATGAAAAAACCAAGTATTTCATCAATCCGACCGGTCGCTTTGTCATCGGTGGCCCGCAAGGGGATTCGGGCTTGACAGGTCGTAAAATTATCGTCGATACCTATGGCGGCTATGCCCGTCATGGTGGCGGTGCCTTCTCTGGTAAGGATGCGACCAAGGTAGACCGCTCCGCCTCCTATGCAGCCCGCTATATCGCTAAAAATATTGTAGCAGCAGGTTTAGCTAGCAAGGCAGAGGTGCAGTTAGCCTACGCCATCGGCGTGGCCCATCCAGTGTCCGTACGGGTGGATACCTTTGGTACCAATACAGTCTCTGAGGGCAAGATTGAAGCGGCTGTCCGCCAGATTTTTGACCTTCGGCCAGCAGGCATTATCCAAATGCTGGACCTCAATCGCCCGATTTACAGACAAACTGCGGCCTATGGCCACATGGGCCGGACCGACATTGATTTGCCTTGGGAAAAACTGGACAAGGTAGAGGCTTTGAAAGAAGCGACCAAATAAGATTGTCAGGACATCGTTCCAGCCTTGCTGGGGCGGTGTTTTTTTACAAAAAGAACCCCATTATCTTTGTTCAAAAATTCTGGGGCGGGCCCATCTGATTTCTGTTATACTGTCTATGAGAGGTGAGGAAGATGATGCATCAGTTTAATCAAACCATGAAGTATTTGGAGACTGTTCTGGATTCGGAAATGGATCCGAAGAAAATCCAGCAGCTGTCTGGCTATCCCTATGCCATGTTCAGCAGAATGTTCTCCATTTTGGCGGATATGACCTTGGCAGAATACCTGAGAAATCGCAGACTTTCGCAAGCTGTCCATGATTTAACCCAAACATCTGCCAAGATTATTGACATCGCTCTAACATATGGCTACGATTCGGCCGATGCCTTTAGTGCGGCCTTCAAAAAGTTTCACGGTGTGACACCTTCTCAGGTCAGAGGCGGAAGTGCCTATAAGGTTTTCCCGCCCCTGCAACTATCCTTGAAAATCACAGGAGGAAAAAATATGGATATCAAAATTGCACAAAAATCAGCCTTTGCTGTGGCTGGCATCCTGCTAGAAGCCATTGACAATAGTCTTTGCCCCTCTGCTTGGAATCAGCTTTTTGAAGAACAGTCTCTTGAAACCTTGGCCAGTCTTGGGAATGGCCAATCTTATGGTATCTGCTCAGATGTCAAAGAAGGGGAAATCATCAATTACATGGCTGGCTATGATGTGACTGATCAGAGAAAAGCCAAAGCACTGGGTCTGACTATCATGGAAATCGAGCCAGCAGAATATGCCATCATCCCAGTTAAAGGTCCTATTCCGGGTTCCATTCATCAAGCTTGGAAGTATGTTTTGGAAGTGTTTTTCCCTGAAACAGGCTATCGCCATTCTGGAGCTCCAGACTTTGAAGTCTATGCAGAAGGAGAGATGGATAGCCCTGACTACGAAATGGAGCTTTGGATTCCCATTGTCAAATAAAGGAAGGAGCGATACACATGCAGCTTTACTACGGGGATATTCCCCTCTGCTATACACATTCGGTGGCCATGGTCCTGCATGCCTGTGGCTATGATTTCCAACCTCCCTATTTGGAAGCCTTGATGGCTATGGGAAACGAGGCAAACTTTCTAAACGATGACCCAAAGCATCCCCTTGTTTTCTTTGACAATGGTGAACCAGATATTTCGATTAGCAACTGTTTACAAATGCTAGGATTTGAATATGACGAACATTACTTGAAACCTTCTGATGAGATGGATGTCGTCAACATAAAAGAAAGCTTGGCTTCTTTATTGAAAAACGGTCCCGTCATTGTCGGTCCTCTGGATATGGGGCATCTGACCTACAACCCCAATCATGGATATCTAAAAGGGGTAGATCATTTTGTCACCATCTATGATTTGATTGGGGATGAACTCTTTCTCCATGACCCAGCCGGCTATCCCTGCATGCAGATGAATTTTACTGATTTCTTGCCCGCCTGGCAGGCAGAATCAATCGCTTATAAGAGAGGTTCCTTTTCCATGTGGGGGAATTTGCTGCGAGTGGAAACTCCAAGTCTAGTGGAGATTTACCATAAACTCTCTCTAACTATGAAAGAGCGCTACGAATCTGGTCAAAGCAATGTGATAGAAGCCTATGCAGACTCTATTCGAAGCCATGGTCTTAATTTGCAACAAAAGCAACTGCATGACTTCTTTTCATTCAGATTAGCATCTGCAAGAAGCAATTATCTGAGTCATTTCCTCCTAAAATACGATCTTGAAAGAGCAGTCTTGAAAGAAAAGATGGCTGACCTGTTCGGGCAGGCACATTTGGCTAGCTTGCGGGAGGATTACACCTCGCTCGCAGACATCCTCCAAGATATTGCACAATTGGATAATCAATTTAAGGAAAAATGTCTACAATACAAGGCGGAGGAAGACATAAAATCTGATAGTAAAAAATAAAACAGGTTTGAGGATATGACCTCAGACCTGTTTTTCGTGCTTATTTTGCTTGTTCGTCCTTAGCAACAACATCTTGTAAGAAGCTGTTGTAATTGTCTTCGTCTTCTTGGTTGTCACGAATAACTTTTGATAGGGTAAAGGAAGAGGAAATCAAACCAACAGACCCCATCAAGTAATAACCCTTGACCATCAATGGTTCTTTTAATGTGTAAAGACCAATCAAAATCAAGGAAACAAAGAAGATAAAGGAACCCCAAGCCATCATGGTAAAGGCGGGTGTGTTGCGATAAACTTTCTTTTTAACTTTGTTCATAAGAAATCTCCTAATTTTATATTTATGCTAATATAGCATACTTTGTTATTTAGGACAAGAACTGGACAAGTAAAAACTGTGACAGCGGAAAACGGATTTGAACGGTTTAGGAACAAGCCCAACCGTTTATTAGAATAACTCTACTAGCAATTTCTTACCAAATATGATACAATGAGCTGTATGTCTATCGGCAAAAATGTGAAAGTGATATGAAAGTATGAGAAAAATCGTAATAAATGGCGGTCGCTCCTTGAAAGGACGAGTGACGGTTAGCGGGGCAAAAAATTCAGTGGTGGCGCTGATTCCTGCAATTATTCTGGCAGATGGAATCGTTACTTTGGACGGTGTGCCAGCCATCTCAGACGTGGATAGTTTGATTGATATTATGGAAACAATGGGGGCCACTGTTACACGTCAGGGTGAAACCCTTGAAATTGACCCAAGAGGTGTGCAAGATATGCCAATGCCGTTTGGGAAAATCAATAGCCTGCGTGCTTCTTACTATTTTTACGGCTCTCTTTTAGGCCGTTTCGGACAGGCAGTTGTCGGTTTGCCGGGTGGTTGCGACTTGGGACCACGACCGATCGACTTGCACCTCAAAGCTTTTGAAGCCATGGGTGCTCGCGTGACCTATGAAGGGCAAAACATGCGTCTTTCTACGGAAGGGCAGCGAATTCATGGAGCCCATATCTACATGGATACAGTCAGTGTTGGAGCAACCATCAATACCATTTTGGCAGCTGTTAAGGCTGAAGGGCGAACGGTTATTGAAAATGCTGCGCGCGAGCCAGAGATTATCGATGTGGCAACTCTTTTGAACAATATGGGAGCCCGCATTCGTGGCGCTGGAACGGACATTATCACTATTGACGGAGTTGAAAACCTTCACGGAACCCGTCATCAGGTTATTCCAGACCGTATTGAAGCTGGCACCTATATAGCTCTTGCAGCTGCTGTCGGCGAAGGAATTCAGATTGACAACGTTCTTTATGAGCACTTGGAAAGCTACATTGCTAAACTCGAAGAGATGGGTGTTCGGATGACGGTTTCGGAAGATGCTGTTTTTGTAGAAAAGCAGGATAAGTTGAAAGCAGTCAGCATCAAGACTTCCCCTTATCCTGGATTTGCGACCGACCTGCAGCAGCCGATTACCCCGCTTCTGTTAAAAGCAACAGGAAGTGGCTACATTACCGATACCATCTATGAGAAACGTGTTGGACATGTCCAAGAATTAGCCAATCTCGGAGCAGACATTCAAACACGGGGGAATCGCATTGCCTACAAGGGTCCAAGTCATCTGAGAGGTACAGCCGTTAAGGCGACTGACCTGCGAGCAGGAGCGGCGATGGTCATTGCAGGCTTGATGGCAGAAGGTCGAACAGAGATTACAAATATCGAGTTCATCCTACGCGGCTATTCCAACATTATTGAAAAGTTGACAGAATTAGGTGCTGACATCCAGCTGGTAGAAGAGTAAGCTCATACCTAGAAACAAAGAAAACAAACTGAGGCTGGAATCATGTGTTCCAGCCTCTTGGTAAGAACGATGACAATTTGGAAAGACTTGGCAGCTTTTGCGACCTTTGAAAGCGACCGCTTGCTGTTTCGCCCCTTCGTTTTTGAAGATGTAAATGATTTTCATGCTATTGTATCCAATCCCTCCAACCTAGCCTTTATCTTTCCTGGAAGTAAGGAAGTTGGGGAGAGTCAGGAAATCTTGGTTCAGCTGTTTATGAAGGCACCGCTTGGAATTTGGGCATTGGAGGATAAGAAAACAAGGCAGATGATAGGCGCTATTCGTCTTGAAAAAATAGATGAAACCAGACGACTGGCAGAGATTGGTTATTTTCTCCATCAAGATTTTTGGGGACAGGGGCTGATGACAGAAGCCTTGAAAAATCTAGTTTATTTATCCTTTGAAGAATTGGGGCTTCAACAGCTGGTTCTTATTGCGCATCTGGAGAACATTGCTAGTCAGCAGGTGGCTCAGAAAGCCGGTTTCAAACTAATACGCCGTTATCGTGGGAGCGATCGTTACAGTCACAAGATGAGGGATTATTGCCAATTTGCTCTCCATAAAAAAGAATTCAGGTTAGAAATGTACGAGGAGTAGAATGATTACGATTAAATCACAAAGAGAAATTGAAGCGATGGATCGGGCAGGAGATGTTCTTGCTAGTATTCATATCGGCCTGCGCAATTTGGTTAAGCCGGGCTTGGACTTGTGGGAAGTTGAAGAGTATGTTCGCAAACGTTGCAAGGAAGAAAATGTCCTTCCCCTGCAAATTGGGGTAGATGGTCATCTCATGGACTATCCTTATGCGACTTGTTGCGGCATTAACGATGAAGTGGCCCACGCCTTTCCACGGCATTACAAATTAAAAGAAGGTGACTTGCTCAAGGTGGACATGGTTTTAAGTGAACCGCTTGACAAGGCTGTATTAGATGTTTCAACATTAAACTTTAACAATGTTGCCTTGATGAAAAAGCACACCCAAACCTATCGTGGTGGTGTGGCGGATTCTTGCTGGGCCTACGCAGTGGGTCAAGTTTCTGAAGAAGTGCAAAAGCTTATGGATGTCACCAAAGAATGCCTTTACCGTGGTATTGAGCAGGCGGTCGTTGGTAATCGAATTGGTGATATTGGTGCAGCAATTCAGGAATACGCTGAAGGACTTGGTTACGGAGTGGTGCGTGACTTGGTTGGCCATGGTGTTGGCCCAACCTTCCATGAGGAGCCTATGGTTCCGCACTATGGAAAAGCAGGCCGTGGCCTTCGCTTGCGTGAAGGCATGGTCTTGACAATCGAGCCGATGATCAATACAGGCACTTGGGAAATTGACACGGATGAAAAGACAGGCTGGGCCCATAAGACCCTTGATGGCGGTTTGTCCTGTCAGTATGAACACCAATTTGTGATTACCAAGGATGGCCCCCGTATCCTGACTAGTCAGGGAGATGAAGGAACTTACTAAGGTTTAAAGGAAAAAGAAGGAGGAGGAAAATGGAGAAACAGACATGGTTTGCCAAGGTTCGCTATTTTTTCTCAACCTTCTTTTCATTTTACCGGTCGGCTGAGTTGGATGTCACAGCGGTAGCAGTAGCCTACTACCTCATCATCTCCATCTTTCCCATATTGATGACACTGGCCAACCTACTGCCTTTTTTAAACATTGATGCAGAGCAATTTTTGCCGATGCTCAAGGATATATTTCCAGAGCAACTCTATCCGAAGGTTTCTAGTTTGGTGATTTCTGTCCTGACCCAACCGTCTAGTTCTTGGTTAGGTTTCTCTATCGCAACGACCCTTTGGACCATTTCTCGGAGTATGACCGTTCTGCAAAAAGCGGTCAATAAGGCCTATGGCGTGGATCGGCACCGGGATTTTATTATCAGTCGAATTGTTGGTATCTTTTTAGGGATTGGCCTTCAGCTTATCATCACCCTCAGTGTTCTGATGATTGCTTTTGGTAAGACCCTGCTTCAAATGCTGCAACGATTCATCCAGTTGGATCAAGGGATTGTAAAAACCCTTATCAATCAGAGTGAGCCTGCTGTCTACCTCTCCCTCTTTCTCTCTCTGCTGATGCTCTATTTTTTCCTGCCTAATGTGCGAATCAAGAAAATCCGTTACATTCTCCCGGGAGCAATTTTTGTCATGGTAGTCATGGGAACGGTGGGCAAGATCTTTGGTTTTTATGTAGAAGTGTACGCCAATCGATTGATTGACTTTCGTTTTGTAACATCGGTCCTCTTTCTGGTTCTCATGCTCTGGTTCATCTTCATGGCCAATGTCCTGATTATGGGAGCGGTATTAAATGCGACTGTCCAGAGCCTGCATGTGGAGGAGTTTCACGCCAGACATGGGGATGTTGTGACGGTGCTCAATCGGATAAAAGCCCGCTTTACAGACATTGATACGGAAACTAATAAAAAATAGGTTGAGCACAACCTATTTTTTATCTTTAAATACAAAAAACTTACTTAGGAAATAGTTGCTGACCATGATGAGAACCTGTCCAATTAAGGCTGCCACCGCATTGACCATTTGAATATTGTTGTTAACAAATTGACCAATCAGTTGAGGGAAACTATCCACTAAGAGCCAGGCAAGTGCTACATCTAAAAATAGAGTTGCCAGGCGTGCAGAGGTAAATTTGACCAGACGTAGGGGCCAGCCCTTAGTCACTTGTTTGAAAACAAAGCGGTCGTTGACCCAAAAAGCAAAGAGGATAGCCAAGGAATTGGCGATTAGCGTGACAGTCACAACATCTGAAATGAGGAAAAAGAGCCCCATTCGGACTGCAAAATAAACGATAGTGGTGGCTACTCCAGCGATTAAGTACAGGACGACTTCATGCTGGAAAAGTTTCATAATACGATTTTTCATGTCTCTAGTCTATCATTTTTTTCAAAAATATGCTATACTTGTCAACGTTGCTGTGTTTGCAGCAACCCTTGGCACTTCCTCCCTTTAGCCAAGCATATTACAAGCGGTATAGCCGCCAAAGGAGAACACATGAAAATAGAAAAACTCACTGCCCGTGATATGACGGACATCGCCCTTGTTGCGGCCATTTATGTGGCCCTGACTCTGACACCCCCACTCAATGCTATTTCCTTCGGAGCCATCCAGTTCCGTCTGTCAGAAATGCTTAATTTTTTAGCCTTCTACAACCGTAAGTACATCATTGGTGTAACTATTGGCTGTATGATTTCTAATCTGATTGGTTTTGGAATTGTGGACCTTTTTGTTGGCGGCCTTTCGACCCTAGTTTTTGTCACACTTGGGGTCATGCTCTTTGAACGTTACCAGAAGGACTATCTTCTGGGCGGTTTGGTCAATAAGGCTTTTCTGTATTTTTCCCTTTTCTTTTCAGCTAGCATGTTCACCATTGCCTTGGAGTTAAAGGTTCTCTACGATTTACCTTTCTTTACAACTTGGCTGACAACAGCGGGGGGAGAATTGCTCTCACTGCTCATAGGAGCTGTTATCATCGACAAATTATCCAAGCATATTGACTTGAAACGTTAAGGTCTATACTGGGAGGCGGCACCGTGAGGTGCTTTTTTCTTATCCGGCATTTCAATTCATCTGAAAGCGTGGTATAATAAAGCCTATGGAAGAAAAATACATGAAAATTGCTCAAGATTTGGGCGTTAGCTTAAAGCAAATTGATACGGTGCTGACCTTGACAGCAGAAGGCAATACCATCCCCTTCATCGCTCGTTACCGCAAAGAGGTGACAGGCAATTTGGATGAGGTAGCCATCAAGTCCATCATTGACCTCGATAAGTCTTTGACAGCTCTAGCTGACCGAAAGGCGACAGTCCTAGCCAAGATTGAAGAACAGGGGAAACTGACAGACCAACTTCGAAAAGCCATTGAAGAAGCTGAAAAGTTGGCAGATGTGGAGGAACTCTATCTGCCTTATAAGGAAAAACGCCGCACTAAGGCAACGGTGGCGCGTGAGGCCGGCCTCTTCCCACTGGTACGTCTTATTTTGCAGAATGTAGCTGATTTAGAAGCTCAAGCGGCGACTTTTATCTGTGAAGGTTTTGATACCGTTGAGTCCTGCTTAGCGGGTGCAGTCGATATTTTGGTGGAAGCTATTTCTGAAGATACCAAGCTTCGTTCGTGGACCTATCATGAAATCCAAACCAATTCCAGCCTTTATTCAGAGTTAAAAGATCAAGCAGCAGATGAGAAGCTGGTCTTCCAGATTTACTATGATTTTTCCGAAAAAGTGGCTAAAATGCAAGGCTATCGAACACTGGCTCTCAACCGTGGAGAGAAAATCGGTGCCTTGAAAGTCGGCTTTGAACACAATCTGGACAAAATTGTCCGTTTCTTTGAAGTGCGTTTCCCGCAGAAAAATGCCTATATCGCAGACGCCATCAACCAGGCGGTTAAGAAGAAAATTATTCCAGCCATGGAGCGTCGCATTCGGACAGAGTTGACGGAAAGTGCAGAAGAAGGGGCTATTGCACTCTTTTCAGATAACCTGCGCAACTTGCTTCTTGTACCGCCTTTAAAAGGAAAAATGGTGCTGGGCTTTGACCCTGCTTTTCGGACAGGTGCCAAGCTGGCAGTGGTGGATCAGACTGGTAAACTCTTGACCACGCAGGTTATTCATCCTGTTAAGCCAGCTTCTCAGTCCCAGATTGCCCAAGCCAAGGAAGAGTTGGCAGCCTTGATTGGTCAGTATCAGGTGGAAATCATTGCCATCGGAAATGGGACGGCCAGTCGGGAATCCGAAGCCTTCGTTGCTGATTTACTCAAGGACTTTCCTGCTGTTTCTTACGTTATCGTCAATGAAAGCGGAGCCTCTGTCTACTCAGCTTCTGAACTGGCTCGAGCAGAGTTTCCAGACCTGACTGTCGAAAAACGCTCTGCTATTTCCATTGCCCGCCGTCTGCAAGACCCTCTGGCTGAGTTGGTCAAAATTGATCCCAAGTCCATCGGTGTCGGCCAGTACCAGCACGATGTCAACCAGAAGCTCCTGTCGGAAAGTCTAGACTTCGTGGTCGACACGGTGGTCAACCAGGTCGGTGTCAATGTCAATACCGCCAGTCCTGCCCTTCTGGCTCATGTGGCTGGTCTCAACAAGACCATTTCGGAAAATATCGTCAAGTATCGTGAGGAGAATGGGGCTTTGACCTCACGTCAGCAACTCAAAAAGGTTCCTCGTTTGGGGGACAAGGCCTTTGAACAGGCCGCCGGTTTCTTGCGGATTCCAAACGGAGTGAACTTTTTGGACAATACTGGCGTGCACCCAGAGTCTTACAAGGCTGTTGAGAACCTACTTGAACTCTTAGACATCGACCACTTAGATGCTGCTGCGCAGGAAAAATTGAAGCAGGTTTCTATCGTTGACACGGCAGAAAAGATTGGTGTCGGTCAGGAAACCTTGAAAGACATCATCGCAGATTTACTCAAGCCCGGTCGTGATTTGCGGGATGACTTTGCGGCACCTGTCCTTCGTCAGGATGTCTTGGACTTCAAAGACCTACAAATCGGTCAGAAGCTGGAAGGTGTTGTCCGCAACGTAGTAGACTTCGGAGCTTTTGTGGACATTGGTATTCATGAAGACGGGCTCATCCACATCTCCAACATGAGCAAGAACTTCATCAAGCACCCAAGCCAAGTGGTTTCTGTCGGTGACTTGGTGACCGTCTGGGTTCATAAACTAGACGAGCAACGTGAGAAGGTCAACTTGACCTTGGTGGCGCCTCGTGAATCTCACTGAGTATGTCAAACAGGTTTCGTTGGGGGACTTTGGTAAGGAATTTCAACATATAGCGGTTTGGAACAGGCGGTTGCGATCAACCGGCGGACGTTTTTTCCCCAAGGACGGTCATTTGGATTTCAATCCCAAGCACTTGGAAGAACAGGGACTAGACATCTTTCGCAAGATTGTCCGTCATGAGCTTTGCCACTATCATCTTTACTTTGAGCAAAAGGGGTATCGGCACGGCGATAAGGACTTCAAGACCCTGCTGGCAGCGGTAGATGGCCTACGCTATGCTCCTCGGCTTGAAGCTGTGAACTACCACCATTATCAGTGCCAAACCTGCGGTCAACCCTATCAGCGCAAACGCAGGGTGGATACTCGTAAATACCGTTGCGGCCGTTGCCGTGGCTCACTTAGACTAAAGAAATAAAGAATCAGTCTTCGGGCTGATTCTTTTGTGCTGAGATATGGTATACTAGAAGGGAATTGAGGTGAGATCATGGCACAGGACCAACAGAAACGGTTGATTGAGTTGTATGAAAAAGGAATCTTAACCAAGGAAGAAGCGCGTGCCTGCTTTTTGGAGCTTGAAGAGAGCCCGGATTTCTTGTTTGTAGAAGAAAAGACCAAGATGACCTTTACCCTGCCTAGTCTCAAAGTCTTTTCATCTTCCAAACTCAAACAGGATTATGTTTTTTCTGACGTTGAATCTCTCTTTATGAGTTTGTCGGAAGGTCGTGTTTCCTTTATGAAAGGAAAGACCGATCAGGTTCAGCTACGGCTGGTCTATCCTCAGCAGGTGGAAGAGACCTTGTTGCCGCAAATCTATGTTGAAAATAAGGGCTTGCACTTTGCCTCCCCCCTCCCTTGTCAGCTGACAGTCATCCTGCCAGACCAATGGATGGCCGTCTTAGAACTTGAGGTTGGTCGGGCGGATGTGAAGTTAGACTACCTGCCATTTGAAGATATTAGCTTGAGAAGCACAACGGATAAGAAACAACAGGATATTCGGATTGCTTCCTTGGGCCAATTCCCTCAACACTTGACCATCCAGTTGAGTCAGGCTCCTATCCATCTCCATGTACCTAAAGAACAGGGAGTCAAGGGGCGGATAGAAGGAGCAGAAGGCAGTGTTTCTGTCAATCGCAAGAAAAAGTCCAGTCCCTATCTCTGTGAAAAGGATGGTAACAACCTACTATACTTGCAGATACGAACAGACAAGAGTCCTTGCACAGTGAAAGGAGTCAAAGATGTTACTCGGATTTTATAAACAGCGTTTGGGTCGAGTTCTAGCCGGAGTGTTGGCAGGGATTTCCGATCGCTTTCATTGGAATGTATCTCTTGTGCGGATTATCTTCGTTGTTATCTGTCTATTGGGGAAAATTGGTCTCCTAGCTATTGCGGCCTATGTTCTTTTGGCGGCTATACTTCCTTTCAAGGAAGATGTCTATGCCGACCGTTACGGAACAGGCCCGCGCAAAATCAAAGACGCAGAGAAGATTCGGAAATAATAACGATTGGTAATAGAGGTCTGAGTGAAATTCTCGGGCCTTTTGTTTTTGAAAGTATCAAGTCCAATCTCATCATCTGCTGCAACTTATGATATAATAGTTTCATAGAAATGAGAGGTAGAAGATGACAGTATACGTCAAGGATTTGATTGACTATGTGCGTGTCGACTGTGCCTATTGCACAGAAGAACTGCTAAAAAAAGAAATAACAACATCAGACATTACCCGACCAGGGCTTGAGATGACCGGCTATTTTGACTATTATTCGCCGGAACGAATCCAGCTGATTGGGATGAAGGAATGGTCTTACCTGATGGCCATGACCTCCCATAACCGTTATCAGGTTTTGTGTCAGATGTTCCAACCTGAAACCCCTGTTGTCATTGTAGCCAGAGGTCTAGCGATTCCTGAGGAGATGTTTCAGGCTGCCAAGGAAAAGGAAATTGCTATTTTCCAGAGCAGAACGGCCACCAGCCGCCTATCAGGAGAGATTTCATCCTATCTGGATACTCGACTAGCCCAACGAACTAGTGTTCATGGCGTTCTTATGGACATCTACGGCATGGGAGTTCTAATCCAAGGAGATTCAGGGATTGGTAAGAGTGAGACTGGCTTAGAGCTAGTCAAACGGGGCCATCGCTTGGTGGCAGACGACCGAGTGGATGTTTATGCCAAGGATGATGTTACCCTCTGGGGAGAACCGGCAGAAATCCTTCGCCACCTCCTTGAAATCCGTGGGGTAGGTATTATTGACGTCATGAGTTTATACGGTGCCAGTGCAGTTAAGGATTCATCGGAAGTCCAGTTGGCAGTTTATCTGGAATATTACGAAAAAGATAAGGTGTTTGACCGCTTGGGCAACAGCAATGATTCGATTGAAATTGCAGGAATTCAGCTTCCTCAAATCCGCATTCCTGTGAAGACAGGACGGAACATCTCCGTCGTTATTGAAGCGGCAGCCATGAACTATCGGGCTAAAAAGATGGGATTTGATGCAACCAAGAGCTTTGAGGAACGCCTAGCCAGCCTCATCCAGACCAATAAAGAATCGGAGGACAAGTAATGGATCCGATTGCACTGAAACTTGGTCCACTAGAGATTCGCTGGTACGCCCTCTGTATATTGGTAGGTCTCGTTCTAGCTGTATACCTGTCTGCCAAAGAAGCCCCTCGCAGACGCATTAGAGAAGACGATGTGTATGATTTTATCCTCATCGCCTTTCCATTGGCCATTCTAGGAGCGCGTCTTTACTATGTCGCTTTTAGTTGGGAGTCCTACAAAGATAATCTGCTAGCTATTTTTGCCATTTGGAATGGTGGAATTGCCATTTACGGAGGCTTGCTGGCTGGTTTTGCGGTATTAGTTTTCTTTACCCGGCATCGCTTTATCAATACCTGGGACTTCTTAGATATTGCAGCTCCGTCGGTGATGATTGCTCAGGCTATCGGTCGCTGGGGGAATTTCTTCAATCAAGAAGCTTATGGAGAAGCAGTTGCCCACTTAGATTATCTGCCAGCCTTTATTCGCGACCAGATGTATATTGACGGTAGTTACCGAACCCCGACCTTCCTCTACGAATCCTTGTGGAACCTGATTGGTTTTATCCTCATCTGCATTCTCAGAAGGCGGCCACGTCTACTCAAGCAAGGGGAGATTACCTGTTTTTATCTTGTCTGGTATGGCACAGGGCGCTTTTTCATTGAAGGGATGCGAACAGATAGCCTGATGTTCTTAGGCTTGCGCGTATCTCAGTGGCTGTCTGCCCTACTGGTTATTTTAGGGCTCGGCTTAATTTTTTACAGACGGAAACAAGCTACCATACCTTACTATCAATCATAAGAAATGGAGATTACTATGATTATTGAAGTATCAGTCCTCATCATTGCACTGGCTCTTGCAGCTGTTGCAGTTTATCTGGTCTTGCTGTTGAAAAAGTTATCAATTATCGCAGACGAAGCCCAGCAGACACTCAAGGTGTTAACCAGTGATGTCAATGTCACCCTCTATCAAACCAACGAACTCTTGGCTAAAACCAATGTCTTGGTTGAAGATGTCAATAAAAAGGTTTCTACCCTTGACCCGCTCTTTGTTGCTGTGGCTGATCTTTCTGAATCCGTTTCGGATCTCAATGCTTCCGCGCGTGATTTGACAGTCAAGGCCAAGAACGCTGGGAAAAATACGATAAAAGCAGGCGGCGTCCTGTCCGCACTTAACTTATTTTCATCCATCTTAGGAAAGAAAGGAGAATAACATGGTCAAAAAATCAAGTATTTTTACAAGTATCCTTTTAGGAGCAGCAGGAGGAGCGGCAGCAGCAGTCTTCCTAGCTTCCAAGACTGGGAAGGCAGTCAAGGAAAAAGTAGTTCATTTTGCTCGAGATTACAAGGAAAATCATGAAGAAATCAATGCGGACTTAATCAACAAGGCACAGGACCTTGGCAAACACGCGGTAGATCGCTATGAAGAAGTCAAGAGCCAGTTTGAGTCAGGTGAACTGACGGTTGATGACTTGGTTCAATCTGGCAAAGAAAAAGCGCAGGTTGTCAAGGAACAGTCGCTTGAAAAATTTGAGCAGATTAAGGAAAAGATGGCAGAACAAAATTTGTCTACGGCAGATCTTTTTGCATCCATCAAAGAAAAAATGGCTGGTCATAAGCCTGCCACAGAAGAAAACATCAACCAAGAAGTTATCGAAATTGACTATACAGGTCAAGTAAGCTCCCAGCCGGAACAAGAAGAAGTAGCTGCTGATCTAGCTGATTCAGAAGAAAATCCAGCATAAGCCAAAAAACACTGATAGACGCGCTATCAGTGTTTTTTGGTCATCGAATAAGAGGGGAGTCGATTCCCCTCTTATTTGCGGCGTTTTTTCTGTTTGATTTGTTTGTACTTTCTTCTCATAAGAGCCTGCACTAAACGCAAGCCAATAAAGCCTGTAACGATTGCCATCAAAAAGGCAATGAATACAGGGATCTGGAAAGAAAGGTAGATATAAGCAGCCATCACAGTGATGATACTAAATAGGACAATGTTAACAAAAAATAACAGTTCTTTCAGTCGTTCTTTATGTGGATTGCTGGCTTGATAGGTTTGGTAAGTGGCCTGTTTCTCTTTCGGGAGGGAGTTCTCATACGGGTGGGTGTCAGGCCGATATTGTCTAAGTGCCATATCGTCTCCTTTTATGCCCTATAAGCATACCATAACATTGCTGTTTTTTTGTGTCAGTTACATTACAATACTGTTACAAGAAAATGAGAAAAGTCTGAACATTAAAGTGGTTTTAGACCTTAAAAATAGTTTGTTTTTTTGATATAATAATCTTTATGGGAAAAATTATCATTACAGCAACAGCTGAAAGCATTGAACAAGTAAAAGAACTTTTAGAAGCTGGTGTGGACCGGATTTATGTTGGGGAAGCAGACTATGGTTTGCGCCTTCCGACCAATTTTTCTTATGATGAACTGAGAGAGATTGCCCGTCTAGTCCATGCGGCAGGAAAAGAGCTGACCGTGGCCGCTAACGCTCTTATGCACCAAGACATGATGGATGCCATTAAACCCTTTATGGAATTGATGAAGGAGATTGGAGTAGACTATCTGGTGGTCGGAGATACTGGTGTCTTCTACATCAACAAGCGCGATGGGTATAACTTTAAGCTCATTTATGATACATCGGTTTTTGTCACCTCTAGCCGCCAAATCAATTTTTGGAAGGACCATGGTGCTGTGGAGGCTGTTTTAGCGCGTGAAATTCCTTCGGTGGAGCTTTTTGAAATTGCTAAAAATCTTGAAATGCCTGCTGAGATTCTCGTCTATGGCGCTTCTGTCATTCACCATTCCAAACGGACTCTCCTGCAAAACTACTATAATTTTACGAAGGCTGATGAAACAGACCTATCAAAAGAGCGCGGTTTATTCTTGGCAGAGCCCTCAGATCCAGACAGCCATTATTCTATTTTTGAAGACAAGCATGGTACCCATATCTTCATCAACAATGACATCAGCATGATGACCAAGCTGCTGGAGTTGGCTGAACATGGCTACCGCAACTGGAAATTAGATGGTATCTATTGCCCAGGACCCAACTTTGTAGCCATTGCCAAATTGTTTGTCCAGGCCCGGGATTTGATTGAAAAGGGGCAATTTAGTAATGACCAGGCCTTTTTGCTGGAAGAAGAAGTGCGCAAACTCCATCCAGCTGAGCGTGGTTTGGATACAGGATTCTACGATTACGACAAGGATAAGGTAAAATAAGCATGTCAAAAACATTGAAACGTCCCGAGGTTCTCTCGCCTGCGGGAACTTTGGAAAAACTAAAGGTGGCAATTGACTACGGCGCGGATGCTGTCTTCGTTGGCGGTCAGGCTTACGGTTTGCGGAGCCGGGCGGGGAATTTCACCATGGATGAGATGCGTGAAGGGATTGATTATGCCCATGCACGCGGAGCCAAAGTCTATGTGGCAGCCAATATGGTCACCCATGAAGGCAATGAAGAAGGAGCAGGAGCCTGGTTCCGCGAATTGCGCGATATGGGCTTGGACGCAGTTATTGTGTCAGATCCGGCCTTAATCGTAATTTGTGCAACGGAAGCTCCTGGACTTGAAATTCACTTGTCTACTCAAGCTTCTTCCACCAATTACGAGACCTTTGAATTTTGGAAAGAATTAGGATTGACCCGTGTGGTGCTGGCGCGTGAGGTAACCATGAAAGAGGTGGCCGAAATTCGCAAGCGGACCGATGTTGAAATTGAAGCCTTTGTCCATGGAGCCATGTGTATTTCCTATTCAGGTCGCTGTGTTCTCTCCAACCACATGAGCAATCGCGATGCCAACCGCGGTGGCTGCTCCCAGTCCTGCCGCTGGAAGTACAATCTCTATGACTTGCCATTTGGCGACGAAAGACGTTCAATCAAAGGCCAGGTTCCAGAAGAATTTTCCATGTCTGCCGTCGATATGTGTATGATTGACCACATTCCAGATATGATTGAAAATGGAGTGGATAGCCTGAAAATCGAGGGTCGGATGAAATCCGTCCACTATGTATCAACGGTGACCAACTGTTATAAGGCGGCTGTTGATGCCTATCTGGAAAGTCCTGAGAAATTTGAAGCCATTAAGCAGGACTTGATTGATGAGATGTGGAAGGTGGCCCAGCGCGAGTTGGCAACAGGTTTCTATTACAGCCCGCCAAGTGAGAATGAGCAGCTTTTTGGAGCGCGTCGCAAAATTCCAGAGTACAAATTCATCGCAGAAGTGGTAGCTTTTGATAAGGAAACCATGACCGCAACGATTCGCCAGCGCAATGTTATCAACGAAGGCGATAAGGTGGAGTTCTACGGCCCAGGTTTCCGCCATTTTGAAACAACCATCAACAACCTCCACGATTCCAATGGAGAAAAGATCGAACGGGCCAATAAGCCAATGGAACTGTTGACAATTCGTTTGGATAAAGAAGTTTATCCAGGGGATATGGTGCGTTCCTGTCAATCCGGTTTGATCAATCTCTACAAAGAGAATGGCACTTCTATGACGATTCGAGCATAAAGAAAACGACCGTCTGGTCGTTTTTTGCTAGTTTTTTTGCCGTTGGGATTGTCGTATACTGTCAGGAACTAGGGAAATTCGCTTAATATCTCTCATGCGGATGATACTGGTGACACTTTTTTTGAAGTTTTTCAAAATGAGTTGCTGGCGCTTGTCATCCCATTTTACAATATCTCCTGTAAAGCTCTTGTTGCCATAAATCACATGAACAGCAGCTTTTTTGTAGAGGGCTAGTTGGATGGTATTAAGCAAATCCTTTTTTTCGTCAGGTTTATCGGACACATCCGGTTGGGAATTGCCCAAAAAACGATTGATGTGTTGCAATAGAACCTGAAGAAATTCTTTCATGACTGGTTATTTCCTTTCATACCTGATATAATAATCATAGCGAATTTTAGAGAAAAAGACAAGTTTTCTCGAATAGAAAGAGTAGGAGGGAATATGGCAGAATTTACATTTGAAATTGAAGAAAAACTCTTGGTCCTGTCTGAGAATGAGAAAGGTTGGACCAAGGAACTCAATCGCGTTTCCTTTAACGGAGCGCCAGCTAAGTACGATATTCGTACTTGGAGTCCAGACCATACTAAGATGGGAAAGGGAATTACTCTTTCCAATGAAGAGTTTCAGGTTTTGCTGGATGCTTTTCGTAATCAATAAGAAGAAGCAGGGGGCTCCCTGCTTTTATGCTTTGAAGTATGTGATGTCCTTTAAGACAGGCTTTAAGAAGCGGTGAGCCAAAGTGATGATTGCAATTTTGAACAAGTCCGGCAGGACAAACGGAAGGACTGTCCAGGCTAAACTATCTGTCCAGCTAGCTCCTGTTACAAACTTGAATACGACAAAACCTAGTAGGAAACAGAGGCTGTCACCTATTAGATTAGCCAAGAATACTTTTGCAAGAGAGGAGTTTGGCTTGGTTAAGATGGAGGTTACAGTTGCAAAGAGGAGGAAACCCCAAAGAAAGCCAGCAGTCGGGCTGAAGAGAGCAGCAAAACCACCGGAAAAACCAGCAAAGACTGGAAGACCAAGCGCTCCAAGAAGCAAGTAGATAAGGATGCTCAAGATAGCTTCTTTAGGCTTGAAACTTGTAGCAATGAGACCGATAGCGAGAGTTTGTAGGGTAAATGGCACCAAGCCGATGGAGAGGGTAACTTGAGAAAGGGCTGCGATTAAAGCGGCTCCTAAAGCTACATAGATAATGGTTTGTATGTTGTTTTTTTGCATGATTGTTATCCTTTATTATTTAGTAGGGTAACTAAGAGTATAGGGAATTTTGAGGAAAAAGTCAAATCCTTTCAATCGGCTGTCACAGGTCATTAAGAAAATCTATCACGGCTATAAAAATTTTATATGAGATTTTACATAAATAAAAGAGAACCAACAAGGAGCTTCTATGATAGAATAAGTATATCCTCTATGAATGAGATAATTGGTTTCACAGATGAGATTAAGTTGGTCAAACCGATTGTTAGAATGGGTTGACTATTTATTATGCCCCCCGGGGCCGTAGCCATTTTCCAGATTTTAAGTCCGGGTTGGCTACGGTATTTCAAAGCTATAAAAAACTTGCCCCAACAGGCAAGTTTTTTTGCATCTTATCTCATGGTTACAAATTCTTCAGAACCCGTTGGGTGAATGGCCACAGTAGCGTCAAAGTCTGCCTTGGTGGCTCCCATCTTCATTGCAACAGCAAAGCCTTGAATCATTTCATCTACCCCATAACCGATACCGTGAAGACCAACCACTTGTTCTTCGGG
Organism: Streptococcus oriscaviae; assembly: GCF_018137985.1. NCBI lineage: Bacteria > Bacillati > Bacillota > Bacilli > Lactobacillales > Streptococcaceae > Streptococcus > Streptococcus oriscaviae. The sequence continues at coordinate 681,436 of NZ_CP073084.1, read as the reverse complement.
TCCAAGAGTAACCAGTTTAAATTTGGCTACTTGGCGGTTGTCAGCTAAAGCAGTATACATGGAGGTGAAGCTGGAGGTGTAGCATGTCACAGCTTCTGCACCGTAGGTAGCTACCGCTTCTTTTTCTGTCAAACCAACTGTACCAATAGCGGGGTGAGAAAAGACGACTGTCGGGATTTGACGATAGTCCATCTTGGCATCTGGCTTGTGGTTGAAGAGGCGTTCTGACAGCAGGCGACCAGCCTTGATAGCCACAGGTGTCAGCTCTTTTTCACCAGTAACATCTCCTAGGGCGTAGATTCCTGGAACTACAGTTTCTTGAAAATCATTGACAGCAATATGGCCGGACGGTGTTAAGGTAACACCAGCAGCCTCCAGATTTAACCCTTCAGTATTGGGTTTTCGTCCGATTGCCCAAAGGACTTGTTCGGCGACATGGCTGCTTCCGTCTTCAAAATAGATGCGAACGAGGCCCTCTTTTGTTTTTTCCAAGCGGCTTGGTATCTTGTGGGTATGAAGAGGGAGCTGGGTGCGTTCCATTTCTTCTATCAGGGCTTCGACAATATAGGAGTCAAAGCTGCGCAGAGGGGCTTCCTTGCGGACAAAAAGGTCTGTTTGAACTCCTAGACCATGAAGAAGGCCAGCCATTTCGACAGCAATATAGCCAGCCCCAATCACGGCAACGGAAGCGGGGAGCTCTTCCCAGGCAAATACATCGTCAGATACAACTCCGAGTTCCTTTCCGGGAACTTCAGGAATGATGGGACGGGCTCCAGTGGCAATAAGGATATGATCAGCGGTCAGCAGCTCACCATTCACTTCTAGCGTATGAGCATCAACGAAACGAGCAAAACCGGCAATGGTTTCAACGCCATTGCGTTTGAAGGTGTTGGTATAGGAAGAGCGAGAGCGTTCGATATAGGCTTCTCGATTTTTTCGTAACTGAGCAAAGTCAAACTGGATGTTTTGTGCAGAAAATCCATAGTCAGAGCCGTAGTGGTGGAAGGTTTCTGCTACTCCGGAAGCATACCACATGATTTTTTTAGGAACGCAGCCGACATTGACACAGGTACCACCAAGGTGATGTCCTTCGATAACTGCGGCCTTGGCTCCGTGTTCAGCTGCGCGGTTCATGCTAGCAATTCCCCCGCTTCCTCCTCCGATTGCGATAATATCAAATTTTCTAACCATAATTTCTACCTTTTCTTTTTTTATTATTTTATCGAAAATGCAAAATTCCTGCAAAAATCCGCTACGCTAGTCAAACTTACAAAATTGTAAGCCGTAAATCTTGGTTTTTGGATGCTATTTTTTTTTATTTTTTTGTAAGATAGTGACATAAATACTTGCAATTTGTTTTGTATTGATGTATTATTTAGATAACACAAGAAAATAATGTCTGTGTATAAGAAAAGGAGAAGTATATGTTTAAGTCAAAGAAAGCTAAGATTGCTTTGTTCTCAGGTATAGGTCTTGTAGCAGTAGCCCTGGTGTTGGCCGCACTGCTTTTGAATCCGAATAGTTCTCAGTCTACAACGGATACGGAAGTTGGTCTAACATACACAGTTGCTAAAGAAGGTTCGATTGCGTCAGCCACTCTGTTGTCAGGAACGGTTTCAGCGGCTGAAGAGCAGTATGTCTACTACGATGGCTCTAAGGGTGATTTGGAAACAGTCTATGTTGGTCAAGGGGATCAAGTTCAGGTTGGAACTCCTCTGGTAAAATACGATACCAGTGAGTTGCAGGCAACTTATGACACAGCTGTTCGGGCGCGGGATAAGGTTGCCCGTCAGATTCATGATTTGAAAACCAACGGTCAAACAGTTACCATGACTGGAGATGAAGCAACAGACAACAGCAATGTGGCTTCAACGCAGCGCAGTGTAGACATGCAGTTGCAAGACTTGAATGATTCTTACGCAGACGCTCAAGCCAATGTAGATAAGGCAGCTGCTGCTTTGAATGAAGCGACTGTAACCAGCACAGTTGTGGGGACAGTGGTTGAGGTCAACAAATCGGTATCTCGCTCCAACACCAGCACCAACCAGACGGTAGTACATGTGGTGAACCAAGGCAGCCTTCAGATTACTGGCAGTTTGACTGAGTACGATTTGGCTAATATAGCTGTTGATCAGGAAGTGAAGATTACTTCTAAAGTCTATCCAGAACAATCTTGGACTGGTAAGATTAGCTACATTTCTAACTATCCAGAGGGCTCACAAGCAGCGGCTGTGACGGGTACATCTGGCAACTCAGGTTCTAAATATCCATTTAAAGTAGCATTGACCAGCGAAGTGGGGCCTTTGAAGCAAGGATTTAGCGTCAATATTGAAGTTGTTAACACAAGTAAATCTATTCTTGTTCCTGTAACGGCAGTGGTTGCAGAAGAAGAGAAGAATTATGTTTGGACTATTGTAGATGGCAAGGCTAAGAAAGTGGAAGTAACACTAGGAAGTGCTGATGCAACCAACCAAGAAGTGACAGCTGGTCTCACAGTAGGGGATCAGGTTATCACGATTCCAAATGACAGCCTAGAAGATGGAAAAGAGGTTGAGGCCTATGAAGAACCAACTAATTAAGCTGTCAGGCATCAACAAAAGCTATCGCAATGGAGATCAGGAACTCCGCGTTCTCAAAGATATTGACCTAGAAGTCGAAGAAGGAGAATTTCTTGCCATCATGGGGCCTTCTGGCTCAGGTAAGTCAACCTTGATGAACATTATTGGTTTATTGGACAGGGCAAGCTCTGGAAACTATGTCTTGGATTATACCGAGGTCAGTCAATTATCAGAGAAAAAATTAGCCCAAGTCCGTAACAACCAAATCGGCTTTGTCTTTCAACAGTTCTTTTTGCTGGCCAAGCTCAATGCCCTTCAAAATGTTGAACTTCCCTTGATTTACGCGGGTGTTCCGACAGGAAAACGCAGAGATTTGGCCAAGCAGTACTTGGAAAAAGTTGAATTAGGTGAGCGGATGACCCACCTTCCATCAGAGTTATCTGGTGGGCAAAAGCAGCGGGTGGCGATTGCTAGGGCTTTGGTCAATTCCCCTTCTATTATTCTGGCAGATGAACCGACAGGAGCTTTGGATACCAAGACTGGCCAACAAATCATGGAGCTTTTGACAGAGCTAAATGAAGAAGGCAAGACCATTATCATGGTTACTCACGAGCCGGAGATTGCAGCCTATGCTAAACGAACCATCGTGTTGCGGGATGGCATCATCACAGAAGATCGTCGCAAGGAGGGGGTATAATGGAAAATTGGAAATTCGCCCTCAAATCCATCCTGGCTCACAAGATGCGTTCTCTGTTGACCATGTTGGGGATTATCTTTGGTGTGGCGGCCGTCGTTGTTATCATGGCAATGGGAAATGGGATGAAAAATTATTTTGAAGACTCGCTGGCGGGTGATCAAAAAAATGTCAATGTCTATTTCTCTAACTATGTCGAAACAGAAGCTTCTTCAGGGATGTTTGGTTCCGCCTATTACGCAGAGCCAGTAGATGAAGCAGAGCCAGATCTGACCAGCCCTATCTTGCAAGGCTTGTTGGACATCGATGGGGTTGAAAACTACTATACGAGCAATTCAACCATGGCGGAACTCAGTTTTGGAAATAAAAAAGCTGAGAATGTCAATATCACAGGTGTCAGTCAAACCTTCTTTGATATCAAACAGTATGATATTTTAGCCGGGCGCAAATTCACGGCGAATGACTATGCGCAATTCTCACGCATTATCATGCTGGACAAGGCCTTGGCTGAAAAACTATTCGGCTCAATCGAAGCCTCTCTCAATCAAACAGTTAGTCTGCAAAACAACGCTTATCTGGTTGTTGGTGTCTATAAGGATCCCAATGCAGGTTCGGCCCTTTATGGGATGAACTCAGGCGGAAATGCCGTCATGACCAATACGCAATTAGCAGCCGAGAGCGGTATGAAGGAACACTCGTCCATCTACGTCCATGTGGCGGATGTCAGTCGAGCTTCCGAAGTCGGAAGGGCAGCGGCAGACTATTTGACAAGGGCGACTGGCTTGAGAGAAGCACGCTACGATATCTACGACTTATCTAGCATGCTGGATCAAATCAATCAGCAGTTGTCTGCAATGACTCTCTTTATCGGATCAGTAGCAGGTGTCTCCCTGCTGGTTGGTGGTATCGGGGTGATGAACATCATGTTGGTATCGGTGACCGAGCGGACTCGAGAAATCGGCTTGCGTAAGGCATTGGGTGCGACCAGAGGGAATATCTTAATGCAGTTTTTGATTGAAGCCATTGTCTTAACTAGCTTGGGTGGTTTGATTGGTCTGGTCTTGGCTCAGGGGGTTGTTTATCTCTTCAACATTATGCAAATCCTCGGCCCTGAAATCAAGTCCTCCATCTCACTACCTGTCGTACTAGGCAGCATGGCCTTCTCAGCCTTTGTTGGTATCGTCTTTGGTGTCCTTCCAGCTAATAAGGCTTCCAAACTGGATCCAATTGAAGCCCTTCGATATGAGTAAGTAATCTTTTTCCTTACTGAGGAGGTTAGTATGAAACGTTTCTTATATGCACTAGTTGCTTTCTTAAGTGTGACTTTACTTGCTAGTTGTTCAAGTACTTTTAGTCAGCAGTCGAATCAGGAAAAACAGACCATTACAGTTTATGACGAAAATGATGAAAAAATTCTTGAAACCACAGACACAGCCGTCTTGGAGAAATTTTCTGACTACGCTAGTCAAAACACCGTCGAAGGATTGGAAGTGTTTGATGCCGTTCCAAACGATGCTCAACTAGCCTACCGTTTTATCCTCAAAGGCCAATCGAAATACGAAATCACGATGGAGATTTATCAGAATTATGATTTACTATCCATTAAAGATTTACCAATTCTAGGCGACCTTCAGCTGAAACTAACCAAGGAAGAAGCTGAATGGTTTCGGACACCTGAGAAATGGGAATAAAATAGAAGACTCGGCTATGGCTGAGTCTTTTTTGCGCTCAGATAAGCAGATTTCTTGTATATATTACTAATTAGTGATAAAATACAATCATAAAGAATAAAGGAGTCACTATCATGGTAGAATTAGGTATTTCAACATTTGGAGAAACAACGCCTCTGGAACAGACAGGAGAAGTCTACTCCCACGATGAGCGGATCCGCCAGCTGGTAAAGGAAATCGAGCTAGCAGATGCGGTGGGTCTGGATGTCTATGGAATTGGAGAGCATCACCGAGAAGATTTTGCGGTGTCTGCACCTGAAATTGTTCTGGCAGCAGGGGCCGTCAATACCAAGCAGATCAAGCTGACATCGGCAGTTTCCATCTTGTCCTCTATGGATCCAGTAAGGCTCTACCAGCAGTATACAACCATCGACGCCTTGTCCAATGGACGTGCGGAGATTATGGCTGGGCGAGGCTCCTTTACCGAGTCTTTCCCCCTATTTGGTTATGACCTCAAGGATTATGAGGAGTTGTTTGATGAAAAGCTAGACATGCTCTTGGAGATTGACAAGGCAACCAATCTGAAGTGGGAAGGCAAGTTTACCCAGTCTGTTGATAATAAACCCGTATATCCGCGTCCTGTTCAGGATGATTTTCCAATTTGGGTCGCAACAGGGGGGCATGTAGAGTCCAGTATCAAAATTGCTAAGCTAGGTTTGCCGATTGTCTATGCCATCATTGGAACGGCACCTAAGCACTTCAAACCGTTGGTAGATGCTTATCGTAAGGTAGCTAGAAACGCTGGTCATTCTCCAGAAAAAACCAAGGTGGCTGTTCATTCATGGGGTTGGATAGCGGATGACCATGACAAGGCTGTGGCTGATTATTTCCATCCTACCAAGGTGATGACAGACAACATCGCAAAAGATCGCCCGCACTGGTCGCAGATGACCAAGGGCCAATACCTTCACTCTCTGACAGATGCTGGGTCAACCATTGTTGGAGATCCGCAGCATGTGGCACAAAAGATTATCCAGACGATTGAAACCCTAGATCTGGATCGCTTCTTCCTCCATCTGCCAATCGGCTCCATGCCGCATGAGGATGTTCTTCGTGCCATCGAACTCTACGGAAAAGAAGTAGCACCGATTGTCAGAAATTACTTTGCAAATAAGGAGAGCAATAAGGCGTAATCCTTTGTTGTTCGAGTACCAGACCGGCTGTTCAGCCGGTTTTTTGATAAAAGAAAAGAACCGCACCCAGTCGCTAGAAACGTTTGAGGTGCGGTTCACGAGGCTAAGGAGTGAGTAGTTGTTTTTGAACCAGAGTGTATTCGGATGTTTGGTCAATGATTTGGAAGCCTTCGTTGAGAAAGAGGGCAAGCGAGGGATTATCAAGGCCAATGGAATCTTGGAGTTGAGAAATTCCGGCGGAGAGGGCTGCTTGACAAAGCAATCGAAGTCCTTGCCTGCCATAACCCTTGCCACGGTACTGGGCTGGGATAATATAGTGAACTGAATAAAGGTTAGGACATCGTTAAGTCTCTTTGATGAACTCCAGTTCTATCTGCATCAACTTGCCTTGTCCTATTCCTTTCTCAATTCACTATAATATCAGCCAGATAGGCCTGAAAATCAGCATCATAATAGTAAGCCACTTCTCCAACAAAGAGTTGGCTTTCTGTGTCAAGAAGATAGCGGTAGAAGTGCTTGTTTTCGTGCTGAATAAGCCAATGAGTGTACCACTTTTGCCAACTATATTCTGGGAAGGGAATGGTTCCTCCCCAAGCTTGATTATAGGCCATGGTTTCTGGGTCAGCCATGAATTGTTGACGAAACCAGTGGTCTGTTAATTGGGTTTGTACAGTTTAAGCATGCTTGGATTCCTTATCTGTGAGATGGGAAGTTTTTTCAGCGATATAGTCCAGCTTGGCCTGGCGCTTTTTGCGTTTAAAGAGGGCTTCTGCACTCATGGCCTCTTGCTTGCTAGAAAAAGGCTCACAGTAAAGCAGGCTGACTGGAAGTCGGCTACGGGTATATTTGGCTCCCTTGCCCTGATTATGTGTCAGTAGGCGCTTGTCCAAATCAGTGGTATAGCCGGTGTAGAGACTGCCATCTGCGCATTTCAAGACATAAAAGTAGGCCTTATTTTCCATAATAAATCTCCCGGATTTCGGAGGTGTAGGCGCCGTTTTCCTCATGAACGATGAGAGGAGGCAGGATTTTGAGTCCGGTGGTTGAACCATCTTTGAGAGCCTCGATGAGGAGCATATTGGCTTCTTTGCTGGCCTTGGGGTAGACAAATTGGACTTTCTTTGGTGCCAGTTTGTACTTTTTGAGGGTTTCAAGGATGTCCAGGAAGCGGTCTGGTCGATGCACCATAGCCAGTCGGCCATTGGACTTGAGTACCTGCTGGGCCACCTGACAAATGTTGTCCAAATTGGTCGCAATTTCATGGCGGGCTAGGAGGTAGTGTTGGCTATCGTTGAGGTTCGAGGTTTCGTCCACCTTGAAATAGGGTGGGTTGCAGAGGATGAGATCTACCTGAGACCGCTCGATGTGGTCGGTCAGATTGGCCAAATCATCATTGATGACGCTCACTTGATCCTCTAAGGCGTTGAGGGTGATCGACCGGCGGTTCATGTCTGCCAAGCGTTCTTGCAATTCAACCTGAATAATCTTTGCCTTGGTTCTGGTCGCGGCAAAGAGACCGACCGCTCCGTTTCCGCTGCACAAATCCACCACTAGGCTGGTCTTTGCTGGGATATTTGGAAAACGAGAAAGTAGCACGCTGTCGATGGAATAACTGAACACTTCTCTATTTTGAATAATCTTGATATTGGAGGAAAACAGCTGGTCAATCCGCTCTCCCTGAAGTAGTTGATAATTCTGCATAGGAACATTATAGCACAATGTGACAGCGGATGCCCAACACTTTTCTGCAGAAAAAAATATGATATAATAGAGGGGATTGAGAGAAGAAGAGGTAGTATCATGTTTTATTCATACTTACGAAGTCTGTTGACCTTCCTTTTATGGGCCATTAACGGCAATATCCATTATCACGATCGAGAAAAAATCTTGCCTGAAAGCGAGAATTATATTTTGATTGCCCCCCATCGTACCTTTTGGGATCCGGTCTTTTTCGGTTATGCTGCTGCTCCCAAGCAATTCATCTTTATGGCCAAGAAGGAGCTATTCAAAGACCGCGGGTTCGGTTGGTGGATTAGCAAGTGCGGAGCTTTTCCGATTGACCGTGAAAATCCTGGAACAGCTGCTATCAAGTACCCTGTCAATATGCTGAAAAAAAGCAATCGCTCTCTGGTAATGTTTCCTTCAGGCAGCCGCCACTCTTCAGATTTGAAAGGTGGAGTTGCGGTCATTGCTAAAACGGCCAAGGTAAAAATGATGCCAGCTACCTACATCGGTCCTATGACCATCAAGGGTCTCTTGGCGGGTGAGCGCATCGACGTGGCCTTTGGTGATCCGATTGATATTTCAGACATCAAGCGTTTGGACGATGCGGGAGTTGCGGAAGTCACCCAGCGGATTGAGTCAGAATTTAAGCGTCTGGACGATTTGGCCAAATCGCATCAAACTAAGAAAAAACCAAATGTGTTAACCTATCTTTACCGTGGTCCTGTCCTTTTGCTCGTTGCTATTATCTTGGGCTTGACCTATGCCTTTAGTTACATTGCTAGTTTCTTTTGGAAACCTAGCACTCAGTTAGATAAATAAGACGGAACTCGCAAATGCGAGTTTTTTCTTTTTCGAACTATCTAAGTGGAGGTAGTTTATGGACAAATATATTGAATGGCTAAAAGAATACAAGTGGCAGTTATCGGTGCCAGCAGTGGCTTTGTTGTTGATAGGAAGTTTCGTCCTTTTCCGGCCGGCTGCCCAATCCCAAGACCAAACAGGCTTGACTGATTTTCCACAAACAGAGCAAACCAGCACTAGTCAGGAAGACCTTGCAGCGAGTTCGACCGAGGAAGCAAGCCAGTTGGTTGTGGATGTCAAGGGTGCCGTCAAGGAACCGGGGCTTTACAGCTTGGAGGCTGGCAGTCGTGTAAATGATGCGATCGAAGCGGCAGGAGGACTGACAGATGAGGCCGATCCCAAGTCCATCAATCTGGCTCAGAAACTAACGGATGAAGCCGTGGTTTATGTGGCACGAGTGGAGGAGCAGGTATCTATCATCGGTAGTAGAGAAGGTGACAGTGCAGGGTCGATGCAGGGTGAAAAGAATACGAAGGTCAACCTCAATACAGCGACTGAGGCCGACCTGCAAACCATCTCTGGTATCGGTGCCAAGCGGGCAGCAGATATTATCGCCTATCGAGAGGCCAACGGTGGTTTCAAGACGGTGGATGACCTGAGCAATGTATCCGGAATTGGTGATAAGACCATGGAAAGCCTAAGACCCTATGTCACAGTGGATTAAGCGCCTCTCTCTGCCACCCATTCAGCTGGCGATTCTTTTGTTGGTTGTCTATTTCACCATTCATTCGTTTTCTTTTTTGACAATGGGCCTTCTCAGTTTGTTTCTTCTGGCTCTTTTTCTTGGTCAAAAAAGACAGGTTTTTCTAAAGGTGCTGCCGCTACTCTGTTTGTTTAGTCTGTTTGTCTGCTTTCAGCGGCTGCAATGGCAAGAGGAAGACCAGTCAGCTCCGACCCACTTGGACAGGGTACATCTGCTACCGGATACTATCCAAATAAAGGGGGATAGTCTGTCTTTTCGAGGCAGGGCTGACGGTCGGCTCTATCAGGTCTTTTATCAATTGGCCAGTCAGGAGGAACAGGCTTATTTCTACTCTCTATCAGATACGGTGGAGATAGAGGTTGAAGCGGTGGTCGGTGAGGCAACAGGTCAACGAAATTTTAATGGTTTTGATTATCAGGCCTATCTGGCCAGTCAGGGCATTTATCGTACGGTGACCATTAAGACGATGAAGGAGGTAACGGCTGTCAACAGTTGGAATCCCTTTGACTGGCTGTCTAGTCTGCGAAAAAAGACGATCGATCATATTAGAACCCATTTTCCAGCACCCATGAGCCATTATATGACGGGGCTGTTGTTTGGGGAATTGGGGAGTGAGTTTGAACAGATGAGCGCCATTTATTCGAGTCTGGGGATCATCCATCTCTTTGCTCTGTCTGGCATGCAGGTCGGCTTTTTTGTAGACCGATTTCGCTGGCTGTTCATGCGCCTGGGTCTGACCAAGGAGTGGGTGGATTGGTTACAGTATCCTTTTTCCTTTGTCTACGCGGGTCTGACTGGCTTTTCAGTATCGGTAGTTCGCTCGCTTATACAGAAATTATTAGCGAATCACGGTGTGAAAAAGTTGGACAATCTTGCTTTGACCATCTTGATTTGTCTGTTTTTTCTTCCTAGATCGTTGATGACGGCTGGAGGGATTTTGAGTTTTTCCTATGCCTTTTTGTTGGGGGTGTTCGATTTTGAAGAGTTGCCTCGGTGGAGGAAACTTGCGGCGGAGAGTTTGAGTATCTCGTTGGGGATTTTACCGCTTCTGATGACCCATTTTTATTCGTTCCAGCCTCTTTCTATCCTCTTGACCTTTCTTTTTTCTTTCATTTTTGATTTCTTGCTACTGCCAGGTCTGTCGGTCATTTTTCTCTTATCACCTGTGCTGAAGATAGATTGGGTCAACGGTTTATTTGTTTGTTTGGAGGAGGTCATTCTTTGGGTGGCCAATCTGGGCTTTAGGCCCTTGATACTGGGAAAACCGTCAGATTTTCTCCTCTTGTGTCTAGTTCTTGTCTTGCTTCTGATTCATGATTTTCGCAGGAAAAAGCGGTGTTTGTTCGCCCTGAGTCTCTTGCTCGCTCTGCTTTTTTTCATGGTAAAACATCCCTTGGAAAACGAGGTGACCATGGTGGATATCGGTCAGGGGGATAGTCTGTTCTTGAGGGATGTGTCGGGGCGAACTGTTCTGATTGATGTGGGTGGACGCCTTGAGTTTGCAAGTAAGGAAGGCTGGCGAAAACGGTCGCGGGAAAGCAATGCCCAGCAAACCCTGATTCCCTATCTCCACAGTCGAGGGGTGGGGCGGATTGATTCGTTGGTTCTGACCCACACCGACACGGACCATGTGGGCGATGTGCTGGAGGTGGCCAAGCATGTCGAAATTGGAGAGGTGTATGTGTCGCCAGGAAGTTTGACCGTTCCAGACTTTGTGGCAACTCTGAAGCAGCTCAATGTTCCAGTCCATGTGGCAGAGGTAGGTGATAAGATTCCCATCATGGGTTCTCACTTGGAGGTTCTTTATCCAGCAGAAACTGGTGATGGGGGCAATAATGATTCCATTGTTCTTTATGGTCGCTTGCTGGGAACCAACTTCCTCTTTACAGGGGATTTGGAGCAGGGAGAGCTCGACTTGATAGAAAACTATCCAAATCTGCCGGTCGATGTACTCAAGGCCGGGCACCATGGTTCCAAAGGTTCTTCTTACCCTGAGTTTTTGGAACATATTGACGCTAAGATTGCCTTGGTATCGGCTGGTGTCAACAATCGCTACAAACACCCTCATCAAGAAACCTTGGCTCGTTTTGAAGAGCAGCAGATGCAGGTCTATCGGACAGACCAGCAAGGCGCTGTCCGTTTTAGAGGCTGGTCAAGCTGGCGCATAGAAACAGTAAGAGAATAGTGGATGTCTGTTTGGTCTAGCTTGTGAAGCTTAGGCTCCTTTGCTATAATAAAAGAAAATTATTTTGCTGGAGAGATTAGATGAGTCAGACGGTTAACTATGAACAAGTTGGAAAAAAGGGCAAGATTGAGCGGGTCGTCTTACTTAGTCAGTCACCGCGCCGCAAGGAATTGCTGTCCTTTTTGAAGCCTGAGATTGCTTGGGTAGAGTTGGACGAACGCGGGATTGAGGAGCAATTTATGGCGGCTTTTGCCGGCGATGCTTTCCTAACTCGGGCGGCTAAGACCTGTTGTGAGATTTCAAAAGCCAAGTCAGAGCGCGAACTAGAAGAAGGGGTTCTCTATATTTCTGCGGATACCATCGTTGTGTTTGGCGAGCAGGTTTACAACAAACCAGTAGACGCTAAAGAGGCGCGCGAGATGTTTTTGTCTTACTTCGGCAAGTGCCATCAGGTAGTCACCTCGGTCTGTCTGCGGATGAAGGGCTACTTGGATGTCTTTTATACAGTAGCAGATATTGAGTTTGTGGAGTATTATCCCGAGTTGGATTCGGCCATAGAGGCCTACTTGAACTCAAACTCTCCTATGGACAAGGCTGGCGCTTATGGTTTTCAGGAATTAGATCCGCGCTTTATCAAATCTGTGCGAGGCGACATCCATACGATTATTGGATTGCCTGTTGCAGAAACCGCCTTTCGGCTTGCCCGATAAAAATGTGAGTGAAGACAGGTCATCTGGCCTAACACAATTTAGTAATAGTAGCGAGTCAGTCCGCCTGACTCGTTTTTGTATATAGTTTTGATTTAAAGAGTACACCCCCTGCTACACTAGTAAAGCAAGGAGGAAAACAGTGAAGAACATCATCAAGCAACACCAAACCCAAGGAAGTATCACCATCGGCTACGCCCGCGTCAGCTCCGCTGATAATCGCCAAGAGCTGGGGCTAACTGTCCAAAAAGAAGCCCTGAACTTCTGCGACAGACTCTACATCGAAAAAGAATCAGGAGGCAACCAAGAACGGCCGCAGCTACAAAGAGCGCTAACGCTCGCCAAGGCCTGCGCCAACCAAGGCATAGAAACCAGCCTAGTCGTCTATAAGCTAGACCGCCTGACCAGAAAAATGCTCCACCTCTCCGCCCTCATCGCAGACCTGACCAGTCATCACATCCGTCTCCAATCCCTTCACGAACAGATTGAAACGGACTCCCTGACAGGTAGGTTCTTCTGCCTCATGTTGGGCTATGTGGCAGAATGGGAGCTTCAAGCTATTTCAGACCGGACCAAGGACGGACTGCGCAAGGCCAGAGAACGCGGAGTCAGACTGGGCAACAAGGGTTTGCCCAAAACCAAGCAAAGGCAGATTATCCGCTCCTATCTCAAGCAAGAAATGCCCATCCGAGAGATGGCCGACCAGTTCCATATTTCCACCGCCACCATTTACAGCGTTCTAAGGCGCAATAATATCCGAATAAACCGCAAAATGAACCTAAAAATGGTTGACAAAAGTTGGAAAAAATAGTAAATTAAAAACGTAAAATTGTTTTAGCAGACGTTCGTTTGGTAAAACAATCAAAATCATCTATAACGAATAGTCAAAATGCTGATTTGACGGGGTTTTTGAGGCCTTGTCGAGTCGGCATTTTTTTGATTTTTCGATGTTTTAGTTAACGAACGTTAACTAAAACACGCACAAACCCTATTGTAGCAGGGGTTTTGAGGGGGTTGGGGATTAAGAAAAAGCAGAAAATAAGGATAGATATTGATAAAATTATAAAAATGTCATACACAACTTCAAGTTGATAGAAGTCGTCATCACTCAACTCCTATCAAGCACATTCAAAAGAAGTTGAAGATAAATTAGTTTGTCTTGGGCTTTTTGTGCTTGATGGGAGTTTCTTTTTAAATTATAGAGAAAGGGAAGTGCCCGTGAGGGCGCTGGTGATTCATTATGAAAATCACGAAGAAAAAAGCCCTCGCGGGCTCACTTATTGTGTTAGGTCTAGCTGGGGGGATTGTAGCTCCAGCATTCCCGTCTCTTTGGGACGGGGATACCGTGATTGCGGCAGAAACGCCGCAAGAAACGGTTCAATTGACCGTTATCCATATCATTGATACGGGTAACGGGTTTGCAGGGGTCCTTGCGAGAGAATATTACACTCTCTCCCCGGGGGAAAGCATTACTCTTTCTCGTCTCTACACTCATAAGCTAATAGACTGGTATGCGGGTGGTGACCGTGGGTCATTCTCTCTTTTAGGGGAGAGCGACTCTGTTACTATCAGTTACGACCAAGCTATATCTGATAGTAACGTGTCAGTGGGTTTCCGTTATCACCCTAACGAAACCACCACCGAGGCTCCGACTACTGAAGCACCAACCACTGAAGTTCCAACGACTGAAGTAGCAAGCACTGAGGCTCCAACTACGGAAGCACCAACCACCGAAGCACCAACCACAGAAGCGCCGACTACCGAAGTGCCAACAATTCAAGTTATGGTAGAAATATACCAGAACGAGAAGCTTCTCCTTCAGGGCATCAGGCCTCTGCAAGTCAAGTTAGGGGACGATCCAATTGCTTTTGTTCGCAGCAAAACCTTTAACGAAGAAGAATTCGGGGTTTTTTTGAGAGGCGAAATTGATTATGGGCGCGGAATTGTAAGGTTGTACTACACCACCGAAGCTCCGACAACTGAAGCGCCAACTACGGAAGTACCGACTACTGAAGCACCAACTACGGAAGCACCAACTACGGAAGCACCAACTACGGAAGCACCGACTACGGAAGCACCAACCACGGAAGTACCGACTACCGAAGTACCAACTACCGAAGTACCAACTACCGAAGTACCAACTACGGAAGCACCAACGACTGAAGCTCCAACCACCGAGGCTCCGACGACCGAAGTACCGACGACTGAAGCACCAACTACGGAAGCACCGACTACCGAAGCACCAACCACAGAAGTTCCAACGACTGAAAGCCAAAAAGCGACCATTTCCTTCGACCTAGCAGGCGGAAGCCTTAACGGTCAAACAGGAACGGTGAACTTGGAGGCAGAGGTGGGTCAGATAATCACCTTACCAGAAGCTCCGACCAGAGAAGGCTATCGCTTCCTCCACTGGAAAGGGTCTGTCTACCAAGCAGGAGCTCAGTACACTGTGACAGGTCCTAAGACCTTCACAGCGGTGTGGGAGCCGGTGGCTGCACCGACTACCACAACAACTACTGCAAGCGAAACGCCTAAGAAAATCCTGCCAGCAACAGGGGAGGCAAGCTCTCTTTTAAGTCTGGCTGGACTTGGCCTTGCTGGTTTCGCTGGATTCCTAGGATTTAAACGCAAACAGGACTAAAGTAACCTTTAGTCACCGCCCTATCTTTATAAGGTAGGGCCTTTTCTTTTTGCCTAATTTTATAACCTATTAGCTGGACTACTACCTACTATAAAAAAGTTTAAAATCCTTTTGGGTTTGCTCATATTGAAATCGCTTCCGCTATCCTCTAGAATAGAAATGTAGGTAGACTGTCCCTATCGTCTTACCAAAGGTCAAGAACAAGACCGATTGAATAAAAGGAGGAACTCTATGGCAACTAATGACATGATGAATCAGTGGTTTGAGGCGCAAAAGAAAATGGCGGAACAGTGGCAGACCATGTTTTCTGGCAAGACAGAGGACACCAAGCAGGAAAAAGGTCTGGCAGATCTGGTTGCTGCCCAGCAACAATTTTTCACGGACTATCTCAAAGCCTTCAGCCCTCAAACAGCTTATCCTTTGCCATTTGCGACGGGATTTTCGCATCCTGTTCTTGATTCGTGGAACAAATGGCAGACAACTTGGGCAGAAAATGTGCAGAACTCTTTCCAAGAAGGGCCGGTAGCGAGCTATCTTGCGCAGTTTCCTGATATGAATACCTATCTGGAATTTTACCGCAACCAGTTCAATCCATCCAGACTCTATGATGTGATGGATAGCAATTCTTATGCAACATTTGCAAAAATCATGGATGCTAATCAGCATTATGTGAATTTTTACCGTTATTTTGACAAGTTGCGTGACCTGTACAGCAAGCCGTTTGCGGAGGATGGCAAGGACTTGTTGGACAAGTGGGTGACGGATAGTCAGCAATTTTATGCAGACTTTGTTCAACCCTTTATTCCCGCACAGATTCGTCAGGTAGTTGAAGCACCTTATCAGTTAACCCAGACGATTGGGGATCAGTGGACCAAGTTTTTAGGCCCATGGGCGGAATCCTTCTTTGAGCTCAGCCGTTTGTATGTAGAAGGAGCAAATGGTGATACAGAAAAATTGGCTGAATACTTTGCCCTTTGGAAGGAACAGTACGAGGCAACGGTAGCACCGCTTCTACGTCTTCCGGGTATGGGGAATCAGACAGAGAAGATTGAAGCACAGAATGCCTTTTTGGACAATGCCATCCAACTCATCTTGACCAATGTGGAATTTCAGCAGAAACTCTCTCAGGTTACTCAAAAACGGGCCAAGAGCTTGATGGAAGAGTTTGTAGAACTCGTGAAAAAAGGTGAGCAGCCGAAGACCTACAAGGAATTCTATCAGCATTGGACCAACCAAGTTGAAAAAACCTTGCAGGAATATTTCTATTCAGATGAGTTTTCACAATTATTGGCTCGTTTTGGAACGGCAAATGCCCAGTTCGTCATCGCCCGCAACAAGGTTTTGGAATTGGCTTTGAAGGGGCTGCCAATCGTACTGGAAAGTGACGCAAGAAGCTTGTATCAGAAGGTACAGAACTTGAAACGTGAAGTGAGTCAGCTCAAGCGTGACCTCAAGGTTCTCAAGGCGGCTTCTGAAGAAGTGAAGCCCAGCAAGGCCAAAACCAGCAAGAAAACGGACAGCAAGTAAGAGATAAGGTGAAAGGAGACTGCCTATGTTTGATGATTTTTTGACAGTACCGAAGAAAAATGTTCAGGATGCCCTTGAAGCCCAACAGCGGTTGATAAAGGGGATTGAAACCCTGACTAAGCTGGAGCGGCCCAAGGGGGGCGTATCTGAAAAAGAGGTCATTTACAAAGAGGATAAGTTGACCCTCTATCATTTCACGCCAAAGGTGAAAAGTCCTTTGAAAACTCCTACCCTCATTTCGTATGCGTTGGTCAACAAGTACTATATGCTGGATTTGCAGGAAGGCAACAGCTTTGTGGAGGACTTGCTTCTTGCAGGAGCAGACCTGTATGTGATTGACTGGGGGTACCCGACCAAGGATGACATGTTCATCACCATGGAAGACTATATTCAAGGGTATATGCGCAACTGTGTCGAGGCCGTTTTGGAACACTCTGGAGCAGACAAGATTAACTTCTTTGGCATTTGTCAGGGAGCCAATTTTGCGACGATTTTCACGGCCCTCAATCCTGACTTGGTGAAAAACTTAGTGACCGTTGTAGCACCGATTGATTTTTCACCTTGTGACAAGTTGCTCTTCCAATGGGGCAAATATTTGGATGCGGATAGCATGGTGGAAGCTTATGGCAATGTGTCGGGTGAAATCATGAATAACGGATTCTTGCTTTTGTCACCGATTAAGCTAACGACCAATAAATACCTGGACTTGATTGATAAATTGGACAATGAAAAGGCCATGACCAATTTCTTGGCTCTGGAAAGTTGGATTTTTGACAGTCCAGATCAGGCTGGGGCGACGATTCGCCAGTTTACCAATGACATGTATCATGACAATAAGCTCGTCAAAGGCGAGTTGATGATTGGGGATGAGCTTGTTGATTTGAAGAAGATCAAGCAGCCACTGCTGAACATTATCGCTAAACGGGATGATCAGGTGCCGACATTGGCTTCTGAACCGCTGCCTAAGTTGGTCGGCTCTAAAGATACGGAAACAGTTTATTACGAATCCGGTCACATTGGGCTTTTTGTCAGCAAGCGTTCCCGGGAGCAAGTTATTCCAAAATTGATGGAGTTTTACAGCTCTCACGATGACTAAAAGAAAAAACTCCTATCCATCCTTGGATGGGTAGGAGCTTCTTTCAATCATGCGGTCTGTAAAGGTAGTCTTTGAGAAGGGCAGTCAGCTGGTCTAGCTGATCTGTCAAAATTGAGTGACCTGCCTCCAGTACAATAAGCTGGCTGTGGGGCTGCAGGGCCTTATGTGTCAGCTTTGCAGTATCAAGACTGACAACGGGATCTTTGTCACCGTGGATAATCAAGACAGGCGCTTGAATCTTCTCGATGTGGCCGTTGCCAAGAGTGATGCCATTGTGTTCAAGCGTGATATTAAAGGTAAAGAGGCTGAGAAAGATGTCAGAATAGTTACGTTGTTGATAAGCGGCATCTAGGTAAACTTGAAATTCTTGTTCTGAGATGGGATTGTTCTGATAAAGAGGGGCAAGGATTTTCCGAATCAGCCCTTCCCGGCGATGTTTGAGGGCGTATTCAATTTTTTGAAGGGCGGGGTTCCACTTGGTCAGGGCTTTACTAGCCGGTATCATGAAGGGAAACATGCCAAGAGCAGTCAGAGGGTTGTCCTTGGGGGTGACGTAGCCCTTGACACCGACAGATGAAAGCAGGACAAGCTGCTGAATGAGCTTCGGACGAAGGGCTGCCATTTCAAGCGCAACACCGCCACCTGTGGACCAACCAAGGACGGTACACCTGTCAATCGCAAGCAGGTCTAACAGGTTCAAGACATCTCGGGCTAGGTCTGTCAAGGAAGCAATTGACTGGTGATAACTGGAGTGCCCAAAGCCGCGCATGTCAATAGCCAATAGCTGAACATGGTCTTTTAGTTGCTCCATAAGCTTTTCAAAATGCACCGAGGAGCTGAGATTGCCGTGGAGCAAGACCAGAACAGGCCCCTTCTTACCGACCTTCCGATAGCTGAGTGTTTCGCCAGTTGTCAGCTCTTGCTGAGAAATAGGAAATAATGTCATAAACTGTCCTTTCATTGACACCATTATACAAAAAGTTTTTAAAAATGCAATCATGTAGATTAGGAGAAACCAATGACGAAAGTATTTGAAATTGGACAAAGCGGAAGCTTTTCCAAAACCATTACAGAAACAGACGTAGTCTTATTTGCCGGGATTTCAGGAGATTTAAATCCTGCCCACACCAATGAAGTTGAGGCTGCACAGGGGATGTTTAAAAAACGGATTGCCCATGGTATGCTGGGGGCATCCTTGATTTCAACCGTGTTGGGAATGCACCTGCCAGGCCCAGGTACAATCTACCTTGGGCAAAACCTCACCTTCCTGAAGCCGGTTGCTATTGGGGATACTCTGACAGCAGAGGCGACGGTAGCCGCGGTAGATGAAAAGGGCTGGCTCACACTGGACACCATTGTGACCAACCAAGAGGGGGTAAAGGTTATTTCAGGAACAGCCAAGGTCATTCCTCCCAAATAAGTGTCTAAAACTTAATAAAGTCATATATAAGACATTGTTATAGGAAAAAGATTGAAAAGCCTTACAAGCTATGCTATTCTTGTGATAGATGTAACATTCAGGAGGAAAAAAATGAATCGTGTAACAGAATTGCTTGGAATCCAGTACCCTGTTTTCCAAGGTGCTATGGCACAAATCTCTCGTCATCAGCTGGTCAGCGCAGTTTCTAATGCAGGTGGTCTGGGAATCTTGGCATCCGGAGGGCTGACAGCAGAAGAAGTGCGTGAGGAAATCCGATTGACCAAAGCCCTGACCGACAAACCCTTTGCCGTCAATCTGATGCTCATGATGGACAATGTGGCAGAAATTGTTGAAGTTCTGATTGAAGAAGGAGTCAAGGTAGTCACGACCGGTGCTGGTACGCCTAAACCCTATATGCCACGCTTGAAAGAAGCAGGGGTTATCGTCATTCCAGTTATCCCATCCGTCAAACTAGCTCTCAAAATGCAAGAGTTGGGCTGTGATGCAGTTGTGACTGAAGGGATGGAAGCAGGCGGTCATATCGGTGAAATGACCAGTATGCCTCTGACTCGTCAGGTTGCTGCTCATTTGGATATTCCAGTCATCTGTGCAGGTGGCGTGGCAGACGGGCATGGCCTAGTAGCTGCCTATGCCTTGGGTGCTGAAGGGGTTCAGATGGGAACCGTCTTTCTTGCTGCAACAGAATGTCCAATTCCAGACAGCTATAAGCAGGCCGTTTTGGAGGCTGTTGATACATCAACCGTCGTGACAGGTCGCAAGTTCGGCGCGCCGGTTCGATGCATTCGCAATAGCCTGACAACCAAGTATCTGGAACTGGAAAGCCAAGATATTTCTCGCCATGAGTTAGAGAAGATAACCATGGGGGCCTTGGCCAAAGCAGTCAAAGAAGGTGATGTGGAAAACGGCTCTCTGATGGCAGGGCAAATTGCAGGTCTTGTCAAAGAGATCAAACCTGCAAAAGAGATTATCCAGCAGATATTTAACGAAGCAAAAGAAGTTCTTGGGAAACTTCACATAGATTAAGAAAACCAATTTTATCTACCTGGACAAAGGGCGGTGCATCCGTCTTTTGTCTTTTTTATGTCGAAAAAAAGTCTTGTGAAAAAGTCCACATTTACAAGGATAAAGCTATCAGTTTTTCTTATGGTTCTATTAATTTTTATTAAGTAGATTTTTTAGGAAAAGCAGGTTATGATAATGGTGTCAACAAAATGTAAACGCTTTACAAAACACTATACCAAAAAGGAGTTTTTATCATGTCAGTTAAAGAATTAGCAAAAGAGTTGTATCCAGAAGATTTGTTTGGTTATGCTGAGAAGCTGACCGAAGGCGAATTGAAGGTTCTCAAACACTTGCGGGAAGAATTGGAGGCGCGTGTTCGCCCGGTTCTGATTGACTGTTATGAAAAAGCATTGTTGCCACGCGAAGAAATTCTCGGAGCTTTTGCGGCAGCGAAAATCATGACCCACCCAGATCTCTTTGTGGGACGTGAAGGTTCTTGGAAGGCAAGTGAGCTTTACAACGCTTTCCTCTATCTGGAAATGGCACGCTTTGACCCATCTGTGGCAACCTTCTACACAGTACACGGTGGTCTAGGTTACAATACCATTCTTATCGGTGGCAGCCCTGAGCAAATTGAGCGTTTTGCTACGCCAGTTCGCAACTTTGAAGCCCAAACTTGCTTTGCCCTCACCGAGCCTGACCATGGTTCT
Organism: Streptococcus oriscaviae; assembly: GCF_018137985.1. Taxonomy (NCBI): domain Bacteria; kingdom Bacillati; phylum Bacillota; class Bacilli; order Lactobacillales; family Streptococcaceae; genus Streptococcus; species Streptococcus oriscaviae. The sequence goes on along the minus strand of NZ_CP073084.1, from coordinate 660,723 downwards.
GACATTGCAGGTGGTCTTGCAACAACTGCAGAACGCAAGGGCGATGTTTGGGTATTGAACGGTGAGAAACGCTGGATTGGTGGTGCTAAGACAGCCGACTTCATCCCTGTCTTTGCCCGCGATGTTGAAACGAAAAAAATCAAGTGCTTCATGGTTAAGAAAGGCAGCCCAGGCTTATCAGTTGAGAACGTTGAGCATAAGATTGCCCTGCGTCTAGTCAACAACGGACACATTACACTCAAGGATGTGGAAGTTCATGAAGACGACCGTTTGGTCAATATCAACGGTTATGGAGATGTTGCAAAAATCTTCGTGCGTACTCGTGCTGACGTAGCCTACATTGCCATGGGTACAGCAGCTGGTGCCTTCAATGCAGCCCTTCGTTTGACTACAACTCGTGAGCAATTCGGACGCAAACTCGGTGGCTTCCAGCTTGTTCAAGAAAAATTGGCTCGTATGCAAGCTAATGTGCAGGCAGCCATTGCTTACTCTGTTCGTATCGCTGAGATTCAAGAATCTGGTAAGGAAGAAATGCTCAACTCTTCGCTTGCTAAATTGCACAATTCACTCCGCATGAGAGAAACAGTTGCTCTGGCTCGTGAAGTATGCGGTGGTAACGGAATTACTTATGAAACAGAAGTGGCTCGCTTCTTCACAGATGCAGAAGCGATTTACACCTACGAGGGAACTCATGAAATCAACGCCATGATTGTAGCTCGTGAGCTAACAGGAATTGGTGCTTTCATCTAAGATGGATGAGAAGGAGTGCTTGTAGGCTTGGTTCTTCAAGGCTCCTTCTTTTTCAAAAGGAAATCCTTCTGATAAAGAAAAAGGAGAAAAAACGTGGAAATTACAACAGTTATGGTCATCGGTTCGGGCCAAATGGGAAGCGGTATTGCTCAAGTTTTTGCCCAATCAGGTTTTACTGTCTACCTGAATGACATTAAAGAAGAATTTGTTGAACGTGGTCTGACAGGAATTAAAAAACAATTTGATCGCGCAGTAGACAAGGAGCGGATGACTCGTGAAGAAGCTGACGCAGCTCTTGCACGCCTCATCCCTTCAACAGACTATGCAGATGCAAAACAGGTTCAATTGGTTATTGAAGCTGCAACTGAAAACAGAGACATCAAACTAAGCATCTTTAAGCAATTACATGACATTACCCCGGCCGAAACTATTTTAGCATCCAATACCTCATCACTTTCGGTAACGGATATTGCAGCTGCTTCTGGCCGACCTGATAAGGTCTTAGGAATGCATTTCTTTAACCCCGCTCCTCTGATGAAACTGGTCGAGGTCATTCGTGCGATTCAAACCTCCCCAGAAACAGCTCAGGCGGTCGAAGCAGTTACTGCAAAAATCAACAAGACAGCAGTCCGAGTGGCAGACTCCTATGGTTTTGTCGTGAACCGTATCCTTATTCCAATGGTTAACGAAGCTGTCTTTGTACTCGGAGAAGGCGTAGCCAGTGCAGAAGAGATTGATACAGCTATGAAACTTGGTGCTAACCACCCAATCGGTCCTTTGGCCTTGGCTGATTTGATTGGGTTGGATGTAGTGCTTGCCATCATGAACGTCCTCAACAGCGGCTTCAATGATCCAAAATACCGTCCAGCTCCATTGCTCAAGAAAATGGTAGAATCAGGCAAACTTGGCCGCAAGACAGGCGAAGGATTCTTCAAGTATTAAGAAAGGCGCAGGAGGAAGAAAAGTATGAAAGAAGCAGTTATTGTAGCAGCTGTCCGTACTCCGATTGGAAGTTATGGCGGCAGCCTGAAAGATGTTTCGGCTGTTGATTTAGGAGTAACAGTCGTCAAAGGCGCCTTGGAAAAAATCAACCTGTCACCAGACCTCGTTGAGGAAGTGATTTTTGGAAATGTTCTCAGTGCTGGCTTGGGTCAAAATGTCGCCCGCCAAATTAGTGTTAAATCAGGGATTCCGATTTCAACACCATCTTTTACCATCAATAAGGTTTGTGGTTCAGGCTTGAAGACCGTTCAACTGGCTGCTCAAGCTGTTCTCCTCGGAGATGCAGACATCGTTGTTGCCGGTGGCGCCGAAAATATGAGTCAGGCAGCCTATGTACTTGAAAACCACCGTTGGGGTTCCCGTATGGGGCACAGCCAGGTCTTGGATACCATGTTGCGCGATGGCTTGACCGATGCATTTGAACCGATTCACATGGGGATTACCGCAGAAAATGTTGCTGCTAAATACGGTATCAGCCGTGAACAACAAGATGCTTTTGCCGTTCATTCTCAAGAAAAAGCTGTTGCTGCTATCAAGGCTGGCAAGTTTAAAGAAGAAATTGTGCCTGTGGTTATTCCGCAGCGCAAGGGGGAACCGCTCGTCTTTGATACGGATGAGTATCCTCGTCACAATGCGAGTTTAGAAGGTATGGGCAAACTTCGTCCAGCCTTTAAGAAAGATGGAACGGTGACCGCTGGAAATGCTTCAGGTATCAATGACGGAGCGGCGGCTGTGGTTGTGATGAGCAGCGAAAAGGCTGCTGAATTGGGTCTTCCTGTTCTTGCTACCATCAAATCCTATGCAAGTGCTGGACTAGAACCAGAATTGATGGGCTGCGGACCGATCTTTGCTAGTCGGAAAGCCCTTGAAAAAGCAGGTTTGACCGTTAGCGACCTTGATTTGATTGAGTCCAACGAAGCCTTCGCTGCTCAAGCCTGTGCGGTGAATAAAGAACTGGATTTGAACACAGAGATTGTCAACGTCAATGGTGGTGCAATCGCCCTTGGTCACCCAATCGGTGCATCAGGTACACGGATTTTTGTCACCCTCTTACATGAAATGCAAAAACGTGATGCCAAGTGCGGTTTAGCGACCCTTTGTATCGGCGGTGGCATGGGGACAGCTGTCATCGTGACACGTTAGTGATGATGAGAATGGAGTGAGATTAGATTTATGAAAAAAACACCAAATCGCTGGTTGATTTTGGCGGCGGCCATTTTGACCAACCTTTCCTTGGGGGCAGGATACGCCTGGTCCGTTTTCCAAAAAGCTTTGTTGGAAGCCAATGTTGACCAGGGCTGGGTTCAATCTCAGACCTCCCTGGCTTTCAGTATCTCCTTTGCCATGGTACCTGTTGGGATGATTATCTTCGGACCAAAAGTAGATGCCCTAGGCCCTAAAAAATTCGTCTTTCTTGGCGGAGTTCTATTTGGTCTTGGCATGTTTGCAACAGGTTTTGCGACGACTCTTCCAGTCCTCTACCTGACTTATGGGGTTATTCTTGGTTTGGGAATTGGCGCAGCTTACGGTGCAGCAACCTCTGTTGCAACCAAGTGGTTCCCTGATAAGAAAGGCTTGGCAGGTGGTTTAACAGCGGCAGGCTTTGGTCTTGGTCCATTGATTATCGGCCCTGTTGCCAAATCCTTGATTGCCTCAACAGGTGTCTATCGAACCTTCAACATTTTGGGGATTGCCCTTTTGGTGATTATCTGTGTGTCTTCGCTGGTGATGGAAAAGGCACCGGCCGCAGCCCCTGTTGCAGGTGCAGCAGCACCGACAGGTAAAACCCACAAAGAAATGCTTCGTGAGGGTAATTTCTGGCTTCTCTGGCTTATTTATATCTTAGGAGCGACAGGCGGTATGATGATTATCGGATCTGCGGCTTCTATCTCAGACCAGTACAAGCTGGTTGGCGAAGCAACCTTCTTCGTTATGTTGGTATCGATTGCCAATACCTTTGGTCGTATCTTCTGGGGGGCTGTTTCCGATAAAATTGGTCGCTATCCAACCGTTGTAGCCATGTTTGCAGCAGTTGCAGGTGGTCTCTTCTTGACAGCAACCTTTAAGGGAGAAGGCAGCGTGCTTGCCATTATCGGTGTCATGTTAGTAGCCCTTTCTTTCGGTGGCTTCCTTGGCTCCTTCCCTGGAATTACGGCAGAAAACTGGGGCGTGGCCAATGTCGGTACGAACTATGGCTGGATGTTTACAGCCTATGGGGTGGCGGCTATTGCAGGACCACAGCTTGGAGCACGACTGGCTCAGGCCAATAACGGAGATTATTCGATGGCCTTCTATATTGTTATCGGTATGGCAGTAGTGGGGATTTTACTTCAGCTCTACTATATCGGAAAAACGAAAAAAGCTTCCTAACCTTTTTAGGGGCCTGAGTTCTGCTCAGGCCTCTTTTTTCAGCTGTAAAATCCATAAGTTGTACTTATAGCTCTATTAAAATTTCTTAAGTAGACGAGGGCTGGAAAACTTGGTAAACTCAAGATGTAAGCGTTTTATATTTTGTCAAAAGAATAGATGTGTTTGTTGACAGCTGGCATCTATTCACAACTAATTTATTAGGAGAAAGTTTATGAACAAAACTGTATTGTTGGATGTGAAAGACCATATTGGTTATATCACCATCAATCGTCCTGAAGCTCTCAACGCCCTCAGTTCGCAAGTTTTGAAAGACCTCAACGACGTTTTGGAAACCGTAGAACAAAGCGACGCTATTCGAGTGGTCATTCTAACAGGTGCAGGGGAAAAATCCTTTGTTGCGGGTGCAGACATTAAAGAGATGGACACCATGACCCCGACAGAAGCATTTGAATACATGACTTATGCCAATGACACCTTCTCCAGACTGGAACATCTTCGTCAGCCAACCATCGCAGCCATCAACGGCTATGCTCTTGGGGGCGGAATGGAGCTCGCTCTCTCAACAGACATTCGTTTAGGGCACGAAAAAATCCTCCTCGGTTTTCCAGAGGTGACACTTGGTATCATCCCAGGATTCGCAGGAACCCAGCGCATGTCCCGTTTGATTGGCGTCAGCAAGGCTAAGGAACTCATCTTCACTGCTCGCAACATCAAGGGAGCAGAAGCCTTAGAACTGGGCATCATTAACCGTTTGGTTGAAGCGGAAAACCTCTTGGAGGAAGCAGAAAATTTAGCTAAGGCCATCATGAAAAATGCTCCGCTTGCTGTGGAAAAAGCCAAACACGTTATCAGTGTAGGAGTGGAATTGCCACTGCAAAACGCCATTCGTCTGGAAACAGAAGCAGAAGCCCTGCTCTTTTCAACCGAGGATAAGGTTGAAGGCATGCGTGCTTTTGTTGAAAAACGCAAGGCAGTTTTTACACGCAAATAAGATCTACTGACGAGGAGAAAAAAATGGCAAAAATTGTAACGCTTAAAGAAGCCGTATCGTTAGTTCAGCCCGGCCATATTGTTGGAATTTCAGGATTTTTGGGCGTGGGTGAACCGTTTGAGCTAATCGAAGGATTGGTGGAACAAGGAACAAAAGAGTTGACCCTAACATCTGTGGTGACCTCTCATCCAGGCAAGGAAGTCGGTGTCGGTCGCCTCTGTGAAAACCATCAGGTTAAAAAATACATCGCTGCCCATGTCGGCACCTCACCCGGCGCTCAGAAGGCCTATTTTGGCGGGGAGATGGAAGTTGAATTTACCCCAATGGGAACCGTGGTAGAGCGCCTTCACGCTGCAGGAGCAGGGCTGGGAGCAGTCCTCACACCGACCGGAGTTGGTACCATCCTAGAAGAAAACCAAGAAAAAATGGTTCGCAACGGCCGTGAGTATCTGGTTTATGATCCGCTGAAAATAGATGTAGCTCTCATCAAAGCTACAAAAGCAGATGCCTATGGCAACCTTTATATCGACGGAACAACCAAGAACATTTCCCTTCAACTAGCATTGGCTGCAGATGTTGTCATCGTTGAAACCAATGAAATTGTTGAAGTAGGAGATATTCATCCAGATGATGTTTATATTCCAGGAATCTTGGTAGACTATATTGTTCAAGGCCTGTCCAGTCAAGAACACCATGAAATGATGGGAGCGCTATGGACAGAAACAAAAAAATTAGCAGGGGTGTAAAGATATGAAAGCTAAAGAAGTTATCGCACGCCGTGTGGCACTCGAGTTCCATGATGGAGACGTAGTTAACCTCGGCTTTGGAATTCCGAACGCATCTGCTGACTATATACCAGAAGGGGTCAATGTTATTTTACAGGCTGAAAATGGAGCCCTTCGCTTCGGTGAAACCCCAGGCAAGGACAATTACCATCCCAACACAGCCAATTCAGGCGGAGCCCCAATTACCTTAATGCCTGGAGCGTCTACCTTTGACATTCAGACTTCATTTGCCATCATTCGTGGTGGTCATGTGGATGCAACCGTTTTGGGTGCGCTTGAGGTCAGCCAAGATGCTAGCATCGCCAACTGGATTATTCCAGGTAAGTTTGCTCCTGGTATGGGCGGGGCAATGGATCTCTTGGTCGGAGCAAAGCGTGTCATCGTTGCCCTTCAACATGTAGACAAACATGGAGAATCCAAGGTCTTGAAGGAATGCACCCTGCCGCTTTCTGCTAAGGGAGTAGTGTCAATGGTCATTACCGAACTTGCTGTATTTGAATTCCAAGATGGCAAGTATCTCTTGAAAGAAGTTGCACCGGGTGTGACGGTGGAAGAAGTGATTGAAAAAACTGCCGGAGATGTCATCGTTTCTGACCATGTCATCACGATGCCAATCTAGATTGAAGCAATGAAATGGATGTTTTCACAAGGTTGACGCTACATGAAGGTTAACAAGAGACAGATAGGGACAGATTTCAGGTATACTTTGTGAAATTTCATACATTTTAACATGCGAAAAAAGCTATAAAACCCGGCCGTTAGATGCTGGGTTTTTATTTGTGAAATTCCTGAGCAAAACGCTTTCAAAACACTGTTCTGGATGATATAATAATATATAGAAGTTAAGCTTATAGTTCAGAAGGAGAAAGGACAGGCCTGTAAACTCTTTACCAGTCCTGCCAACAGTTTTATTTTACAAAAGAACCATACATAGAGGAGGAGTTTTGAATGGGAATGGACATTGTACAGATGGGCTACTTTATCAACATTGTCGAGTGTAGCTGTAATCTTTCCTTGGCTGCTAAGAAAATCCATATCAGCCAATCTGCCTTGAGTCAATTCATCACTCAATTCGAAGCCAACGAAGGGCTTCAGCTGTTTTATCGAAAAAATGGGCGTCTGGAACGACTGACAGAAGCTGGGGAGCGTGTTTTTCGCTATTCATCTGAAATACTCTCTAAATTTGAAGAAATGCAGAGTATGATTCAAAGCGAGTCTGCCAAACAGCAAGGGACTATCCGGCTCGGTATCCCGTCTTTGATACTTCGGATCTATTTTGCTAATATCCTGCCAGACTTTTTGTTGAAACATCCAGATATTGATATTCAAATTACGGAAGGCGGTGGGGTGGAACTTCGCCAGAAATTTATCGCAGAGGATTTGAACTTCGCCATTCTGATTGAGCCGACCAGTCTGGACAATAAAAAGTATGAGCAGCATGTTATTCAGATGGATGAATATGTCGCCTTTATGGATCACAATCATCCGCTTGCCGACAAGGAATTTTTAGAGTGGAAAGACATCGAACCCTATCAAATCGCCACCTTTAACAAGAGCTTTACCACCTACCACGCCATCACCGAGAAAATGAGAAAGGAGAAAGTCAACCCTGATTTGGCCTATCTCTCTTCTTCTTGGGATTATCTGATTCAGGCTGCTTTGGGACATGAGATTATCACTATCCTACCGCGGCCGGTTGAGGAGTTTATCGATAAGGATAAGTTCAAGGTGGTACGCTTTAGGGATTATATTCCGTTTAATATTTGGTTTTGCAGGCCCTATAAATCAAAGGCTAGTGAGATTGAATCCTTCGTCTATGAAGAATTCTTAAAACTCTATTATTCACCTGTTTAAGCAGTTTCGTCACATCATATTATGGAGTTTTCTATGCTATTTTACGATGATATTTTAGAAGAAGCGACTGACTATATTCAAGAAGAGATAATTGGTGAGGCTAGGAAATTTGATATGGAAGAGGAGTTTCCTGTCCGGCACTTTCGGTATTTTGCAGAGGAATTAAAGATTTTTGAACTCATTACCTCTTATCCAGATTCAGAAAGAGCTTTTCGGACTTTTTTGGAAATCATCCGTCTTCTGTCCATTGAATTCTCCTCTTTGGCCAGTATTATCTTCACACAGGCGATTTATGCTATTTGGCTGTTAAAAACCTTTGGCAGCGCAGAGCAGAAAGAGGCCTATTTGGATGATTTGATTTCCTGTAAAAAAATAGGGGCCTTTGCTTTTTCAGAAAAAGATATTAGTTTGGATCGCCATCAGCCAGAAACCATCGCCCGCCAGACTGAAACAGGCTGGATAGTGATTGGAAAAAAGACATGGTGTCCAATGCCACCCTAGCAGATGTCATTTTTGTATTGGCTCAGACCATCGACCAATATGGCAAGAAGGCTCTGGGCATCTTCGTTGTAGACCGCCAGCAAGAAGGACTTCAGATTGGTCCACGGGAAGAGAAAATCGGTGTTCGCGCTATGCCCTTGGCACCTGTCATCCTAGATAATCTCCATCTTGAACCAGATAGTCTGCTAGGAGGAGTTATCAAGGGAACAGAGCAGTGGCGTCAGACTATGGTGAAGATGCGCTTGGTTATCAGCGCCCAGTCTTTGGGAATTGCAGAAGGCTCTTTCCGAAAAGGTCTGGCTTATGCCAAGCTGCGCCGTGGCTTTGGCAAGCGCCCGATTGATGTAGAAATCAACCAACTCAAATTTGCCGGCATGAAAACCAAATTGGCTGCCTGTGAGGCCTACTATAACGAATACATCCGCGGCAGCATGACCAACGAACGACGGGTTTCCATGCTCAAGGTCATCACTTCTGACACAGCCAAGGAAATCTCTGAGGAAATCATCCGCATCACAGGTTCTTATAGCTTTATCGCGGACAATGATATTGAACGGTATGTTCACAATGCGAATATCACCTGTGCCTATGGCGGTGAAACGGATAACTTAAAACGCAAGATTGCAGAGGTTTGGCTTTAAACCTAACCTAAGAGAAAGGAGAAAGGGATGTTACAACGTTATCAATTTGGGCAGATGACACTGACCTGGTTGAGAGGAGCAGATAAGTATACGGATGCAGGAACCTTGTTCGGCCCTGTTCCAAGAGCGGTCTGGTCTCGTTTTTACCCGACTACTGAAGATGGCCTCATGGCCGATGTGACAGATCCAATTTTAATAGAATACAACGGGGAGCGCTATTTGATTGATGCTAGTTTGGGAACAGAAAAATTAGATGCCAAACAGCGCAGGAATCTAGGCGTTCTGTCTGAAAACCGCGTGGTTGAAAGTCTGGCACAACTGGGATTGTCGCCCGAGGATATTGATGTGGTCTTGATGACCCATATGCACAATGACCACGCTGGAGGATTGACCCGTATCCAAGATGGGCAACTGGTATCAACCTTTTCCAAGGCGGTGATTTACATCAACGAGATTGAGTGGGAGGAAGTTCGCCATCCCAATCCTCGTACCCGGGCGACTTATCTGAGAGAGAACTGGGAGGCGGTTCAGAATCAAGTAGTAACCTTCAAGGAGCAGATAACCATCACTGAAGGCATTGAAATGCACCGTACAGGTGGGCACTCCAACGGACACTGCCTGATTTTACTCAAACAAGGGGAGGAAACCATCCTCCACATGGCCGATACTGTACTGACCCATGTCCACCGCAATCCTCTCTGGGTCGCAGCAGTAGATGACTACCCTATGGATTCCATCAAGGCTAAGCAAAAATGGATAAGCGAGGCGTATGAGAAGGGCTATACCTTCCTCTTCTACCATGACCCCTTCTATGCTCTGCTCAAATTTGATCAGACAGGACAGACGGTTGTTTCATGCTTGGAGCGCTTAAGGCCGCCAATCGTTCCTTTTACCGACAAACAGGATAAGCGCCTAGTGGTTGCTGAAGATGTAAAGATACCACCCCAATCATGGCCATAAATCACTCAAAAATCACTCAGGGAAGTGACCCGCTCAAATCTAAGGAGTGGAGGTCAGACAAACCTGAGTGATTTTGGCATCTTTCTCAAGCTCCGTGGTATAATAGACAGAGAATGTGACGAGGATGACGATGACAGTTATTGAACAGATACAAAAACTAAGCCGAGATAACTTGGGACTGATAACAGTCCTGACGGGTGATGACAGAGGGCAGTTTCAATTGGCCAAGGATCAGCTCTTCCAGCAGATTCATTTTGACAGCAGCGATTTGACCATGGCGTATTTTGATATGTCGGAAACAGATTACAGCCAAGTGGATTTGGATTTGGTTTCGCTGCCTTTTTTTGCTGATGAAAAGGTGGTTGTTCTGGACTATTTTGCAGACCTGACCACGGACAAGAAGCGTTATTTAACAGATGAGGAACTCAAGCAGTTTGAGGCCTATCTGGAAAATCCTGTCGAAACCACCCGTTTGCTGATTCTGGCTGCAGGAAAATTGGATAGCAAACGCCGCTTGGTTAAGCTGCTCAAGCGAGATGCACTCGTTTTGGAAGCTACGGCACTGAAAGAAGCTGAATTGCGAGCCTTTTTCCAAAAGGAAATCAAACGGCTAGGCTTGCAGATGGAGGCTTCTGTATTTGAACAGCTTTTGCACAAGTCCAATTTTGATTTTGCAGAAATTAGTAAGAATCTAGCCTTTCTTCAGTCTTACAAGGGACAGGCAGCCATTCGGTTAGAGGATATTGAGCAGGCCATTCCAAAGACCCTTCAGGACAACATTTTTGACCTCAGCCAGCTGGTCTTGCAGTCCAAAATTGATGAGGCCAGAAGTTTGGTCAGGGATTTGCGCCTTCAGGGGGAAGATGAAATCAAGCTACTGGCAATCATGCTGACCCAGTTTCGTTTGTTTTTGCAGGTGCGGTTGCTTCAAGCAGAAGGAAAGCAGGAACAGCAAATCCGAGCAGATTTATCCCTAATCCAAGGACGGCAAGTCAACCCCTATCAAGTCAAATTTGCTCTGAGAGATTCTCGAAATTTATCTATCCAATTTCTGAAAAAAGTGGTGCAATGGTTGATTGAAACGGATTACCAGATGAAGACAGGCCGCCTTGATAAGGACTATCTTTTCGACCTGCTTTTGCTGAAAATAGCCAGCCTGTAATAGTGGACAAATAAGTTGAAAAGCCTATCTGATTACAGTACAATAGTAACAGAACAAGAAAAGAGGAGGCCGACCATGGCAATTATTTTACCAGACCTACCCTACGCATACGATGCACTCGAACCTCACATTGATGCGGAAACCATGACACTGCACCATGACAAGCACCATGCAACCTATGTGGCCAATGCCAACGCAGCTCTTGAAAAACACCCTGAAATCGGTGAAGATTTGGAAAGCCTTTTGGCGGATGTGGAAAAGATTCCAGCTGATATTCGTCAGGCCCTAATCAACAATGGTGGTGGTCATCTCAACCATGCCCTTTTCTGGGAATTGCTTTCTGCGGAGAAGTCTGAAATCTCTCCAGAATTAGCAGCAGACATCGATGCGACCTTTGGTTCATTTGATGCCTTCAAAGACGCCTTCACAACAGCAGCAGCTACTCGCTTTGGTTCAGGCTGGGCTTGGTTGGTTGTCAACAAGGAAGGCAAGTTGGAAGTCATCTCTACTGCTAACCAAGACAGCCCAATCATGCAAGGTTTGAAACCAATCTTGGCCTTGGATGTCTGGGAGCATGCCTACTACCTCAACTACCGCAATGTTCGTCCAAACTACATCAAAGCTTTCTTTGAAATCATCAACTGGAACAAGGTCAACGAACTCTACGCAGCAGCAAAATAAAATCAATCAATAGCCCCAACGGGCTATTTTTTTATGCAAACCGAGTGGATTTTAGAAAAAACCGTAGGGTTAATGTAAAATATGGTATAATGAAGCTGATAAGACAGTTAAAGAATTTGCAGAAGTGACTGGAAAACAGGTCGGATAAGGGGCAGTCAGACTTCTGTGGAAAAGAAGAACAGGGAGGAACAATGATTAACAAGGAACAATACCTATTCTTAAAACAGCACCCGTCCTTTGTCAATTTACCCATTGAGTCCTTTGACCAATTGGCTAAAGAAGTGCGTTTTCGTAAGATTCCTAAGGGGCAGATTTTCTTTTTCGCTGGGGACAAGCGGGAATATCTTTTTGTATTATTTAAGGGGTATGCACGGATTGAGCAGTATGACCAGACCGACACTTATTCCTATCTGGACTACATTCGTGAGGGCGGAGCCTTTCCTTTTGGTGATATTTTCCAAAATGACTATTACCACTACACAGCTATTGCAGCAACTGATTTGGAATATTTCATCGTACCCATGTACCTTTACGAGAAACTATCCATGCGTACACCCAAACAGTTAGTCTATATCAGCCAGAAATTATCTAAAATTCTCAAATTTCAGGAACTCCGTTTGCGCAATGCCATGATTTCCAGAGCCAGCGAGCGCGTGATTCAGGTAATGGCCTTGTTATACTGGGATATTTGTCAGAGAGATAGGCTAGAAACCCTTCCCTTTGAAATTCATATTCAAGAACTTTCTCGTTTGGCTGCCACTACAAGGGAAACGGCTAGCCATGTGGTGAAAGAGCTGAAGAAGGATAAGCATATCGCTTATTCCCATAAGCGCTTGACCTATTTGGATATTGATTTCTTCCTAGAAAATTTAACAGAGACACACTAGCGTCTCTTTTTTTCTTAAAATATTAAAATAATAAATATTCAAAAAATGGTTAAAAGGGTAGAGAAATTCATAAAAAAGGGGTAAAAATTGATATTTATTGATTATAAGGGTTAGAAATGAGAAGAATTTCTCAAATAAATTGTGGTATTTTTTGTGTAAGCGTTCACAAAGAGTGGTATACTGAGTGTGTCATAAAGGCAAGAGAAATCTTGCAACAAAGAAAAAAATACAAGGAGGACTTGAGATGTCACAACATCCAATTCACGTTTTTTCAGAAATCGGTAAGCTGAAAAAAGTTATGCTTCACCGTCCAGGTAAAGAGATTGAAAACTTGGTGCCAGATTACTTAGAGCGTTTGCTCTTTGATGATATTCCATTCTTGGAAGACGCTCAAAAAGAACACGATGCTTTTGCACAAGCCCTTCGTGACGAAGGGGTAGAGGTTCTTTATTTGGAAACTCTGGCTGCGGAATCATTGGTGACTCCAGAAATTCGTGAACAGTTTATTGATGAATACCTTGAAGAAGCAAACATTCGCGGACGTGCTACTAAGAAAGCGATCCGTGAGCTCTTGATGGGTATCGAAGACAACCAAGAGTTAGTGGAAAAAACAATGGCTGGTGTTCAGAAGGCAGAACTTCCAGAAGTCCCTGCTGAAGAAAAAGGTTTGACAGATTTGGTTGAATCAAATTACCCATTTGCGATTGACCCAATGCCAAACCTTTACTTCACACGGGATCCATTTGCTACCATCGGTAATGCAGTTTCCCTCAACCACATGTATGCAGAAACTCGTAACCGTGAAACCATCTACGGTAAATATATCTTTACTCATCACCCAGTCTACGGTGGAAAAGTTCCATTGGTTTACAACCGTGACGAAACAACCCGTATCGAAGGTGGGGATGAATTGGTTCTTTCAAAAGATGTCCTTGCAGTAGGTATTTCACAACGTACTGATGCAGCTTCTATTGAAAAACTATTGGTGAATATCTTCAAGCAAAATGTCGGCTTCAAGAAAGTATTGGCCTTTGAATTTGCCAACAACCGTAAATTCATGCACTTGGATACCGTCTTTACAATGGTAGACTATGATAAATTCACTATCCACCCAGAAATTGAAGGCGACCTCCGTGTTTACTCTGTAACCTATGAAAACGAAAAACTTCACATTGAAGAAGAACATGGTGACCTCGCTGAACTCTTGGCTGCAAACCTCGGACTTGAAAAAGTAGAATTGATTCGCTGTGGTGGTGACAACATCGTTGCTGCAGGACGTGAACAGTGGAACGACGGTTCTAACACCTTGACCATTGCACCAGGTGTAGTAGTAGTATACAACCGCAACACCATCACCAACGCTATCCTTGAGTCCAAAGGACTTCGTTTGATTAAGATCAGAGGAAGTGAATTGGTTCGGGGTCGTGGTGGACCACGTTGTATGTCCATGCCATTTGAGCGTGAAGACCTCTAATGAGGGAAGAACTCCTCATCGGCTCTGAAGAATGGCAGAGAGCAGCTTCTATCTATGTACGCTACCAGGTTTTCGTTCTGGAACGCGGGATTGAGCGAAGCGATGAATTTGATCAGTTCGATGAGAAAGGGCGTGTCTATGCCAATCTCTTTATCGATGGTAGACCTGTTTCGACCGGCCGTTTTCTTCCTGAGGATCAGGAAACAGCAAGACTGACGCGTATAGCAACCCTGCCTCAGTATCGGGGGGGGTGGGATACGGCTCCAAAATCATTCGTATCCTTGAAGAATATGCCAGAGAAGCAGGTTACCTTCGATTGGTTATCCATTCAGAACTGACCGCCAAAGGCTTTTATGAAAGCCTTGGTTATCAACCAATTTCAGATATCTATCAAGAAGATGGCGTTGATTGCCAATCTCTTGCAAAAACTATTTCAACATAAAGGAGAAACACACGATGACAAACGTATTTAAAGGCAGACACTTCCTCGCAGAGAAAGATTTCACTCGCGCTGAACTGGAATGGTTGATTGATTTTTCAGCACACTTGAAAGATTTGAAAAAGCGCAACATTCCTCACCGCTACTTGGAAGGGAAAAACATTGCTCTCTTGTTTGAAAAAACATCTACTCGCACTCGTGCTGCCTTTACCGTAGCTTCTATTGACCTCGGTGCTCACCCAGAATACCTTGGAGCAAATGACATCCAGTTGGGCAAAAAAGAGTCAACAGAAGATACTGCAAAAGTATTGGGCCGTATGTTTGATGGTATTGAATTCCGCGGCTTTAGCCAAGCAATGGTAGAAGATTTGGCTAAATTCTCTGGCGTACCAGTTTGGAACGGTTTGACTGACGCATGGCACCCAACTCAAATGTTGGCTGACTACCTGACAGTAAAAGAAAACTTCGGTAAACTGGAAGGCTTGACCTTGGTATACTGTGGTGACGGCCGTAACAACGTAGCAAACAGCTTGTTGGTGACAGGTGCAATCCTTGGTGTCAACGTACACATCTTCTCTCCAAAAGAACTCTTCCCAGAAGAAGAAGTGGTTGCTTTGGCTGAAGGCTTTGCGAAAGAAAGCGGAGCGCGTGTCTTGATTACTGACAATGCAGACGAAGCAGTGAAAGGCGCAGATGTCCTTTACACAGACGTTTGGGTATCCATGGGTGAAGAAGACAAATTCGCAGAACGCGTTGCCCTCTTGAAACCATATCAAGTAAACATGGACTTGGTGAAAAAAGCAGAAAACGAAAACCTTATCTTCTTGCACTGCTTGCCTGCCTTCCACGATACAGAAACTGTTTACGGTAAAGACGTTGCTGAAAAATTCGGCGTAGAAGAAATGGAAGTAACAGACGAAGTCTTCCGCAGCAAGTATGCACGTCACTTCGACCAAGCTGAAAACCGCATGCACACTATCAAAGCAGTGATGGCAGCAACCTTGGGCGACCCATTTGTACCACGCGTTTAATAAGGACTTTCCAATAGCTTCTATTTGAAACGAACGAATACCAACTGATGAGGGCTGGACTAGCCTCTAGTCGCAGCCCTTCATTTCCATGTGTAATGTAAACGCTATCAAAACAGAGGGTGTTCCCTCTTCACCAGAATGTTTAAAAGGAGAAAGAACAAAACATGGCAAACCGTAAAATCGTCGTAGCCTTGGGAGGAAACGCCATCCTCTCATCTGACCCATCTGCACAAGCACAAAAGGAAGCCTTGGTGCAGACCGCAAAACACTTGGTAAAATTGATTAAAAATGGCGATGACTTAATTGTCACACACGGAAACGGCCCACAGGTCGGCAACCTCTTGCTACAAAACTTAGCAGCTGACTCTGAAAAGAACCCAGCTTTCCCATTGGACAGCTTGGTAGCTATGACAGAAGGCTCTATCGGTTTCTGGCTTCAAAATGCTTTGGCCAACGAATTGACCAAAGAAGGCATTGAGAAGAACGTCGCTTCTGTTGTGACCCAGGTTGTAGTAGATAAACAGGACCCAGCCTTTGAAAATCTGACCAAGCCAATCGGCCCATTCTATTCTGAAGAAGAAGCCAAAGCAGAAGCTGAAAAGACTGGTGCAACCTTTAAAGAGGATGCTGGTCGTGGCTGGAGAAAGGTTGTTGCTTCACCAAAACCTGTTGACATCAAAGAAATCGGAACCATCCGTACGCTTTTGAATGCAGGGGAAGTGGTTGTAGCTGCTGGCGGTGGCGGCATTCCTGTTGTCCGTGAAGCCGATGGCACCTTGACAGGTGTTGAAGCAGTTATTGACAAGGACTTCGCTTCACAACGTTTGGCGGAATTGGTTGATGCAGACCTCTTCATCGTACTAACGGGTGTCGATTACGTCTTTGTTAACTACAACAAACCAGATCAAGCTAAATTGGAACATGTAACGGTGGCAGAATTGGAAGAATACATCAAACAAGACCAATTCGCACCGGGCTCTATGCTACCAAAAGTTGAAGCAGCTATCGCCTTTGTGAACAACAAACCAGAATCAAAAGCAGTTATTACATCGCTAGAAAACTTGGGCGCTCTGATTGAGTCAGAAAGTGGAACAATCATCGCTAAAGGCTAATGGCCAGTTAACTTAGGACATGAGGGAGGTTGTGACGGGTATATGTCCTGCTACATCCTCCTTTTTTATGAGAAGTTTAGGAGAAAATCTATGACAGACAATCCAAAAAAATTAGGTGTCATCGCTCTGACAGCCCTGATTATTAGTTCATCCATTGGTTCAGGGATCTTCGCCATTCCAACCGATATGGCAGCGGCAGCCGCTCCAGGTGGAGCGTTGGTTGCTTGGGCAATCGCTGGCGTAGGCGTCTTGGCTCTTTGCCTTTCCATTGTTAACATCGGACGCAAAAAACCAGAACTATCTGGGATTGTGAGTTATGCGGAAGATGGCTTTGGTCCTTTCAGCGGCTTTATCAGCGGTTGGGGCTACTGGCTGTCTGCCTGGCTTGGTAACGTAGCCTTTGCGACTATGATGATGAAGACTCTGGGACGCTTTTTCCCAGTCTTTGAAGAAGGAAACAATCTTATCTCTATCCTTTTGGCCTCAGTGGTTCTGTGGGGACTGACCTATGTGGTCAATCGCGGGGTAGAAGGTGCTGCGGCCCTAAATACCATCATCACCTTGTGTAAACTCCTTCCTTTGGGCTTGTATATTGTCTTAGCCCTTCTCTTCTTTGACCTGCCAACTTTCATGGAAAACTTCTGGGGAACAAGCTCAGCTGGTTTTGAATTTGGTCCAATCATGGAACAGGTAACCAACTCTATGATGGTTATCATGTGGGTCTTTGTTGGTATTGAAGGAGCAGCCATGATGTCAGATCGGGCACAAAATCGAGCTATCGTTGGAAAATCAACTGTTCTTGGCTTGATTGGTCTGTTGATTATCTATGTATCTGCTTCTATGCTCCCTTATGGCATTATGAGCCGCGAACAGGTTGCCGAATTGGCTAGCCCAGCCATGGGTTATGTCTTAGCCGAAAATGTTGGTGACTGGTTCCCAACGGTTGTGAATATTGCCTTGATTATCTCCATTTTCGGTAGTTGGCTATCTTGGACCATGCTCCCTGCTGAAACAACCTTGGTTATGGCCAATCGCAATTTATTGCCAAAGAAATTTGGAGAACTCAACCAGCATGGTGCGCCAACCTTCTCCTTGGTATTTATGACTGCCCTCACTCAGGCCTTCATGTTTACCCTGCTCTTTACAGATCAAGCCTATCAGTTTGCCTACTCTCTCTGTACGGCAGCGATCTTTGTATCTTGGCTGTACGTGACCCTCTATCAGGTCAAACTATCCAGCGACTTAAAAGAAACAGGTCAGTTGGTGATTGGACTAGTCGGTACAGTCTTTTATCTCTGGGCCATTTGGGTATCAGGTATTGATTACTTCTTGCTCTGCCTGATTGTCTACCTACTGGGAATTGTTTTGTATATTCAAGCGCGCAAGGCCATCGGGGTGAAAAAATTATTTGCTAGCGGAGAGTTGGTACTAGTGGTGCTCTTGATTGCTGGTGCAGTCCTAGCCTTGGTTCGATTATTTACTGGACAAATTACCCTTTAAGCTATCTGTATACATAAGGAGGAAGATGATGGAAATTCAAGCATTTGGTGTAGAAGAATGGCTCAATGTTTGGGAAAACGATGCTGTCTATGATATTGCAGGCAGCTCAATCGCCTCTATGACTCTGGAAGAAATCTTAAACTTAGATCCAGCTGGTAAGGATGCTCTCTTGGCAGAATTGCTGCAAAAGAAGATGAACTATGGCTGGATTGAAGGTTCTCCTGAATTTAAAGAAGAGGTAGCTAAACTCTACCAAACGGTCAAGTCCAGTCAGATTCTCCAAACCAACGGTGCAACAGGTGCAAACTTTTTAGCACTCTATGCTCTCATTGAAAGAGGAGATCATGTGGTTTCACTCTATCCAACCTATCAGCAACTCTATGATATTCCACGTTCCTTTGGAGCAGAGGTTTCTCTTTGGAAGATTCATGAAGAAGACAAGTGGCTGCCTTCCTTGGATGAATTGCGGCAACTCGTTCGTCCTGATACCAAGATGATCTGTATTAACAATGCCAATAATCCAACTGGAGCCATCATGGATCGTAGTTTCTTGGAAGGCATTGTAGAGGTGGCTCGGGAAGTTGGGGCCTATATCCTGTCAGATGAGGTTTACAAGCCTTTGGAAGATGGGCTGGATGTGCCAGCTATTGTCGATATATATGAAAAAGGCATATCAACCAATAGCCTTTCAAAGACCTATTCTGTTCCAGGTGTTCGGGTCGGCTGGGTTGTCGCTAATGATGAAGTGACAGAGCTTTTCCGCAAGTATCGGGACTACACCATGATTTGTGCAGGTGTCTTTGATGACTTCATCACGACTCATGTGCTGAAGCATAAGGAAGCCGTTTTGAAACGCAACCAGACGATTGTTAGTGAAAATCTAGCCATTGTCAAAGACTGGGTGGCAAAGGAACCACGCGTTTCTCTGGTCTTTCCGCGTCATGTTTCCACCTCTTTTATCAAGCTGGATATTCCAGAAGAAATCGAGGCATTTTGTATCCGTCTGTTAAAAGAAAAAGGAGTCTTGCTGGTTCCGGGGAACCGCTTTGACATGCCCGGCTATGCCCGCTTGGGCTACTGCACACATACAGAAATGCTGAAAAAAGGCTTGGAAGGTCTGTCTGATTTTCTTCGTCAATTTGATACGCCAAATCCGTAAAAAAATCCAAAATTTGTTGTAAAAATCACAACTAGACCTTGATTTTTTATGGAAATTTGGTACAATTAAACTAAGAAATGTAAGGGGTTTCCTTGAATGGGGACCTACAAATAAAAAAATATATAGGAGGTTTTTTGCGATGAGCGAAAAAGTGAAAAAAGGGTTCAAGATGCCTACATCGTATACCATCTTGATGCTCATTATCGCCTTTATGGCAGTGATGACTTGGATTATTCCAGCAGGTCAGTACCAGACTGATGATGCTGGAAATCTCATAACGGGTACTTACGAGCAGGTGGCACAGAACCCTCAAGGTATTTGGGATGTGTTGATGGCACCGATTCGGGCTATGCTTGGTCACGAACCAACTAAAGCAGCGATCGACGTATCTTTCTTCATCCTGATGGTTGGTGCCTTTCTAGGTGTTGTCAATGAAACAGGTGCCTTGGATGTAGGGATTGCCTCTATCGTGAAGCGGTTCAAGGGAAGAGAAAAAATGCTCATCTACATCTTGATGCCGCTCTTTGCACTCGGTGGTTCAACCTACGGTATGGGTGAAGAAACAATGGCTTTCTACCCTCTTCTCGTGCCAGTTATGATGGCAGTAGGGTTTGACTCTATCACAGGTGTTGCCATTATCTTGCTCGGTTCTCAAATCGGCTGTTTGGCCTCTACTGTTAACCCATTTGCAACTGGTGTAGCTGCAGATGCTGCCGGTGTCAGCGTGGCTGATGGTATGATCTGGCGTATCGTCTTCTTCATCGTAATCCTGGCAATGGGTATGTTCTTCGTTGCTCAGTACGCTGAAAAAGTACAAAAAGATCCAACTAAGTCTCTTGTTTATAAACAGCGTGAAACAGACATGGAGCATTTCAATGTGAATGCAAGCCAAGAAGTCAACGCTGACTTGACGCCAGCACAAAAACGTGTCCTTTGGGTCTTTGTCTTTACTTTCATTCTTATGATTTGTAGCTTCATCCCATGGGGTGATTTGGGCATCTCTATCTTTGAAGATTTCAACACTTGGTTGACAGGTCTTCCTGTTATTGGTCAAATCATCGGTTCTTCAACTTCACCACTTGGTTGGTGGTACTTCCCAGAAGGGGCAATGCTCTTTGCCTTTGCGGGTGTAGCAGTCGGTTTGGTCTACGGCATGGAAGAAGAACGTATGATCAAAGCCTTCATGAACGGTGCAGCAGACTTGCTCAGTGTAGCCCTTATCTGTGCGATTGCGCGTGGTATCCAAGTTATCATGAACGACGGTTTGATTACTGCAACCATCCTTCACTGGGGTGAAGTAGGACTGCAAGGTTTGTCATCTCAAGTCTTCATCGTCCTGACCTATCTCTTCTACCTGCCAATGTCCTTCTTGATTCCATCTACTTCAGGATTGGCAAGTGCTTCTATGGGTATCATGGCGCCGCTTGGCGAATTCGTAAATGTACCTTCTCACTTGATTATCACAGCCTTCCAAGCAGCATCTGGTGTGTTGAACTTGGTGGCACCAACTTCTGGTATCGTAATGGGTGCCCTTGCCCTTGGTCGCATCGAAATCGGTACTTGGTACAAGTTTGTTGGTAAATTGATTGTTGGAATTATTCTTGCAAGTATTGCGATTTTGGTACTTGCGACCTTCTTCTAAAACGAGAGGAGTTTCATGTGGTAAATACATTTATCACAGAGGAACACAAGAAAGCTTGTGTGGCGGCCATTCAGAAATTGGTCGCCTTTCCCTCTGTATTACAGGAAAATGAGAATAACACCCCCTTCGGTCAAAGTATTCAGGATGTTTTAGAGCATACCTTAGCTCTGACAAACGATTTGGGTTTTACAACCTATCTGGATCCAGCTGGCTACTATGGCTATGCCGAAGTCGGTAGCGGTCAAGAAATGCTAGCGATTCTCTGTCACTTGGATGTCGTTCCCGCAGGGGATTTAGACAAATGGGAAACCCCGCCTTTTGAAGCGGTTATCAAGGGGGAACACCTGCATGGACGAGGTGTTCAGGATGACAAAGGCCCTTCAATGGCAGCACTTTATGCAGTTAAAGCCTTGATGGATGCTGGGATTAGATTCAATAAACGCATTCGCTTTATTTTTGGTACAGATGAAGAAACACTCTGGCGCTGTATGAACCGCTACAACCAACTAGAGGAAGTAGCAACCATGGGCTTTGCTCCCGACTCATCCTTCCCCTTGACCTATGCTGAAAAGGGCCTCTTACAAGCTAAACTCCACGGGCCGGGTCATTCCTGCCTTGCTTTGGAAGCAGGAACTGCCTACAACGTTGTTCCGGCCAAGGCCAGTTATTCAGGTCACCTACTAGCAAGTGTAATAGCAGAACTGAAAAATCGGAACTATGATTATGAAACGGACGATGATATCTTGACAGTCCTTGGTGTTTCTCGACACTCCAAAGATGCAGCAGAGGGTGTCAATGCCATCGTGCGTCTGCTTCAAGCCCTTCATAAATTTGAAGACCACCCTGCCCTTGCCTTTATCAGCAACGAAGTGGGCGAAGATGCAACAGGTGCTAAACTGTTCGGAGATATTTCGGACGAACCTTCTGGTAAGCTCAGTTTTAATGTAGCAGGTATCACTGTAACACCAAAATCATCTGAAATCCGCTTGGATATTCGCATTCCTGTCCTTGCAGACAAGGATGCTCTTGTGAAGACTTTGGTAGAAAAAGCTGGCGCTTACGGACTGAGTTATGAAGAGTACGACTATTTGGCTTCTCTCTATGTACCGCTTGACAGTCAGCTGGTTTCGACCCTTTTGTCTGTCTATCGTGACAAAACGGGAGATATGACAGAAGCAGAATCCTCAGGAGGGGCAACCTTTGCCCGTACCATGCCAAACTGCGTAGCCTTTGGTGCATGTTTCCCAACAACAGAGCAAACTGAGCACCAGGAAAACGAACGGATGCCACTAGAGGATCTTTACCGAACAATGGACATCTATGCCGAGGCGGTGTATCGTTTAGCAGGACAAGATGTGAATGGACACTAACATAAATTGTTCACAAAAACAAACAGACCTACTACTCTGTAAAAGAGCGCTAGGTCTGTTTATTTTTATATCATTTCGGAGGAATTCCCTGCAAAACAAATGAAACTGGGCGAAAAGTCTTAAAAATAGAAAATAGCTTAGAATTGCGTCATCAGAAACGTTGCTTCTAAGCTATTTTTTTATTGTTCAAATTTTGACCGGAAGGGTAAAATTTTAGTTTTACCCAGACTCAACGTTTGCTAAAGAAAAATGGTGGTGTATACTGCTTGAGTTTTTCAAAACAGTCAAGGGCTGCTTGGTTGTCTTCACAGATAATTAAGCAAACATCGTCACCACAGACCGTGGCAATGATTTCAGGAATCTCCATGGCGTCTAAAATGGAGCCAAAGGAGTTGGCGAGCCCTGGAAGAGCCTTCAGCACCACTTGGTTTTGAACGGGTTTGAGCATGACTAAAGCGTCTTCCATATAGATTCGCAGTCGTTTTTCCCAACGAGAAGGAGCGATGCTATTGATCACATAATAGGTCGAATTTCCTTCGTTGATTTTAACCAAATTGAGTAACTTAATGTCTCGCGACAGGGTTGACTGGGTAACATGAACCCCGTTGCGTTCTAAGAGTTCTTGCAATTCTTGTTGGGTATGGATTTTCTTTTCTAAAATCAGAGAACGGATGAGTTGATGGCGGCTTTCAATCTTATTCATAGCATATCCTATTTCAGAAACATGGCGTCGCCGAAACTGAAGAAGCGGTAACCTTCCTCAACGGCGTGTTTGTAAGCTTCGAGGGTAAATTCACGGCCTGCAAAGGCAGCAACGAGCATGACCAGAGTGGACTTTGGCAGGTGGAAGTTGGTTGAAAAGGCATCGACAACCTTAAAGGTATAGCCTGGCTTGATGAAGATATTGGTCCAGCCAGAATCAGCCTTGAGTTTTCCATCAAATTTGTTGCCGATAGTTTCCAGGGTACGGATAGAGGTTGTTCCAACGGCAACGACACGGCCTCCGGTCTCCTTGACGTGATTGAGTGTATCCGCGGCCTTTTGACTAAACTGATAATACTCAGAGTGCATTTCATGGTCTTCCAAATTATCCACAGATACAGGTCGGAAGGTTCCAAGTCCAACATGCAGGGTTAGGTAAACTAGCTTGACCCCTTTATCCTCGATTTTTTGGAGTAATTCTTGGGTAAAGTGTAGACCGGCCGTAGGAGCAGCAGCAGAGCCATTTTCCTTGGCGTAGACTGTCTGGTAACGCTCGCGATCCTCTAGTTTTTCGTGGATATAAGGTGGCAGAGGCATTTCACCCAGACTTTCCAGCACCTCAAGAAAAATACCGTCATAGCTAAATTCGACGATTCTTCCACCATGCTCTAATTCTTCCACAATAGTTGCGATGAGTCGGCCATCACCAAAGGAAACCTTGCTTCCGACACGCAGCCGTTTGGCTGGCTTTGCAAGAACCTCCCACTGGTCGCCTTGGGTATTTTTCAGCAAAAGCAACTCCACATGACCATGGGTGTCAGGTTTTTCTCCATATAGTCGAGCTGGCAACACGCGGGTATTATTCATCACCAGAGCATCCCCTGGTTGAAGTTGGTCAATAATATGGTCGAAATGACTATCCGCTAAGGTCTGTTTTTCCTTATCCAAAATCAACAAGCGCGAGCTATCTCGCTGGATTAAGGGGGTTTGGGCAATCAATTCTTCCGGCAATTCAAAATCAAAATCAGCTGTATTCATATCTTCTCCTTTATCCTGCTAATAAAATGGTCAAAAAGTAAAATAATAGTCCGAAAGGAAGGACAATCAAACTGCCACCGATGACAAAAAGAATGAGTCGGATGACTTTTTGACCCCGCAAACTGTAAGCAATCAGAGAGAGGATAATGCCAACTGCAAATAGTATCAATAGTTCTGTAAGCATGGCTCTATTATATCATATTTTGAACAGACGAGTGGGGAGAAGTTATGGGCAAATTTTCTTTGTTTGAAAGATTTTTCAAATAAAAAGGGAAATGTCTTGACAAAAATCGGTCTATACCATATAATGGTCTTAAACAAATGGTATAGACCAAAAAGGAGGAATCATGCGCGTTATTAAAGTAAAACATGCAATCGAGGGTGGGAAAGTAGCTTTTGATCTCTTAAAAGAAAAAATGGCAGCAGGTGCCAAGGTACTGGGGCTAGCTACAGGCTCAACACCACTTGAGTTTTATAAACAGATTGTAGCCAGTGACCTTGATTTTTCAGATATGGTATCTGTCAATCTGGATGAGTATGTAGGTTTGGGAGTGGAGAGCGATCAGTCCTATGCTTACTTTATGAAGCAACACTTATTTGATGCCAAACCCTTTAAAGCTTCCTATCTACCAGATGGTTTAGCCAGTGATTTGAATGCCAGTCTTGACCAGTACAACCAACTATTGGCAGATAATCCAGTAGAATTGCAGATTTTAGGAATCGGTCGTAACGGTCATATCGGCTTTAATGAGCCCGGCTCGTCATTTGATGGCATCACAAGAGTTGTCGATTTGGCTCCTTCTACTATTGAAGCAAACAGCCGCTTCTTTGCAAGTATGGAGGAGGTTCCAAAACAGGCGATTTCAATGGGAATTGCCAATATTATGGCTGCCAAAACCATTCTGCTGATGGCTTATGGTGAAGATAAGGCTGATGCTATTCAAGCAATGATTGAGGGCCCTATTACAGAAGAACTTCCTGCAAGTATCTTACAGAACCATCCAGATGCAGTCATCATTGTAGATGAAGCAGCAGCAAGCAAACTTGCCTAAAATAGACCAGAAAAAATCCTGTTTCAACAGGATTTTTTGTGTGCAGTAAGAATGTCATCGGTTTAATCGAGCGACCAGTCTAAGTCAGGACCAAGGGGCACGATTCCGGTTGGATTGATTGTCTTGTGACTGCCGTAGTAGTGTTGTTTAATATGCTGGAAGTTTACCGTTTCCGCAATTCCCTTGTGGTTATAAAGCCGCTTCGTATACTGCCAGAGGTGAGGGAAGTCGACCAGAGGCTTGCTGTTGCACTTGAAATGTCCGAAATAAACCACATCAAAGCGCACCAAGGTCGTAAAAAGACGAATGTCCGCTTCTGTCAGCTGATTGCCGACTAGGTATGTGTGTTCTGCCAAATGCCTATCCAACTCTTCCAGTGCAAGGAAAAGTTGTTTGACCTCTTCTTCGTAGACTTCTTGTTTGGTAGCAAAACCAGCTTTATAGACACCATTGTTGATAGTCGGATAGACAAACGCGTTCATTTTATCAATCTCAGCCTGCAGCTCTACGGGGTAAAAATCTTCAGTATTGCCTGTCAGTTCATCAAAGGCAGAGTTGAACATCCGCATGATTTCTGCAGATTCGTTGCTGACAATGGTACTGGTCTTTTTATCCCAAAGAATGGGAACAGTGACGCGGCCTGTGTAGTGTGGATCGGCTTGGGTATAGATCTGATGTAGGAAGTCACTTCCAAATATACTGTCGGCCATAACTCCATCCGCTTCTTCAAACGTCCATCCATTTTCCAACATCAGCGGGTGAACAACCGAAAGAGAAATATGCTCTTCCAGCCCCTTCAACTTACGCATAATGAGGGTACGGCTAGCCCACGGACAGGCCAAGGAAACATAGAGATGGTAACGGCCAGATTCAGCCTTGAAGCCTGCTTTTCCAGTTGGACCAGCTTTTCCATCCTTAGTAATCCAGTTTCGGAACTGGGTTTTGCTACGCACAAATTTTCCGCCAGTTGATGTGGTATCATACCATTGGTCATGCCAAACGCCATCGATAAGTAGTCCCATAATACTCTCTTTTTATTATTACTAATTAGTAGTATACCACACCTGTGATGAAAGACAAAGCATTAGGAACTATGGTAGAATAAGGCTATGAGATTGGATAAATGTTTGGAAAAAGCGAAAATTGGCTCCAAAAAGCAGATAAAACGCTATTTTGCCAGCCGGCAGATTACAATTGATGGTTCGTTGGCTAAGAAGCTCAGTCAGATTGTAGACCCAGAATTGCAACAGGTAGAGGTGGCAGGTAGATCTGTGAAGATAACAGGAGCTAGGTACTATCTCCTCAACAAACCTGCTGGCGTGGTTTCCGCCTGCTCGGATGCCCACTTCCCAACTGTGCTGGATTTGCTGAGAGAGGAAGACCGGGTGGATGGCCTCTTTCCCATTGGGCGCCTAGACCGCGATACGGAAGGGCTGGTTCTTTTAACCAACAATGGCCCCCTGGGCTTTCGCATGCTCCATCCCCAGCACCATGTGGCCAAGACCTATTATGTAGAGGTCAATGATGCCCTGCATCCTGATGCGCCAGCTTTTTTTGACAATGGAGTGACCTTTTTAGACGGCACCACATGCAAGCCAGCTCAGCTGACCATCTTATCCAGCCAGCCAGGCCATAGCAGGGCCCAGATTACGATTTCCGAAGGAAAATTTCACCAGGTCAAGAAGATGTTTCTAGCATACGGGGTCAAGGTGACCTATCTCAAGCGCATCTCCTTTGGTGGCTTTAACCTAGAAGATTCCCTTCCCGCCGGAGCCTACCGACAACTAAGTCAGGAAGAAATCAAGGTTTTAAAGAAGTATTTTGATTAGAAAACCCAACCCAGTTGAGCTTCAACTGGGTTGGGTTTGTTTTAAGAGGTAGAGGAAGTAGGGGGCTCCAATCATGGAGACGATGATTCCCGTTGGGATGCCGGTGCCGACCAGCAGGACCCGGCCGATGGTGTCAGCCAAAAGGAGAATGAGGCTGCCTAAAATCATGCTGGCTGGGATGGTGATACGGTGGTCATTGCCCAACCACCGGCGAGTAATATGGCCAGCGATTAGTCCCACAAAGGTGATGTTGCCTACGAGGACGACACTGAGTGCGCCTAGGGCTGTGGCCAAGACCAGGGTGACCAGCCTTTCCTTTTGCAAATGCAGGCCCAGGGCCATGGCGGTCTGGTCATTGAGGTTCATGATATTGAGGGAGCGACTGCGGCTAAAGGTGGCTACCCAGACCAGGATAAGGAGTGGACTGTATAGAGTCAAGCTTGACCAATCTCCACCGTTCACCCGACCGCTCAACCACTGGACGATGTACTCCATCTTGAAATCATCTAGGCTGCTGATAATGCTGACCATGATGCCAGACAGCATGCTGGATATTCCTACCCCAGTGATAATCAAGCGTGTGGGATGGACCCCATAGAGTTTCTTACGGGCCAGCCAGTAGACTAGAAAGATGGTCAAGCCTCCCCCCAGCATGGCAAAGAGGGGGGTAAAGGCTAGCAAAACGGGATGGATAGTGGATGAAAGTCCTACCAGAATCGCAACCACCAGCCCAGCACCCGTATTGATACCCAGGATACCCGAATCTGCCAGAGGATTGCGGGTCAAGGTTTGCAAGAGCAAGCCAGCCAAGGACAAGGATGCTCCGCCAATCATGGAGGCCACGATACGGGGCAAACGAATCCGCCCGATAATGAGCAGGGTGGATGAATCCGCCCGTCCCTTTATCAGCTCCATGAAATCAGAAAAAGAAGAGTTGGTATAGCCCACAGACAAGGCAATCAGAAAGGCTGCCAGCAGCAAAAGGAGCAGGATGGTAAAGCTTGGAAGGAGCTGATTTTTTCGCATCATAAGTGGTCCCCCTTTCGGATGAGCCAGAGGAAACAGGGCAGACCAATGATGCTGATGACAGCGCTCATCGGCGTTTCAACTGGTGGGTTGATGGAACGGCAAATCAAATCCACCCAGATGAGGAAAGTGGCTCCCGCAAAGGCCGTCAGTGGCAAGAGGATGCGGTAGTTTTTCCCCGTAAAGATACGGATGAAGTGCGGGATGATGAGGCCGACAAAGGAGAGGGAGCCGACCAGAGCCACAGCCGCAGCCGAGAGCAAGAGGACAATGCCCAATAAGAGCAAGGTCATCAGAAAGGTCCGCTGGCCCAGGTTTTTGGCCACTGTTTCATTAAGGCTGAGAATGGTCAGCTGATGGGCAAAAAGCTGGGCTAGGATAAGACCCAGAACAATAAAGGGAGCAATCATGGCCAACATCTTCCAGTTGACTTGAACCAAGCCACCTGCCAGCCAGCCGATGACCGCCGTTGAAAGGTCAAAGTAGATGGTGATAGCCTGGCCAAGGGCAGAAAAGAGGCTGGCAACCATGGCTCCAGATAGGATGAGCCGCAGCTGATTGTAGCCCTTTTGAGCCTGATAGGAAAGGGAAAAAACTAGGATGGCAGCCAAAAAGGAGCCCAGCAGGCAGATCAGTAAAATCTGGCTATAATGCAGGCTTCCAAAAATAGCAAAGGCCAGGATAAGGGCCAGGCCTGCCCCCGCATTGATGCCTAGAAGGCCTGGATCGGCAATGGCATTGCGGGTGACGCCCTGCATTATGGCACCAGCCTGGGCCATGGCTGCTCCAACCAGGAGGGCCGCCAGGATTCGGGGCAGTCGTAAATCGACAACGACATCCTGGACAGCGGATTGGACCATGGGCTCTTGCAAAACTTCCATCAGCTGATTGTGGCTATAGGAAATGGCCCCAAAGCGCAAACTCAGATAGATTCCCGCCAGAAAAAGCAGGCAGATGCTGAAAAAAACGAGCCAAAGTTGCTTTGGCTTCGTTGAGTGAGAAAGAAGGGTTTCTTCTTGTTTCATGAATGTTTCCTTTTATTGGGCGTCCTTGATGGCTTTAACAAAGGCTTCAATCTGCAAGTCTAACGACATTGGATCAGAGAAGTAGAAGAGGTTGTAATCCACTTCCAGCACATGACCCGCTTGGACTGCCGGCAGGTTCTTCCAAATGTCACTTTCCTTGAGAGAAGCAGCAGCTTCTTTGGTAGTCGCATTGACATTGACCAGAGCATAGTCACCGATATAGTCAGGCAGAGCTTCTTGGGAAACGCCAAACCAGCCATCCTTGCTGATGATGTCCTCTTGGACCTTGGCAGGGGCTGCAAAACCGAGAGCCTTGTAAACCAATTCTCCGCCACGACCAAAATTATCGCCATAGAGGTAGATGTTTTTATCAAAGAAATCCATAACAGTGAAGGTGGTGCTTTCATCGATGACGCCATTTAGCTCGTTCTTGGCAGCAGTCACTTTTTCCTCCCACTGGTCAAGCCAGGCTTGGGCTTCTGTTTCCTTGCCAAAAATTTGTCCCACATCTGTCAGCATTTCCAGATAATCACTCTTACCGTAGGTAATTTCGATGACTGGAGCAATTTCTTTCAAGGTTTCCAAGTTATCATCCCCAGCAAAAACCAAGATGACATCTGGTTCCTGGGCCGCAATGGCCTCCGTATCCGCAGTGGTCAGCTGGACAGCGTCCTTGAGCTGATCGCCAAAGGCAGGACTATCCTTTTCCAAATCAAGGCTGTAACTGGAAACATCTATGCCCAATTGCAGGAGGTAACCTGTGTAGGAATAGGCAAAATTGACCACCTTTTGTGGATTCTTTGGAATATCGCCATGATAGACGATGCCCTCAATCTCAGGCATACTGGACAATTCGACCTTGGTGGAAGGTTGTGCGCTGGAGCAGGCTGCCAGCCATAGAAAGGCAAGGACCAAACTACATGTTGCTAAAAACTTTTTCATAATCATCTCCTTTTATTTAATTAAATCGTAGGTGAGTAAAGTGGGGTAATCTTGGCCTGGAAGCTGCAAGAGTTGGGCCTCAATCTGGAAAATGTCACGGAGAATATCTGTCGTCATGATGGCTGAGACAGCCCCGTGGTGGTGAATCTTGCCCCCCTTCATCGCGATCATATAGTCTGAAAAGCGGGCGGACAGGTTGACATCATGGAGGACCATGACGATGGTTTTCTGCCTGGTCTGATTGAGCTCCCTCAAGAGTTCGAGTACCTCCAGCTGATGGTTGAGATCCAGGTAGGTGGTGGGTTCATCCAGGAAGATGGTATCGGTATCCTGGGCAAGGGCCATGGCAATCCAGACCCGCTGTCTCTGCCCACCGGACAAATCATCTACCGGCAGCCTGGCATAGGCTATGGTTTGGGTGACCTCCAAGGCCCAGTTGACTTTTTCCCGGTCCAGGTCAGACAAGTAGCCCAGGCCATTTTGATGGGGAAAGCGACCGTAGGAGACCAGTTCGTAGACGGAGATTCCCTCCGTTGCCTCCAAGACCTGGGGCAGGAGGGCCAGTTTTTTAGCCACTTCCTTGGTTGGCAGCTGGGCAATAGCCTGCCCATCCAGATAGACAGCTCCAGCTTGGAGAGGAAGGATCCTAGTCAAGGCCTTGAGCAGGGTTGATTTGCCACAACCGTTGGAACCGATGATGGTAGTGATTTTTCCTTCGGGAATGGTGGTTGACAAGGAATCAATGATGACCCGGTCGTCGTATGCCACCCGGATGGCTTCAGCCTGAATGTTTGACACAATTTCCCCCTTTTTCTATTTCTAAACATATTATACCAAAATTTTCTCATAAAACAAGAGTTTTCTGACAATTTTAATCTAACAAGAATGGTTATAAAAAACCACTGCCCTATTGAGCAATGGCATTTTTCTATAAATAATGTTTTGCAACTTCCAAATCTCCAGCGTATTCTTCGCGACGGTCATTCACAATCTGGTAAGCATCTGCTCCCTTCCCAGCAATGATAACGGCATCTTGGTTGTTTTTTGTCATACTCATTGCTAGTTGAATGGCCTTCTCGCGGTCAACTTCGATTTGACTTGGACGGGTCATGTAGGATTGGATTTCCGCTGCGATGGCTGCAGGGTCTTCACGGTTGGGGTCATCCGCGGTCAATAGGACATCAATTTGCGGATAGTGGTTCAGCAATAGCCCAAAGTCCTTGCGGCGGCTTTCACCCTTATTGCCTGTCGCCCCTAAAATAAGGATGACCTTGCCTTTCTGATGTTCCAAAACAACATCAATCAATTTTTTCACACTGTCCCCATTGTGGGCATAGTCAACAAAGATTTTGGCTCCATTTTTCTGGGTCAAAACTTCCATGCGACCGGGAACAGATGTTTGGGCAATGCCAGCTCGAATATCTTCTAGGCTGGCACCCAATCGTAGACAGGCTAGTCCAGCAGCAAGAGCATTTTCCTGATTGAAACGGCCGATAAGCTGGATGTCGTAGTGGCCAGCCAATTTCCCAGACACGGCAAAATCAAAGCCATGCGAGTCGAGGATTGCATTGTCAGAAGCTGATCCATAAAAGTCGTGGTCTTTAGTGATGACTTGCTCTCTTACCGCTTCAAAATGCTCCATGCCGCTATTAACAATCACAGCTCTGCTATTGTCCATCAAGAGCCGCTTGTGGTAGAAGTAGTCCTCAAAGGTGGGATGCTCAATTGGTCCAATATGGTCGGGACTGATGTTGAGAAAGACGCCGACATCAAAGGTCAGCCCGTAGACCCGCTTGACCAGATAGGCTTGGCTGGACACTTCCATCACCAGATGGGTACGACCGTTTTCCACTGCTTTAGCCATCATCGCAAAGAGGTCCAGGCTTTCAGGCGTTGTTAGGGCCGACTTGAAGAAGTGCACACCATCTAGTGTAGTATTCATAGTAGATAACATAGCCGGGCGGTGGCTCTGGCTAAGGATAGAATAGGCGAAGTAAGCGGCAGTGGTCTTTCCCTTTGTCCCTGTAAAGGCCAGAAGTTTGAGTTTTTGCTCAGGGTGGTCATAAAATTCCATAGCAATCAAACTCATTGCCTGCTTGACATCGTTGACGAGAATAACAGGAATATCAAGCTCATAGTCCATTTCAGATACATAGAAGGCTAGCCCATCTTCAATAGCTTTTTCCAAAAATTCTCTCTTGAAAGAAGCTCCCTTAGCAAAGAAAAGAGTGCTCGGACTGACAGTTCTGCTGTCATAGCTGAGAGCGTCAAACTGCACACCAGACCAAGTGTTGTAGCTCGTTTTGTTGTGGTTTATATGGCGGAAATTTCCGTCTTCTTTTAAAATGGTTAGTAGAGTTTCAATGGTAATCATATCCCTATTTTACTCTCATTAGGGAGGTTTGACAAGTCAAAGAAAGGAAATGATGAAAAAAGCTGCGCTAATCTTGCTTAAACCGAGGTTCGTCCTGATTGGAGGGGCAAGGTTCGTAGTTGTAGCCTTTCTCAACAGAGGGAAATGCCATAGTTAAAAACTATAACAGCGATTGAAAAAACCTATGAGTTTTTTAGGAGTTTTGCCTGAAAAATTTGCGGAGAAATGCTAGAATGGAAGAAGGATATTCAAAGGAGGAAACGATGACAGATTATAAGATTGATACGCTTTTGGCCCGTGCAGGTGTCAATACTGATGAAAAGACGGGAGCGCTCATTTCTCCCATCTTCCTGTCTACTACTTACCAGCATCCTGAATTTGGTCAGTCCACTGGTTTTGACTATACCCGTACCAAAAACCCAACGCGCCTGACTTTGGAAAAAACACTAGCAGCGATTGAAAAGGCTGACTATGCCTTGGTTACTAGTTCAGGTATGGCAGCTCTTGTCTTACTGTTCAATGGTTTTCCGCTTGGAAGCAAGATTGTTGCGGCGCGTGATCTGTATGGAGGAAGCTTCCGCTGGTTTAATGAACAAGAGGCGCTTGGGCGTTTCAGTTTTACCTACGTGACTAATCAGCAAGAACTCTTGGATAGCATCAATGAAGAAACAGATTATGTTTTTATCGAAACGCCGACCAACCCACTG
Source organism: Streptococcus oriscaviae (assembly GCF_018137985.1). Taxonomy (NCBI): domain Bacteria; kingdom Bacillati; phylum Bacillota; class Bacilli; order Lactobacillales; family Streptococcaceae; genus Streptococcus; species Streptococcus oriscaviae. The sequence goes on along the minus strand of NZ_CP073084.1, from coordinate 627,717 downwards.
ATGGTCGAATTTGATATTGAGGCAGTAGCAAAGGTGACCCATGCTCATGGAGCCAAGTTGATTGTGGACAACACCTTTTATAGTCCAGTCTATCAGAATCCCATTCCTTTAGGCGCGGATGTCGTTTTGCATTCCGCGACCAAATATTTGTCAGGGCATAATGATGTATTAGGCGGCGTCTTGGTAACCAACGACCAAGCTCTCTATGACAAGCTTTTTTACGATCAAAACACGACAGGGCCAACGCTGTCACCATTGGACTCCTATCTCTTAATGCGCGGGCTGAAGACCTTATCAATTCGGATGGAGCGTGCTACCAAAAACGCTCAGAAAATCGTTAACTACCTCAAAACGTGTTCCGCTGTTAAAGAGGTCTTTTATACTGGAAAGGGAGGGATGGTCTCCTTAAAGGTGATGGATCAAAGCCGTATTCCTCAGATTCTCAATAGCTTGCAGATTTTTACCTTTGCAGAAAGTTTAGGAGGAGTGGAGAGTTTGATTACCTACCCAGCTACTCAGACCCATGCCGATATTCCTGAAGCAATTCGCCATTCCTATGGTTTGACAGACGACCTCTTGCGGTTATCAATTGGTATTGAGGATGCAGATGATTTGATTGCGGACCTTCGGTCTGCCTTGGAGGGATAAGATGGGACGATACGATTTTACAACGAGGCCCAATCGCTTGGGGCATCACACAGAAAAATGGCGCAAAAGCGAACAGGATCCGGATTTGTTGCAGCTATGGATTGCAGATATGGACTTTGAAGCCCTGCCTGAAATCCGGACAGCCTTGCGCCGCTATGCCGACGAACACATTTTTGGCTATCCCTACGCTAGTGACCAGCTCTATCAGGCTATTATAGACTGGGAAAAAAGGGAACATGGCTATGAGGTTGATAGAGAAGCCATTGTCTTAATAGAAGGAGTTGTGCCTGCTATTTCTGTGGCAATCCAAGCCCTGACAAATGAGGGAGATAGCATCCTTATCAATACCCCGGTCTATCCCCCCTTTGCTCGTTCTGTCAAACTCAACCAGCGCAATCTGGTGACCAATTCATTAGTCAACTCAAACGGACACTTTGAAATCGACTTTGCCCAGTTGGAACATGAACTGGTTACTCATGATGTCAAACTTTATATCTTCTGTAATCCCCATAACCCTAGCGGGCGAGTTTGGACCAAGGAAGAGATAAAACAGGTTGGCTTGCTCTGTCAGAAATATGGAGTGCTCTTAATTTCTGACGAAATCCATCAGGATTTGGCTCTCTTTGGCCACCAACATTGCTCCTTTAATACCGTAGACAGCCGTTTCAAAGAGTTTAGTTTGATTCTTTCTTCAGCGACAAAAACGTTCAATATCGCAGGGACTAAAAATAGCTTTGCGATTATTGAAAATCCAGCTTTGCGTAAGAAGTTTACCCATCGCCAGTTGACCAATAATCAACATGAAATTCCGACAGTTGGTTTGATTACGACAGAAACAGCCTTCACGTACGGCAAGCCGTGGCTGGAAGAGTTAAAGGCTGTCCTTGAAACCAATATTTGCTTTGCTGTGGATTATCTTACCCAGCACACCAAGATTCAGGTGATGAAACCAGAAGGAACCTATCTCATCTGGCTAGACTTCTCTCCTTATGAGCTCAGCCATGAGGAAATTCATGAAAAGTTACAAAAAGAAGCCAAGGTGGTTTTGAACGATGGCAAGACTTTCGGTAAAGAAGGAACCTGTCACGCTCGATTTAACGCAGCTGCTCCACTGGCAACTATCCAAGAAGCTTGCCAGCGGATAGCCCGTGTTTTTGGTGAATAAAAAAAAGAAGGGTTAGTTCATCATTGAGCTAATCCTTCTTTAGTTGTGCCTTTCGATAGTCACTAGGGCTCATGTGAAAATAGTGTTTAAAGGCGGTGCTAAAATTAAGTGGGTCTTGGTAGCCAACGGATAAAGACACCTCTGTAATACTCCATTTTGGGTTGAGCAATAATTCGCGACTTCGGTTCATACGAACAGAAAGTAAATATTCTTTGATTGAATAGCCTGTTTCTTGTTTGAATATTTTATAGAGGTAGCTACGGTTTAAGGCTAATTTTCCAGCAATATCAGCTACTTTTAGAGGTGATGCGTAAAGGCTATGAATCATCTTAATAGCCTGTGTAACATAATGCTTTGTTGTTTGTTGGGACTCCTTGAGTGCTTTATTTGGAAATTCATCAATCAAGGCTGCCAAGAGTTTATGAAGCTGACCGATTAGTGATAGTTCAGTGACAAGATGGAGAGAATGCTGGCCGACACGAGTGATAGCAACCATCTCTTCCAAGATGGGGGAGTTAAGATGTGAATGCAAGTAGTAGTTTTCTAGGAGTTGGCTTTGCTTGAGGATTGTTTCTACTCTGGACCCGCTAAAACCAACCCATATATAGGACCAAGGTTCTTCGCTATCTGCTTGGTAAAAGGTGACTTGGTTCTTCGGGAGGATAAATAGGTCGCCTTCCTTGAGAGGAGTGGTCTGACCGTTGATGGTGAAGGCTCCTTTACCGTGAACTATAAAATGCAGGACATAATTTTCTCGGACAGTCGGTCCGAAGGAATAATTTTTATCGCAAATTTCAGCGCCATAGTGGTCAACATTCAGGTCGAAGTTGTTGCTTTTTAATTCATTGTAGATATTTAGGATATTCATAGTTGTTCTCCTTAGGAAACATTATACCATGTTTTGATAACAAATTTCCATTTTTTAAAGCGTTTTCATTTGGTAGAATAAACGTGTAAAAGAGATAGGAGATAGAAAAGTGATACAATTTTTTGAACAAGAAGGCTTGTTTCACTTGAAAACAACGGAATTTTCTTATGTGATGCAAGTTTTAGAAAATGATATACTTGTGCATAGATACTTCGGTAAAAAAGTCAATCAGTTTAGTTCAAGTAACAAAATAACATATTTAGACAGAGCCTTCTCTCCAAGTCCCATCAGTGGAAATCGGACTTTTTCATTGGATACTCTGTCCATGGAATATTCAAGCAATGGCCTTGGAGACTTTCGTGCCGCAGCCATCGAAGTACGAAATGAATTTGGGACAGCTTTGGATTTGCGCTATCAGACTCATAGAATTTTCAAAGGCAAGAAGAAATTACTGGATTTGCCAGCCAGTTTTGCAAGCGAAGAGGAGGTTGAAACTTTAGAGATAGACCTCTATGACCAGTTAACGGATGTGACAGTAACGCTATCTTATTCTGTATTTGAAGAGGCAAATTTTCTAGCGCGGTCAGTTGTGATTCAGACCGGTCGCTATCCAAGCACTCTTGAAACGGCACTTTCATTCATGTTGGATTTTCCTCATCAAGATTTTGCTATTCATAGCCTGACGGGTCGATATGGCTACGAAAAAGAATGGACGGTAACGCCTATTACCAAGGGAAAATACAGTATCGGCAGTATCCGAGGAGCATCCAGTCACTCTAGAACCCCTTTCTTAGCTTTAGCCTCTAAGGATGTGACGGAGGATTATGGCGAAGTTTATTCAGCCCATCTTGTTTACAGCGGTAATTTTACAGGTTTTGTCGAAACAACAGCTCTTGAAACCTGCCGTTGGGGCATGGGGCTTAACGATTGGGGATTTTGCTGGAAACTAGAAGCCCATCAATCCTTCCAAACCCCAGAAGCTCTTTTGTCTTATACCGACAGAGGATTGACAGGAATGACTCAGACTAGTCACGCTTTTCTTCAGAAGCATCTGGTTCGGTCGCCCTTTGCTAATAAACCTAGACCGATTCTCATCAATAATTGGGAAGCCACTTACTTCCATTTTACGGAGGAAAAAATTCTCAGTTTAGCAAGAGAGGCTCAACAGGCAGGAATTGAATTATTTGTATTGGATGACGGCTGGTTTGGCAAGCGAAATAATGACGAGTCTTCTCTTGGTGACTGGTACGTCAATAAGGAAAAACTTCCTAATGGCTTGAATGGATTGGCTGAAGCCATCAATGATTTAGGTATGGAATTTGGACTGTGGTTTGAGCCTGAGATGATTTCAGTGGATAGTGAACTCTATCGCAAGCATCCTGACTGGGCTATTCACATTAAGGGTAGAGAGCATATCTATAGCCGGGAACAGTTGGTTCTTGATTTGTCTAAAAAAGAAGTCTGCGACTATCTTATCGATTCGATAACCAGAGTGTTGCAATCGGCTAATATTACCTATGTTAAGTGGGATATGAACCGCAACATCACCTCAATTTCTGAAGGACAAGCCAATGCTACTAAGCATGAATTTTATCATCGCTATATCCTTGGACTCTATCGGATTTTGGATACCCTTACCCAAGCCTTTCCTCATGTGCTCTTTGAATCCTGTGCAGGAGGAGGAGGGCGTAATGATCTAGGTATGCTCTATTACATGCCACAAGCGTGGGCGAGTGACAATACAGATGCGATTGGTCGCCTTTCCATTCAGGAAGGAACGAGTTTGATTTATCCAATCGCTTCAATGGGAGCCCATGTATCAGCTGTTCCGAATCATCAGGTAGGGCGGATTACTCCTTTTTCAACTCGAGGGAATGTTGCCATGCTGGGAAATTTGGGCTATGAATTGGATTTGACAGCCCTGTCAGACTCCAAGAAAAAAGAAGTTGCTAGCCAAACAGCTCTCTATAAAAGTATTCGACAAACAGTCCAATTCGGGAATATCTACCGATTACAACAAACGGAGAATACGAAAGCATATACTTATGTTAATAAGGATAAAAGTCAGGCAGTCTTTACTTTTGTGAAAATCCTGGCTCAGCCAGAGGCTCCTCTTGTGCAAGTCCGACTCAAGGGCTTGGAGGAGCGTGCGCTTTATCATTGTCCTCAGTTAGATGCTAGCTTTTATGGGGACGAACTCATGAATATCGGGTTAACTATGCCGCATATTCAAAAAGATTTCTTTAGTGTACAATATATTTTTAATAAAATCTAGGAGGATTTTACCATATGAACATCAAAACAGTTTTTAAATGCGCTACTGCTTGTGCGTTTGCTAGTTTGCTCGTTGCCTGCGGCAGTTCAAGCTCTAGCGAAAAGGTTGAGATTGAATTTTACTCTCAAAAACCTGAAATGCAAAAAACGCTTCAAGAAATCATCGATGATTTTGAAAAAGAAAATCCTACGATTGATGTTAAGTTTTCAAACGTACCAGATGCGGGAACTGTTTTGAAAACCCGTATGGCTAATGACGAAGCGCCAGATGTCATCAATATTTACCCTCAGAATGCTGACTTCAAAGAATTTGCAGCTGATGGTCGTTTCTTAGAAATCGATGATGATGCAGGGCTATCCAACTTGAAAGACGGAGCGGTAACTCCTTATCTGGTTGAAGACAAGAACTACACCCTTCCTTTAACTGCCAATGCTTACGGTATTTACTACAATAAGGATAAATTCAAAGAACTAGGTTTAGAAGTTCCAACGACTTATGCAGAATTTGTTGCGCTGGTAGATAAAATTAAGGCAGATGGTACAACTTCACCATTTGCACTTTCTCTGAATGATGCTTGGTCACTAAATGGATACCATCAGTTAGCCTGGGTAACAGTTGCCGGTGGGTTTGATGGTGCAGAAGACATCTTGATCCGCAGTGCTAAAGGTGCAATTCAAGATGATACAACAACAAAAGCGGTAACTGAGCGCTTGGCACTGTTGACAGACAACGGTCAAAAGGGAGCAGCAGGAGCATTGTATGCAGATGCGGTTGCAGCTTTTGCAGCAGGAGAAGCGTTGATGTTGCCACAGGGAACATGGGCAGCAACTGCTATTAACCAGCAAGAGCCTGAGTTTGAGTACGGCATGTTCACCTTCCCTGGAGATGAAGAAGGCGGTGACTATACCATTGGTGCAGCGGACCTAGCTCTCTCTATCTCTGCTGAATCGGAACATCCGGAAGAAGCTAAGAAATTCTTAGAGTATCTCTCTCGTGCAGAAGTTATTCAAAAATATTATGATGTAGACGGTTCTCCAACCTCTGTTGAAGGAGTTGATACAGAAGGCAAATTCCCAGAAACAGCTGGTGTTACCCAATATGCCTTCACAGACAAGCATGTGGTTTGGTTGCAAAGTGAATGGGATTCGGAAGATGAGTTCTGGAATATCACAGTTGAAACCGTCAAAAATCCTGACTCAGCTGAATTGGTTAAGAAACTCAATGCCTTCTTTGATCCAATGAAATAGAAAAGTTAATAGAAACAACTGTGGAACCGGGGCTGGAGAATCTGGTCGTGGTTCCTCTTATAGTTGTTTAATCTCAGTTTGAATGATGGCACCCCTAAACTGTTGTTGGAACTGAGCTTAAACTACTATACTCAACAACATAAGGAGAACTACTATGCAGCAAAAAGGATTTGTAGCTAGATTTTGGCCCTACTTGTTTGTAGCAGTACCGATTATCTTGCAGCTCATTTTTTTCTTTTATCCGCTACTGACGGGGATTTATTACAGTCTGACGGACTGGAATGGACTGTCTAGCAAGTACGACCTGATTGGCATTGGCAATTATCTGGATATTTTGAAAAATCCTGATTTCTATACCTCAATGACCTTCACGATTATCTTTACCATTGGTTTAGTTATTGGTGAAATTGTCATCGGGATTTGGCTAGCCACCTTACTCAATCGGAAGATAAAAGCAGTAGGTTTCTTTAGAACCTGGTACTTTTTCCCAGCGGTTTTATCAACTGTGACCTTGGGCTTGATTTTTGTTCAACTTTTTAATTACGGTTTTACTCAAATCGGTGAGCTACTTCAAATTGATTGGTTGATGGAAAACCTATTGGTTCAGGAGCATACCGTTATTCCAGCTGTAATCTTTGTAGCTCTCTGGCAGGGATTGGCTATGCCGGTCATCATCTTTTTGTCTGGTTTGCAAAGTATTCCAGAAGATGTTAAGGAAGCAGCAGCCATTGATGGTGCAACTCGCTCTCAACAATTCTTTAATATTGAACTGCCCTACCTCCTTCCATCCATCAGCATGGTCTTTATCTTAGCTATGAAGTCAGGTTTGACGGCATTTGACCTTATCTTTGCACTGACAAGTGGGGGGCCTGATGGGAAAACAGAGTCCCTCGGCTTACTGGTCTACAACTATGCTTTTGTGGACAATAAGTTCTCTTATGCGAATGCTTTAGCTGTGGTGCTCTTCATCTTCATTATTGTCATCTCATTGGTTCAGATGAGAATTTCGAAGAAATTTGAGATTTAGGAGGATTGTCATGAATACTCAAAAACAAAAAAATTGGTGGGTCTACCTTATCCTCTTCACGGGCATTCTCTTTATGTTCATCCCGCTCTTAGTTACGGTCATCAGTTCCTTTAAACCGACCAAGGAGATTACAGGAAATTTCTTTGGACTTCCTGAAGAGTTTACGCTGGACAACTATAACAGGCTTTTTGAAGATGGGATAGTTCAATATTTTGGTAATTCAGCTGTAATTACTATTGTAGCCGTATTACTCATTGTTCTGATTATCCCGATGGCCGCTTTTGCAGTTGCTCGTCAGATGAAACGACAAACGGTCTTTAATATTATCTACTTTTACTTGATTATCGGGATTTTTGTACCTTTTCAGGTTATCATGCTTCCAATGACAAAGCTGATGTCTAGCATTGGATTGAACAACATTGTTGGCTTGATTATCTTGTATTTGACCTATGCTGTTCCTCAGGCGCTCTTTCTCTATGTTGGATACATCAAGACAATTGTGCCAGAAGAAATGGATGAAGCAGCAGCCATTGATGGATGTGATAAATTTACCATGTACTGGAAAATTATTTTTCCACTCATGAAACCTATGCATGCGACGGTTTTGATTATCAATGCGCTGTGGGTATGGAATGACTTTCTTTTGCCACTCTTAGTATTGAACCGTGACCAAAATATGTGGACCTTGCCACTTTTCCAATACAACTATCAAGGCATGTATTTTAGTGACTATGGTCCATCGTTTGCATCCTATGTGGTCGGAATTATCCCAATTCTACTTGTTTATCTGGTCTTCCAAAAACATATTATTTCTGGTATGACGAGCGGTTCTGTCAAATAATCTTCAAGGTTGACTTGTTCAACCTTTTCTAACAAAGAAAAAAGAAAAGGCTTACAAAAGGAGAGTAGCTATGAAAATTAAAAACCAAGCCATGTTGATTACCTATTCGGATAGTTTAGGTAAGAATCTCAAGGATTTGAAAAAAGTGCTTGAGGGGCCATTAAAGGATGTAGTAGGAGGGATTCATATCCTGCCATTCTTCCCATCATCAGGGGATCGTGGCTTTGCACCCATGGACTATACAAAGGTTGATCCTGCATTTGGAGACTGGTCAGATATTGAAGCACTAAGCAAAGACTACTACCTCATGTTTGATTTTATGATCAATCATATTTCGGCCAAGTCACCGTATTTCCTTGATTTCCTCGAAAAGAAAGATAAATCAGCTTATGCGGATTTGTTCATTCGCTATAAAAACTTTTGGCCAAACGGGGAACCGACTCAAGAGGATGTCGATTTGATTTATAAGCGCAAACCTCGTGCTCCTTATCGAATTGCTAAGTTTGCAGATGGCAGTGAGGAAAAAGTATGGTGTACCTTTGATGAGGAGCAGATTGACTTAGATGTGACAACAGAAACAACCCGTCGCTTCATCCAAGAAAAATTGGAACAGTTGGCAGAGCATGGAGCTTCCATCATTCGTTTAGATGCTTTTGCCTACGCCAACAAAAAGATTGGAACGAACTGTTTCTTTGTTGAGCCAGATATTTGGGAAATGCTGCATTTTCCACGTCAACTATTAGCACCAAAAGATGTCGAAATCTTACCAGAAATCCATGAACATTACACGATTCAACAGAAAATTGCAGAGCAGGATTACTATGTCTATGACTTTGCTTTGCCAATGCTGGTTCTCCATGCATTGTATTCAGGGCATGTCAATCGCCTTGTTCATTGGATGGAAATTTGTCCACGCAAGCAGTTTACAACCTTGGATACGCACGACGGTATCGGCGTTGTGGATGTCAAGGATTTGCTGACAGATGAGGAAACAGAAGCAACTCGTGAAGCCTTGTATGCACAAGGAGCGAATGTAAAGAAAATTTATAGCACAGAAGCCTATAACAATTTAGACATCTACCAAATCAACTGTACCTATTATTCAGCGCTGGGCAATAATGATCAAGCCTACCTGTTGGCGCGTGTTCTTCAATGTTTTGCCCCAGGGATTCCACAGATTTACTATGTTGGACTTTTGGCAGGCGAAAATGATATTGAATTATTGGAGTCAACAAAAGAAGGGCGTAATATCAATCGTCACTACTACGAATTAGCAGAAATTGAGCGCGAGGTAGAGCGCCCTATTGTGCAAGCTCTATTTAAACTCCTCAAGTTCCGCAATACCAGTCCAGCCTTTGATGGTGAATTTTCTGTGCAGATGGTAGATGAACATAATTTGACCATTCTCTGGTTTAATCAAGACGCAGGTATTTCAGCTCGCTTGACAGCGAACCTCAAGGATAAAACCTTTGAAATTGTTGAAATTGAGGAAGGTAAAACCACCACAATTGAGTTATAATAGGAATAAAGAGGGCTTCCCTCTTTTTCTTGCCTAAGCAGATACAAAGAAAGGACAGTCATTATGGTAGAAAAAACAGACTGGTGGAAGAAATCCGTTATTTATCAAATTTATCCGCGTAGTTTTCAAGATTCCAATGGAGATGGTATTGGGGACATTAGAGGAATTATCAGTCGCCTCGATTATTTAAGTGAGTTGGGCATTGATGCTATCTGGCTCAGTCCGGTTTATCAATCTCCCATGGATGATAATGGCTATGATATTAGTGATTATCAGGTCATTGCCCCCGAGTTCGGTACAATGGAAGATATGGATCAATTGATTGCCGAAGGGCGTAAGCGAAACATCAAGATTGTCATGGACTTGGTTCTCAACCATACTTCGGATGAACACGTTTGGTTTCAAGAGGCGCTTAAGGGGGAGGAGAATCCCTATCATGATTATTATGTTTGGGCCAAAGAACCCAACTCACTCAAATCAACCTTTTCAGGGTCAGCATGGGAGTACGTTCCCCATTTAGACAAATACTATCTACACCAGTTCTCTGTCAAGCAGCCAGACCTTAACTGGAAAAATCCTTCCCTAAAACAAGAGATATGGAATATGATTAACTTTTGGATTGAAAAAGGTGTAGGTGGGTTTCGGTTAGACATGATTGATTTGATAGGAAAAGAGCCAGAAAAGTTAATTACCGCCGATGGACCAACTCTTCATTTTCTGATTCAGGAATTAAATGAAAACACATTCGGAGCCTACGATCTTGTAACAGTTGGAGAAACTTGGAGTGCCAATCCTGAGAAAGCCCAGCTTTATTCACATCCAGATAGAAATGAGCTCTCCATGATTTTCCAGTTTGAACATGTCTGTCTTGATCAAGAGGAAGGAAAGGAAAAATGGGACTTGGCACCGCTTGAACCGGCACGCTTGCACCAAGTTCTCTCCAAATGGCAGACAGAACTGGTAGGCAAGGGGTGGAACTCCTTATTTTGGAACAACCATGACCTTCCTCGTGCCATTTCTCGTTTCGGTGATGATAGGCCAGAATTTCGTGAGTTGAGTGGTAAGATGCTAGCTATTTATCTTCATTTCATGTCAGGTACACCTTATATTTACCAAGGTGAAGAAATCGGTATGATCAATACACCGATACAGGATATTAAAGAGGCTGATGATATTGAAACTCGCAACATGTATGCGGAACGCTTGGAAGCAGGATACAGTAAAGATGAAGTGCTAGTTTCCATCAACGCTAAGGGTCGTGACAATGCACGCAGGCCCATGCAGTGGGATGGTGAAAAACATGCAGGCTTCACAACGGGTAGTCCTTGGCTGAACTTGAATCCGAGCTATGAAGCAGTCAATGTTCAGACAGCACTAGAAAATAAGGAATCCATCTTCTATACTTACCAGCGACTCATTCAGCTACGTAAGACCTATTCTTGTTTATCTCAGGGGCTTTACCAGAACCTTCCAACAGGCAACCCATCTGTTTTAGCTTACCGTAAGTATGATGAAGCGGATGCGTTCGTTGTAATTGTCAATTTCACAGCCCAAGACCAGCCCCACTCAGCCGATTTGACTGGCAATGGAGAGCTCTTCATGAGCAATTATCAGGAGTTATCCAATCACTCAAACTTGCTCAGGCCGTACGAAGCAAGGGTTTACAAAAAATAAGTTTTGCTTGCCATTTTTGGCAAGCATTTTTGGAAATTTTTTGGTAAAATAAAGAAAACAAAAAAGAGAGGTTACATCATCATGGGGAAATTTCAAGTTATTTCACATCCACTTATTCAACACAAGCTATCTATCCTACGTCGTAAAAATACATCGACCAAGGATTTTCGTGAACTTGTCAATGAAATCGCAATGTTGATGGGATATGAAGTCTTGCGTGATTTGCCACTTGAGGACGTAGAGATTGAAACACCAATCACTACCACCGTTCAGAAGCAACTGGCTGGTAAAAAATTGGCCATCGTTCCAATCTTGCGTGCAGGTATTGGTATGGTGGATGGCTTGTTGAGCCTGGTTCCAGCAGCTAAGGTTGGTCACATTGGTATGTACCGTAACGAAGAAACACTGCAACCAGTTGAGTACCTAGTGAAGTTGCCAGAAGATATTGACCACCGTCATATCTTTGTGGTTGATCCAATGTTAGCAACCGGTGGTTCAGCAGTTATGGCGATTGAAACTCTGAAGAAACGTGGCGCATCAAATATCAAGTTCGTAGCCCTTGTAGCAGCTCCAGAAGGGGTAAAAGTGCTTCAGGAAGCTCATCCAGACATTGACATCTACACAGCAGCTCTCGATGAGCGCTTGGATGAAAAAGGCTACATCGTACCTGGTCTTGGTGACGCAGGCGACCGCCTATTCGGTACCAAATAAAGATCCAGAAGGGGGAGATTTTGTACTCCCTCTTTTTTTGACAGAATTGCCATAAAAAGCTGACAAGACAGAAAAAATAAAGTATACTATAAAGAAAAAATAAATAAAATTGTGTAAATCAGCTCTGTTTTGAACCAAGAGAAGCAGAAGGGAGAAGAGATGGCTAGGGAAATCAAAAAGCAGTTAAATCAATTCCTTCTTTTAGATGTCTTTACAGTTTCTTTACTTTCTTTTTTATTCTTTTTACGCCAATTACCTCTGGTGCCTCTTCTTCTAGTAGCAGCCACCAATCTCCTTCTAACTATGATCAGTTTTCTAGCCATGATAAAAGAGTTGCGAACCCATCGCCTTTTAGGGCTGGCGAGGTCGGACTATCTCTACGCTTATCTTTGCTCCCATGCCCTCGGCTTGTTTTTGCCTCTTGCACTTGTTTCTGGCGGAGCTTTTCTTTTTTTGGCAGTTCCTTCATCCCAGTTCCTTTGGTTTCTGCTGGTGATCTTGCTTTTGTTTTTGGGCAACATCTTGTTCCTATCTCTTGTTCTGAGGTACCGTTTATGAGAAGTATTTATAGACTTGTACTTAAAAAAAGATGGTTTCTCTTTCTGGGCTTAGTCCTAGTTACCTTTTTAATGAACCTCTTTTTATGGAATGAAACCAGTCAGCTGATTCGGTCCTGGTCAAGACAGGATATTATCAGAAAAGAAGTGGAGAAAGGAAGCTTGTCCTTGGTCTATGATGTAGAACTTGCAGCAGATGGAGCCGTTCTGGAAGAATTTACAGATCAGGAAAAGAAGGAGCTCTACCAACTGCTGTCTACAACCTTTACCCAAAAAGAGAACGGAGCAAAAATATATCTCAATGTTCTTGAGTACGAAAACGGAGGTCAACTGCAATTGGTTACAGAGCGTGTTTTATACAGCCTCTTCCTATCAGAAGATCACCTATCTTATGCCTTTGAAGAATTTTTAGTACGAGATATGGATAGTCAGAGCCAACAAGAGTTCCTCTCAGCAGCTCATCAAGCAGGCTTTGCCTTTAAAATCATAAGCTACAAGGACATCTATCAAGCCTACATCTCTTACTATCTGTCCAATTTCTGGTTCGGTCTGGTTGCTTGCTTCGTATTTTTGGGGATTTCCTTTCTTTTTATCCTTATCTTGTTGCGCGCCAGCCTGAAAATATGTCAGGAAGAACTGCGAACCTTGCGGATTCTGGGGTGGGGAAAAAAGAAATTATCTATTTCTCTTTTTCGGTTGTTGGCAGCTCCCATCGTCATCGGTTTGCTGTTGTTCTTGATTTTTATCCACCTGTTGCCATTCGGCGCCATCTGGCAGGACTACCTCTATCTCTGCTTGTTGAATAGTGGTTTGGCTGCCATTGTGTACAAATGGTGTCAGACCTATACGAAAGGAGTTTTGGATGCTTGAGTTACGCCAGTTCACCAAAAAATACAAAGACAAACTGATTTTTCAAGAAGCAGATTTTCAAGCACAATCAGGAGAAATTGTCCTACTCACCAGCAAGTCTGGCAAGGGGAAAACGACCTTACTGGATATAATAGCTGGCCTGAAAACTTGGGAAAAGGGCGATTATTTCTACAAAGGGCAAACCTACCTACTGGAAGACGATGAAGCAATGAGTGCCTTTCGGAGTCAATCGATTGCCTATATTCCGCAAGACTTTGCCTTAATCGCAGACTATACCGTCAGAGAAAACATTGTTCTTCCCTTTTTATACTCGTCTAAACCTTACCAAGCAGAAGCAGAGATTGACCGCCTGTTGCGCACGTTCGACCTTGAAGAAGTGGGAGATAGCAAGGTCAGGAAAATATCCGGCGGACAGAAGCAGCGAGCGGCGATTATTCGAGGTTTGGTGGTCAATAGCCCGATTCTTCTAGCGGATGAGCCGACAGCTAATCTCGATGAAGACAATATCCAGCTTGTGCAAGAGTTACTCCTCGAGCAAAAAGAGAAGGGAAAGATTGTGATTATTGCCAGTCATGACAGTCGCCTTCAAAGCATAGCCGATCAAATTTACCGAATTAAGAACCAAAAATTGATAATAGAAACAAAATAAGTGTTTCCATGTTAAATATTTGACCATGTTTGACCTTTTCAGTATAATGAGAGGGAAGTTTGAATTTAAGGAGAAAATCATGATTCCAGTAGTTATTGAACAAACGAGCCGCGGTGAACGTTCCTACGATATTTACTCCCGCTTATTGAAAGATCGGATTGTCATGCTGACAGGGCCTGTTGAAGACAATATGGCCAACTCTATCATTGCCCAGTTGCTCTTTCTTGATGCCCAAGACCCAACCAAGGATATTTACCTCTATGTAAATACACCAGGAGGTTCAGTATCTGCAGGTCTTGCTATCGTTGATACCATGAACTTTATCAAGTCTGATGTGCAGACCATTGTTATGGGAACAGCAGCCAGCATGGGAACGGTGATTGCTTCAAGCGGTGCCAAAGGCAAACGCTTTATGTTGCCAAATGCTGAGTACATGATTCACCAGCCAATGGGTGGCACAGGTGGTGGTACCCAACAGACAGACATGGCCATTGCAGCAGAGCACCTGCTTAAGACTCGTAACAAGTTGGAGCAGATTTTGGCGGACAACTCAGGTAAGACCGTTGAGCAGATTCATAAGGATGCAGAACGTGATTACTGGATGACTGCTGAAGAAACGCTAGCCTATGGCTTTATTGATAAGGTAATGGAAAACACCAACCTGAAATAAGAAAAGCCTTCTCAGAGAGCAAAGCGAAAATCCATTGGAGTCAGAGAGGATTTTCAGCTTGCTCCCTTTTCATTTTGAACTGAAAAGAGTATAATGGTAGGGTAGACTTGTAAAAGGAGAACACCATGTTTGAGAAAAAAGAGCGAACGAGCTTGGCCATTTACCTTCATTATAACCGCGACGCTCGTAAACTGAGTCAGTTTGGAGATATCGTATATCATTCCCGTCGTTTGCGCTACCTGATCCTCTATGTGGATGGACAGCAGGCAGCGGATTTGAAGGAAAAATTAGAAAAAGAAAAATTTGTCAAACGCGTTGAACCGTCCTATATCAAGGACTTGGATCAGAACTTTGTCGGCAGTTTATGGAGAGAAGAAGAGAAAAATATTGTTTTATAAAATATTTTTCTTTTTTTGTTGACAATTTTCAGATAATTCAGTATATTAGATGTACATTATTTTTTGAAAGAACATTAAGGAGTTTTTTATGAAAAAAAGATCATTTGCTAAGGCTCTTGTGACCTTTGCTTCGGTAGCACTTCTTGCTGCCTGTGGAGATGTATCAACTACAAATAGCGCATCAACTGCTGCCGAAGTAGGTGACACACTCAAGGTTGGTTATAACCTAGAGCTGTCTGGTGCGGTTTCTTCTTACGGTCAGACCGAAGCGAACGGTGCAGACCTCGCTGTTAAGGAAATCAATGCAGCAGGCGGTGTGGACGGTAAGCAGATTGAGGTCATCAAAAAAGACAACAAGTCTGAAACAGCAGAAGCAGCAACAGTAGCAACTAGCTTGGCTAGTGAAGGAGCAAACCTCATCATCGGTCCAGCAACTTCTGGCGCTTCAGCTGCATCAATCCCGGCAGCAACTTCTGCAGGTATTCCAATGATTACTCCTTCTGGTACTCAGACAGACCTCGTAGTGGACGATAAGGGAAATGTTCAGGAATACTTCTTCCGTGCAACCTTTACAGACGGCTACCAAGGTCAAATCATGGCAGAATACGCAACCTCCAACTTGAATGCAAAGAAAGTTGTTCTCTACTATGACAACTCTTCTGACTACGGTAAAGGAGTTGCAGAAGCATTTGAGAAAGCCTACAAGGGAGAGATCGTTTCAAAAATTACCTTTGCTTCAGGAGACAAGGACTTCCAAGCTGCTCTTACAAAATTGAAAGACCTTGAATTTGATGCGATTATCATGCCAGGATACTACAACGAAACAGGTACAATTGTAAAACAAGCGCGTGGTCTTGGTCTTAACCAGCCAATTCTTGGATCAGACGGTTTTGACTCACCACAATTTGCAGAGTTGGCGACTGCTTCAGCAGCCAGCAATGTATACTACCTGTCAGCCTTTGTAACAACTGCTAGTGATCGTGCAAAAGCCTTCTACGATGCTTATGTAGCAGAATACGGTGAAGAACCATCTATGTTCTCAGCGCTTGCTTATGACTCTGTTTACATGGCAGCAGAAGCGGCTAAGGGTGCAAAAAACTCTACTGAAATCAAAGACAATCTGTCAACTTTGAAAGACTTTGAAGGTGTAACAGGTACTATGTCTATTGATAAAGAACACAACGTTGTGAAATCTGTTTACGTCGTTGGATTGACCGACGGTAAGCAATCTTCAGTTGACACTGTATCAATCTCAGAATAGGCAAAAGAGGGGCTTCCCTCTTTTTCCCTTGTTAGCCCTGAAAAGGCGGATAAAAGAGCAGGGAAAGAATCTTGCTCGTTTTCAGAAAATCCGCTACAATAGAATCTGCGTGCATAGTCCAAATAAACAACACAAGCTAGTTCTTAGCTGAGCTGTTTTCTGTGACTGTCACAGTCCTATTTACTTAGAAAGTTTGGTGAACCTATGCTTCAACAACTCGTCAATGGTTTGATACTTGGTTCTGTATATGCCCTTTTAGCTCTGGGCTACACCATGGTCTACGGAATTATCAAACTCATTAACTTTGCCCACGGAGACATCTACATGATGGGTGCCTTTATGGGGTATTATCTTCTTAACCAACTGACCTTCATTGCTGATGGTAGTCTGCGCTTCTTTGTGGCCTTGATTTTGTCCATGATTGGAACGGCTATTTTAGGTGTGGTTATCGAATTTTTAGCCTATCGGCCCTTGCGAAACTCAACCCGTATTGCGGCTTTGATTACAGCTATCGGTGTATCTTTCTTCTTAGAATACACCATGATTAAATTCTTTACAGCCGATGTTCGGGCCTTTCCTCAGGCGATTGAAGCAGTGACCTTCCAGTTAGGGCCTGTTTCTGTGACCAATATCCAGTTGATCATTCTGGGCGTTTCTCTTTTCCTCATGGTTGCCTTGCAACTGATTGTGAAAAAAACCAAGATGGGGAAAGCTATGCGTGCCGTGTCGGTCGACAGCGATGCAGCTCAACTGATGGGAATCAATGTCAACCGGACAATCAGCTTTACCTTTGCCCTAGGTTCTGCCCTTGCAGGCGCAGCTGGAGTTCTTCTTGGTCTTTACTACAACCAGATTGAACCTTTGATGGGGATGACGCCAGGTCTTAAGGCATTCGTTGCGGCAGTATTGGGTGGTATCGGTATTATCCCAGGTGCAGCACTTGGAGGTATCGTTATCGGTATTATCGAGACCTTCACTTATGTGATTGGACTGGATACCTTCCGTGATGCGATTGTCTATATCGTTTTGATTATCATTCTCTTGGTGAGACCAAGTGGTATTCTCGGTAAAAATGTGAAAGAGAAGGTGTAATCATGAAGCAAAATTTAAAAGTTAATCTGATTTGGTTGGGCATTTTGGTCCTTGGTTTTGCCTTGATTCAAGGCTTGGTTGCCATGGGAGTGCTGAACTTCTACTATGTTCAAATTGTTCAGCAAATCGGTATCAACATTATTCTGGCAGTTGGCTTGAACCTGATTGTTGGTTTCTCTGGTCAATTCTCCTTGGGGCACGCTGGTTTCATGGCAATTGGAGCTTATTCGGTCGGTATTATCGGTAAGATGATGCCAAACTACGGCGGCTTTGCGCTCGCCCTCCTTGTTGGAATGGTTCTGGCTGGTGCGGTTGCCCTCTTGGTTGGTATTCCAACACTTCGTTTGAAGGGAGACTATCTAGCTATTGCGACATTGGGTGTTGCTGAAATCATTCGTATCCTGATTATCAATGGTGGCAGTCTGACAAATGGCGCAGCAGGAATCATGTCTATCCCTCTCTTTACCAACTGGCAGATGGTTTACGTTTTTGTTGCTATTACCACAATCTTTACAGTCAATTTCCTGCGCAGTCCGATGGGGCGGTCGACTATTTCTGTGCGAGAAGATGAAATTGCAGCCGAATCAGTTGGGGTCAATCCAACAGTGGTTAAGGTTTCTGCCTTTGTCTTTGGTGCTATGACAGCGGCGATTGCAGGCGGTCTGCATGCAGGCTATGTTGGAACAATCGTACCGAAAGACTTCTCATTCATGACCTCTGTAAATATCTTGATTATCATCGTATTGGGAGGTTTGGGGGCTATCACAGGTACCTTTGTCGCAGCTATTGTTTTGGGAATTCTCAATGTCTTCCTCAAGAGCTATGCTGACATCAGCATGATTATCTACTCGTTGGCCCTCATCCTCTTGATGATTTTCCGTCCAGGTGGTCTCTTGGGAACCAAGGAATTGGCCTTTTCAGGACTCTTTAAGAAGAAGGAGGAAACCAACTAATGGCATTACTTGAAGTAGAAAAATTAACGAAAAATTTCGGTGGTTTAACAGCCGTTGGTGATGTTACCATGGAACTGAACGAAGGGGAATTGGTTGGTCTTATTGGCCCCAATGGAGCAGGTAAGACAACGCTCTTCAACCTGTTGACAGGTGTCTATGAACCAAGTGAAGGCAACGTCGTTCTGGCTGGGGTGACCTTGAATGGAAAATCTCCTTCTAAGATTGCTTCCTTGGGCTTGGCCCGTACCTTCCAGAACATTCGCTTGTTTAAGAATATGACGGTGCTGGAAAATGTATTGATTGGACTTGGAAATCACGGCAAATCGCATATCTTTGCCAGCTTCTTCCGCCTACCAGCCTTCTACAAAAACGAAGAAGAGTTGAAGAACAAGGCTATCAGCCTCTTGAAAATCTTTGACTTGGATAAGGATGCGGATACCTTGGCTAAAAATCTGCCCTACGGTCAACAACGTCGTTTGGAAATCGTTCGCGCCTTAGCAACAGAGCCAAAAATCCTTTTCCTTGATGAACCTGCTGCGGGAATGAATCCGCAAGAAACGGCAGAATTGACCCAACTCATCCGGAAAATCAAAGATGAATTTAAGATTACCATCATGCTTATTGAGCATGACATGAGCCTAGTAATGGAAGTCACCGAGCGCATCTACGTTTTGGAATACGGCCGCTTGATTGCCCATGGCAAGCCTGAGGAAATCCGTAACAACAAACGCGTTATTGAAGCCTATTTGGGAGGTGAGGCCTAATGTCTATGTTGAAAGTTGAAAATCTATCGGTACATTACGGTGTCATCGAAGCTGTGAAAAATGTATCCTTTGAAGTCAATCAGGGGGAGGTTGTAACTCTAATCGGTGCCAATGGTGCTGGTAAAACCTCCATTCTTCGTACCATTTCTGGTTTAGTCCGTCCGTCATCTGGCACAATTTCCTTCCTCGGAAATGAAATTCAAAAGGTGCCAGCTCGAAAAATCGTTGCAGACGGCTTGTCACAGGTACCTGAAGGGCGTCATGTTTTCCCTAGTCTGACGGTTATGGAAAACTTGGAGATGGGAGCCTTTCTCCGCAACAACCGTGAGGAAAATCAGGCCAATCTTAAAAAAGTTTTTTCCCGTTTTCCTCGCTTAGAAGAGCGGAAAAACCAAGATGCGGCAACTCTTTCCGGTGGTGAACAGCAGATGTTGGCCATGGGCCGGGCCCTTATGAGCCAGCCCAAACTCCTGCTCTTGGACGAGCCATCCATGGGCTTGGCGCCAATCTTTATCCAAGAAATCTTTGATATTATTCAGGATATTCAAAAGCAGGGAACGACGGTTCTCTTGATTGAACAGAACGCTAACAAGGCCCTTTCTATCGCAGACCGTGGCTACGTCCTTGAAACAGGGAAAATCGTTCTGACAGGAACCGGACAAGAACTCCTCGCTTCAGAAGAAGTCAAAAAAGCATATCTGGGTGGTTAAAACAGCCTACGGATAGGCTGTTTTAATCGGGAGATAGGAAATACCAGCCAAAAATGACTGGTATTTTTCCCCCGAGGCTGACGCCTCATTTTAGCTTGAAGATAGGGACCGTCGGCAGACGGTCTTTTCTTTTATTTTGATTTTGGGTTGGAAATGAGAACCGCTGGCAAGCGGTTCAGATCAAAGAAAAGGTCCATTTTGGATAATTTTTTAATTTAGGGATTTTCATATTTTTTCAACAAAATATGTAATCGTTTTCTAATTTGTGGTATAATGAAGTATAAAACGAGGGAGGTATTTACATGTCTGTTAATGATTTTATGACTCGAAAAGTAATTTATATTTCGCCGGAAACGACGATTGCTCATGCAGCTGATTTGATGCGGGAGCAGGATATTCACCGCTTGCCAGTTATCGAAAATGATAAGTTGGTTGGACTGGTTACGGAAGGTACCATCGCTGAAGCAAGTCCATCCAAAGCGACCAGTCTGTCCATCTATGAGATGAACTACCTACTCAACAAGACCAAGGTTAAGGATGTCATGATTCGCGATGTTATCACCGTTTCCCGCTTTGCTAGTCTGGAAGATGCTGTGTATCTGATGTTTAAACATAAGGTAGGCATTCTGCCGGTTGTGGATAATGAACAACTCTACGGTGTTATCACAGATCGTGATGTCTTTGCGGCCTTTCTTCATGTATCAGGCTATGGTGAAGAAGGAGTCCGGGCTCGCTTTTTGGCTGAGAATAAGGCTGGTGAGCTGGAGAAAATTATCAAGCTGATTGCCGAGCAAGGACACAACATTATCAGCACTGTCCAGATTGCTACTAAGGCGGGCAATGTAGCCATCGAAGTTCAAATTGAAGGCAAGGTGGACTGTGACCAGCTTCAGACGATTTTCAAAGAAGCAGGTATCCATGTTGAAAGCATCACCCCAACAGTAGCTAAGAAAATTTAGAGATGAAAAGAGGCTGGGCAAAAAGCCCAGCGCCACTTCTCAGAGTTCGTGTCAACATCTCAGCGCAGTGGTTGATTGGCAGATTTGTTCGTGTTTTACACTCCAAATCTGACCTAATCAACTGTGCGGGGGTGGGAAGACGAACTCTTTTTTGTCTGGTCGAGTTCTTTCCCACTCCCTTATTGCTTTTTATTTTTTAAGCGGTTGTTTGTTTCTATCCAAGGTAAAACCTTCCCCTAGCACCTCGTGGGCATCTGTGATGGTGATGAAGGCGTGAGGGTCAATTCGATGAATCAAATCTTTCATTTCTTGTAACTGGCTCTTATAGATAACCGAATAAATCATATTGATGTCGGTTTTGCTGTAAAACCCCTGCGCCTTGATGAAGGTGACACCGTGTTCGATTTCAGAGTCAATCGCTTGGGCTAGCTCTTGGGATTTTTGCGATACAATCATAATTCCCTTGCTACCGTAGCCCCCTTCGCTAATAAAGTCAATCACACGAGAGGCAATGGCTACCATAATCAAGGTATAGAGGACACTGCGCAAATCCTTGGAAACAATGACCGTCAAAGCCAGTACCAAGATGTCAACAGAAAGGATGATGCGTCCAATAGAGAAGGAAGTGTATTTGTGGCCGATACGAGCAATAATATCACTTCCACCCGTCGTTCCTCCAGCCTTGAAAATAATGCCTAGGCCAAGCCCCATAAGGATTCCTCCCAGAACACTGACCAAAATCAAATCGTCTTGAAGGTTGATGGCAAAGGGAAGGTGTTCAAAGATGGCTAGCCAAATGGTCACACTGAAGGTTCCTAATAGGCTGTAATAGAGCATCTTTCTGCCAAGGATTCTCCAGCCTAATAGAAAGAGTGGAATATTGATTACAATATTCATAATCCAGGGCTGAATCTTGAAGAGATAGTAGATGATCAGTGTAATCCCAGTTGCTCCGCCTTCGTAAAGATGGTTGGGCATGATGAGATAGTTCAGACCAAAAGAAAAAATCCCAGCACCTAAGATGATAAAGAATAAATTTTTAAAGCGTAACATACCAATCTCCCTTTTTAACTCACGATTTCATTCTAACAAAATGTCGGCTATTACACAAGATGAACTTTGAGGTGCTTTTTCCTCTCTTTTTTGATAAAATAGAATGAACTACAAACAAACGAGGATACTATGACAAAGGGATTATTTATTTCACTTGAAGGACCAGACGGAGCAGGAAAGACAACCGTTTTGCAGCAACTCTTACCCCATTTGCAAGCCTATGGTCGAGAAGTGATTACAACCAGAGAGCCGGGTGGTGTGGCGATTGCGGAGGAAATACGCAATGTCATCCTCAATCCTGAACACACTGCTATGGATGACAAGACAGAACTTTTGCTCTTTATCGCTGCTCGACGCCAGCACTTGAAGGAGCGGATTTTGCCTCCGCTTGAGGCTGGCAGTATCCTGTTGGTGGATCGATTTATCGACTCTTCTGTGGCTTATCAAGGCTTTGGTCGCGGTCTTTCGGTGGAAGATATTAACTGGCTTAACCAATACGCTACTGATGGCCTCAAGCCAGACTTGACCCTCTATTTTGATATTGATGCTGAAGAAGGTCTAGCTCGGATTGCTCGCAATGCTGATCGGGATGTGGATCGCCTGGACATGGAAAAAGCGGATATGCACAGACGGGTTCGTCAGGGTTATCTGACTATTTTGGAGCAGGAACCAGAGCGGCTGGTTAAGATTGATGCTAGCCAGCCAATAGAAGCAGTTGTAGCTGATGCGCTGGCTGTTATCAAGGAACGTTTGTTTAGCTAATATGAAACAAGAACAATTACAGGCTTTGCAGCCGAAAATTTTTGCAGGTTTTGAAACGGCTCTCCAGCAGGGGAAACTTGGGCATGCCTACCTGTTTTCTGGGAATTTTGCCAGTTATGACATGGCTATTTTTCTTAGCCAGGCCTTATTCTGTCAGGAAACAAATGGGGTCTTACCTTGTGGCACTTGCAGAAACTGCCGCTTGATTGCCAACAATGAATTTTCCGATGTGACGGTACTGGCACCCCAAGGTAATGTGATTAAAACCGATACCATCCGCGAGCTGGTCAAGAATTTTTCCCAGTCTGGCTTTGAGTCTAGCCAGCAGGTCTTTATTATTCGTGATGCTGAAAAAATGCACCCCAATGCAGCCAATTCACTGCTCAAGGTGATGGAAGAACCTCAGAGTGACATCAGGCTTTTCCTCTTAACCAACCAAGAGGAAGCCGTTCTTGCGACCATCAAGAGCCGGACTCAAATTATCAACTTCCCTAAAAACCAGCCAGCCCTTGAGCGAATGTTGGAGGAAGAAGGACTCTTGCGGACGCAAGCCAGACTTCTGGCCCAGCTAGTGTCGAGTATGGATGAGGCTAGAAACTTAGTCCAGAACAAGTCCTTTCTGGATTTGATGACGACCAGCCGCAAGTTTGTCGAACAGCTCTTGGATAAGCCAGATGCTGCTTATCTGCAAGTGGGGCAGCTTACGGCTTTGGCAGGAGAAAAAGCAGAGCAGGCACGCGTGTTTGACCTCTTGGCTCTGCTGGTGGCTGAAGACTTGACGAGAAAGAATGCCTGTCAGGCCATGGAAGAAATCCTGGCGGTTCGCAGAATGTGGCAGGCCAATGTCAGCCTACAAAACGCTTTGGAATACCTAGTCCTCCATCTTGCCAGAGGCTAGAAAAAAGACAGGTTCAACGAAAGGAAAGAGATGGACAAGAAAGAGATTTTTGATGCACTGGATGATTTTTCGCAAAATCTCCTGATGACCTTGGCAGAGGTAGATGCGATAAAAAAACACCTGCAGGGTGTGATTGATGAAAATACAGCCCTGCGACTGGAAAATTCCAAACTCAGAGAACGTTTGGAGAGAGAAGAAAAGAGTGACTCTAAGTCGTCTAACTTCGGTAAGGAAAACTTGGAAAATATCTATGAAGATGGCTTCCATATCTGCACCTTCTCCTATGGACAACGCAGAGACAATGATGAGCCATGTATGTTCTGCGTAGAATTATTGAATCGAGATTAAGTATGAAAGTACAGAAATCCTTTAAGGAACAGACGGGGTATGGTAGTCTTTATCTGGTGCCGACTCCGATTGGCAATCTTCAGGACATGACCTTTCGGGCCGTTGAAACCCTGAAAGAGGTTGACCTAATCGCAGCAGAAGATACGCGCAATACAGGCCTGTTACTCAAACACTTTACTATTGCTACCAAGCAGGTATCTTTTCATGAACACAATGCTCATGAAAAAATCCCGGGACTCCTCGACTTGCTCAAGTCTGGCCAGTCCATCGCCCAAGTGTCGGATGCTGGCTTGCCGTCCATCTCAGATCCTGGACATGACCTAGTGGAAGCAGCTTTGGCAGAAGGGATTACCGTGATTGCTCTACCCGGCGCCTCAGCCGGTATTACAGCTCTGATTGCTTCAGGACTTTTGCCTCAGCCTCATGTCTTCTACGGTTTTTTGCCACGAAAAGCAGGGCAGCAACGCCAATTTTTTCAGAGCAAACAAGCCTATCCAGAAACTCAAATCTTCTATGAATCGCCCTATCGTTTAGCAGATACATTGGAAAACATGCTGACTGTCTACGGCGACCGCCAAGTGGTGGTTGTCCGGGAACTAACCAAGCTTTATGAGGAGTACCAGAGGGGCTTGATTTCAGAAATCTTGACTTATTTGGCGGACCATCCACCAAAGGGAGAATGCCTGCTCATTGTTGCGGGTGCGAGTGATGAACAACTTCCATCAGCAGATGAGGTGGATTTGAAGTCTGAAGTAGAAAAGGAGATGGCTAAGGGGCTCAAACCTAATCAGGCCATCAAGGAAGTCGCCAAGCGCTACCAACTCAAAAAACAAGAAGTGTATGATTGTTACCACGGACTGGGTTAGGCCCAGTCTTTTGCATTTTTATACGGAAAAAACGAATGAAGAGTAAAAAAGAGAGGATAAAGAATGGAATTGTCAGAATATTTGTGATATAATAAGCAGACTATCTTAATTTGGAGGGATTTTATGACAATCTATAACTTTTCTGCAGGTCCTGCAGTCTTGCCAAAACCAGTCCTTGAAAAGGCTCAAGCGGAATTTCTTGACTACAAGGGGTCGGGCATGAGTGTGTTGGAGATGTCGCATCGCTCCAAAGACTTCGATGAGATTATTAAGGGAGCAGAGGCGACCCTTCGTGAGTTGATGGCTATTCCAGATAACTATAAGGTTATCTTTTTGCAAGGTGGAGCGTCTTTGGAATTTACTATGATTCCGCTCAACTTTGCCAAGGGCAAAAAAGCCTATTATTTGGTTGGGGGTTCATGGGGTAAAAAAGCCTATACAGAAGCTGTTAAGCTGTCCAAATCGTTTGATTTTGAACCAGTCTTACTGGGCTCAACCGAGGATATTGTATACGCGGAGTTGCCAAGTTTTGACAAGGATAGCATTGATCCAAATGCAGCCTACGTTCACTTGACGACGAACAATACTATTGAAGGAACGGCTCTCTACTCGATTCCGGATACCAATGGGGTACCGGTTATTGCGGATATGTCGTCCAATATTCTTGCTGCCCGCTACAATGTTGAAGACTTTGCCATGATTTATGCGGGTGCGCAGAAAAATATTGGCCCTGCTGGGGTGACAGTGGTGATTGTCCGCGAAGATTTCCTCAATGACGAGCCGGTTTTATCTAGCATGTTGGACTACCGTATTCAGGCAGAAAATGAGTCGCTGTATAATACACCGCCAGCCTATTCTATCTATATTTCCAAGTTGGTCTTTGAATGGGTCAAGGAAATCGGTGGAGTAGATGAGATGGAAAAACTCAACCGCGAAAAATCTGGTCTTCTCTACGACTATATTGACCAATCAGCCTTTTATAGCAATCCTGTCCGCAAGCCAGAAGAGCGCTCGGTTGCCAATATTCCTTTTGTATCGCCAAGCGAGGAATTGGATGCCAAGTTTGTCAAGGAAGCAACGGCAGCTGGTTTTAAAAATATTAAGGGTCACCGTTCTGTCGGTGGTATGCGGGCATCCATTTACAATGCCTTCCCGCGTCAGGGTGTGTTGGATTTGATCGACTTTATGAAGAAATTCGAAGCGGAGAATGCCTAATGGAAATTAGACTAGCACATCCCAATGAAGTAGCGGCTATCAGTCAAGTACTGCAAGATGCCAAAGCCTTTCTGGCAGCTTCAGGAAGCAGTCAATGGCAAGGAGATTATCCTAATCAAGAGGATATCTTCGAGGACATTCTCAACGGTCATGCCTATGTCGCTATCGTTGACGGCCAGCTTGCAGCCTATGCAGCGGTTCATCGTGGTAAGGAAGCTGCCTACGAAGCTATTTATGATGGCAAATGGCAGCACAAAAACCCTATCTACACAACCTTTCATCGGGTCGCAGTAGCAGAAGCCTTTCGGGGACAGCAGATTGTTCAGACTTTCTTACAAGGGCTGATTGAAGGCCAAAAAGGTCCTGATTTTCGTTGTGATACCCATGCAAACAATCTAGCCATGCAACATATCTTAGAAAAACTCGGTTTTGTTTACTGTGGCAAGGTACCGATTGATGGAGAGCGCTTAGCCTACCAAAAAATCAAAAGCAAACGGGAAGCCAGCCTCTATCAGGAAATAGCCGAAGATGATCGTTGGATGCTAGGGACAAATTAAGGAGAGAAAGAAAGGGACGGTAGCAGTTTTTCCGTCCCTCTTAGGTAAAAACAATGGTTTATAGTGTACGAACTTTTAATAATATCAACCAAGTCGGCCTCAAGGAGTTAGGCAATCAATTCCAAATTGATGGCGATCATGCCCACAATCCAGATGCCTTTATCATCCGCTCTGAAAACCTTCATGGTTTTGATTTTCCTGAAAACCTCAAGGCTATTGCCCGTGCTGGTGCAGGAACCAATAATATTCCTATTGATGAAGCAACAGAGCAAGGGATTGTTGTCTTCAATACCCCGGGTGCGAATGCTAACGCAGTAAAAGAGGCGGTCATTGCTTCCATTCTCTTATCAGCGCGGGATTATATTGGTGCAACAGCTTGGACCAACACCTTGACAGGAGATGATGTGCCTAAGCAAGTAGAGGCAGGCAAAAAGCAATTTGCTGGAACTGAAATCTCTGGTAAGACCTTGGGAGTGATTGGTCTTGGAGCTATCGGCGCTCGCATTGCAAACGATGCTCGTCGTTTGGGGATGAATGTCTTGGGCTATGACCCTTATGTTTCCATCGAAACAGCATGGAGCATTTCCAGTCATGTGAAGCGGGTGGATGACCTGAAGGATATTTTCAAGTCGGCAGACTATATCACAGTACATGTGCCTTTGAATGACAAGACCCGTGATATTTTCAGTGCAGCCAGTTTTGCTCAGATGAAAAAAGGAATGACCATTATCAATTTTGCCCGCGGGGAATTGATTCAAAATCAAGACTTGTTCGACGCTATTGAAACGGGTGTGGTCAAGCAATATATCACCGACTTTGGTACAGAAGAGTTGCTTAATAAACCAAATGTACTGGTTTTCCCACACGTTGGAGGCTCAACCGAAGAGGCCGAACTCAACTGTGCTATCGCTGCTGGTCAAACTATCCGCCGTTTCATCGAAACAGGGGAAATCACAAACTCAGTCAACTTCCCTAACATGCACCAAGCCCTAGATGCACCTTACCGCATCACGCTGATTAACCGCAACGTACCCAATATTGTTGCCGCGATTTCGACAGCAGTATCTGATCTAGACATTAACATCGCCAACATCCTCAACCGTTCTAAGGGAAATTATGCCTATACACTTTTGGATTTGGATGAGGCGGACAAGGCCAAAATTGACAGTCTGGTTGAACTGTTTAAGGGACGGGATTCAATTATTCGTGTGCGTTTGATTGAAAATAAAAACTAAGTATGAAACGAGCAGCACCAATCTTTTATAAGAAAAGGTATAGTAGTCCACTAGGGGAAATGTCCTTGGTAGTCAGTGACAAGGGGCTTCGAGGAGTCTGGTTTGTCGGACAAAAATACTTCGAAGCCGGTCTGAATCAAGAACTGCTTGGGGAGAGTCACCCAATCTTAGAGGAAACAGCTCGGCTGTTGGATGCTTATTTTGCAGGGGAAAACGTTGATTTTTCTTCCCTTCCCTTAGACCTAGAAGGAACAGACTTTCAGCAGAAGGTTTGGGCTATTCTGAGAACGATCCCAGCGGGCCAGGTAACGAGTTATGGTCAAATTGCCAAAGACCTGAACCACCCATCTCCTCAGGCAATCGGAGGTGCAGTAGGCCGCAATCCTATTTCTGTCCTCATTCCCTGCCATCGAGTGTTGAATTCTCAAGGGAAACTGACAGGGTATGCTGGTGGTTTGGATAAGAAAATGTGGCTTCTCCAGCATGAAAATCCAAGGATAGAGGTGAAGGAATGATTGTATTTTATGAGTACCCTAAATGTACGACCTGTCGTGCAGCCAAGGCAGAGCTGACAAAATTGGGCTTGGACTTTGAAGCCATCGACATCAAGGCCACTCCGCCAAGCGTTGACCAGCTTAAGTCTTGGATGGAGGCCACTGGTTTGGAATTGAAAAAGTATTTCAACACTTCTGGTAACAGTTATCGTGAGCTAGGCTTGAAGGACAGGTTTGATCAGCTGACTGTTGAAGAAGCCCTGCATCTTTTATCTCAGGACGGTATGTTGATCAAGCGGCCTTTGCTGATTAAGGATGGAAAAATTCTTCAAATCGGATATCGAACAAAATACGAAAACCTCGACCTATAATGGTTGAGGTTTTTGGTTTATGGTTTACAATTCAATCTCCATCACAATAGGAGTGTGATCCTGACGAGCACCTGAGTCAATCATGTCTGACTTGGTTACCTTGTCCGCGATACGGTCGCTAGTCAGCCAATAGTCAATCCGCCAGCCCGTATTGTTTATCTTACTGGTGCGGCTCCGCTGTGCCCACCAAGTATAAGCGTGGAGGACATCTCCGTGTAGGTGACGGAAGGTGTCTGTAAAGCCTTTGGCCAAGAGATTGGTAAAGCCTTCGCGCTCCTCGTCCGTGAAACCTGGAGATTGGCGGTTGCTAGCTGGGTTTGCTAGATCAATTTCCTTATGGGCAACGTTATAGTCACCAGTTGCTAAAACAGGCTTCTGGCGGTCTAGTTCAGCCAGATATTCTGCATATTTCAAGTCCCAAATTTGGCGGTCTGCCAAGCGCTTCAAACCATCACCGGCATTTGGCGTATAGACTTGAGTAACAAAGAAATCTTCAAATTCCAGAGTGATGATGCGCCCTTCTGAGTCCATAGTCGTAGGTGCCCCTATTTCTGGGAAGGTGACAGTCGGTGTCAAATGAGCTTTATAGAGAAAGAGGGTTCCAGCATAGCCCTTGCGCGCGGGCTCCACAGAAGAACGCCAAGTATTTTGGTAGCCAGGGAAGTAGGTTTCCAAGATTTCAATGTGTTTTTTGGTTGGCCCTTTGTCAGAGAGTTTGGTTTCCTGAATGGCAATGACATCGGCATCTTCTGCAGCTAGGGTATCAATAACAGCGCGCGACAATAAGGCGCGTGGAGATTCAGCCGTCAAGGCTGCGTTGAGGGAATCAATATTCCAAGAAATGAGTTTCATATGTTTCCTTTTCTAAGTTCTAATCCTTTTCCTATTATAGCAAAAATAAGGCCCCTTCGCGAGTATTGGGTTTTTAAAACTATTTAGAAAAAATCCGAAATAGTTCTTGACATTTGAGGCGGAAGTGGTAGAATCTATTTAGAAAGATTTCTAAATAGAAGGAGGTGTTTCTCTTGACCTTTGCCGATACCTTTAAGGCCTTGTCCAATCCTGTGCGGCGGGAGATTCTGAATTTGCTGAAAGCTGGTCGGCTGTCTGCGGGTGAGATTGCTGGTCAGTTCAAGATGACTGGGGCCACCATTTCCCACCATCTCAGTATCCTGAAAAAAGCCGATTTGATTACGGAAACAAGGGAAAAAAATTATATTTACTATGATTTGAACGCCTCTGTATTGGAGGAGATTATGGTCTGGTTTGCAGACCTGCGAGGTAACCATGATGAAAAAAATCAATCTTAACTTACTCATCCTAACATCCATCTTAACCCTTTTGCCTATCTTGGTCGGGCTTATCCTATGGAAAGACTTACCTGCAAGCCTGCCCAGCCACTTTGGTTTGGATGGTCAGGCTGATGGCTTTTCTAGCAAGCTGGAGGTTGTCTTTCTGATTCCGTTGGTGATGTTGGGATTACATCTCTTTGCAGTCATCGTCACTTCCTTGGACCCTAAGGCTAGTCATGTGAGCCCGAAGATGAAGATCTTGGTCTACTGGTTAGTGCCCCTCATTAGTGGTTTGGTTCAGCTCTCCATTTACGGGGCCGCTCTTGGTATTATCGCCAATTCAACCCGAATCGGTCTGGTTATGGTGGGGATTGTTTTTCTGGTCGTGGGCAATTACCTGCCTAAGACCAAGCAAAACTATACAGTCGGCATCCGCCTGCCCTGGACCTTGGACAGTGAGGAAAATTGGAATAAGACCCACCGTCTGGCGGGCAGACTTTGGGTTTTGGGTGGTACAATCATCCTCCTCAATGGCTTTCTTTCCTGGGCTGTCCTCTATGTTTTCTTTGGCGTCTTGCTGGTCATGGTTCTGGTACCTATCTTCTATTCCTATTGGATTAGTCGGAGTTACTAGCTTAAAAAGGTGGGAAATCCCCATCTTTTTCCTGTTTTTTCGATGCTTTGTGGTATAATAAACATAATCTATCAATTTTGGGAGTGATAATATGAAAAAGTGGATCTGGCTTGTCTGGTTCTTGTTGCTGGTGGAGGTAAGTGTTTACTATTGGATTAATCTACCACCCTTTAATGTGATGAGTATGGCCTTCTGGCTCTTTGCCCTGCAAACTGGTGGCCTTGTTTGGCTGATTCTACTCTTTACAACCTCAACGGGCCCGCGCTTTGAACGGGTTACAAGGATGAGTGGAAGACAGCGGCAGGTAGATAGTTTTCAGCTGAAGGGTGGCACACTCTCTCCTCTTACTCGTTATCTGGGCCGTGCCTTGTTGGCTCTTATGTTGATTCTGGGACTTTTATTGGTCATCCATACGCGCATTTTCCGTGCTAAGGATTATGCACAAGTTGTCAGTGTAACAGAAGCCGATTTTAAGGAAGATTTTCCAGAAACAGATATTTCCAAACTGGCGCTTTTAGATAGAACATCCGCGGAAAAAATAGGGGATACCTATCTAGGAACCATCGACAAGGTATCCCAGTTTGGGATTTCCGACGATTACCGTCAGATTACCATCGGAGAACAACCCTATCGGGTTTCTCCCCTAGAATATAAAAACTTCTGGAAATGGCTGACCAATCATCAGGACGGAATCAGCTACTATGTCAAGGTCAATCAGACTACGGGCAAGGCTGAACTGGTCAAACTGAAAGAGTCCATGCACTACTCTGACTCAGAATATTTCTTAAATGATACCATGCGCCATTTGCGTTTCAAGTACCCTACGGTTCTTTTTGGAAAACCCTCTTTTGAGGTGGATGATGAAGGCAATCCCTACTATATCGCGACAGAATACGCTCCAAAATTTGGCCTATCCTCTCAGGATCCCATAGGGGTGATTGTGCTGAATGCAGTGACTGGTGAAACCCAGCGTTACCAATTGGAGCAGGTGCCAGATTGGGTGGATCGGGTTTTCTCAGCTGATAATGTCATCACCCGCGTGAACGACCACTATACCTATCAGAAAGGGTTCTGGAATACGATTTTTAGTCAAACTGGCGTGAAAAAGACGACGGATAGTTACAACTATATCGCCATTGGTTCAGACATCTATCTCTACACAGAGATTACCTCCGCAACGGCTGATTCGTCCAACCTAGGTTTTATTTTGGTCAATATGCGGACAAGACAGGTCACCAATTATAAGCTGGCATCAGCCACGGAATCAGCTGCTCAAGCATCAGCAGAAGGAGAAGTCCAAGAAAAGGGATATGAAGCAACCGCACCAAGTCTAGTTAAGTTTGCGGATAAGGCTTATTATTTGGTTTCTCTCAAGGATGACGCTGGGCTGGTTAAGACCTATGCTCTGGTTGATGCTGAGGACTACCAGCAGGTAACGGTCAATAACGACCTAGCCAATTTGATTGCACAAGTAACGGGAGAAGATGCCTCCAGTCTTTCTAGTCTTTCCAGCAGTCTGACAGGAGAAAGCACAGCGGAAACCATTATCATTACTGGACAGGTTGAGGCACTTGGAACACAGATGATTTCAGGCTCAACCGTCTACTATATTTCTTCTTCAGGCAAGATTTACAAGGTCAAGGCGACAGAAGACAGCATTGATCAACTGCCCTTCCTGAAGGTGGGCGACCAGTTCTCTGGCGAGCTGTCCAAGAACAATTACCTCAAGAATTTTAAGATTATTGAGTCTGAATAAGCAAAAAACAACTGGAAGAAATGTTCCAGTTGTTTTCATATCCAGCCATTTTCTTGGGCAATGTTAATGGCTTCGACGCGGTTGTTGGCGCTGAGCTTGTTGAAGATGGAAGTGGTGTAATTGCGGACGGTTCCGTCTGATAGAAAGAGCTGGGAGGCGATTTCCTTGCTGGTCTTGCCTGCGGCAATCAACTCCAGCACCCGTTGTTCTTGGGTACTCAAGGGATTGTCATGGTTCATGACGGTTTCCATCAGCTCGGGAGAATACTCCTTGCGGCCAGCCAGAACTGTGTGGACAGTGGTCATGAGGTCTGAGATGGAGCGGTCCTTTAGGACATAGGCGTCGACGCCAGCCTTGATGGCTCGTTGGAAATAGCCCACACGCTTGAAGGTGGTCACGATGATGATTTTGACGGTGGGATGGTTGGCGCGTGCCCACTCTAGGACATCCAAACCAGTCTTGTAGGGCATTTCAATGTCTAGGATAGCCACATCGATGGGCTGTTTTCCTAGGATTTCGATGGCTTCCTGGCCATTATTGGCCTGAAAAATCGCCTCCACATCCTCCTCCATGAGAAGAAGCTGGCACATGGCATCTCGGAGCATGGATTGATCTTCAGCAACTAATAATTTCATGGCAGTTCTCCTTCCTCTAGGATGACGCGGATGCTGGTGGGATTGGCTGGGGATAGGATGTCGACCTGTCCTTTTACCAGCTGTAAGCGCTCCTTGATGGAATGCAATTCTTGGCCTGTCAGCGGCGGAAAGCCTCGGCCATCATCGGTGACTTGGATGATAATCTTGCCAGCTCGTGTTAGGCTGATCTGGCAATGACTGGCCTTGGCATGCTTGATGATATTGGTGGTTAATTCCCGCAAAATCATGGTTATGCTGGACTGGATGACTGGGGAGAGTTGATTGGTATTGACGGTGTTTTCAACTTCTAATGCAATCCCTGACAGGGCAAACATCTCGCGGATATTGTCCAGTTCTTCTGTGACGGTTCGGTATTTGAGATTGTTGACCAGCTGACGGACATCCTTCATGGATTTCTTGCTGATTTGGTTGAGCTCTTCCAGTTCCTTCCTAACCGCTGTCAGATTTTCCTTGTCCAGCTGTTTGAGGGCCAACTCGGTCTTCAGGGTCATCATGGCAAAGGTGTGGCCCAGACTATCATGCAAATCACGGCCGATCCGATTGCGCTCATTTTCCGCAGCCAGCAGGTTGATGGTCTTGTTTTGCTGGTAGATTTTTTCTTTCATTTCATCTTCTTTTAGTCCTTTTTTCTGGACAAAATAGATAACTAAGATAAAGAACAAGACAGCGATTGGGAAAATCTTATTGATGAGGTTGTCAGAGCGAAGGAGTCCTGAACCAGTTGCTGCCAGCAGTCCAATCAGGGTTGAAATAAAACGGTAGTGTTTAAAATCATCCTTGAAACGGTAGGTTAAAAGATTGGTCAAAAAGAAGAAGAACCACATCATTGAACCATTGATGGTCAAGGTCATATAGACGATATAGGCCAAGAGATAGAACCAGAGACCGGCGATGAGTTTAGGGTACTGGTCTTTGATATGAATAATCGTTAGATAAGCTAGGGCAAAAAGGATAGATGGAAGCAGGGTCCATGCTGGATAATAATCCGTCCAAAAGACTCCTCCAATTGGAAAGATCATAAAGACAAAACCAACATAAAAGAGGAGATCGGACCGTTTGTAGGGATGAAACATTATTTTACCTCAAGTTTTTTTCCGACAGCTAAAGCTATTCCTAAAGATATGATAGCATATCCAAGAAGAATTAGCAGGGATTGAACGGAAAAATCCTTGTCAAAATAGGAAATAATGAGATTGTTGAGGTGGTAGGTTGGGGTCAGTTTGGCCAAGTTTTTCAAAAAATCTGGAAAAATTTGGATAGGCATCCAAAGTCCTCCTAAGAGGGCCAGCCCCAGATAGAAGATATTGGAAACGATAGACAAGGTCTGGGTGGATTTGATGTGAGCGATAAGGGCACCAAAGGGCATGAAGCAGATGGCACCGCCAAATAATATCAGGGCACACATGAACCAGTCTGTCAGCGGCATACGGATATCTTTAACCACATAGCCTACTACGAAAATGGCGATAATGGCTAGGACAAAGTGGGCTAAGATTCCAATGATTTTGCTGGCATAGTATTGCCAGATAGGGATGGGACTGTGCTGAATGGTCCGCAGGCGATTGCCATTGCGATCTTCTTGGAAGGCAAAGGGCAGGGAGAAGAAGGTAAAACTGAGACTGGAAAAGGCAGTCATCTGCATCATGTACTGACGCACAAAATCTTTTGCAATTTCAGCTGGCATCATATTTTCATTTGCCAAAATATTGGTAAAGAGCAGGAAAAAGGCAACAGGCATACCAATTGAGACAAGCAAATTGGAGATGGACCGTTTGCTGATCAGGTATTCCTGTTTCAAAATTGCTTGAAAGGTGTTCATGATAGGTCTCCTTTAACTTGAAGTGGATGTGAAAAGGGGATGAGGCAGCTAGGCTGACTTATTTTTTTTGCCAGCAGCAGAGCCATTTGCTATCTCCTTCTCGTTTTCAAAAATAGTATCCAAGAGCGTCCGATTGGTCATCTTGATATCTTCAATCGGACAGCGGGCTTCCGCTAAGAGGTCCCAGATGGTTTGCGGTTTTGTACTGCTAAAGGAAATGGTGTCTGCCTTAATGACCAGGTCTTCAATTGCCTGCTCTTCAAAGAGCGGTAAATAGTCGGTTGGCAGGGTGAAGACCTTGACCCTTTCTTCGGCCCGCATGAGGTAAGGAGTGGTGTCCCGCAGGAGCTGTCCTTGATGGAGGACCAAAATGCGGTCAGCTGTATGCTCGACTTCTTCGATGTAGTGGCTGGAGTAGATGATGGTTTTGCCAGCCTTCTTTAAATCCCCGACAATCTCCCAGAAACGAATCCGAGTAGAGGTGTCCATGCCAGCGGTCGGCTCATCCAGGAAAATAATGTCTGGCTGGCCAATCAAAACCTGCACAAAGGCTAGGAGACGGCGCTGACCGCCTGATAATTTTTCTGCAAATTGGTCTTTCTGCTGGTCACTAAATCGCAGGAGATTATCAATTTGCTGGTCAGTCAAGGGGTTGGGATAGATGGCCTTCTGGAAATCCAAGAGTTCCTTGACCTTCATTTTTTGCTCGGTCAAGTTTTCCTGAAAGAGGATGCCAACCTTTTCCTTGAGCTCTGGAGAGCGGGTCCCCATCCCCAGCAGGGCAATATCGCCAGCGCTAGGATGGTAGTCGCCCAACAGGCAGTTAAAGAGGGTGGTTTT
This sequence comes from Streptococcus oriscaviae, assembly GCF_018137985.1. Lineage (NCBI taxonomy): Bacteria > Bacillati > Bacillota > Bacilli > Lactobacillales > Streptococcaceae > Streptococcus > Streptococcus oriscaviae. The sequence goes on along the minus strand of NZ_CP073084.1, from coordinate 592,063 downwards.
TCCGGAACCATTTGGCCCAATCAAAGCCAGACAGTCTCCCTGATAGACTTCAAAGGATATGCCGAACAAGGCTTTCTTATCCTTGAAGTTCTTACTGAGATTCTTCACGTCAATCACTTTGGACATGATAGTGCTCCTTTCTTAAGGGGTGGAACTTTTGCAAATTCCCATATAGGTCAAGATACCAATGATAATACTAGCTGGCAATGACCAAGAGAGGTATCGAAAGATGGTTTTTGCCAAGTCCTGACTGGCAGGACAAAAGAGGATACAAGAGACGTAAATGAGGACGAAGCTAATGATTCCAGATGTGAGGGCTTTTTTCATCAGATTTCTCCATTTCTGTATTTCTACATTTATTATAGAAAAACTACCCAAAAAGCATTAGCCCAGAATGTCATGACACGGTATGACATTTGTCATCAAAAAAACCGAGTGAAACTCGGTTTTAAAACTTATAGGCCCAACCAGACCAAGTCTGACAGGAGGATGACGGGGAGAAAGTGGGAGGCTAAAGTAAAATTCAGCTAGTAAGCTACTTTTACTGGAAATCCTCTCCTAGTCTGTCCAGAATACTTTGAAATATGGTATAATGTGAGGATGAATGAACCGTTTTCAGGAGAATAAAATGGAAATTGATAACCGTACGATAAAACTAGGAGAAGAACTCAAAAAGGAACTAAAAACTGGGAGCAAGGTGAAGATGGCTGCCGCTACTTTTTCTATGTTTGCCTACCAATCCTTAAAAGAGGAACTGGAGCAAATAGAGGAACTGAAGTTTATCTTTACAAGTCCTACCTTTACAACCGATGAGTTCGCAAAAGAATATCGAGAATATGCTATCCCTAAAAAGAAGCGAGAATCCTCCATTTTTGGAGCAGAATATGAGTTAAAATTGATGAATGAACTGACCCAGAAAGCCTTAGCCAGAGAATGTGCAGACTGGGTTCGCAGAAAGGTCCAGTTCAAATCTATCAATGTGGATGAAGAAATTGATAATGGCATCCAAATCAACAATGGCCAGATTGTTTCGGTAGATAAGTTAAAAAACTTTGATCGCAAGGAGTTGGGCTATGAAAATTCCCTCTTCAAATCGAGCCGCAATCTTTACCACCAACCTCAAAGCTTGACCTATCTCCAAAATTTTGAAAGTTACTGGGAAGATGATGAACATTTTCGTGATGTGACAGAAGAAGTGCTGGAAAATCTGACCCTAGCTCATAAAGAACACTCCCCTGAGTTTCTTTACTATGTCATGCTCTACCATATTTTTAGCGAATTTTTAGAGGATATCAATCAAGACCAGCTTCCAAATGAGCATGTTCAGTACAAGCAGACGAAAATCTGGAATATGCTTTATGATTTTCAAAAGGATGCGGTCAAGTCGCTCATCGCAAAATTAGAACGTTACAATGGTTGTATCTTGGCGGATTCGGTTGGTCTAGGAAAGACCTTTACAGCACTGGCGGTGATGACCTATTATGCTTATCGGGGAAAGCGTATCTTGGTTCTCTGCCCCAAAAAATTAGAACATAACTGGAATATGTACCGCCATGATTATGTCAATAATCCGATTTACGATCGCTATCTCCAATACGATGTCCTCTATCATACGGATCTAAGCCGAGATAAGGGGGAATCCAACGGCATTGATTTGGCCCTAAACCGCTGGGATACTTATGATTTGGTTGTTATAGACGAATCCCATAATTTTCGAAACGGCGGTTCATCTGATGCAGACCTGGAAGATGGACGAGAGAACCGCTATTCACGGCTCATGAACAAAATTATCAAAAGCGGTGTACCAACAAAGGTTCTAATGCTGTCAGCAACACCTGTTAACAACCGCTTTAATGACCTGAAAAATCAGCTTGCCCTAGCCTATGAAGGGAATGCTGCCCAACTAGATGCCAAACTTGAAACCAAGTCCTCTGTCAATGATATTTTCCGAATGGCCCAGTTGGCCTACAATCAATGGGCAGAATTACCTGTTCAAGAAAGGACAACGGCAGCTTTATTGGAAAAACTGGACTTTGATTTTTTCAAGGTGTTAGACTCTGTTACCATAGCTCGAAGCCGTAAACACATTCGACAATTTTATGATAGGAAGACAATCGGAGATTTTCCAGAACGGTTAAAACCGCTCAATTATTATCCGGATTTAACGGTAAACCGAAGCGATATTACCTACAAGCGCATTTACCAATTGCTGGACCAACTTAGTCTGACCATTTATCAACCCAGCTTGCACATCCATCCGTCAAAAAGGGCTCTATATGATAAAGAAGAAGGGAAGAGCCTTACTCAGTTAGGACGAGAGACAGGTATCAAGCAATTGATGATGATTAACCTGCTCAAGCGGTTGGAAAGCTCGGTAGAAGCCTTTCGTTATACCTTGGTAGAGGTGGTTAAGGATTATGTTGATAAGACCTTACAGCAAATCAACGCCTATCAGACAGCAGGTGGTTCAGGTACTCTTGAAACTCAAGTCTTGTCTGATGATGATTTTGACATTGAAGATAGCAATTCTGAATTCTTCGTAGGGAAAAAGATTGCTATCAAACTGGAAGATATGGACTATGTCAGTTGGAAACGAGAACTTGAAAAAGACCAGGCAGTCCTGACCCAATTGGAAGACCTAATAAGGCAAGTATCAGTCCAAGAGGACCAAAAACTGCAAACCCTCTTGCAATTGATTGATGATAAAGTACAAAATCCAATCAATCCAGGGAATCAAAAGCTGATTATTTTTTCAGCCTTTGCCACCACAACAGACTATCTCTACAAACACATCAGCAAATATGCTTTGGAAAAGTACGGCTTGCATACAGCGCAAATATCTGGCAGTAAAGGATATAAAAGCAGTCTTCCCTTGGAAAACAAGGAACTCAATACACTCTTGACCTATTTCTCACCAAAATCCAAAAACAAAAAGGTTATTTTCCCTGATGATGACCGAGAAATTGATATCTTGATTGCGACAGATGTCATCTCCGAGGGTCAAAACTTGCAGGATGCCGACACCATGGTCAACTATGATATTCACTGGAATCCAGTCAGAATTGTCCAACGATTTGGCCGTGTAGACCGCATTGGCAGTCAAAACAAGGTTATTCAGCTGGTCAACTTCTGGCCAAATATAGAACTGGATAGCTACATTGACCTCAAAGCTCGTGTGGAATCTCGGATGAAGATTTCCGTGTTAACATCGACCGCCGATGATAATGTTCTTACCAATGAGGAAATAGAAGAAAACAACTATCGAAAAAAACAGTTGGAACGTCTGCAATCAGAAGTCGTAGACTTAGAAGAGATGAACGAGGGAATTTCCATCATGGACTTGGGTCTGGAAGATTTTCGTATGGATTTGATCGCTTACCTTGAACAGCATCCAAAGTTAGCCGACATGCCACAAGGCATACAGGCCGTTGTGGAAGCTGGAGTAGAAGAACCGACAGGAGCCATCTTTCTTCTGAAAAATGTTGCCAATAAGACCAATCTCAGCAAGAAAAACAGACTCCATCCCTATTATCTGGTCTATGTGGACAGTCAGGGAAAAACGGTCTATTCTGTTGCGGATACCAAGGCCCTATTAGAACATATTCGATATATCACAAAAGGTAAAGACAGGCCAGAAACAGACCTGGTAACCCAGTACAATCAAGCAACCAACGATGGTGTAAATATGGCTCACTATTCCAGTCTGCTCCAGTCTAGCTTGGACAGTTTGGTTGAGAGTGATGAAACCAGTTTTATTGATTCCCTGTTCGCCACGGGAGTGACTGATTTTTTGAATACAGGATTGGAAGGCAGTGATGACTTCGAACTTCTGGCCTTCTTCACAGTTTTAAAAAAGGAGGACTAGGATGGAGAATTTTCCAGCCGCGAGCAGATTACCAAGTCCAAGGCCCGTATACAAACCCTATCTAAAAGGGAACAGTGATTTCTTTGACCAGCTGGGCCTTACTCCTGCAGACAAGCAATTGCTCCGACAACAGATAGAAGGGATCTACCTGACTCACCAGCTAGATGCAAAAACCCTCTCCATACCAGCAGGAAAAACGGTCCAACAAATCATTGTCTTGTCCATTGACCTCCTAACTCCCCACTATGCCAGTCGGCTCTTAGCAGAACTCGATACAAGGCTAGGACAATATAGCCTATTCATCCTCCGTTTTCCAGATGGACACGAGGAAATCTTGATTCATTTTAAGGAAAAGCTGGCGCAGTCAAGAGAAGGACGGAATTTTAAAATTATCCGTTCTTTTCAAACCGATAAGCCCCTAGTATTGACCTATCAAGAACGGGACCTAGACCAGTTTTATGAAAATTTGGTCAATCAAGTCGGAAAAGCAGCATTAGTAAAAGGCCCCTCTTCTGTCAAGGACAGAATCGAACAAACCAAACTCTTAGCGAACTTAGAAAAACAAGCAGTACAGCTAAAGAAAAGAATGTTTGCTGAAAAGGCCATGCGCAAACAAATGGAGTTACAAAAAGCCTATAAAGACTTGCAAAAAGAAATCGAACAATTAAAAAACCCACAGTAAACCTGTGGGAAATATGGTATAATAGAACAGTAGAAAAGTACTTCCATATTCATGAATGAATTTGGGAGAAAGACGGTGGTTACTTTCTGAGTGAGAGGACGGTGATGCCCATGTGCAATTCATCAAAATCTGATAGAAAGGAGGTAACAATCTTTTGACAGCATTTGAAGTGGTGCAAACTCTATTGAGTTTTGGCGGTTTCACCATCGCCTTGATAGGTTTGTGCTATAAAATCTTCAGGGATGTTGATAAAAAGAAATAGCCGTCAAAACTTTGGCGAGTGACGGCTATTTCTAAATTAGCATAACACGAACCACCGTCTTTAAAGCGGTTCTACTGGGATTGAGTTGGCGCTCAATCCCTTTTTCACACTCATTATATCACAATCTACTATCGTTTGACAATTTTTTATAGTTTAACCTACAAAAGGCTTGACAGCCTAAGAAAAGGAGATTACCATGAGCACAGCACAGCACAGCACAGCACAGCACAGCACAGCACAAGTTTGGAGACTACACTCAAGTTGAAAAGCTAGACCTGACTTCAAAAGATATTCTTTCAGACAATATTGCAAAAATTGGTCAGCTTTTTCCTGAGGTTCTGACAGAAAGTAGTGATGAAAATGGCAGGTTGCGTCCAGCCATTGACTTTGACAAGCTACGCCAATTCCTTTCAAGAGAGATTGTTGAGGGGCGGGAGTACTATGAGTTTACCTGGGTCGGCAAACGCGGAGCGATTGCGGAGGCAGGTAAACCGACGACCCAGACCCTTCGCCCAGATCTTGAGGAAAGTGTTGACTTTGACAAGTCTGAGAACGTCTTTATTACAGGGGACAACTTGGAAGTCCTCAAGGTCTTGCAGGAGTCTTATCTGGGCAAGATTGATATGATTTACATTGACCCGCCATACAATACAGGCAAGGACTTTGTCTACTCGGATAAATTCCAGATGAGCGAGGAAGAACTATCAGATGAAATGGACCTGCGAGATGAGGACGGTTTGCAACGGGTGGGCTTGACCAGGAATGAAAAATCCTCCGCCCGCTATCACTCCGACTGGCTCAATATGATGTACCCCCGCCTAGTCCTCGCCCGCAACCTCCTTAAAGACAGTGGCGTTATCTTTATCTCCATTGACGACAACGAACAAGCCAACCTCAAAGCTATCTGTGATGAGATATTTGGGGAGGAGAATTTTGTTGGTACATTCATTCGAAGGACAATAAATTCAGGGAAGCAAGACTCAACAAAAGTTTCTGATTATCATGAATATTGTTTATCATACTCGAAAAGTATAACAAAATGTATTCTCAATAGAAGAAAAAAATCAGAAACGGAAAGACAGAAACTATATCCATTAGAAGATGAGTATGTTAATACACGTGGGCGATATTATATTTCTCAATTAGATAAAGGAAGTTTACAATATTCTGATGGATTGAATTTTGCCATTAAAGCACCGGATGGAACAGATATTTGGCCAGGTGAGGGATTCCATGATAAATCAAAGATTTTTAGATGGTCTAAAGATAAAGTAAAGTGGGGAATAGATAACGATTACCTAGTTTTTAAGAAACAAGGTAATAAGTGGAAAGTTTATGCTAAATCATATGAATTTCGGGATAATAATGATAATGTAATTGTGCCATCGAATCCTTATACGACTCTAGACCATGTTCAAAAAGAATTTTCTAATTTTAATGCAACACCAGAACTAAACAAGTTATTTGGAAATAAAAAATATTTTGATTTTCCGAAACCTGTGCCATTTATCATGGATTTAATAAAATATGCAATGCAAAAGGAATCAAAAATCCTCGACTTCTTCGCAGGCTCTGCAACCACAGCTGATGCCGTTATGCAATTAAACGCAGAAGACGGTGGCAATCGTAAGTATATTCTCTGTACGCTAGACGAGCAGGTGGCAGATAAGTCGGCTGCCAAAGAGGCTGGCTATGAAACCATCGACCAGATTTCTCGTGAGCGGATCCGTCGGGCTACTAAAAAGATTCAGGAAGAACATCCAGAAACTGTCGGCCAGCAAGACTTTGGTTTCAGGGCTTATAAGCTGGACACTTCCAACTTCAAGGATGTCAGCCAAACACCAGATAGCTTTAGCCAAGACAGTCTTTTTGACAGTGTTTCCAACATCAAAGATGGTCGTACAGACCTTGACCTCCTCTTTCAGATTATGCTGACTTGGGGTATGGAATTATCTCTTCCAATTGCTAAAACCCAGATTGACGGTACGGACGTTTACAATGTGGCAGACGGTGCCTTGATTGCCTGCTTCGCAGATGAGATTTCAGAAAATGTTCTCCGTCAAATTGCTAAAGAAGAACCGCTTCGTGCTGTCTTCAAGGACGAATCTTTTGCCAACTCCGCAGCCAAAATCAACCTAGGCCAAATCTTCAAAGAAGAAGCACCAAATACCAAAGTGAAGGTGGTGTAGGGGATGAAACTTCAATTTAAGCAGCAGCAATTTCAGTTAGATGCGGTGGCCTCTGTTGTGGATGTTTTTGCTGGTCAGGGCAATCATAGTGGTTTTGACTACCACATGGATAAGGGCCAAGGGGCAGTTGCGGAACTAGATATGAATTTTATCGGTTTTCGCAATGCGCCTATCCAGTTATCAGAAGACATCATCAGCCAGCAGGTTCGGGTAAAGCAGCTCCGCCATGGACTGAAACCCTCCGAAACCTTGTCTGTTCAAGAGGTGAACGGTCGTCCTTCTTACAATCTAACCATTGAGATGGAGACAGGTACTGGCAAGACCTACACCTATATCCGCACCCTGATGGAGCTTAACAAGCAGTATGGCTGGCTCAAGTTTATCATCGTGGTGCCCAGCATTGCCATTCGGGAAGGCGTGCTCAAGTCCTTTGAGATTATGGCTGACCACTTTCAGATGGAGTATGGCAAGAAGCCACGCTACTTTATCTATGATTCGAGCCGTTTGGGAGAGTTGGACAAGTTTGCCAACTCCTCGGACATTCAGGTCATGATTATCAACTCACAGGCCTTTAACGCCACTGGCGCAGATGCCCGTCGGATTCATACCGAGCAGGAAAGTTTCCGCTGGAGAAAGCCTATCGATGTCATCGCGGCAACCAATCCCATTTTGATGATTGATGAGCCTCAGTCGGTCGAGGGGAAAAAGACCAAAGAACGCTTGGAGGACTTCAAGCCCCTATTTACCCTCCGCTATTCAGCGACTCATAAGGACAAGCACGATATGATTTATCGTCTGGATGCCTTGGACGCCTATAATAAAAAGTTGGTTAAGAAGATTGCGGTGAAGACCGTGGAGCAGACTGCTACCACAGGAACCCAAGGCTACCTTTACCTGCAAGAACTTATCCCGCAAAAATCAGGAGCTCCCAAGGCTCGGATTGAGTTTGAAATGCGGACCAAGGCAGGTGCCATCAAGCGTGTGACCAAGCTAGTTGAGGAGCCTTTTGGCCTTTATGAAGAGTCAGGCAACCTACCAGCCTATCAGGATGGCTGGACCTTGAGCCATTTTGATGCGCGTGAGGGAGAAAACTCTATTCAAATTGGGGCCAATCGCAAACTCCATGTTGGGGAAGTAATTGGGGAAACCAACGAAGATGATATTCGCCGTATTCAGATTCGGGAAACCATTGCCAGTCACCTGCAAAAGGAAGAACGCCTATATAAACGAGGTATCAAGGTCTTGTCCCTCTTCTTCATCGATGAAGTTGCCAAGTACAAGTGCTACGACGAGCAAAATGATGCCTACAATGGCACCTATGCCCAGATGTTTGAAGAAGAGTATGAAGCCCAGGTCAAGGCCTTGTTGGCCGATCCAAACCTCCATGGCAGCAACTTTTGGCACTATCTAAATAATCATCAGGAAGGCAATCCCGTTCACGCAGGTTATTTCTCCGTTGATAAGGTGAAAAAATCGGACAAGGTCAAGTTTGTGGACTACAAATCGGCAACTGAGAAGAAAAACAACCAGTCCAACGACAAGGATGCCTACGACCTGATTATGAAGGACAAGGAGCGTCTGCTGTCCTTTGATGAGCCAGTACGCTTTATCTTCTCCCACTCAGCCCTCAAAGAAGGCTGGGACAATCCTAATGTCTTCCAGATTTGTACTCTGAAAAATACGGGTACGGAGACAGAAAAACGGCAAAAGATTGGTCGTGGGATGCGTCTTGCTGTTGACCAAAAAGGTGTCCGTCAGGATGAGGAACTGTTAGGAGCTGATGTTCATAACATTAACAAACTGACCGTCATTGCCAATGAAAGTTATGAAGACTTTGCTAAGAACTTGCAAAGAGAACTCAAGGAGATCTTGGCTGACCGACCAAGTAAGGTGGAAGTAGATCTCTTTGTCAATAAGGTCTTGGAAAATGAAGCTGGTCAAAAACTGACGGTTACCAAAGAACTCGCAAAAGAAATTGAGTTCCAGCTCATCAAGCAGGACATGATTGACAGCAAGGGGAATTTGACCTCAAATTATTTTGAACAAAATGATACCAATCAGTTTACATTATCTGAAAATCTGGCTGGTTATGAAGTGGCTGTAAAAGATATTCTAGAAACGATTTACGATGCCAATCGTTACCAGATTGAGCGTGAAAATGATTCGGAAGTTGTTTTTGCAAGAGAAATCAATCATGATAACTATAACCGCCAAGAGTTTAAGCATCTGTGGGAAAGCATTCATCACAAGTCCACATATTATGTCGAGTTTGACGATGAGGAGTTGATTGAAAAATCTGTTAAGGCATTGAATGAGGCTCTTTTTGTCAAAAAGCCAAGCTATATGATTACAGAGGCTGAGGCAAGGGAAATGAAGGCTGAACAAGGTTTGGATTTCAAGGTCAATAAGGACGGCAAGCGTCAGGCTGAATTGGACAAGTCTTCTATTCAACTACGTTATGATTTGCTGGGGGAAATCGCCAGTCGCACGGAGTTGAAACGCAAAACAGTTGCAAATATCCTGAAACAGATCTCACCAAGCAAGTTTGACATGTTCGCCTATAATCCTGAGGTATTTATCCAACAAGCTAGCAGACTCATCAATGAGCAAAAGGCGAGTCAGGTGATTGAGCATATCCGCTATAATATTCTGGAAGAAACCTTTGACACTTCTGTTTTTACAGACAATCCAGAAAGCGGGAAGCTATCGGACAAACGCTTATTAGAATCGCAAAAAGGGGTGTATAACTATGTGAAGGTTGATTCGGATACGGAACAGAAGTTCAAAGAAGAGTTGGATCAATTCGAAGAGGTTATGGTCTATACTAAGTTGCCAAGCAAATTTAAGATTTCCACACCTCTAGGAGACTACAATCCTGACTGGGCTATTGCTTTTCGTGAAGGAACCGTCAAACATGTCTATTTTGTAGCGGAGACCAAGGGTTCTATGTCAACATTGCAGTTGAAGGGAGCTGAATTGGCCAAGATTGAGTGTGCCAAAGCCCACTTTAGAGCTTTAAGGAATAATGGCTTGATAGCAGATGATCACATATATGATGTGGTTGATTCCTATGAAAAACTCCTTGAAATTGTGAAGGGATAAGTCATCTCAACGAGTTAGCAATTCAGCTGTCAATCACCATTGCTCAAAACAGCAACCTATCGTAAAATGGTAGTATATTGTGGATAAACAGGGAGGGAGCCTATGGCTTATCGTCGTTTAAAACCAAGCGATCGGACTTTTATTAAAGGGGAAACAAATCGTATCCTTCATCAGATGAATAGCAATGCGGAGTATTTGGGGACGGTCCAAGCTTACGAAGCAGCCAGAGCCCGCATGAATCAAGCCTATTTGGCTATGGAGCTGGAAGATGACCCAGAGAAAAAGCTACGACTAGCGAAGTTGGTTGAAGAATATACTGCTCAAGCCCAGTCTATACTGGATGATTGGGAAGAGAAGAACAGACGAGCAGAAAAAGGGGTAAGGAATGTGAAGCTGATTTTATGGCTTACCTTGCTGTTTACACTCAGTTTTGTCTTCCCAGTTAATATCCTTATCGCTGTCCTATTTGTCATGTGGTTCTATCGAAATTACCTCAGTCCAAGCAGAGAAGTAGTACAAGTCAATTCTAGCCAACCGCTTCAAAGGGATGTAATAACTGAAGAAGCTCGCTATGAGGAATGGCTAACGGATAAAATCGTCACACTCAACAAGGACAAGCGTGAGTGGACAGAAACCATGCTGTCAACCTATGACGATTTGGATGACATTGCGGCAGGTCATGGGCAAATTGATGAAATAGATAAAGATGCTGGTAAGAAAATTCTTCAGCGCTATCGAGACATTATAGCTGACATTGAAAAACTACCAGATTCTGACCAGAAAACCTATTATTTAGACTTTCATCAAGACTTGATTGCTGACTTAGAAGATGTGCTTGAACAGCTCTATATAGAATAAGAAAAAAAGGAAACAGCCGCAAACTGTTTCCTTATTTTCATTCCTCCTCCGCAAAGACCAAGACCATGATCTAGATAAAGGTAAAGCCGAGGATAAAGGGCAGGGCTGCCCAGGAGATGACGGCCAGCATTTCTTGGACGACGACCATGGGTCTGGTGAAGATGTCCCAAGAATTGAGTCGTGCATAGCGGCCGATATGGATGGCAAAACTGGAGATGAAAGACAGGCCAGCTATCAAGACCAGTCTTAGCCAGTAGAATTTGACCTCAAAACTGGCGAAAATCTGACGCAGACTCTCCACACCCGCCATGACCCCAAAGAAGATGCTAGGCACATACAGCATAAAGAGAATCATGCTTTCCCGCTCCCAGAGAACGGTACTGGTAAAGTGCATATGGACAATGTCCGTCACCATGTAAAAGGTATTAGGATAAAAGAAGAGCCAGAGAAGGGCCGACAAAATTTTGATGGCCCAGCCCTTGTTTGCCTTTGACAAAATGGCGAAATCGAGTGCTACTAAAGCCAAAAACATATTCCACATCAAATCAGGTTGCCTTAAATTGTAGTGGTGTAAACCAGCGGAAATGGTCAGGAAAAACAGATGAATCAGGATATTTTTCTTTGTAAACATAGGACACCTCTTTCTTTCAAAACATTACATGCTAGTATACCACAAACTTGCGGACTAAGGACAAATGGAGGGAGAAATCTAATTTTGAGAAAATACTTGACATCGGATTTCAAAAGCGCTACAATATGAATGAATAAAATACTATGTTCATTCACCATCAAAAAGAAAAGAGAATCCAATGACAGAAGATAAGAAAGCAGCTCTCAAAGCCGCAGCCCTGGATATTTTTGGTCAAAAGGGTTACAAGGCAACAGGGATTTCTGAAATTGCTCGGCAGGCCAAGGTGGCCGTTGGTTCTTTTTATAACTACTATGATTCCAAGGAAGCCATTTTTCTGGATGTTTACATAGAGGAGAACAAGCGGACTCGCCAGAAGATGATGGAGGAGATCGATTGGCAGGGGGAAGCCGTTGACCTAGTGACGCAGCTCTTTGCCTGGTCTAGGAGGCTGATTTCCCCCAATAAAATCCTGTCGGAATGGTACAACCCATCCATCTCGGGCTATCTACGTACCTATTATGCCTCCGAAAACGGCAAGAAGGAGAACACCTTTCATCAGTTTTTGATCCAGCATTTTACAGAGCGTATGCTGGCTGAAGGCTTTTCCCAAGAAAAAATCCAGGAAATCCTGCAGGTTTACCAACTATTCTATTACATGGATATGCGCATCACGGAAAATGATTTTCCGGCCATTGGCCAGACCATTGAGACTCTGGCGACCAACTTTGTCAAAGGAATTTTTAAATAAAGAAGCTTTATTCTTTATTTTTTAAGGACAAATGAATGAATGTTGGACAATATTCATTCACCAACAAAAAAAGGAGGAACATCATGAACACACAGAAAGGAAATCACATGAGTGGATTTACGATTGCCGGAATGGCGCTTGCAGTTACAGGAATATTGGTGGTGATTTGGGGCATGAACTTACATCCTGTTCATTTGATGAGCCCTGATTTTATGACATTTGCGACTGGAGGCTTGCTCTTAGTGGCCATGGGACTTTGTATGATGACTGGATTGCCAGCTATCCTGCAGATTGTAGGAATTTGGCTGGCAGTGGTGGCGACCATGCTCTATATTTACAGCCTACCTGATACGGACCTGATTATCAAGCTGATTGGCTTTGTGCCAGTCCTTGGGCTTGCGCTCTGGCTGAGCCTAAAGTTTTGGCGCTAGAATGACGAAAGGAGACAGTTATGCTCATCCTTATCCTATCCATTCTTGCAGTGGGGCTTTTTGCCTGCTGGGGAGTCTATGCCTATCTTGACCGAAGCCTTGATTTGTCGGTCAAATCCATTGAGAATCTGATTGACGACCTTTTTCTCATTCACCTGACAAAACCTGGAAATCTGGTCTGGGATCCAGGTTCCTATGCCAAGTTTACCTTGCCTGACAGCAAGGAGAGCCGCTGGCTGACCATCGCCTCAACGCCTGATGAGAATGAAATGTTGATTCTTACTCACACTAGCGGCAGTGCTTTCAAGAAAGCCCTGACTTCTTTGCATAAGGGGGAGAAAATCCAGATGAGCTGGCTGTCCTCAACCTTAAAAGTGAAAGAGGATGCTAGTCCGCTGGTCTGCTTTTCCTCTGATGTTGGCATCGCTGCTATACGCCCCATAATCACAGAATGGGCTGGTAAGCGCGAGCTTGTCCTCAGTCACCTAGATAAAGGAGTGCTGGTTTTTGATGGGGAACTGGCAGAGCTGGTTGCTAACCAAGAACTGCTGACTTACCAAACTAGCGCCAGCTTTTCCCAAAGCCAAGAACAGTTAGCGCAAGCTATTGACCATTATGGGACTCAAGCCACTTACCTCCTGGCCGGACAGCCCGATGATGTGGAAGGCTTGAAAGTCTTTCTTTCAGCCAAGGGAATAGACAGCAGTCGAATTCAAGTTGAGGTGTTTAGGGGCCTATCATGATACTTGAAACTTCCATTGAGAGCCGAATACCAAAAAACATGCGCTCAGCATGTTTTTTGCTTGTTGTGACTTCTTATATTGCTTGATTATATCGAAAAGTTATGTTACTATTAGGTATATAAAGAGGAGGAAGAAGAATGAATAACATTATTTTAGGCATTCTTATGATGAGAAGAATGACGGCCTATGAGCTGAGGAGTGTCATTGGAGAACATTTTCAATCTATGTGCAGCGACAGTCTGGGAAGCATTCAAGCTGCTCTCAAAAAACTGCTGCAATCCGGCTATGTGACTTATGATGAGGTTACTGAAAACGGCAGGTTCAAAAAACGCTATGCCATTACTAAGGAAGGTCGTCAAAGCCTGATTCAATGGATAAAAGTCCCCATCGACATGGGCAAAACCAAAAATATGGATCTTGGAAAATTTTTGTTTATGGGGCTGGTATCACAAGAGGAGCGGATATACCTGATTGACAAGTTGATTGCGTCTTTGCAGGAAGACTATGTGACTTTGCAAGAAATGAAAGAAAGCCTAATGCCTGAACTTCAAAAATCAGAGGCGATAGATTATTTCAGGGAGGACACTGTCTATCTGAATGGTATTTGTGAAATAAAGAACACTTCAGATATTGTACAGGTTGTGGATGACTATAGTCAATTCAGTCTTGCAACCCTAGAGTACGGAATCGATCTTGCTACTTTTAATCTTGCTTGGTTTAAGAATTTCAAGGAAAAACACTTGAAAATGAATAAATGAAAAGATTGGAGGTTCTTCTGATGACAGCTTTTTTAAAGGATAAAAGCATCCATCATGCAACACTGCTGGCCTATCAAGGTAATCGTCAGTTTCTAGTGGAAAATAAAGGCGACCTGAACATCGATACGCCCATTTCCATTGCCAGTATTTCAAAACTCTATACCGACACCATTGTCTTTCAATTGCTGGATCAAGGAAAGCTGACCTACAGCACGCAATTGACTGAAGTTCTTCCCAAGGACTTGACAGATCGTCTGCCTCATGCCGAATTGGTCACAGTTAGACATCTGATCGATCAAACTTCGGGCTTTCCAAATTACGAAACAGATCGCCAGACTAACGGTAAAATCTTGATGGATAGTATTTTGGAGGAAGATCGGCGTGTGGAATGGGATGAGGCGCTTGGTATCTTATCAACTTTATCTTCCAAATCCAGCCTCGGTGGAAAGAGGGCCTACTATGCTGATGTCAATGCTATGCTTTTGGGGAAAATAGCAGAAGCGGTGACTGGCAAGTCCCCAGAGTCATTATTAGATGATGCTGTCTGCCAGCCCTTAAACCTCCAACAAACTCATTGGGCGACTGGCTACGAATCCCTTGCTCCAATCTATAAGGGGCAAGATATTGTAAAGTGCCAGCAGTATTTAGCTAGCCAGTTTTATCAAGGTGGTATTGTGACCAGCAACAGAGAACTGATGCGCTTTATCAGGGCCTTTTTCGGTGGAGAACTCTTTTCACCGACACATATCAGCAATCCAACCTTTCGCCCCATTCAGTTTCATCCGCTCAGATACGGCAGCGGCATGATGCAGCTAACCGTGAGCCCTATCCTGTCGGTCTTTTTTGCAGGGGTCCGAGAGATTCGTGGACACAGTGGCATAACAGGGAGTTTTGCTTTTTATTGTCCAGAGAAGGATATCTTTGTAACAGGAACAATCAATCAGTTCAGCAAACATCCCTACCCCATGATTTTCCGCGTGATTGCTGCTGGTTCAAAATCATACTAGTATATGACAGGTTAAGAAATATGGCGTTTTAAGTGAAAGGAGATTCTAATATGAACCAAACATCTAAGATCAAACGAAACATTATCATCTTTGCTGTCATTAGCATCATTTGTGGATGGATAGGTTATCTTGTTGATCAATTTACTGGTCAGGCTAACTATGAGAATATGGGAACAGCAACAGGTAATGGTTCCCTTGGAATGCTGATATGGTTAGTTTCTCCCTTAATATGCACCATCTTTCTTCGAACTTTTGGAGGCGATGGTTGGCAGCATGCAGGATTTTCTCTTAACTTTAAACACAATAAAAAATTATACTTGCTGAGTTTTTTGATATACCCATCAATTACTCTCCTTGTTATAGTATTAGGGGTATTCACACAGAGCATCCGCTTCGCCAATGTAAACATCGGCATGACAGCATATCTTGGCATCTTGTTTACACAGGTTATCTATCAATTTGTAAAAAATATATTTGAGGAATCAGTCTGGAGAGCCTACCTTACAAATCAACTTTTAAAATTAAAATTGTCTGATTTGACATTATATTTACTTGTAAGTTTTATATGGTGGTTTTGGCACTTGCCTTATATTATGATATTTCTATCTGAAAGTGAAATCCATAATACTTTGCCTGTTGGAAGACTGACCTTTTTCTTAGTTGGACTATTAACCGTTACATGTTGGACTGTCATGTATACGGAAATTTTTAGAATGACGAAATCCGTATGGCCATTAGTCATTATGCATACTATGGAAGATGCTGTCATAAATCCCTTGCTTTTATTAGGAATAGTGGTTGTAGAAAAAGAGCAGGCTACCCTCTTTTCGCTTTCAGTAGGGCTTGTTCCAAATATTCTTTATTTGATAGTAGGACTATTTATCCGAAAATGGAGGAAAGTTCAAGAACAATCTGACTAGAAAACTCACTACAACATGTTCAAATATGATCTTTATACCAAGGAATGGCAGATAACATCCTGGCACAAATAATTAACCCAAAAAACATGCGCCCAGCATGTTTTTTTGGTATAATAAACTGTTATCAAAAACGCGTTCCATTAGCGCGGAAAGGAAATAGAATGACAAAGAAACAACCTTTTTACATTACAACGCCGATTTACTACCCATCTGGCAAGCTTCATATCGGGTCTGCCTATACGACCATTGCCTGCGATGTCTTGGCCCGTTACAAGCGTCTCATGGGTCATGATGTCTATTATCTGACAGGTCTGGATGAGCATGGTCAAAAGATTGAGACAAAGGCAAAAGAAGCTGGTCTGACACCGCAAGCCTACGTTGACGGGATGGCGGTTGGAGTGAAGGAACTCTGGCAGCTGCTGGACATTTCTTACGACAAGTTTATCCGCACGACAGATGATTACCACGAAAAAGCAGTGGCAGATGTTTTTGAAAAATTGCTGGCGCAGGATGATATTTATCTGGGTGAGTATGCCGGTTGGTACTCGGTTTCGGATGAGGAATTTTTCACAGAAAGCCAGCTTGAAGAGGTCTTCCGTGACGAATCTGGCAAGGTCATTGGAGGCATTGCCCCATCTGGCCATGAAGTAGCCTGGGTTTCAGAAGAATCCTACTTCCTTCGCCTTAGCAAATACCAGGATAAATTGGTCGAGTTTTTCAAGGCGCATCCTGACTTTATCCAGCCAGATGGCCGTATGAATGAAATCATGAAGAACTTCATCGAGCCAGGATTGGAGGATTTGGCAGTATCGCGTACCTCCTTTACTTGGGGAGTGCCAGTGCCATCTGATCCCAAACATGTCATCTATGTTTGGATTGACGCCCTGCTCAACTATGCGACGGCCCTTGGTTACGGTCAAGAAGACCACGCCAACTATGACACATTCTGGAATGGGACAGTCTTCCACATGGTGGGCAAGGACATTCTGCGTTTCCACTCCATCTACTGGCCCATCATGCTCATGATGCTGGATATGAAGTTGCCAGATCGCTTGGTGGCCCACGGCTGGTTTGTCATGAAGGACGGCAAGATGTCCAAGTCCAAGGGCAATGTGGTCTATCCAGAAATGCTGGTGGAGCGCTTCGGTTTGGATCCGCTTCGCTATTACCTCATGCGTAGTCTGCCAGTCGGTTCTGATGGGACCTTCACCCCAGAAGACTATGTGGGTCGTATCAACTATGAGCTGGCCAATGACCTTGGAAACCTCCTCAACCGGACCGTTGCCATGATTAACAAGTATTTTGGCGGTCAAGTACCAAGCCTTGCTCAAGCGACCGACTTTGATGCGGATTTGGCAGCAGTAGCAGCTGAAAATATCGCTGAGTACAAGAAGCAGATGGATGCGGTGGATTATCCTCGGGCTCTGGAAGCTGTCTGGAATATCATTTCCCGTACCAACAAGTACATCGACGAAACCGCACCGTGGATTTTGGCCAAAGAAGAAGCGGACCGTGACCAGTTGGCGGCGGTCATGGCTCACTTGGCAGCAGGTCTGCGGGTGATAGCTCACCTGATCCAGCCATTTATGATGACCACTTCGGATGCCATCATGGAGCAGCTGGGCATGGACAAGGTAGCCACTCTGGAAGGCTTGGACTTTGCTGGCTTGCCAGCTGGTTTGACCGTTGTGGCCAAAGGAACCCCTATCTTCCCTCGTCTGGATATGGAGGAAGAAATCGCCTATATTCAGGCCCAAATGGGTGTCGGCTCTGCCCTTTCCCAAGAGGAAGAAAAAGAGTGGAACCCAGCTGATGTCGAGCTCAAAAATGAAAAGGCAGCCATCAAGTTTGAGGCCTTTGACGCTGTAGAAATCCGCGTGGCGGAAGTCAAGGAAGTCAAAAAGGTGGAGGGCTCTGACAAGTTGCTCCAGTTCCGTCTGGATGCTGGTGATGGAGAAGACCGCCAAATCCTCTCTGGTATCGCCCAATTCTATCCAAATGAGCAGGAATTGGTCGGAAAGAAAGTCCAAATCGTCGCCAACCTCAAACCGCGCAAGATGATGGGCTTGCTCAGTCAGGGCATGATTCTCTCCGCAGAATACGAGGGCAATTTGACATTATTAACCGTAGATCCGTCTGTGCCAAATGGCAGTCAGATTGGGTAATAGAACAACAAAAACCAGCCTAATCAGCTGGTTTTTTGAGTGCTTTCCATTCATCTTCTAGTATAGCCATGATAAGGGTATCTGCGTAGCCGTCCGCTGTCTTTTGGCTGTCGCGCTTGATGCCTTATAAGCGGAAGCCTGCTTTTTCATAGGCACGTTTGGCGCGTGGATTGAAGGAAAAAACTTCCAGTTCCAAGCGGTGTAGGCCAACCTGCTCAAAAGCAAAGTACCTGGTTTTCTCAACTACCCAAGAATCCAATCCTAGGCCAAAGTAACTCTCATCAAAGATGACGATACGGAAGTTGGCAGTGCTGTTTTCCCTATCTAGTTCATTGATGACCGATTCGCCGATAAAGGTTCCGTCAGGTGCAATCAATATAAAGTCAAAGCGGTCAGGGTCAGTGACAATCCGGTTGTAGTAGCTGACAACCTCTTCTTTTTTATAAGTTCCCGAACTCCCCGTCAGGCGATCAATTTCAGCGGAAGGCTTGGTAAAACAGTCCTCATAATATTTCTCCGCAAAACCTGCTTCAAAGGACTGCAAAACAAAACCGTCTTTTTCCCGTTTGGCATCTCCTTTCCACTATTCTATCACAAATTCCGAACGGATAGATAGAGGAGAATTGTGACAAAAAATCAGAATGGATGCAACCACGTTACATCCATTGCCCTCATTATGAAAAGTAAAGAAAGATACCTGCAATCCAGTTAAGGACTGAAACAACGATACCGACAATACCTAAGATTTTTTCAGTCTTGAAAATATGCTCAGTTGATTTCTCATTTTGTTGAACAAGAACCAAAGTAACAATACCAATGATAATACCGACAATAGGGCTTATAAGTCCTAAAACAATGGACAGAATCCCGAGGATTAAAGGAACTTTGCTTTTTGGTGTATACATAATGAATCTCCTTAATTAATTTTTAAATACAATTTTACCATAGGGAAGAAATTCGGTCAAGGAGCAACCATGCTAGTAGCTATGAATGAGAAAAAACAGATTATCAATCTTTTGGAAAATACTGCGCCACAGGGCTCTTTTTGCTGTCCGGGTTGCGGCGGTGCGGTGCGTTTGAAAAAGAGAAAGATTATGCGGCCGCATTTTGCCCACATCAGTCTGAAAGATTGTGCCTATTATTCTGAGAATGAGTCGGACCAGCACCTGATGCTCAAATCTAGCTTGTATAGCTGGCTGAACGCTCACGATGAGGTTGAGCTTGAAAAGTGCTTGCCGGACTTGGGGCAGGTTGCCGATTTGCTGGTCAATCATCGTTTGGCATTGGAAGTTCAGTGTTCTAGTCTGTCCATTTCACGTTTGCAGGCACGAACGAAATCCTATCAAGAGGCGGGGGTTCAAGTTCTCTGGCTTCTCGGTAAGGAACTTTGGTTAGGCAAGCGGTTGACCAAGCTACAGGAGCAATTTCTTTCATTTAGCTATAATATGGGCTTTTATCTTTGGGAACTAGATGACAAAAAGAACGAGTTGCGGCTACATTATCTCATCCATCAAGACCTGCGTGGCAGGCTTCAGTATGTGACCAAGCGTTTTCCTTTTCATCAAGGTAGGCTGTTGACGATTTTGCGCTCGCCCTACGCCCAACAAAGGCCTGCTAGTTTTGAAGGGCGACAGGATAGGACTATTGCTTCCTATATTGCGCGGCAGCTCAAATACCGTAACCCTTATTGGATGCAGTTGCAGGCGGTGGCTTATGCGCAAGGGGAAAATCTTCTGAGTAAATCAGTGACAGATTTTTATCCCCAGATTCGTCTGCCCCAATCCGAACATGGCTTTGCCCAGATCCATCAGGACTTGGCTCCGGTTTATCAGGCCTTTGAAGACTTTTACCAGCAACAAAAAAACAAAGATCAACAAGTGCTTGTACCTCCCAGTGTCTATCTCAATCGGAAATGAAATCCCTCACTTTTCAATGGAAGACAGAAAGTTTTTATGTTAAAATAATGAGTACGGAGGATTTTTATTATGTCTAAACAACGTCATGAAATTGAAGAAAAATACCAGTGGGATTTGACCACTATTTTCCCAACAGATGAGGCTTGGGAAGCAGAGCTTGCTGATTTGCAGGCGGAAACGGAGAAAGCTAAGGCCTTTGCAGGGCATTTGCTTGATTCAGCTAAGACCTTATTGGACATCAGCGAAACCCAGCTCGACTTGATGCGTCGGGTTGAGAAGCTCTATGTGTATGCTTCCATGAAAAACGACCAAGATACACGTGAAGGGCTGTATCAGGAGTTTCAAGCTAAGGCTATCGGGCTCTATTCTGCCTTCCAGCAGGTCTTTGCCTTCTATGAGCCGGAATTTTTGAAGATTACCGAAGAGCAGTTAGCTGTCTTCAAGGAAGAAGAACCAGCACTTTGCCAGTATAGTCACCAGCTTGAAAAACTATTGGCAGCCAAAGCTCATGTCCTATCTCAGGAAGTGGAAGAAGTGCTTGCTGCAACGAGTGAGATTTTTGAAGCGCCGTCTGAAACCTTCTCCATCTTAGACAATGCCAGCCTGCGCTTCCCAGAAATAGCAGATGAAGATGGCAAACTAGTACCGCTCACGCATGGGAACTACATCTCCTTTATGGAATCTAAGAACCGTGAAGTTCGTCAGGAAGCATATGAGGCAATGTATGGCACCTACCAGCAGTTCCAGCATACCTATGCCAAGACCTTGCAGTCTAATGTCAAAGTCAATAACCTAAAAGCTCGTTTGCGCAAGTACGATTCAGCTCGCCACGCAGCTCTTTCTGCCAACTTCATTCCAGAAACTGTTTACGAAACACTAGTTTCAGCAGTTAACAAGCATCTTCCGCTCTTGCACCGCTATATCAATCTGCGTAAGAAACTCTTGGGAATTGATGAACTCAAGATGTACGATATGTATACACCGCTGTCTGATACGGATTACAAGTTTAGCTACGAAGACGCTTTAGCCAAGGCTGCGGATACCCTGACCATTTTTGGTGATGAGTACACAGCGATTGTTAAGGAAGCTTTTGAAAACCGCTGGATTGATGTCCATGAAAACGAAGGCAAACGCTCGGGAGCTTATTCTGGAGGTGCCTATGACACCAACGCTTTTATGCTTCTCAACTGGCAGGACACCTTGGACAATCTCTATACCCTTATTCATGAAACAGGTCATTCCCTCCACTCTATGTTTACCCGTCAGAACCAGCCTTATGTCTATGGTCACTACTCTATTTTCTTGGCAGAGATTGCTTCTACAACCAATGAAAACCTCCTGACAGAGAAACTCTTGTCAGAAGTAGAAGATGATAAGACACGCTTTGCTATTCTCAACCACTACCTAGATGGTTTCAGAGGGACAGTCTTCCGTCAAACCCAGTTTGCAGAGTTTGAGCAAGCAATTTATACGGCCGATCAAGAAGGTCAAGTTTTGACAGCAGATTTCCTCAGTCAGCTCTATGCAGAACTCAACCAAAAATATTATGGACTTTCTGCGGAAGACAATCCTGAAATCCAGTACGAGTGGGCGCGGATTCCACATTTCTACTACAATTTCTACGTTTACCAATATTCAACTGGCTTTGCGGCAGCGTCAGCTCTTTCAGACAAGATTGTCAATGGTAGTCCAGAAGACAAGGAAAACTACCTAGATTACCTCAAGGCAGGAAGCTCTGATTATCCGCTTGAAGTTATGAAAAAAGCAGGCGTAGACATGACCAAGGAAGACTATCTCAATGATGCCTTCAAGGTCTTTGAAGCCCGCTTGACAGAGTTGGAAGCTCTTGTTGAGAAAGGTGTGCATTTGTAAGATGAAAACCTATAACCGTTCTTTCTTTCTTCCACTGATGATTGGAGGAGTTGCTAGTTTGTTCGCTATCGGTCTGATGACCAAACCCTCTGGTCAGGCTAATCAGCCTATAATGGCGCTCTTGTGCTCGCTACTAGCGGCCGTAGCATTTTTAGTTGCATTTCTAATCAAGCGCCAACCTCCGGCGCTGGTTGTAAGTCCTGAGGGAGTGGTTCTTAGAGAAAGTCTGTTTGGCTCTAGTCGTTCTTTCAGCTGGGATGAAGTGACGCAAGTACACTATGTCATAGAGGCAACTTACAGCGTCTATCAGTATTTGCCAAGGCGGGAAGTACGGTTTATGGGAAAAGGGGATGTTCAACTGGCCTGTCTTCGCTTAAATGGGCTTGCGGGTGCAGATTTTAATGATATTTATGAATATGCGAGCAGTGTCGCCCCTCATATCATCTGGAGATTTCCAAAATAATACCGGGAGAAAGGTATGATTACAGAAGATAATTTACAGGATATTTTTGAATTAGCAGACATACTCTCAGCCAGTAATCAAGAGATTTATTCCCATCTCAAGGAAGTTGTTTTTGCTGCTGATCCAGAACAAATTCTTGATCAGTTGGAGCGTGTTCTTTCAGCGGAAGCCTTTGACAATTTTCTGGATGATATCGGAGAGTCCGAAAAGGATAATCTCTGGTTGATTCTGAGCTATCTATTAGAAGCCTATGGCTATGCCATGGTTTGCCATCAGAAGATAGGATTAGATGACTTTATGACTCGTTTTGACCGGCTGGCCCCTGTTCGTAAGGCTGGAGTTTCTCTGAAATTGGATAGGGAAGGCCTTGAGCCAGCAGCAGGATTGGCTGCTTGGGCGACTGTGGTGGAAGAAAAATTAGCAGATGAAGGCTTTCATTTGCTTCTGCTTCAAAACGCAACAGGGAAAAACAGTTTGGTCTTTCTCCAAGCGCTGGCTTATCAGAGGGTTCAAGCCTTGGCTGAGAAAAATGGTTTTCAGGTGACAGCTGCCAAAGAAATTTCTTGATATGCAGGTAGGGAATGATTCCCTGCCTGTTTTTTCTGGCTTTAAGCCCTGACAATCTCAGCCGTGATATGGTATAATGTTGGGTATGGTTGAATCTTATAGTAAAAACGCAAACCACAATATGCGCCGACCTGTTGTGAAGGAAGAAGTTGTGGAGTTTATGCGGACAAGACAGGCGCAAAATACGGGGTATCTGAAAGAACTAGAAGAGTTTGCCCGTAGGGAAAATATCCCCATCATTCCCCATGAAACAGTAGCTTTTTTCCGTCTGCTCATGCAGACCTTGCAGCCTAAGCACATTCTTGAAGTCGGTACAGCCATTGGTTTTTCTGCCTTGTTGATGGCTGAAAACAGCACGGAGGCCCAGATAACCACCATTGACCGCAATGAGGAGATGATTGGGTTTGCCAAGGATAACTTTGCCAAGTACGATAGTCGAGGGCAGATTGAGCTTTTGGAAGGAGAAGCCATGGATCTTCTGCCTGAGCTTCCTGATGACCACTACGATTTTGTTTTTATGGACTCGGCCAAATCCAAGTATATTGTCTTTTTGCCAGAAGTTCTAAAAAAAGTTAAAGTGGGAGGCTTGATTGTTCTCGATGATATTTTCCAAGGCGGAGATGTGACACGGGATATGAAGGAAGTACGCAGAGGCCAGCGAACCATCTATAAAGGATTGCATCGATTGTTTGACGCAACCCTGACCCATCCGGGTTTGACAGCCAGTCTGGTATCTATGAGTGACGGTCTTTTATTGCTACGAAAAAATGAGAAAAACCTTAGATTAGACAGCGATATAATTTAAGCAATTTTTAAGGAATTGTGATATAATGTCTTAGTTAACGAAAAAAGGAGAAGTATTCATAATGAAAACTAAAAAATTTCTTGCAGGTGCAGTGACACTTCTTGCGGTTGCTACGCTTGCGGCATGTTCAAGTACGGCTGATAAAGATATTATTACCATGAAGGGTCAGACCATCACCGTATCTGAATTCTATGAAAAAGTAAAAACCAACTCTGCTGCTCAGCAAGTTTTGCTCTCAATGGTTGTGACGGAAGTCTTTGAAGCAGAGTATGGTGATAAAGTAACAGAAAAAGAAGTGAATGCAGAATACGACAAGAAAGCAAAAGAACTCGGTGAAACCTTTGAATCTGCTCTGGCTTCTGCTGGCTTGACCAGCGAAACATTCAAACAGCAAATCCGCACCAACCTATTGGTAGAGTACGCCCTCAAACAAGCAGCTGAAAAAGACATCACAGATGAAGATTATAAGGCGGCGTATGAAGCCTACACTCCAGAGGTAACGGCGCAAATCATCAAGTTGGACGATGAAGCAAAAGCTAAAGAGGTCCTTGCTGCAGCTCAAGCAGAAGGTGCTGATTTTGCACAATTGGCAAAAGACAACTCAACTGATACTGCAACAAAAGAAGATGGCGGAACAGTTAAGTTTGACTCAACGTCTACAACGGTTCCGACCCAAGTTCAGACGGCTATTTTTGCCCTTGAACCAGGTCAAGTAGGAGCTTCTGTAGTCAACGTGGTAGACATGACGACTTACCAAACCAGCTACTATGTTGTTAAATTGAACAGCAAGACAGAAAAAGCGACTGATTGGAAAGAGTACAAAGATACCTTGAAAGAAATCATCGTAGCACAAAGACAAAGTGACAGCACCTTTGTAACCAATGTTTTGTCAGAAGCTCTGCAGAATGCGAATGTTAAGGTGAAAGACGAAGCCTTCCAAAACCTTCTCTCTCAATACATTCAGTCTGATACATCATCAAGCTCATCAAGTTCAACAAGTTCATCAAGCTCGTCTGACAGCGAGTAAACATTGAGAATAGATCTTTTATCCCTTAGTTCAGAAAATTGGCGGTTGCTGCGAGCCATCTAAGCAAAACATCTTGCTACTCAATGATTCACAATTTCATACATCAATAAGAATGACAAGTTCATTGAATGAAGGTGGTACCGCGGTTTTTCGCCCTTCGTTAGTGTTCTTGTCATTTTTTGGCTAGATGGGAAAGGGGGCATCATGAAACAATTCCGCATCAAGCAAAAATTTTGGTCGCTCGGTGGTCGCTTTGAAATTTTCGACCAACTGGGAAGTTTGGGTTATCAGGTAGAAGGTTCTGTCCTTCGCTGGTTAAAGGAGTACGAAGTCAAAGACGCCTTGGGCCAGCCTGTCAGCCACATTAAGGAGGAGTGGTCTTGGTTTTTACCTCGATTTACTGTCACCATGAAGGACGGGCGTCGTTTTACCATCCAAAAAGAGTTTACCTGGTTCAAGGATCGCTATAAGATAGCCGATTTGGGCTTGGAAGTACAGGGTGATTTTTGGGATATGAATTTCAGTCTTTTGTCTGATAACCGTGAAGTCGCCCGTATTTCTCAGGAATGGTTTGCTTTGATGTCAACTTACAATGTCGAAGTCTATGAGGATGTGTACGCCGATGTGGCCATTTCTCTAGTGATTGCCATTGATTTTGTGAAAGAAAGAGCGGCAGTAGCCTCTAGCGCCGCCTCATCTTAGAAGAAGGAGTAGAATATGAAACACTATACATTTCAACGCAGAGAACTGAGTTTTAGTGACAGTCGAATCATCTTTGATGAACAGTTTCAACCTGCCTATCGGATTCAAGGCTCTATCTTCAGTACCAGCCAGCAGATTTACCGTTCAACCAATGACATATTCGCTAGTCTGACTCATCAGTTGTTTGAGCAAAAGACCAAAATTTTTGCCTCCAACCAAGAATTTACCACCTTAACCAGCAGTTTTTTGATTGAAGAACAGATTGCTGTTCAACAAGACTTTTTCAGTGGCAATGTCACCATGACCAAGGACAATCAACTGATTGCTACTGTTCAAAACATGGGTTCTAATCGCCAGATTACCATCCACAACGAGCAGTACGAAGAAGCGATTTTAGCCGTAGCAGTCGCCATGGATTACCGCTACGCCGTCAATATATTTTTTGCCCTCATTGCCCTGCTCATCCTACTAAACATTATATTTTAAAGAAGAATAAAGGAGATTTTTATGAAACACTTGTCAAGCGCTCAAATCCGCCAAATGTGGCTGGATTTCTGGAAATCAAAAGGTCACTCTGTTGAGCCGTCAGCAAACCTTGTACCGGTCAACGATCCGACGCTACTCTGGATTAACTCCGGTGTAGCAACCCTCAAAAAATATTTCGACGGTTCAGTTATTCCTGATAACCCACGGATTACCAACGCCCAAAAATCCATTCGGACCAATGATATTGAAAACGTCGGTAAGACTGCCCGCCACCATACCATGTTTGAAATGTTGGGTAATTTCTCTATCGGTGACTATTTCCGTGACGAAGCGATTGAGTGGGGCTTTGAACTCTTGACAAGTCCAGAGTGGTTTGCCTTTCCGCAGGAAAAGCTTTACATGACCTACTATCCAGATGACATTGATTCCTATAATCGCTGGGTGGCACTCGGTGTGGATCCAAGCCACTTGATTCCTTTAGAGGATAACTTCTGGGAAATCGGTGCAGGCCCTTCTGGCCCAGATACGGAAATCTTCTTTGACCGTGGTCCAAGTTTTGATCCTGAAAACTTAGGGGTACGTCTTTTGCAAGAAGACATTGAAAATGACCGCTACATTGAGATTTGGAACATTGTGCTTTCACAATTCAACGCTGATCCAGCTGTTCCTCGTTCCGAGTACAAGGAATTACCAAACAAAAACATTGATACGGGTGCTGGTTTGGAACGTTTGGCAGCCATCTTCCAAGGAGCTAAGACAAACTTCGAAACAGATCTTTTCTTGCCAATCATCCGTGAAGTAGAGAAAATTTCTGGCAAGGTTTACAATCCAGATGGCGACAATATGAGTTTCAAGGTCATCGCAGACCATATCCGTGCCCTTTCATTTGCTATCGGAGACGGTGCTCTTCCAGGTAACGAGGGCCGTGGCTACGTTCTCCGCCGCTTGCTCCGTCGGGCTTCTATGCACGGTCACCGCTTGGGTATCACTGAACCATTCTTATACAAACTGGTCGAAACAGTTGGCAATATTATGGAAAGCTACTACCCAGAAGTCCTTGAAAAACGGGCCTTCATCGAGAAAATTGTCAAGAGTGAGGAAGAGTCCTTTGCTCGCACCATCCACACAGGCTCACAGTTTGCAGAGCAGCTGATGGACAAATTGGCGACAGAAGGAAAAAATGTCATCGACGGTCGCGACATCTTCAAACTCTATGATACCTATGGATTCCAAGTGGAATTG
Source organism: Streptococcus oriscaviae (assembly GCF_018137985.1). Taxonomy (NCBI): domain Bacteria; kingdom Bacillati; phylum Bacillota; class Bacilli; order Lactobacillales; family Streptococcaceae; genus Streptococcus; species Streptococcus oriscaviae. The sequence goes on along the minus strand of NZ_CP073084.1, from coordinate 564,622 downwards.
ACAGAGGAGTTGGCAGAGCACCGTGGCATGACCCTTGACATCGCAGGATTTGAAGCCGCCATGAAAGAACAGCAGGAGCGAGCGCGTGCTTCTGTTGTCAAGGGTGGCTCCATGGGCATGCAAAACGAAACCTTGGCAGGTATTACCGAAGAGTCTGTCTTCGTATATGAAGCAGAACGATTGGAAGCTAGCCTGTCTGTTCTGGTGGCGGACAATGCTCGCGTAGATAGTTTGTCTAGCGGAGAAGCTCTGCTTGTCTTTGAACAGACACCTTTCTATGCAGAGATGGGTGGACAGGTTGCTGACCATGGCTCTATTTTGGATGCGGCTGGCAATCTGGTTGCACGTGTCATTGATGTTCAAAAGGCGCCGAATGGTCAGCCGCTTCATACAGCAGAAGTTGTCGGAAATCTAGCGGTTGGTCAAACGTACACGCTTGAAATTGACAGCAATCGTCGTCGTGGCGTTGAAAAAAATCACACCGCAACTCACTTGCTCCACGCAGCCCTTCACAATGTTATCGGTGAGCATGCAACGCAAGCTGGTTCCTTGAATGAACAAGATTTCCTCCGCTTTGACTTCACTCACTTTGAAGCGGTTACGGCAGAAGAACTCCGTCGTATCGAAGAAGAAGTCAACGAGCAAATCTGGAAAGCTATTCCAGTTGTGACAGTAGAAACAGACATTGACACCGCAAAAGCAATGGGAGCAATGGCTCTCTTTGGCGAAAAATACGGCAAGGAAGTCCGTGTGGTATCTATTGGTGATTATTCTGTTGAGCTATGTGGTGGTACCCACCTTGCCAATACAGCTGAAATTGGAATCTTCAAGATTTTGAAAGAAGAAGGAATCGGTTCAGGAACTCGCCGTATCGTCGCTGTAACCAGCCGTGAAGCCTTCCTAGCCTACCGTGACCAAGAAGATGCCCTGAAACAAGTAGCCGCAGCCATCAAGTCACCTCAAATCAAGGAAGTACCAAATAAAGTAGCGAGCCTGCAAGAACAGTTGCGTGAACTGCAAAAAGAAAATGCAGCCCTCAAAGAGAAAGCTGCCGCAGCCGCTGCAGGAGATGTCTTTAAAGATGTCAAAGAAAGCTCAGGTATCCGCTATATCGCAAGTCAAGTACAGGTATCAGACGCAGGCGCCCTCCGTACCTTTGCTGATAACTGGAAGCAAAAAGACTACTCAGATGTGCTTGTCCTTGTAGCAAGCATTGGCGATAAGGTCAATGTCCTTGTAGCCAGCAAGTCAGCCAATGTCCATGCGGGCAACCTCATCAAAGTCCTTGCCCCAATCGTAGCAGGCCGCGGTGGCGGTAAACCAGACATGGCTATGGCAGGTGGTAGCGATGCTTCGGCTATCCAGGCCCTACTGAACAGCGTGGCTGAAAACTTATAATCTGACAATAAAACTCTTTTATCCCATGGATAAAGGAGTTTTTTGGTATAATAAAAACGTGATTTTAGTTATTTATCTTCTTTTGCAAGTTATCGCAGCATTGCTCATATTTTCTATGGTATCTTATCAGATATGGAACCTTCTTCTCATTATTCCTACCTATCTCAGTTTACGGTTTATCAACTATGAAATTTGCCGTTTGTTGGGCTATTATGCCTTGGATGAAATGGGACGTATCGGACATGGCAGCAAGGAAATTCTCTACCCACGTTTTAGAAAAATAGACGAAGCCTATAAAAAGAAATACGCCCAGCGAAGTAGAAAGCACCAGCTGCTGTATTATGCAGGCTTTGTAATGATTCATTCTGTTGGTTTTCCTTGCCTTCTTCTAATCACGATGGTTGTTGTTGAGGTGGCCAGGTTGCTGATTGGTGAGAATGCAGGCGAAGTGATAATAGGAGTATTTTTCATAGTCATTCTTCTTTTATTTGTTCTAATGTATGAAAAGCTACAGGCCTACAAAAGAAAGTATGCTAAGTGGTTTGGTTTAGAAATCATCATGTGGGAACACGGTCATCCTGTCTTTCGAGAAAAGAAGCGAGAGTAATCAATCTTGCTTCTTTTTTTGTAGAGAATCTCAGTCGTTTTGACCATAATTTACTACATTTTGACAAATTTCATAAACTTTTTGACAAAAATTATTATTTTTTTGACAAAGATACTTGTCAAAAAGAAAAAGAAGTGTTACAATGATATTGAAATAAGGAGCTGCTTTAAATCGAGCTTTTGAATCAATTGTTTGGGTCTTCCAAACTAGAAAGGAATTGTCATGAAACTTATCTATGAAGTCAACATTATGGAGAACAAAAAAATGGTCGTATGGCTCAATATTTTTGCTTTCCTATTGATTCTGCCGTTTTTGCATTTATTTTCTTTTATCTGCTTTTCTATTACTGGTATTCAGGAAGTTCAATTTTATTTCGGACTTTGGGAAACTCTCTTTTTGTTCCTCTTTATGATGGTCTTGCTGAGTATTCACGAGCTGATTCATGGTCTGTTCTTCAAGGTCTTTATGCCACAGAACAAGGTTAAATTCGGTTTTAAATGGAAATCGGGGATGGCCTATGCAACCAGTCCAGGTTCTTTATATAGCAGAGGAAAAATGCTTATTATTGGTCTGGCTCCCTTTGTATTTATTTCCTTGGGGTTGACATTTGCCTTAGTGATGGGATAGATTAGCCCTATTGTCTACACTATCATAGCTAGTCTTCATGCAGCAGGCTGTATCGGTGATTTTTACTATACCTATCTCTTGCTGATAAAGTTTGGTAAAGGGAATATCCTAGTAGAAGATACAGAAACAGGCCTTCTAATCTATCAAGTGTAACAAGGAGCAGATGATGGAATATATCTTAAAGAATCGCCTCAAAGAATTGCGAGCGCGAGATGGGCTCAATCAGACAGAGTTAGCCAAGTTGGCAGAAGTGTCTCGGCAGACCATTAGCCTGATTGAGCGGGGGGAATACACGCCCTCAGTAGTTATCGCTATGCGGATTGCGCAAATTTTTAAAGAACAGCTGGAGAATGTTTTTCAGTTGGTGGAGGTGGAAGAATGAAACAAGGGAAACAACTTTCGACAACGCAAAGATGGGTTAGGTTCTCTTTATACATGTTGGCCGGAGCCATTCTTGGGGGACTGGTGGGATTTTTTGGGATGGCACATTATAAAAATGGGTTGCCAGAGTTTATGAGTACAGAGAGCTTGTTGCTCGTTACTCGTATTGGTAATCTCATCGCCTTTGCGGTTGCTATCTATTTTGGACTGACAGCCAATCGCTTGTATGGAGCTTACGAAAAATCCGATGAGGAAGAGGATGATGTCGTCGATGATTTGTATAAAAAAATGTATCGTAGTTTAGAATATGCAACCATCTTTTTCAATGTCGCTGTGTCACTAACTCTGTTGAACATAGGGTTAGGGATTCAAATCAACTTATCTGATATGGACTCATTCCTATTCTTTTCGATAATTGATTTGGTCTTCTTCCTACTGCTTTTCATTGCTCAGCCGCTAATCTTGAAATTGACCCAAAAAATTCGTCAGTACAAATTATCTGCCTTTGCTACTGTTAAAGAAATGAAGGATTTTGCCGAAGCCATGGATGAAGGGGAGAAGCAGGCTAACTATGAGATGAGTTTCCAAATTGTCTTCTCCCTCAATCAAATTATTTTGCCGGGCTTGTATCTTGCTTTGTTCTTCCTGTCATTCATACTTCAGGAACCACAAATTGTTGGTTACCTTATCGTTGCCTTCCTACATAGTTACATCAACATCATGAATATTCAGATGGTGAGAAAATATTTTAAATAGTATAATCAAACAAAAAAATAAGGAGATACTTATGATTCAGGTCGAAAAACAGAGTAAGAAGAAACAAGCCGTTATTTATTTTTTACAGGCTGTGGGGATTTTGCTGGTAGAGCAACTTATCTTATTGCCATTTATGGTCGGAGGAAGCAGTCTGCTGAAAACTCTTCTGGCTTGCCTCGTGCTACCTGCTCTTACTATTGCCGGGATTTGGATAGCTAAAAAAGTTAACTTATTGGCTCCCAAAGGCTCATTAAGAGGAGGAGAAGCAGCTAAATATCTGGGGCTAGGGTTTCTAGCCACCTATCTAGTCAAGATGATAGGAGGGGTTCTGCTATTTATTCAATATGGCTTGGAAGGGAACACGCTCAATCAGGAAGTGCTTGATTCTCTGCCCCTATCTCCAATTGTTCTTTTTCTTATAACTGTTTTTGTTGCTCCTGTTATCGAAGAGCTAGTCTTGCGTGGTTATATCATGGGGAAGGTTTTTGGAGAAAAATCCTGGCTAGGTTTGGTAGTGAGCAGTATTTTATTTGGCTTGATTCATGTTCCCACTGATCTTGGCAGTTGGGTTATCTACGGTGGTATGGGCTTGGTTTTAGGGATAGTGTATCGCATGAGCGGTAAGTTGGAATATGCTATCGGACTTCATTTTCTCAATAACCTTTTGGGTGCGATAATCATGCTTCTAATATAAAAAAGATATAGAAAGGATTTGAGATATGAAGTATTTAAAAAATGGTGGCTTGTTGCTCCTATATTTTCTGGCGTTTCAAATTGCTCTGGGCTTTTTGCTGAGTCCAATTGCGGTTACAAGCATTTCAGTAACAGAAGGGTTCCCTGTTGAACTTTTGGAGCAGGCCGCCTTAATATCCTCTATCATTGGGTTTGTTTTGTTGATTGGATTGACCATTCTTCTTTGGAAAGTGCTTTTTCCTCGCAAAAAAGTTCAGTTTGGGCTGGCAGATAGCTGGTTGACGAAAATCAGTTTACCACTTCTAACTTATGTAGCTTTCTTTATTTTTCAGCTGTTGGTTCCTATATCTGAAAGTAATAACCAACAGACGGTCGTTGCTCTTATCAAGGACTTTCCTTTCCATGCCTTTTTAGCAGTGGTTATCTTTGCACCTATACTGGAAGAACTTTTGTTTCGCGGATTTTTAGCGACCTATTTCTTCCCGCGGATGGCTAATAGAAAAACAGTCTATTTCTATATTACAACTTCAGGCACACTCTTCAGTGCGGTTCATGGCCCATCTACCTTGCCGCAGTTCTTGATTTATTTTGCTCTAGGAGCTATTCTGGCCTGGCTCTATGTTAGCAGAAGGGACATTCGTTATCCTATGGCCTTACATGCAGTCAATAATCTGATTGCCTACTTGTTGGTCATTTTCCTGTCCTAAGCAAAAAAGCAGATTCCAAATTGAAATCTGCTTTTAATCTTATAATCCGTACAAGTAATCTTCATCTTGCATGGCTTCCACTTCGCCAAGCAGGTAACCATTGCCGACTTGTGAGAAGAAGTCATGGTTAGATGTGCCAGTTGAGATACCGTTCATAACGATAGGGTTAACATCGTCTGCTGAGTCTGGAAAGAGTGGGTCTTGTCCGAGGTTCATCAGGGCTTTGTTGGCATTGTAGCGTAGGAAGGTTTTCACTTCCTCTGTCCAACCAACTCCGTCATAGAGAGACTCCGTATAGCCCTCTTCGTTTTCATAGAGTTGATAGAGGAGGTCGTACATCCAGTCGCGGAGTTTATCTTGTTCTTCTTCCGGCAACTCATTGAAGCCCAGCTGGAACTTGTAGCCGATGTAGGTACCGTGGACAGATTCGTCGCGGATAATCAGCTTGATAATTTCAGCGACGTTGGCCAGCTTGTTATTTCCAAGGTAGTAGAGTGGAGTAAAGAAACCAGAGTAGAAGAGGAAGGTTTCTAGGAAAACGCTAGCCACTTTCTTTTCAAGTGGTGTTCCTGTTTCATAGATTTCATTGATAATCTTTGCCTTCTTCTGCAAGTACTCATTGCTATTCGTCCAGTCGAAAATTTCCTCAATTTCAGACTTGGTATTCAAGGTTGAGAAAATAGAAGAATAGGATTTAGCGTGGACAGACTCCATGAATTGGATGTTGTTGTATACAGCTTCTTCGTGCGGTGTGCGAACATCGTTGCGCAGAGCTTGAACCCCTGTTTCAGATTGTAGGGTATCTAGGAGAGTTAGCCCACCGAAGACCTTGCCAACGAGGTCTTTTTCTTCAGCAGTCAATTTACGCCAGTCATCCAAGTCATTTGACAAAGGAATGCGCGTATCGAGCCAAAATTGCTCGGTCAACTTTTCCCAGGTTGACTTGTCAATAACATCTTCGATGGCGTTCCAGTTTATGGCTTTGTAGTAGGTTTCCATGTTTTTCTCTTTCTTCTTTCTCGAACTATCTACATTATTGTATCATATTTTCTTCTAAAAAACGCCCCAAGGACGTTCTCTGGATAGGTCGTAAGCCACTTAGGTACTGATATATAGTCAGTACCGTTCATTCATTAAATGCCTTAGCATCAATGAACGGTAGTGTTGTACGACACGCAGAAACTGAAGAAATTGCATCTTCAGTTTCGAAGTTAGTAAGGTAGCTAGCTAATCCGCCATTAGCGGTTAGCGTAGTTTAGCTAGTTGATTTATCAACAGCTAAACTTGCTACGTTGGAATTGAGTTCGGGCTAAGGACTTGGCAAAAAAGATAAATCCCTACGAGATGCAAGACATCTCTATGGTATTTCCTATTTTTGCTGTGTCCTTTTAACGCCCTTACATCTTAGATCACACAACTTTCACATTGGTTTGCACCGACTTCTTCGCCGTCATCGGTAAAGGTACGGATGTAGTAGATGGACTTGATTCCCTTGTTAAAGGCATAGTTGCGAAGGATAGAGAGGTCGCGCGTGGTTTGCTTGTTCTCTTTCTTCCATTCATAGATGCCTTTTGGAATGTCGCTACGCATAAAGAGGGTCAATGATAGGCCTTGGTCAACGTGTTCCGTTGCAGCAGCATAGACATCGATGACCTTGCGCATATCCATATCATAGGCGGATTTGTAGAAAGGAATGGTTTCTGTTGCCAAACCTGCAGCAGGATAGTAGATTTTACCGATTTTCTTTTCCTGACGTTCTTCAATCCGTTGGGTAATCGGGTGGATGGAAGCAGATACGTCGTTGATGTAGCTGATAGATCCGTTTGGTGCAACGGCCAGACGGTTTTGATGGTAGAGGCCGTCTGCCTGAACCTTTCTACGGAGGTCAGCCCAATCTTGACCGCTTGGAATAAAGATTCCTTCAAAGAGTTCTTTTACTCGAGCAGATTTTGGTTGGTAATCACCAGTTACATACTTGTCAAAGTAGGTTCCGTCTGCGTACTTCGATTTATCAAAATTATGGAAGGTAGCCTTGCGCTCGCGGGCGATATTGTTGGACTCAACCAAGGTCCAGTAGTTGAGGAGCATAAAGTAGATATTGGTAAATTCTACTGCATCTTTTGAACCGTAATCGATAAGATTTTGAGCCAGATAGCTATGGAGCCCCATGGCTCCAAGTCCGATAGAATGGGCTTGGCTGTTGCCGTTTTCGATAGAAGGAACAGCAGAAATGTGGGAGTGATCAGTGACAAAGGTCAAAGCGCGTGTCATAGCACGGACAGAGCGGCCAAAATCAGGTGATTTCATGAGGTTGACAATGTTGGTCGAACCAAGGTTACAAGACACGTCTGTTCCCAGAGTCAAGTATTCTTGTGAATCATTGAGTTCGCTCGGAGTTTGAACTTGAAGAATCTCAGAACAGAGGTTGGACATGATGATTTTGCCGTCAACTGGGTTGCTTCGGTTTGCTGTGTCGATATTGATAACATATGGGTAGCCGGATTCCTGCTGGAGCTTCGAAATCTCGGTTTCCAAGTCGCGAGCTTTGATTTTTGTCTTGCGAATATTTGGATTGGCTACCAATTCATCATACTTTTCAGTGATGTCCAGATAGCTGAATGGCACACCGTACTCCAATTCGATAGAGTAAGGGCTAAAGAGATACATATCTTCATTTTTACGCGCCAACTCGTAGAATTTATCAGGAATCGTAATACCCAGTGATAGGGTTTTTACACGCACTTTCTCGTCGGCATTTTCCTTCTTAGTAGAAAGAAAGGCGATGATGTCTGGGTGGAAGACATCGAGGTAAACAACCCCAGCCCCTTGACGTTGCCCCAATTGGTTGGAGTAGGAGAAGCTGTCCTCGAAAAGTTTCATAACAGGAACCACACCAGAAGCTGCTCCTTCGTAGCCCTTGATTGGTGCGCCGGCTTCTCGCAAGTTGCTGAGGGAAATGCCAACCCCACCACCGATACGGGACAATTGCAGAGCAGAGTTGATGGAACGGCCAATTGAGTTCATATCGTCTGTTACTTGGATGAGGAAGCAAGATACCAACTCACCGCGACGAGCACGGCCGGCATTGAGGAAGCTTGGAGTTGCAGGCTGGTAACGAAGATGAATCATTTCGTTCGCCAAATCCATAGCCAAGTCCTCATTGCCTTCAGCAAAGTATAAGGCGTTGAAAAGAACACGGTCTTCCATGCTTTCCAAGTAGTAGGCACCATCGTTGGTTTTCAAAGCGTACTGATTGTAGAACTTGTAGGCAGCCATGAAAGACTTAAATTGGAAATTTTGCTCCTTCAAAAAGTGAGCCAATTTTTCGATAAAGGCTGGGCTGTATTGTTCTAAGAATTCTTTTTCAAGGTAGTTTTCTTCTAATAAGTAGGCGATTTTTTCTGTAATGCTCTCAAACTGCTTTGTATTTGGAACAACATTTTCCTTAAAGAAGGCCTTGAGGGCTTCTTGATCCTTATGGAGTGGAATCTGTCCATTAACAGGGCGGTTGATCTCATTGTTAAGACGGAAATAAGACACATCTCCTAATTCTTTCAAACTCATATTAACTGTATCTTTCTATCGTAATAAGGTGGGTACAGACCCAGATGGTTTCTAGTAGACGAAAACCTTATGATACAAGGTTTTTTAATTTGGCTGGTTGGAAACCTGAGAAGGTTTCGGTTCCAGTTTCGATAACTGGAGCAGCTGAAAATCCAAGGTCTTTAACGTGTTGGATATATTCTGGTTCTTCGTCAAGGTTGATTTCTTTAAAGGCAACATTGTGTTGTTCTAAGAAACGCTTGGTCATTTTGCATTGGACACAGTTGTTTTTTGAGTAAACGGTTACCATAGTTTTCTCCTTAAATTTAATCACCAGTATAGAATACAATGAAAGGACAGAAAAGTCAACTTTTAAAGACTAAATATTGTGTCTGAATGGGACGTTAAACACCATATGTAGTATAAAACCTTGATGTCATGCGGTTTTGTTCAACTTGTTTTTTTTGTAGGGCTAATGCGGTCTTATTGTTGTGTCTGAAAAACAAATAAAACAATGTTATAAAATATAACACAAAGAGTCAGGAGTGGATTGTTTTATTATACAAAGCGCTGTATAATATTAGCAAAAACGATAGAGGTGGACTGAATGGGAAATCAATACAAAAACCAACTGCGTCTTTTAAATAAAGAATATGCCTATTTTGATATTGCCAGAGCTTGCCAAGATGAGGGAGTTTCTATTTATACACTTCCCTACACGATTCGGATTTTGCTTGAAAGTTTAATCCGGAAAGAAGATGGTGTTGATGTTACTAAATCTCACATTTTAAATCTAATTTCTTATCAAGCACAGTCTCCTCTCGGTGAGGTTCCCTTTAAACCTAGCCGGGTTATCTTACAGGATTTCACCGGAGTTCCGGTGGTGGTTGACTTGGCTTCTATGAGAGATGCGGTAGTCAAATACGGTGGGAATCCAGAGTTGATTAACCCTGAAATTCCTGTTGATCTGGTAATTGACCATAGCGTTCAAGTGGACTACTTCGGCAGCAGCGATGCCTTGAACAAAAATATTGAACTGGAATTTGAGCGCAATATGGAGCGCTATCAATTCCTTAAGTGGGCGGAGCAATCTTTTGAGAATTACCGAGCGGTTCCGCCTGCGACAGGGATTATTCATCAGGTGAATATCGAGTTTCTCAGTGATGTGGTGATTGAAAAGGATGGAGTGCTGTATCCGGATTCTATGTTTGGAACAGATAGCCATACTACGATGATCAATGGTATTGGCGTCTTAGGTTGGGGTGTCGGCGGAATCGAGGCTGAAGCGGCTATGTTAGGAGAAGCTTCGTATTTTCCGGTACCGGAAGTTATCGGTGTTCGGCTGACGGGGAGTTTGCCCAAGGTTGCTACTGCAACGGATTTAGCCCTCAAGGTCACTCAGGTCTTGCGTCAGGAAAATGTTGTCGGTAAGTTTGTGGAATTTTTTGGTTCAGGTTTGGAGTCCTTGAGTTTGGCGGATCGAGCAACGGTATCGAATATGGCGCCGGAATATGGCGCGACCTGTGGTTATTTTCCTATTGATCAGGAAACCTTGGAATATATGCGCCTGACCAACCGTTCGGATGAAACGATTGCCTTGACAGAGGCCTATGCAAAAGCCAATCACCTCTATTACGATAAGGATAGAATACCGACCTATACGAAGGTTGTTGAGATTGATCTGTCCGACATTGGGCCATCTATATCAGGTCCTAAGCGACCGCAAGATTTGATTGAACTGGCCCAAGCGAAAAATGAATTCCAAGCCAGTCTGGTTCGAGAAGTGGGAGTTCGCGGTTTTGGGCTAGGAGTCGACGAACTTCAAAAAACAGCGCAGGTGACCTTTTCGACAGGGGAAGAAACCATTCAAACAGGTCATGTAGCCATCGCTGCCATTACTTCCTGCACCAACACCTCAAACCCGTATGTTTTGCTAGCGGCTGGTCTGCTGGCTAAAAAAGCGGTTGAGAGAGGGTTGACAGTTACCAAAACGGTGAAAACCTCCCTTGCCCCAGGCTCTAAAGTGGTAACAGGCTATCTGCGAAATTCAGGTTTGCAGACTTATCTGGATACTCTAGGTTTCAACCTTGTTGGCTATGGTTGCACCACCTGCATAGGAAACTCTGGAGATTTGTTGCCAGAAGTAGCAGAAGCCATTCGCAAAGAAGATTTGCTGGTGTCGGCGGTCTTGTCTGGCAACCGAAACTTTGAAGGACGCATCAATCCGCTTGTGAAGGCCAATTTTCTAGCCAGCCCACCCTTGGTGGTAGCCTATGCGCTGGCTGGTACGACCAATATTGACTTGACCAGTCAACCTCTTGGTAAAGATACGGATGGCCAGCCGGTTTATCTAGCGGACATTATGCCTGACCGCGCAGAAGTGGACGCCTACATCGAGCGATTTGTAACCCGCGATCTTTTCGAGGAAGAGTACAAGCAGGTCTTCTCAGATAGTGAGGCCTGGAATGAGATTGCAACGGGACAGGAGAAAAATTACGCCTGGGATGAGGCATCCACCTATATTCAAAATCCACCCTACTTTGATGCTCTAGAAGAAGAATCTGCAATTAAACCATTGAAGGGGCTGGCGGTTCTTGCTAAGTTTGGTGATTCGGTGACAACCGACCATATTTCTCCGGCAGGGAACATTGCTCGGATTAGTCCTGCTGCTCAATACCTGATGGACAAAGGGATTGACTACATGGACTTCAATTCGTATGGTAGCCGTCGTGGCAATCACGAGGTAATGATGCGGGGAACATTTGCCAACATTCGTATAAAAAATGAATTGGCAGATGGTAAAATCGGGGGGTGGAGCTACTATAAAGGTGATATCCTCCCTATCTACGAGGTAGCTATGCGCTACAAAGAAGCTGGAATCGGTAGCCTAGTTATCGCAGGAAAAGACTATGGTATGGGCTCTAGCCGGGACTGGGCTGCCAAAGGAGCAAATCTTTTGGGGGTGAAAGCAGTGCTGGCAGAATCCTTTGAGCGGATTCATCGTTCCAATCTTGTGATGATGGGGGTTCTCCCGCTTCAGTTTATGGAAGGGCAGACGGCGGATAGTCTTGGTTTAACAGGTTTTGAAACCTATGACATTGACCTCCCTCACAATCCTCTAGTGGGACAGTTGGTCACAGTTAGAGCCTATTCTGAAACTGGAAACAAGGAGTTCCAAGCGATTCTGCGCTTTGATGCAGATGCGGATATTCGTTACTATCAGAACGGGGGAATCCTACCAATGGTTGTTAGGAAGAAATTAGGAGACTTAATATGTTAGATGCAATGGGTTTGAAAGATACGATTGCTTGTGATACACGTATTTGTGCAATCGAAAATGATGCCTTGTCTTATGCAGGCTACGACATGTCGGAGTTGATGGACAACAACGCTTCTTTTGAGGAGGTTATCTATCTCCTCTGGAATTTACACTTGCCTACTCAGGTTGAACTCAATCATTTTGAAAAAAGCTTGCGCTCAGAGTATGCGATTTCGGATGCAGTAGAGCAATGTATTTTGATTCAATCACGCAAACACCTACATCCGATGAGTGTCTTGCGTTCAACCGTATCACTCTTGGGAGTTTACAATGTTCATGCAGAAGAAAACACCCTGGAGGCACTCTATGATCAATCTATCCAAATCATGGCTAAAGTACCGACTATTATCGCGGCTTTTGCGCGACTGCGCCAAGGATTAACACCGATTGAACCTAGGGAAGATTTGGGATTTGCAGCCAATTTTCTTTATATGCTCAAGGGGCAAGAGCCGAGCGAGCTAGAAGTTAAAGCCTTCAACAGGGCTTTGGTTCTACACGCAGATCATGAGCTGAATGCCTCAACTTTTGCGGCGCGAGTAACAGCTTCAACCTTGGCTGACCTCTATTCCTGTGTGACCACGGCCATTGGTACCCTCAAGGGTTCGCTTCATGGTGGGGCAAACGAGCGCGTCTTCGATATGCTTTTAGCCATCCGTGAAAGCGGAGATACAGAGGCTTATTTGCAGCAGAAACTTGATTCCAAGGAAAAAATTATGGGCTTTGGCCACCGCGTTTACAAGACGGTTGACCCTAGGGAAAAATACCTGAAAGAAATGGCGAAAGATCTGACAGAAGGAGGAGAAGATGCGGATTTCTTTAGACTTTCAGAAGAAGTTGAAGACTTCATTCGCAATAAAAAAGGCTTGATACCCAATGTAGATTTTTACTCTGCGACAGTCTATCATGTCCTAGGTATTGACAGCGACATCTTTACCTTGATTTTCGCCATGAGTCGAATGGCAGGCTGGATTGCCCATGTGCAGGAGCAAAAGAAAAACAACAAGTTGATTCGTCCTCGTTCTCAATACAAAGGATTGACCAATCTCACATATATCCCGATAGGAAAGAGGTAAGTGATGTCAGAAAAAATTAGGATGATAAATGGACAATTGCAGGTTCCAGCTGAGCCAATCATTCCTTACATTGAAGGAGATGGTGTAGGTCAGGATATATGGAAGAGTACTCAGACCATAATCGATGCTGCGGTTGAAAAAGTGTATGCAGGAAAGCGTCGAATCAAATGGCAGGAAGTTTTGGCGGGTGAAAAAGCGTATGCGACAACAGGTACTTCGCTGCCAAAGGAAACATTAGAAACCATCAAAAGCCATCTAGTTGCCATCAAGGGTCCTCTTGGAACACCAGTTGGTGAGGGACATCGTTCGCTCAATGTGGCCCTGCGACAGGAACTTGACCTGTATGCCTGTGTACGCCCTATTCGTTATTTCAAAGGAGTACCCAGTCCTTTAAAAGAGCCTGAAAAGACAGATATGACCATCTTCAGGGAAAATACAGAGGATATTTATGCTGGCATTGAGTGGGAGATGGGAACAAGAGAGGTCAAGCAGGTCATTGACTTTTTAGAAAACACCATGCAGGTCAAAAAGATTCGTTTTCCACATAGCTCTAGCATAGGAATTAAGCCGATTTCCAAGGAAGGCAGCCAGCGCCTGATTCGGGCTGCAATTGACTACGCTTTGGAGAAAAATCTCAAACGCGTAACCCTTGTTCACAAGGGGAATATTCAAAAATTCACCGAAGGCGGTTTCCGAAAGTGGGGCTATGAACTGGCTGAACATGAATATGCGGATGCTCTACATGACGGCCGCTTGGAAATCAACGATATTATCGCAGATAATTTTCTTCAGCAGATCTTGCTGGCTCCTGAGAAGTTTGATGTGGTTGCTCTGACCAATTTAAATGGTGACTATGCTAGCGATGCGCTAGCAGCTCAGGTGGGTGGGATTGGGATTGCCCCAGGGGCCAATATCAACTACCAAACTGGCCATGCTGTCTTTGAAGCGACCCACGGAACTGCCCCTGATATTGCCGGTCAGAACAAGGCAAACCCATGTTCCTTGATTTTATCAGCTTGCATGATGTTAGACTATATCGGTTGGCAGGAAGTGTCAGCAGCCCTTATTACTGCTTTGGAGAAGACTATCCAATCAGGCCAGGTAACCGGCGATTTTGCCACAAGTATGGGAGTAGAAGCTCTAACCACCAGTCAATTTGCAAGAAAAATTCTTGAAAAATTGTAAAAGATGAAAAACAGATTTTCTGTTAAAAGCCTAGAGCCGCAAGCCTAGGCTTTATTTGAATGTCAAAGATAAAAGGGATTTTTGAAAGAGATACAAAAAATTCTTGAAAATGATTTCAAAAAATGATATAATCGTGGATGTAAGGGTTATCAAAAATGACCCGCAATTTTGAAAAAACAAAGGAGAATCCAACTATGGCTTCAAAAGATTTCCACATTGTGGCAGAAACAGGTATCCACGCACGTCCAGCAACTTTGCTTGTGCAAACAGCTAGCAAGTTCGCTTCAGATATCACTTTGAACTACAAGGACAAATCAGTAAACCTTAAGTCTATTATGGGTGTTATGAGTCTTGGTGTTGGTCAAGGTGCTGATGTAACCATCACTGCTGAAGGTGCAGATGCTGACGATGCAATCGCAGCAATCACTGAAACAATGGAAAAAGAAGGATTGGCGTAAGGATATGACAGAAATGCTTAAAGGAATTGCAGCATCTGATGGTGTTGCCGTTGCTAAGGCATATCTACTCGTTCAGCCGGATTTGTCATTTGAAACTGTGACAGTGGAAGATACAAATGCAGAAGAAGCTCGTTTGGATGCCGCTCTCGAAGCATCGCAGAACGAGCTTTCTGTTATCCGTGAAAATGCAGTAGCAAGCCTTGGTGAGGAAGCAGCAGCCGTATTTGATGCTCACTTAATGGTACTTGCTGACCCAGAAATGATCGGTCAGATTAAAGAAACAATTCGTGCAAAGAAAGCCAATGCAGAAACTGGTTTGACAGAAGTAACGGATATGTTTATTGCTATTTTTGAAGGCATGGAAGACAACCCTTACATGCAAGAACGTGCAGCAGACATCCGTGACGTAACCAAACGTGTCTTGGCACACTTGCTTGGCGTTCGTTTGCCAAACCCTGCTACCATCTCAGAAGAATCAATCGTTATTGCTCATGACTTGACACCTTCTGATACAGCACAATTGAACAAGAAGTATGTAAAAGCCTTTGTAACCAACATTGGCGGCCGTACTAGCCACTCTGCTATCATGGCCCGCACCCTTGAAATCGCTGCTGTACTTGGTACCAATAATATTACGGAAATCGTTAAAGATGGTGATGTCCTTGCTGTTAACGGTATCACAGGTGATGTGATTATCCACCCTACTGAAGAACAAATCGCAGAATTCAAGGCAGCTGGTGAAGCCTATGCGAAGCAAAAAGCTGAATGGGCGCTTTTGAAAGATGCTCAAACAGTAACAGCTGATGGCAAGCACTTTGAGTTGGCAGCCAACATCGGTACACCGAAGGACGTTGAAGGTGTAAACGATAATGGCGCTGAAGCGGTTGGTCTTTACCGTACAGAGTTCCTCTACATGGATTCTCAAGACTTCCCAACAGAAGATGAGCAGTATGAAGCTTACAAGGCAGTACTTGAAGGTATGAACGGTAAGCCAGTAGTGGTTCGTACCATGGACATCGGTGGAGATAAGGAACTTCCTTACTTTGACCTTCCACATGAAATGAACCCATTCCTTGGTTTCCGCGCCCTTCGTATCTCTATCTCTGAGACTGGTAACCAAATGTTCCGTACTCAGTTGCGTGCCCTTCTTCGCTCATCTGTACATGGTAAACTTCGTATCATGTTCCCAATGGTTGCCCTCTTGACGGAATTCCGTGCAGCAAAAGCAATCTTGGAAGAAGAAAAAGCTAAGCTCTTGGCTGAAGGCGTAGCGGTGGCTGATGATATCCAAGTGGGTATCATGATTGAAATCCCTGCTGCAGCAATGCTTGCGGACCAATTTGCTAAGGAAGTTGATTTCTTCTCAATTGGTACAAACGACCTTATCCAGTACACCATGGCAGCTGACCGTATGAACGAGCAAGTTTCCTACCTCTACCAGCCGTACAACCCATCTATCCTTCGCTTGATTAACAACGTTATCAAGGCTGCTCACGCAGAAGGTAAGTGGGCTGGTATGTGTGGTGAGATGGCAGGTGACCAACAAGCTGTTCCACTCCTTGTGGGTATGGGCTTGGATGAGTTCTCTATGAGTGCAACTTCTGTCCTTCGGACACGCAGCCTCATGAAGACTCTTGATACTGCTAAGATGCAAGAATATGCTCACCGTGCATTGACAGAATGTGCGACAGCAGAAGAAGTTCTTGAATTGCAAAAAGAGTATGTATCTTTTGATTAAACCAATAATGATAGGTCCTTCGGGGCCTATTTTTTTGAATTAGTTCGATGTATTGAATATTTAAAATTTTCTAAAAATATTTGCAATTCACCCTTTGTTATGTTACACTATTCACATTCTACCAAAGGAGGTTGGAGATTGAAAGACTATCAAAACTATGTAAATGGTCAATGGGTAAGCTCTGCCAAAACCCTCACAATTTATTCGCCAATAAATGATGAAAAACTAGGGACAGTTCCTGCTATGTCACAGGAAGAAGTCGATGTGGCCATGGCAGCAGCACGCAAGGCGCTCCCTGCTTGGCGGGCTTTGTCAGCATATGAACGGGCCCAGTATTTGCACAAGGCAGCGGATATCTTAGAAGAGCGCAAGGATCAAATCGGTGAAATCTTAGCCAAGGAAGTGTCCAAAGACATCAAGGCTTCCATCAGCGAGGTCGACCGTTCAGCCCACTTGATTCGCTATGCTGCGGAAGAAGGCCTTCGGGTCTACGGTTCTTCCTTGGAAGGTGGTACTTATGAACCAGCTGCCAAATCAAAAATTTCCTTGATTCGTCGGGAACCAGTTGGTGTGGTCTTGGCTATTGCCCCCTACAACTATCCTGTCAATCTGTCCGCATCCAAAATTGCCCCAGCCCTTATCGGGGGAAATGTGGTTATGTTTAAGCCGCCAACGCAAGGATCTATCTCAGGCTTACTTTTGGCTCAGGCCTTTGCGGAAGCCGGCTTGCCAGCAGGTGTCTTCAATACTATCACGGGCCGTGGTTCTGAGATTGGGGACTATATCATCGAGCATCCGGAAGTGAACTTTATCAACTTTACAGGCTCAACACCGATCGGTCAAAAGGTCGGAAAATTGGCCGGTATTCGTCCCATCATGTTGGAGTTGGGTGGTAAGGACGCAGCTGTGGTCCTTGAGGATGCTGACCTAGACCATACGGCCAAGGAAATTGTCAGCGGTGCCTTCAGTTATTCTGGTCAGCGCTGTACAGCCATCAAGCGGGTCTTGGTCATGGATGCTGTTGCAGACCAGCTGGCTGCCAAATTACAGGCTGAGGTCGAAAAATTGACAGTTGGTGATCCATTTGAAAACAAGGACATCACACCAGTCATTGATGAAAGTTCTGCCCTCTTTATCGAAGGCTTGGTTCAGGATGCTCAGAAAAAAGGAGCAGTAGAATTAACTCCTTACAAGCGGGAGAAAAATCTCATCTGGCCAACCCTTTTGGACCATGTGACAACAGACATGGAAATTGCCTGGGAAGAGCCATTTGGTCCAGTCCTGCCGATTATTCGCGTCAGCTCACTGGATGAGGCCTTGACCATCTGCAACCAGTCAGAATACGGTCTTCAATCTTCCATTTTTACTAGCAATTACCCACTAGCCTTTGATTTTGCTTCTAAATTGGAAGTGGGTACGGTGCATATCAATTCCAAAACCCAACGCGGCCCAGACAACTTCCCATTCTTGGGAGTCAAAGGTTCTGGTGCGGGTGTACAAGGTATTAAGTACAGTATTGAAGCCATGACCAAGGTCAAATCCGTCGTTTTTGATATTCAATAAGTAGGTGCTACTTCCCGGTGCAAAATATAAAAAGTAAAAGCTCAAAACCGCGGTTTTGAGCTTTTTAAAGGTAAAATTAGTGTTTGTGATAAAACTTGTTGTGTTGGTAGATGGGATCAAAGGTGACGTTGATTCCCAGTTTACGGAGAACGTTCTTATCTTCTTCAGGAAGCGTGACAGTAGAGTGGGCTTCGCTTCCCTTGAGATTTCCTAGTTCTTTCATGGCAATATCTGCTTCGGTTTTATTCATAGCGGTAATAGCCAGAGCAATCAGTAATTCGCTAGAATGGAGTCTAGGGTTGCGGTTGCCGAGGTGATTGATTTTGAGATTTTGAATTGGTCGGACATACTCTGGTTCAATCAAATGGGTTTCCTTTGCGATGTTGGCCAATTTTTTAATCGCATTGATAAGGACTGCAGCAGAAGGACCAAAGAGGTCGGAGGTTTTACCGGTGACAATCTCACCATTTGGTAACTCTAGGGCAAGAGCGGGCTGTCCTGTTAGCTCTGCCTTTTGTCGTGCCACAAGTGCAACCTTGCGATCAGCAGGAGTAACCCCGACTTCGTTCATCAGGAGTTCAATTTTTTTCACAGCCTGCTCGCTAACACGCTCAGCCTTGAAGTCAACCAAGGTCTGATAGTAGCGGCGGATGATTTCTTGCTTAGAAGCTTCGATGGCGGCTTCTTCGTTGATGATAGAATAACCTACCATGTTAACGCCCATATCTGTCGGCGAAGCATATGGAGATTTATTTAAGATGCGTTCGAAGGTACGGTTGAGAACTGGAAAGACTTCAATGTCGCGGTTGTAGTTGACGGCGGTTTTTCCATAGGTTTGGAGGTGGAAGGGGTCAATCATATTCAGGTCGTCAAGATCAGCAGTTGCTGCCTCGTAGGCTAGATTGACAGGATGGTGGAGTGGCAAATTCCAGACTGGGAAGGTTTCAAACTTGGCATAGCCAGAAGTAATTCCGTGGAGTTGATCGTGGTAGAGCTGGGAGATACAGGTGGCAAGCTTGCCAGAACCTGGGCCAGGAGCGGTTACGACAACTAAATTGCGGCTGGTTTCGATGTAGTCATTTTTTCCCATACCTTCTGGCGAGATGATGTGGTTGATGTCAGATGGGTAGCCCTTGATAGGGTAGTGGAGGTAGGATTTGATACCGTGCTTTTCCAGCTGCTTGCGAAAGGCATCGGCGGCTGGTTGACCGGCATACTGGGTGATGACAACAGAACCAACATAGATGTCAATATCGTTGAAGGTATCAATCAAGCGAAAGACTTCTTGGTCGTAGGAAATACCCAAATCGCCACGCGCCTTAGAATGCTCGATATTGCTAGCGTTGATGGTGATGACAATCTCAACCTGTTCTTTCAATTCTTTAAGGAGTTTAATCTTATTATCAGGCTCATAACCAGGAAGGACACGAGCGGCATGGAAGTCCTCTAGCATTTTTCCGCCAAATTCCATGTAAAGTTTACCTTCAAATTGGGCGATACGATCCAAGATATGGTCGCGTTGTAGGTTCAAATATTTATTTGAATCAAAAGCAATCTGTTTCATACTGTCAAATCCTCCAAAATAGTATGTTGTCTAGGAAAAATAAAAATAGCTCCCTAAGACTAGGGAGCTTTTATTTACTTATCGACCTCTTCTAGAGGTGCCCGAACAATACTATAACAAACTAAGGCAATCTTGTCAAGAAAAAAACAGAAAGGAGAAATAAAACAGACGCTTAATAAAAATTTTGTTCTTATTTAAATTAACTCTTGACTTTATTTAAATAAAGTGTAAAATAATATTAAATAAACGCTTAATTTGGATTAAAGGAGTTTATGATGAAAAAAATAGTCAACAATAAATTGTTTCTTTCTAGCTTTGTGGCAGACTTGATTTCCAATTTTGGAGATGTCCTTTACTATCTGGCTTTGATGAACTATGTCTTGCTTTTGCCAGACACCAAGTTTGCCTTGGCCATGATTACCGCTTCTGAAACCCTGCCGATTTTAACGGGGCTCTTCATCGGAATTTGGGCAGATAGGACTAAAAATAAATTGGATACCATTCTAGCAACTCTGGTGGTTCGTGTAGGACTGTATGTGGTAGTTGGCTTATTGATGGGATTTGCGCCGGCACTCTGGATTGTAGCAGTGGTCTGCGTCCTCAACTTCCTGTCTGACTTGGCTGGTCAGTACGAAAACGGCCTCTATATGCCAGTCAGTCTTCGGGTGGTAGCGGCAGAAGACCGTGAAACAGCCACGGCTTTTAAGGTGACGGTCAAAAGTCTTTTACAGATTGCTTTCCAAGCCAGCGGTGCTATCCTAATCGGCTTCATGTCTTACCAGAATCTTGCCTTCTTTAACGCAGGAACCTTCTTGGCCAGCCTTGCGATTATGGCAACTCTCCGTCCCGCCCTTGCCAAGCTTTTGAAGGAAAATCCGATTCAGCAGGTTGAGCAAACGGAAACAGGGACTGGTATTGTCAAGGGGATTCGTCAGAGTATCAAAGAATCCTATCAAGCCATTCAAAATATCCCTGTGCTCAAGGCTTCTATTGTTACCATCGCTAGCTTGAATGCGATTTTTACCGCCCTCTCGCCCTTGGTGATTCTTAATATGAAGGAGTTTTCAGGTTTTGTCATTGTTAATACTGGAACTACGATTGCTCTTATTTCCATTCTCTTTTCAGTTGGTAGTATTCTTGGCTCAAGTGTGGGGATAGCTCTGTTCAAAAACGTCAGCTTGCTCAATCTCCTCAAGTTTTCTACCCTTATGCCTGTCTTGCTGTTTTCAGGTTTCTTCCTTCACAATATCTACGTGGTATTAGCAGTTCTTTTTGTGACTGCTGTGACCTTGGGCATTTTTAATCCCAAAATGAACGCCTTGGTGTTAAACGAACTGCCAGAGGATAAGTTGGCAACTGTTGGTGGTGGTATTGATTCTTTCTGCCAGATTGGTATGGTAGCTGGACAAGCCCTGGTTGCTCTTATGGTGACTCTTCTTTCTGCGACAAGTATTTCCCTGATCTTCCTCTTGCTTTCTGTGGGATTGTTGGGCTATACTGTTATTACAGGACATAAACCTAAAAAAGAGTTCGTTCAAGGTTAGAAAGTAGGAATATGAAATTAGATTACCGTGATTATCGAAGTGAGATTGTTGAGAAGTTTTTCATTCCCTTGATTGTCAAGGAGCGTGAAGAGCCGTTTGAGGCGGATTTTTCACAGAAAGAAAAAGACATACTCAAAGATGCCTTGGACATTCGTGATGAGATTGAGGAAAAGCTAGCTGATTTCCGTCAGGAAGTCAACGAGGTCTTTCTCTGGGGCCATATCTTTAATAGTTTGCATAGTCTTTACTTCTATCTCTTGAATGGTGGACAGGATCCAAAGACGGTTGGGGAAGCCTGCCAGCTAATCCTGGCCTTGTCGCAGGAAGAAGTTGAAGAGGCCATGCGAACCATGTTGGCGTCAGAAAATGACGGTCATCGTGAGAAGGACCTCAGCCTCATGGAACTCTTGGAAAAGACGGACAAAAAGCCAGCGGAAAAATGGTATTGGTCGCTAGCCATTCGCAACCCTTTAGAAACTGTTCGGCGTTCTGTCAATCTCTTGTATAAGTTGCTTCCAATCTATCAGCCCTATTTTGAAGAGGCAAGAACGGAGCGAGAAACCTTTGCTAGAGAGTTTGATATTGAAAAACTCTACAGAGAATCCAAGCAGTTAGCTATGACTAGCTTGGATGCTTTGAAGATAGAGAATGCCCAATTCTTTGTCCTCAGTCCATGGTGTTTTTGGTTTGCTTATTACGGCAATGAGCAGTTTGACAATATGAAGGTTGCGCTTCTTGCTTCCTGTCGGATTGACCAGATTTTGCTGTCCAATGAGGAGTTAGATATAGATGACTTGACTAATGCCCTCAAGGTTATCAGCGATAGTACGCGTTATCAGGTCTTGGTGGAACTGACCAAGCCTCATGCCAAGAGCAAGGACATTGCCGAACGACTGGCTATCACAGGGGCAGCTGTGTCTTTCCACACACAAAAACTGATTAACGGCGACTTGCTTCTTTTTAACACGAAAGATAGTGATGTCAAGTACAGTGTCAATCGCGACTTGCTCAAACAGGTGATTGTAAAACTACAGGATGATTTTGATTTGGAGTAAAAGAAAGGCCCGATTTATTGCAAATCAGGTCTTTTTTTGATGTTTAACCAGAAAATGAGCTAACAAGTGGCAAGTCAGTAGACTGATGAGAAAGGTTAGCTGGCCCTTGAGAGCAGGTTCGAGGCCACTGTCTTTTAGGAGGAAGAGGCATATTTCGACAGGGATGAGATGGAGGAAGTAATAATAGTTAGCGTAGTATTTGAGTGCTCCAAGATTTCTTGTTTTGAACAGGTTGCTAGATAGACTGAAAGCTACTAGGAAGGCTGTGAAAGGAATTAGGCCCAGAAAGAAGTTCTTGTCAATCCCTTGGTGGTGAAAGATTAGCCAGCCTTCTAAGGAGAACAACATGAAACTTCCTAGGAGCTTGAGGCCGACTTGTTTCTGAAAGAAGGAGCTGTAATAGTTATCACAAAGGGCGTAGCCAATTAGGATGAAAACGGGTGTGTAAAAGAGGCCGTTTCGGGTGGTAAAAAAGATGTCCATATAGCTTGTAAAGACGGTACCCACGCTGGTTTCTGTCAAAAAAGCAGAGTAGGTTTCGCTACACCCCAACAGATAAAGGAGTAGGGCAAGACAGCTAGTCCAGAAAAAACCTAGTTTCTTCAAACTGACGTTCACTAGAAAAAGTCCAGTCAGAAATGCAGGAATATACCAGAGCTGGTATCCAATCCCTGTATAGGTCAGGCCAATGATGAAAGCAAGGGGATAGGAGGTGAGGGGCAATTGGATGCTTCTCAGATAGAGAACAAAATAAGGTAGATAGAGGGCAGACCAAAAGAGGTACTGACGAATCTGACTCTTAAAATAGGTCAAAGTCTGGTGTTGATTTCTGCGGATGAAAAAGCTGGCGCTAACCATGAAAAAAGGCACAACCATCCGGCCGAAGATACTTTTTTGGATAAAATGTAGGGCATGGTGGTCAAAAACCTTCTGGCTGTGAATGGCAATAACCAAGATGGCCCCTAAAAATTGCAGGAGGGACAGCAGAGAAAGATTGAGGTCTGATAAAGCTGGTTTCTTCATGCTGGCTCCTTTCGATTTCCTTCTTTCATTGTAGCGAAAAAGTAGGAAGTTGTAAATGCTTTTCTGCTTAGAAATAAGGAGGAAAAAGCGCGCCTAATCCATTTTGTGGTATAATAGTAAGGACAGACTAAAAGGAGTTATCATGAAAACATTACAAGAAAAATTAGCTGCCGAATTTGGTATTGAATTTGCGGATTTGCCCTTGCTTGAAACCGCCTTTACCCACACTTCCTATGCCAACGAGCACCGCCTTCTAAAAATTTCACATAACGAACGCTTGGAATTTTTAGGAGACGCTGTTCTTCAGCTGGTCATTTCCAAATACCTTTACCAGAAGTACCCTCATTATCCAGAAGGGGAAATGTCCAAGCTACGTTCGACCTTTGTTCGGGAAGAAAGTTTGGCTGGATTTTCGCGTGCCTGCGGTTTTGATCGCTACTTACGCCTGGGCAAGGGAGAAGAAAAGTCAGGTGGTCGTAATCGCGATACCATTCTAGGAGATGCCTTCGAGGCTTTCTTAGGCGCTCTGCTTTTGGACAAGGGAGAGCAGGTCGTGGAGGAGTTTCTCTATAAGGTCATGATTCCGCAACTGGAGGTAGGCAACTTTGAGCGGGTGACGGACTATAAGACTGCCCTTCAGGAACTGTTACAGGTCAATGGGGAAATCGCTATTTCCTATCAGGTGATTGCTGAGACAGGTCCGGCCCATGACAAGGTGTTTGAAGTAGTAGTGACGGCTGACCAACGGATTATCGGACAGGGTAAGGGCCGTTCCAAGAAATTAGCTGAACAAGCCGCCGCTAAAAATGCAGTGGAGGCTAGAGGATAAGTATGTATCTTAAATCAATTGAAATGCAGGGCTTTAAGTCCTTTGCAGATAAAACAAAGGTTGTCTTTGACCGAGGGGTGACGGCAGTAGTTGGGCCCAACGGTTCAGGCAAGTCCAATATTACAGAGAGCCTACGGTGGGCGTTAGGAGAGTCTTCTGCCAAGAGTCTTCGAGGCGGAAAAATGCCGGATGTTATTTTTGCAGGAACGGAAAGCCGGAAACCTCTCAACTACGCATCGGTCATCGTGACGCTAGACAACAGCACTGGTTTTATTGCTAACCACAATAAGGAAATCAAGGTTGAGCGGCATATCTACCGTTCTGGTGATAGTGAGTATTTGATTGATGGCCAGAAGGTGCGCTTGCGGGATATTCATGATCTTTTCATGGATACAGGACTAGGAAGAGATTCTTTCTCGATTATTTCCCAAGGACGGGTCGAGGCAATTTTCAACTCGAAACCTGAGGAGCGCCGCGCGATTTTTGAAGAGGCGGCTGGAGTGCTGAAGTACAAGACTCGTAAGAAGGAAACGGAGAGTAAACTGGCTCAGGCGCAGGATAACCTCAATCGTCTGGAAGACATTATTTACGAGCTGGACAATCAGGTCAAACCCTTGGAAAAACAAGCTCAGACTGCCAAGAAATTCCTTGATTTGGATGGCCAGAGAAGTGCCCTTTATCTGAATGTTTTGGTTGCCCAACTCAAAAGTGGTCGTGAGCGTCTGACTCTCAAGGAAGAAGAGTTGGCGCAGGTTCGGGAAGACTTGAGTAGCTACTATGAACAACGCAGCAAACTAGAGCAAGAAAACCAAGAACTCAAGAGCCAACGTCACCAGTTAACGGAAGAAGTTGAGCGCAAACAAGCCTTGCTCTTGGACTTGACCAAACTGATCAGCGACCTAGAAAGAAAAATTGAAGTCTATAAACTAGAATCCAGCCAGAATGAGTCCAGCAGACAAGAGGCTCAGGAACGCCTAGCCCAGTTGGGAGAGAAATTAGAAAAGACCCAGCAAGGTTTAGCAGAAAAAGGCCTGCATTTGCAGCATATCGAAGAACAATTGGCGCGTTTAGAGGCTGGTATAGCCGAAACAAATAAGGAAATCGCCTACTTCTCAGAAGACCCAGAGCAAGTTTTGGATCATCTGCGTGAAACCTATGTTCGCCTTTTACAAGAAGAAGCCGAGCTTTCAAACAAACTGACTAAGGTTGAGCAGGATATTGCCAATCAGATTAGCCTTTCAGAGAGTAAGTCAGAGGAGATAAACCGCCTGCTGGCCGAAAAAGAAGCAGGAGAGGCTGAACTGGAGATTAGTCAGTCCGAGCTTGAAGAGACAGTTGCCAAACTCCGCCAGCTCCTAGCAGACTACCAGAGGGAAAACCAAGCCCTAGCAGAGCTAGAACAAGGCTATCAAAAAGAGCAGGGGCTGATGTTTGATCTGTTGGATCAAATCAAAACAAAAAAGGCTCGTCAGGCAAGTTTAGAAGCCATCTTGAAAAATCATTCCAACTTCTACGCTGGCGTTAAAGCAGTTTTACAGAACGCCTCAAAAATAGGCGGAATTGTGGGAGCTGTGAGTGAAAAATTGACCTTTGACCCCCACTATCAGACAGCACTTGAGATTGCGCTCGGAGGGGCTAGTCAGCATGTTATTGTAGAGGATGAGAGAAGCGCTAAGGCAGCAATCGCCTTTCTGAAACAGAGCCGTCAAGGGCGGGCGACCTTTCTCCCCCTGACCACCATCAAGCCGCGCCAATTGGCTGACCATCATACAGCCTCTCTAGTTAAATCAACAGGTTTTCTGGGGATGGCTAGTGAACTTGTGAGCTATGACAGTCGTTTGGGGAATATTTTCCAAAATCTTTTGGGAACAGTCGCTCTCTTTGATACGATTGATAACGCTAATCAGGCTGCGCGTGCTACCAAGTTTCAAGTGCGTCTAGTTACCTTGGATGGAACTGAAATTCGTCCGGGCGGCTCCTTTGCGGGCGGTAGCAATCGGACAAATCAAACAACCTTTATTCAACCGGAACTAGACTCATTAGCTAGTGAGCTTGCAGATTTAGCACAAGCCTTGCAAGCTCAAGAAGAAGTGGTCGCTCATCAGAAAGAAGCTCTAGAGAAGGCTCGTCAACAACTTGATACCATCAAATCTGAAGGAGAAGAAGCCCGCTTAGCTGAGCAGGGAAGCCGTCTTCGCCATGAGCAAATTGGTAAACGCTTGGAAGAAGTGACGGCGCTTTACCAGCTGCAGCTGAGTCAGACCAATCAAGGGCTCTTGGCAGAATTGCAGGATTTGGAACAAGAATACCGCAAGGATTTAGATGGGTTTGCCGGGAAAAAAATCCAGCTAACAGAGCAAATTGAGCAGGTTAAGGACAACCGAGATGCCATTCAGGAAAGTTTACAGGCTCTCCAAGATAAGCTATCAACGCTCAAGCTGGAACAGACACAACTAACCAGTGAGCTGCGCTTTGAGCAGACAAATCTACTTCGCTTAGAAGAAGAAAAGCTCGCGACAGAAAAAGAAATGGCTGTGCTTCAGGATGTTATCGATCAAAAAATTGAGGCCTTGGATGACACCAGTCTGGAAGTTTTAGAAGGACAGTTGAATCAAGCGAATCAGCGCAAGGAAGAAACCGGCCAAGTCCTTATCCGTCTCAAGTTTGAATTAGAAGACGTAGATGGGCAATTTGAAGATTTAGAAGCCCGTCTGGAACAGGCACGTCTGAAAAATGATGACCTCATTCGCAAGCAGGCCAAGTTGGAAGCGGATTGTGAGCAGGCCGCAGATAAATTGAGAAACCTCTTGGGTAATCTGACAGAATATTACAAGATGAGCTTTGAAGAAGCAAGTCAGACCGCCCAACCATTGGATAATCTAGCGAAGGCAGAACAGGAGTTGAAGGAACTGGAACGAGCGATTCGTGCTTTGGGCCCTGTCAATCTGGACGCCATTGAGCAGTATGATGAAGTTTCTAACCGTCTGGTCTTTCTCAATGAACAAAGAGCAGACATCTTATCAGCCCGCGATTTGCTGCTTGATACTATCCATGAGATGGATGATGAGGTGAAAGAGCGCTTCAAACTGACCTTTGATGCGATTAGAGAGAGTTTCAAGACGACCTTCCGTCAGATGTTTGGTGGAGGTTCGGCTGATTTGATTCTGACAACGCCAGACCTGTTGACAGCCGGAGTTGAGATTTCGGTGCAGCCTCCGGGCAAGAAAATCCAATCACTCAATCTCATGTCGGGTGGCGAAAAGGCCCTCTCAGCCCTCGCTCTGCTCTTTTCCATTATTCGCGTTAAAACCATTCCATTTGTCATCCTTGACGAAGTGGAAGCGGCGCTGGATGAGGCAAATGTCAAGCGCTTTGGAGACTATCTCAATCGCTTCGACAAGGACAGCCAGTTTATCGTCGTGACTCACCGCAAGGGAACAATGGCGGCGGCAGATGCCATGTATGGTGTGACCATGCAGGAATCTGGGGTGTCTAAGATTGTTTCTGTTAAACTCAAAGACATAGAAAGTATGACATGATAAAAAAGATTTTTGCAGCCGATATGGATGGCACCTTCTTGAGGGAGGACCATGGTTATGATAAGAAACGGTTTCGTCGTCTAATTGACCAATTCAAGGAAAGAGGCTACTTGTTTGTAGCTGCTAGTGGACGGTCGATACAAAGTCTTAAGCTCGTTTTTGAAGATTTCGTAGACGAGATTGGCTTTGTGGCAGAAAACGGTTCTATCGTGGAGTATCAGGGACAGACCGTTTTTATGGATGACCCCATTCCCCCTGAGGTTTATCTCCCGATTATTGACGGAATTGATGCTGGTCCGTACGGAAGCAGTCGGGCCATGATTTTATCTGGTCGCGAACAGTTCTATTTATTGAAAAATGCAGACTCTCAATTCTTGGAAGCCATGACCAATTATTACTCCCATTTCCACTTGGTAGACTCTTTTAAAGAGGTTCAAGAAGACATCATAAAGCTGAATGCTAAATTCTCCCCTGAGGAAATGGACGATGCTAGACAGTGGATAAATGACTCGTTTGAGGGGATAACAGCCATGACAACGGGATTTGACAATATTGATATAATCCCGCCCGGCTCAAATAAGTCAGTTGGTTTAAGCCATCTTTGTGTCCATCTTGGAGTAACAAAACAAAATGTGGTAGCTTTTGGCGACAACCAAAATGATTTGGATATGATGGCCTTTGCAGGTCACGCTGTTGCAACAGCAAATGCAAGAGAGGAAGTTAAGACGCTTGCAGATCAAGTTATCGGGCATTGCAACGACGAGGCGGTTTTAGGCTATTTAGAGGAGGAAGTAAATGGCAATTAAATTGATTGCGCTAGATTTAGATGGTACACTTCTGACATCGGACAAACGCATTACAGAAGCTAATAAAAAAGCTCTGCGGGCAGCACGCCAACAGGGAGCCTATGTTGTCTTAACCACTGGGCGTCCACTTCAGGCTATCGGTACTTTTTTGGAAGAGTTAGAACTGCTAGGAGAAAATCAGTACTCCATCACCTTTAATGGTGGGTTAGTACAGGAAAATACAGGCCGAATCTTGGATAAAATCGGTTTTAGTATTGAGGATGTCCGTGCTATTCGTCAAGTGACCAATAAATTGGATTTGCCGCTAGACGTCCTTTACGGTGGCGATGTCTACTCACTACCGTCAGCTCATGAATCCCTTTATCTAACCTGCAACCCATTGCTCAATAAAATCATAACCAGCGACGAAGAAATGCCGGAAGACTTTGTCTATAACAAGGCAGTATCGGCGGTTGCTGCGGATTTTCTGGATGGACAGATTCCGAAAATTCCTGCGGAACTGTATGAGCGTTTTGAAATTTTCAAGTCGCGGGATATTTTGCTAGAATGGAGTCCTAAGGGTGTCCATAAGGCAAATGGTCTGGCAAAGTTGATTAAGCACCTCGGGATTGACCAGTCAGAGGTTATGGCCTGTGGAGATGAAGGCAACGACCTTTCTATGATTGAATGGGCTGGGATGGGTGTAGCGATGGCAAATGCGACAGACGAAATCAAGTCAGCTGCCAAACTGATCCTACCCAAAACCAACGACGAAGATGGCATTGCTTGGGTAATTGAAAACTATGTATTAAGCGAGGGCTAATATGGGATTATTTGAACGATTATTTGGACAAGGGGCTCAAGAAGAAAAACAGGCAGAAGCGGTTGAAGAGCTTGAAGCTATCCAGTCAGAAGAAGCTGAACAGGTTGAGCCAGAACAAGAACATGCCGCTCCTGAAGAAGTAGCCGACTCAACATTGACAGCTGAGCAAGAGGAACAAAAACAGCGAACCTTGGACATGATGGCTCAGTATTATGCAGCTAAGGAAGCTGCCGCAGCTCGTGTCAAAGAAGCACAAGAATTAGGTCTAGATCCTGCTGTTCAAACCAAAGCTAAGGAAGAGCTGCTTTCAGAGCCCGCGCAAGTTGCTCAAGAAAGTGAGCAGGACAAGTACCAACGCACGCTGAAAAAGACCCGTACAGGTTTCGGAGCCCGACTAAATGAATTTTTTGCAAACTTCCGATCAGTAGATGAAGATTTCTTTGATGAATTAGAAGAATTGCTGATTTTGTCAGACGTGGGCGTGCAGGTAGCATCAACCTTGACAGAGGATCTACGTTATGAGGCAAAACTACAAAATGCCAAGAAGACGGAAGACCTACGGCGTCTAATTATCGAAAAGCTAGTTGATATTTATGAAAAAGATGGCCAGTTCAGTGAAAAAATCAATTTTCAGTCTGGTTTGACAGTCATGCTTTTTGTCGGTGTCAATGGTGTCGGTAAGACCACCTCTATCGGCAAGCTAGCCTATAAGTACAAACAAGCAGGCAAGAAAGTCATGCTGGTTGCTGCCGATACCTTCCGTGCTGGAGCGGTTGCTCAGTTGGTTGAATGGGGTCGCCGTGTAGATGCTCCTGTTGTAACAGGGCCTGAAAAATCAGACCCGGCCAGTGTTGTTTATGATGGTGTTGAAAGAGCCCTTGCAGAGGGTGTGGATATTTTGATGATTGATACAGCAGGTCGTCTTCAGAACAAAGACCATCTCATGGCCGAATTGGAAAAGATTGGCCGCATCATCAAACGAACGATTCCAGATGCTCCGCATGAAACCTTATTGGCCCTTGATGCCTCAACAGGTCAAAATGCTCTAAGTCAGGCCAAGGAATTCTCAAAAATTACACCGCTGACCGGTTTGGTTTTGACCAAATTGGACGGTACTGCGCGTGGTGGTGTTGTCCTTGCTATCCGTCAGGAGCTGGATGTTCCAGTGAAGTTGATTGGTTTTGGTGAGAAAATTGACGACATTGGCGAATTCAAATCAGAAGAATTTATGCGCGGTTTGCTTGAAGGTCTTGTATAAAAAGAAAGTCGTTAGCTCAGATTGAACTAACGGCTTTTGTTTTTGTCAGTGTTGAGAAGGGAATAGACAGCAATATCGACAATGCCGCGATTGTTTCTTGCTGCTTGACGAAGCGTACCCTCATAGGTCATACCCACTTTTTTCATGACACGACCAGAGGGGGTGTTTTCCGTATCATGGACAGCAACAATACGTAAACAACCGACTTCTTCAAGTAAAAAGCGGCTTACTGCCTCAAGGGCTTCTGGCATATAGCCTTGTCCCCACCACCTACTGCCAAGTACCCAGCCCAGTTCGGCAGCTTGGACTTTTTCATCCAGTCCGACAACAGAAATGTCTCCGATTACTTGTTTGCTTTCTTTGAGCTCGATAATCCATCTGTAAGATGTTTCCTGTGAGTAGGATTGGGTGCAGAATTGGACATAGTCTTCCGTATCTTTAAGAGCTTGATGCCTTTGCCAGGTTAAGTATGTAGTGACTTTCTCATCTGAAGTCCAGTTTTGATAAACATCTGTTGCATCCTTTACCTGAAAGGGACGCAGAAGTAGACGGTCTGTTTCTAAGGTTTGGGTTCCTTTATGCTCCATTCTTATTTCCTCCGTAAAAGCGCCTCAATCCAATCTGGTGCATAGGCAGAAGTACAGCCCTTAGCCACTTTCATATCAGCGTACACAGCGAGGTCTTTACCGATGGTCAGTGCCTTATCTAGATAAGGAGGATAGGCAACAGCAATTTCGACCAAGCACTGATTCATGGTCCATTGTACAAGAGGGTGGGCAGACTGCAGTTGAGTGAAAATGGTATCCAAGGTTTGTTCAATTTCTTCTGAGTTGGCTGTTTTACCCGCAAAGTATTTGGCACGCAGAAACCAGCCCAAGCGTTGAAAGATGGGTTGGGTTTGGGAAAGAAGAACAGTTTCCCATTCTTTGCTATCTTTGCGTTTGGCTAAGATCAGACTGGCAAACTTATCAAGGACATTTTGGGAAACCGATTCCTCCAAGCAGGTTTGTAAGTCCTCCTTGCTCAGTTGATCAGGTTTACTCTTGGCGATTTGAATAGCCAGATACTGAGCCTCTAACACCCCTGTTTGCCAAAGGGGAATAAAGAGGTCAAATTGATTCTTATAGTGTTTGGCCAAGCTAGAGATGGCTCCCATAGGAACACCATAATAAGGCTTGGTTTCATTTAGTTTTTCATAGCGTTTGAGCGTGCCTGTATGGCTCGCTTTCTCAAGAGCCATCAAGATTTCTGAAAGAATAGGTGTCATTGTATATCTCCTAAAAAAACTGGAATGCTCCAGTTTTCTTGTTTTATTTTAGTAAGCCTCGTTCACGGTACCAGACATCTGGTGTCCAAATCCACTGGCTACCATAGCTTTCCAACAAGTCAAAGGCAGCCTGTGGGCCCATGGTTCCTGCCGGATAGAGGTGAAGCGGCACTTGGTTGTCTTGCCAGAGAGCAACAATGCGGTCAATCAATGTCCAGCTAGCCTTAACTTCCTCCCAGTGACTGAAGTTGGTTGAATCCCCCTTCAAGACGTCGAAGAAGAGTTTTTCGTAGGCTTCTGGTGAGTTGCCCAGAGCTGTGGCATTGTGGCGGAAATCCAGCTTGGCTGGTGTTAGAGCAAAGTGAGAACCGACCTCTTTGCCGTTAATGGACAAGGAGAAGCCCTCAGTTGGTTGGATATAGATGGTCAAGACATTGCGCTCAGAATGCTGACCGAAAATATCTTCTGCCTGTTTGAAGATAATGGTGACACGGGTTCCTTTTTCTGTCAGGCGCTTGCCAGTACGGAAGAAGAAGGGAATGTCACGGAAGCGGTCTGTATCAACGAAGAAGACACCACCTGCGTATGTTTCGGTCTGTGAATTTTCCTGGATATTGGCCTCATCCAGATAGGCAGGATAATCCTTGCCATCAATTGAACCAGCTGTATATTGACCTCGGATAAAGTTTTGCTTAATCTCTTGGTCCGTTTGTTGTTTGAGACTTTGGAAGACCTTGATTTTTTCAGCGCGGACATCTTGCTCGCTAAAACTTGCAGGCTTGTCCATGGCAAGCAGTGACAAAACTTGCAGGACGTGGTTCTGTACCATATCTTTGAGGGCTCCTGAATGGTCGTAGTAACCGCCTCGATCTTCAACGCCGATAGACTCTGCAAAGCTAATTTGGACACTCTCGATGTAGTCGCGGTTCCAGATATGCTCAAAGATGATATTGGCAAAGCGGACAGCAAAGATATTCTGCACCATCTCCTTGCCTAGATAATGGTCGATGCGGTAGATTTGATTTTCCTCAAAGGTTTCGGACAGTTCATTGTTAAGCTGGGTCGCTGTTTCAAGGCTAGTACCGAAAGGCTTTTCGATGATAAGCCGCTCGAACCCTTGACCATCCACAATCTGTTCCGACTTGAGATGGCGAGCGATTGTACCGAAAAACTCTGGAGCCATGGATAAGAAGAAAACTTTGTTATTCTGAGTGTCGTACTGTTGGCCCAGTTCTTTTTGCAGATTACGCAGAGCCACATAATGCTCTGTGTCGTTGACATCATGACTTTGGTAGTAGAAATGGCTGGCAAAGGCATGAGCTTGGCGTGAATTATCAGGTAAATCACCTAGAGATTCAATCACAATCTGCTCAAAAAACTCCTTGGTCCAAGGTCTACGGGCAGTACCGATAACGGCAAAATGCTCTCCCAAATGTCCAGCCTTATAGAGGCGAAAGAGCGAAGGGTAAAGCTTGCGTTTAGCCAGATCGCCACTGGCTCCAAAAATTGTAAACAAAACGTGTGCTGTCATAACTCATTTCCAATCTGTAGTATAGGTCTTATTATAGCATAAATTGTCAGAAAATTCACTTGGAATTTCCACTTTTTTCTTAGAAAATACGATAGACATAGGGGTTTTTAGGTTGTTGGACTTCTTGAATTGTTGAAACATCAATAGTCGGTAAGGCTTGCTTGAGTGAGCTGTGGTAGGCAACCTTGATGGTACCGCTCACCTTCACCCAGCTATTGTCTGTGAAGTTTTCTTGAAGCCCCGTTGCCAAAAGGCCATAGACTCCCGAGTCCGCAATGCAGTGGATGATACCAAATCGAAAAAGAAAGACTTGATGAGGATTTTCTGGGTCGTTGTAGACAAAGCCAACCATCTCAATGGTCTTTCCGACAAACTCATCAGGATAGTCGTAGATGGCTTCCATCACTTCCATATAATTTTCGCTGGTCACTTGGATATGGTCACTTGCAAGATAGCGGTCTGCTACCTTGCGCATCTCTGTCTGATAGGCAGATTTGGTAAAGTAAACAGAAGTATCCGGTTTTAGATATTGAACGCTTGTTCCTTCTTGTGCCTGAGTTTGTGTGTCGTTTTCAGCGGCCAAAGGGAAGTGGTAGCCCTTGGCAGAAACCGTCGCAGAGTCCAGACTGACTGTCGGGAAAAGCCAGGCAACAATTAAAGGGAGAAGAAGGAGGCCAATGCTGGCTACTTTAGCGGATTTTTTGGTTAAATGGCTGTGCGTTTCTATTTGTTTCATCCAGACAACCAATTGAACGATGGCAAGGATAAAGGACAAAATCATAGAGAGGTAGGCCAAATAACTGTAATGAAGATTGATATATTGATCTAGCTTACCTGAAACGTATAAGTACATGGTCATTTCAAAATAAGCAGCTAAAATGAGAAAGCGAATCATCTAAAATCCTCCTATTAGTAGACAGTAGCCTAGAATAACCAGAGAAATCAAGCAGATAAATTGCAGGATGAAGCGAGGTTTAAAATAATGCTTCATCATTAGCAGGTTTTTTATATCAATCATAGGACCGATGATGAGAAAGGCCATGACAGGAGCAAAGCCAAAGCTAGATAGTAAGGAAGCGCCGATAAAAGCATCTGCTTCGGAGCAGAGCGACAGCAAAAAGGCCAGAACCATCATGAGGAGAATGGCTGTTATCGGATTGTGACCGATAGTGGTCAGGACGGAAGTAGGTACATAAACCTGCACTAAGCTCGCAAACAGACAGCCAAAGACCAAGTAACGCCCTGTGTCAAAAAATTCATCGATGGCTTGAATGAGGGCATAGCCAACCTTGGTCCAGCCTTTTTTATCGGAAAAGTCGTGTTCATGCTGGTGAATCTGATTTTCCTTGAGGATACTGTCTGTCTGGAAAAAAGCAAGAACAATCCCTAAAACAAGTGCCACTAAAATGGAACCCAAGGCACGGTAGAGGGCGAACTTGACGGAGTTCCCAAAGGCAGTGAAGGTCGCAAACAGTACGATGGGGTTGATGACAGGTGCCGTTGCCAGAAAGGGAATAGCAGTATAGTTGGGTACCTTTTTTTCCAATAGTCGATTGACAATGGGAACGATGCCACACTCACAGGAGGGGAAAATAAAGCCGATAAAGGTACCGAATAAAATCCGCAGAAATTTATTTTGGGGCAGGTAGCGATGAACCATATCTGGTGTGATATAGACCTCGATGAAACCTGAGATGATCGAGCCAATCAGAACAAAGGGTAGGGCCTCAATCATAATCGATAAAAAGATGGCCCCAGCTTGTAAGATAGAAGTGGGAAGGTTTTGAAATAGGTCGGTCATCTTATTTCACATCTTCTTTGTCAGTAGTTTGGTTTGATTTTGGATCTGGAAATTCTATTTCTTCCAGTTTGTCAAAGGATGCAAACTTCTCCAAAATTTTTTCCAAGTCATCTTCTTTTTTATAGGTAATTGCCATAAGAGCCTCCAGATAGTTTTTTTTCTATTATACCTTTTCTGTCATTATTTTTCTTCTTTTTAGGGGTAAAATCTTTCGTAAAAATGATAGAAATTAGGAGGCCTCCAAGAGATGTTTTTTGCAAGGGATTTTAGAATGCGTTTTCAAAAATGGTTTGCTTGTTTAGATAAATCCTTGACAACCCTACTTAATTAGCAACAACTAATTTAAATCTATTGATTGGAGGAAAAATAAGGAATAAAACCAAAGCCCTTGAAGCGATTGATTTGTATTTTAATGATATCGAGAAAGACAAGATTGGAGATACATTAAAATTATTGAATGTATCATTTGGTTTGACCATAATAGAACCAGAAACTTACAATATAATTGACGAATATGATACAATGATGTTCAAGGTGAAATAATCGCCCCTAGCGCCCTTTTTGGAAGGTGTAATTACCAAAAAAATTATAAACAGAGGCGGGCTGTTCGTAAGTCTGCCTCTTTATCTTTTCACCGCTACTTGAGGACAGCTCAAATCTTCAGTTTTGCGGGCCGAAGATTCCTATCCTAGCTTTAGAAAATTTAAAACCCAAACCTGAAGTGAAGATTTGATAATTCTATAAATAAACATGATATAATAAGATTATGAAAACGAGAATGAATGAATTAGTTGAGTTGCTCAACCAGTATGCTGACGCTTATTATCACATGGATGCCCCTCAGGTTTCAGACGCTACTTATGACAAACTGTATCGTGAGTTGGTGACCCTAGAAACTGCTCATCCGGAATGGGTGCTTGCCAACAGTCCAACCCATCGTGTGGGGGGCAAAATCTTGGATGGTTTTGAGAAATATCGCCATGAGTATCCGCTTTTTAGTTTGCAGGATGCTTTTTCACGTCAGGAGTTGGAAGCCTTTGATCAGCGAGTGCGCAAGGAGTTTCCTAAGGCCAGCTATATTTGTGAGCTCAAGATAGATGGACTATCTATTTCCCTGACCTATCAAGCTGGAACATTGGTGGTAGGAGCTACTCGGGGAGATGGCAATATTGGTGAAAACATCACCGAGAATCTCAAGCGGGTATCAGACATCCCCTTGACGCTACCAGTCCCAGTGGACATTACTGTCCGCGGGGAGTGTTATATGCCCAAAGCCTCCTTTGAACGGGTCAATACCCTGCGTCAAGAAGCTGGGGAGGCGGAATTTGCTAACCCCCGCAATGCGGCAGCAGGTACCCTGCGTCAGCTGGATACAGGCGTAGTAGCCAAGCGCGGTCTGGCAAGTTTTCTCTACCAAGAAGCCAGTCCAACAGAAGCTAACACCCAGTCTGCTGTCTTGGAAAAATTGGATAATCTGGGCTTTGTAACCAACCACGACTACCATTTGGCAGATAGCATCGATGATGTCTGGTCTTTTATTGAAAGAATGGCAGAGCGCAGAGATAGCTTGCCCTATGAAATTGATGGCATCGTTATTAAAGTCAATGACCTAGCTGTTCAAGAAGAAATGGGCTTCACAGTCAAGGCACCACGCTGGGCCATTGCCTATAAGTTTCCAGCAGAAGAAAAAGAGGCTCAGATTCTTTCTGTTGATTGGACAGTTGGCCGAACAGGCGTGGTGACGCCAACCGCTAATTTGACTCCAGTGCAATTAGCAGGGACCACCGTCAGTCGAGCAACTCTGCACAATGTGGATTACATCGCAGAAAAAGACATCCGTATCGGAGATACAGTTATCGTCTACAAGGCGGGAGACATTATTCCGGCAGTCTTATCTGTTGTAGAGAAAAAACGAACCACTCAAGAAGCTATGTCGATACCAGAACTCTGTCCAAGTTGTGGCAGTCACCTACAGCATTACGAAGACGAAGTTGCCTTGCGTTGTATCAATCCTCTTTGTCCTTCTCAGTTGATGAATCGTCTGGAACATTTTGCCAGTCGTGATGCTATGAATATTGCTGGTCTCGGAGGCTCGATTGTCGAAAAATTATTCTCTGCAGATTTGGTTCACGATGTGGCGGACATTTATAAACTAACCCCTACGGCTATCCAGACCCTCGAAGGCTTCAAGGAAAAATCGGCTGAGAAACTCTATCAGGCTATTCAAGCCTCCAAGGAAAATTCAGCGGAACGGCTCCTGTTTGGCCTAGGCATTCGTCACGTCGGCAGTAAGGCCAGCAAGATTTTGATGGAGGCTTTCAAGGACTTGGAGAGTCTAGCGGTAGCTGACCAAGAAGCCATTGCCTCTCTTGAAGGTCTAGGGCAAGTCATTGCAAAATCCTTGACCAGTTATTTTGCCAGCCGCGGAACCAAGACACTTTTAGCTGAACTTAAGGAAGCAGGAGTAAACTTAACCTATCTAGGACAAGTGGCGCGTGATGATGCAGCTCTTTCTGGCTTGACGGTTGTACTGACAGGTAAATTAGAGCGCATGAAACGCAGTGAAGCCAAGGCCAAATTAGAAAGTTTGGGAGCCAACGTTGCAGGGTCTGTTTCAAAGAAAACCGATTTGGTTGTCGTAGGAGCAGATGCCGGCAGCAAGCTAACCAAAGCCCAAGAATTGGGAATTGAGATTAAGGATGAGGCTTGGCTAGAAAATCTATAAGGTACGAATATGCTAAATAGAAAACGAGCACGATTGATTTATAATCCAACCTCCGGTCAAGAAATCATGAAGAAAAATGTCGCGGAGGTCTTGGATATTTTGGAAGGATTCGGTTACGAAACCTCTGCCTTTCAGACCACAGCAGCTAAGGATTCCGCCAAGAATGAAGCGGAACGGGCTGCCAGAGCGGGTTTTGATTTGATTGTGGCGGCTGGTGGTGACGGCACGATTAACGAAGTGGTGAATGGCATCGCTCCGCTGAGAAGGCGGCCCAAAATGGCCATCATCCCAACAGGAACCACCAATGACTACGCTCGGGCCCTCAAGGTTCCAAGAGGAAATCCAATTGAAGCAGCGAGATTGATTGGTAAGAATCAGACCATCTTGATGGACATCGGACTGGCACAAAACAAGAAGGATGGACAGGACAATCGGCACTACTTTATCAATATTGCTGCGGCGGGAACGCTCACTGAGTTGACATACAGCGTACCGAGCCAACTCAAGACAACCTTTGGTTATTTAGCCTATGTGGTCAAAGGAGCAGAGCTATTGCCTCAGGTTCAATTTATTCCCGTTCGTGTTAAGCATGATCAGGGAGTTTTTGAAGGCAAGGTTTCTATGATTTTTGTTGCCTTGACCAATTCGATTGGTGGCTTTGAGCAGATTGTACCTGATGCCAAACTGGATGATGGACACTTCACCCTCATTATGGTCAAGACGGGGAATTTGTTTGAAATCCTTCATCTGATTCGATTGGTCATTGATGGCGGAAAACATATCGAAAGCGACAAGATTGAGTACATCAAAACTCGTAAGCTCCAGATTGAATCGCTAGACGAGGAACAGCGCAGGCTCCTGATTAACCTTGATGGTGAGTATGGCGGAGAGGCGCCGGTCATCTTGAGCAACTTGTCCAATCATATTGAATTTTTTGCAGATACGGACAAGGTTTCCGAGCAGGCGATTACCTTGGACACAGAAGAACTCAAGATTGAAAAAATGACCCAGTGTTTCGTGGAAGAAAGTGCCCGTTTAAAAGAAATTATATAAATAGGAAGAAAAGATTATTCGTCTTTTCTTTTTGTTTTTCCTGCGGTGGTTTTAAACGCTTCCAAAGGCGGTATTTCCTTGACAAAAGCTCTTTTTAGGAGTATGCTTACTAGGTATAAAAATTTTAAAGGAGAATTCATTATGAATTTAGGCGCATTAGCTTTAGGTTTGGCCTGTCTTGGTGTCAGTATCGGTGAGGGACTATTGGTTGCAAGTTACCTGAGTTCCACAGCGCGTCAACCTGAATTACAAAGCAAACTGATGGCAGGAGTGTTCTTGGGTGTTGCCTTTATCGAAGGTACCTTCTTCGTTACCTTGGCCATGACGTTCGTCCTTCAATAATCAGTAAAATAGAAATAAAAAGGGGGAACCTCAATTGGAAGAACATGCAAGTCCAACCCTTACCCTTGGTCCCGTAACCTTTGATTTGACTCTGGTATTAGTTTCTGCTATTACCGTTGCCATTATTTTCTTCCTTGTCTTCTGGGCTAGTCGCCGCATGGAGATGAAACCAAAGGGCAAGCAGAATGTTCTGGAATATGTCTATGAGCTAACGGTTAACTTCACAAAAGGAAATTTGGGTGATGAAGAAGCGAAGCGCTACGCACTCTTTTTCTTCACGGTTTTTACTTTCCTTTTGGTTGCCAACAACCTAGGTTTGATGACAAAATTGGAAACGCCTGAAGGATACAATTTTTGGACCTCTCCAACAGCCAATATGGCCTATGACTTTGGTCTAGCGACCATTGCGATTGTATTTTGTCATGTTGAAGGTATTCGCCGTCGTGGGTTCAAGGCTTATCTGATGTCCTTTGTGACACCAGCTGCCATGACACCGATGAATATTCTGGAAGAAGTGACAAACTTGGTTTCATTAGCCCTTCGTTTGTACGGTAATATTTATGCCGGTGAAGTGCTGGTATCCCTTCTTCTCCAATTATCGCAACAAAGTGCATTTGCTTACCCCATCGCCCTCCTCTTGAACATTATTTGGACAGCCTTTTCTGTCTTTATTTCATGCTTGCAGGGCTATGTATTTATCATGTTGGTTTCGATGTACTTGAATAAAAAAATCAATGGTGAAAGTGAATAGGAAAGGGAAAAAGATTCATGGTGACAGTATTAACTACGCAGCCTAGTACCATCCTTGGTAATTTTATCTTGGTAACGGCTTCGTTCGCAGTTTTAATCGTATTGATTCGACTCTTTGCTTGGCAAAGGATCACCGGTATTTTTGAAGCCCGTGCCGCAAAAATTGCAGGTGATATTGATGCTGCTGAAGAAAAATTGACTGTGGCTTCAGACCTTGTTAAGCAACGGGAAGACGAATTGGCGCAAGGCCGTTTGGAAGGCCAAAAGATTATCCAAGATGCGGTTGAGCGTGCCAAGCTTGAGAAAAAACGGATTTTGGAACAGGCTGATGTTGAAATTCAAGCAATGAAAACCAAGGCAGAGCTTGAAATCGAAGCCGAAAAGCGTGAAGCACAGGAAAATCTTCACATTCAAGTAGCAGACTTGGCCGTTGATTTGGCTGGGAAAATCATTTTGGAGGACTTGGATAAGCAAGCCCACAGTGACTTGATTGACCGCTATATTGATAAACTAGGAGATAAGTAAAATGAATGCTAGAGAAAATGCCCTAGTGCAAAGATACGCTCAATCATTCGTTGACCGAGTTAGTGATAAGGAAGAAATTTGGGATATCTATGACCAAATTTCGGATCTGATTACCATTATCATAGATAGCAAGTTAAATCGCATCCTTCTCTCAGGAACAGTTTCAAAAGAAGAAAAGGCGGATTTTGTTCGGACTGTTCGTCAGTCAACTTACCGTCAGGTCAATGATTTAATAGAGGAGGTCATCAGTGATGGCCATGCCGACTTGCTATTAGAAACCTTGGATCGAATCTTGTTGCAGATTAGCAAGAGCAAAAATGAGTTTGATGCTCATTTGGTCTCGGTCTATCCGCTATCTCCTGAACAAAAAGAGCGTCTTAGCCGCCTTATTGAAAAACGATTCTCCTTACGGGTGCGTCATATCATCGAAGAACTTGATCAGAGTTTGCTCGGTGGTTTTGTCGTGACCATCAACCATAAGGTCATTGACGCCAGTGTCCGAACACAGTTGAGAGAGATAAGAAATAAATTGTAAAATAGAAAGTGGTGTTCTTTTGGTGATAAATGCACAAGAAATTAGCGCTTTACTAAAACAACAAATTGAGGGTTTTCAACCTGATTTTGACTATACAGAAACAGGGGTCGTAACCTATATCGGTGATGGAATTGCTCGCGCTCAAGGTCTTGATAATGCGATGAGCGGAGAACTCCTCATTTTCGAGAATGGCACTATTGGTATGGCACAAAACTTGGAAACCAATGATGTCGGAATTATCATCCTCGGAGAGTTTACCGATATTCGTGAAGGCTCAGTTGTCCGCAGAACTGGTAAAATCATGGAGGTTCCGGTCGGTTCCGCCTTAATTGGTCGTGTCATCAATCCTTTGGGACAGCCAGTTGATGGTCTGGGGGATATTCGAACCAATAAGACACGTCCGATTGAATACCCAGCGCCAGGGGTTATGCAGCGTAAGTCAGTCAACGAACCGCTTCAGACAGGTCTCAAGGCCATCGATGCCCTCGTGCCGATTGGTCGCGGACAACGTGAGCTGATTATCGGTGACCGCCAAACAGGAAAAACATCCGTAGCTATTGATGCCATCCTCAACCAAAAAGGGCAGGACATGATCTGTATCTATGTGGCCATCGGACAAAAGGAATCAACTGTTCGTACACAGGTTGAAACCCTGCGTCAGTATGGTGCCTTGGACTACACGATTGTCGTGACTGCTTCAGCCTCTCAACCTTCACCCTTGCTATTTTTAGCACCTTATGCTGGTGTTGCCATGGCTGAGGAATTCATGTATGAAGGCAAGCATGTTTTGATTGTGTATGATGATTTGTCAAAACAGGCTGTGGCTTACCGTGAATTGTCACTGTTGCTTCGTCGTCCTCCAGGTCGGGAAGCCTATCCAGGTGATGTCTTTTACCTGCACAGCCGCCTCTTGGAGCGGTCTGCCAAGGTTTCTGATGAGTTGGGCGGTGGCTCGATTACAGCTCTGCCTTTTATCGAAACACAAGCAGGTGATATTTCCGCCTATATTGCAACTAACGTGATTTCGATTACAGATGGGCAAATTTTCTTGAAGGATGATTTGTTCAATTCAGGGATTCGTCCAGCTATTGATGCGGGGTCTTCTGTGTCCCGTGTAGGTGGGTCTGCTCAAATCAAGGCCATGAAGAAGGTGGCAGGTACCCTGCGTATTGACCTTGCTTCTTACCGCGAGTTGGAAGCCTTCACTCAGTTTGGTTCTGATTTGGATGCGGCAACGCAAGCCAAGCTCAATCGAGGCCGTCGGACAGTGGAAGTGTTGAAACAACCCTTGCATAAACCATTACCTGTGGAGAAACAGGTCTTGATTCTCTATGCCCTTACCAATGGTTTCTTGGATTCCGTGCCGATTGCAGATATTCTGACCTTTGAAGAAGAGCTCTATGCCTACTTTGATTTGCATCACGATACTTTGCTGGATGTTATTCGCACAACCAAGGATTTGCCGGACACAGATGACTTGAACGCTGCTATTCAGGAGTTCAAAGACCAGTCTGTCTTTAAGTAAAGGAGAGGTTGTATGGCAGGTTCTCTAAATGAAATAAAAACAAAGATTGCTTCCACAAAGAAAACCAGTCAAATCACCGGTGCCATGCAGATGGTTTCTGCTGCTAAATTAGCTAAGTCAGAGCAGCTAGCCAAGTCGTTTCAGATTTATGCTAGCAAGGTTCGTCAGATTACAACCGACTTGCTCCGAGGAGAATTGATGGCTTCTGATACCAGCAATCCTATGCTGATTCGTCGTCCTGTCCAGAAGTCGGGTTATATCGTGATTACATCCGATAGTGGCTTGAAAGGTTCCTATAATTCAACGATTCTTAAAGCCGTTATGGGCATGATAGAGCAGGACCACGATTCTAAAGAAGAATATGAAATCGTTGCTATTGGTGGTATGGGGGCAGATTTTTTCCGTGCTCGTGGTATCAATCCGGTTTTCGAGTTGCGTGGCTTGGCAGACAATCCTAGTTTTGAGGAAGTTCAAAAAATTATCTCTAAGTCTGTTGAAATGTACAAAAATGAGATTTTCGATGAACTCTATGTCTGTTATAACCACCATGTTAACTCGCTGACCAGTCAGGTGCGGGTGCAGCAGATGTTGCCAGTGGAAGACTTGGACCACAACGAGGTAGACGGTTATACGGCGACCTTTGAGTTGGAGCCGAGCCGCGAAGCCATTTTGGATCAGCTCTTGACCCAGTACGCTGAGTCAACCATCTACGGGGCTATTTTGGATGCGAAGACGGCTGAGAATGCAGCCGGGATGACTGCGATGCAGACAGCAACAGACAATGCTAAGAATGTCATCACAGATTTGACCATTCAGTACAATAGAGCTAGACAGGCAGCTATTACTCAGGAAATCACAGAGATTGTTGCGGGAGCGTCAGCTTTAGAATAACAAAAAGAGGAGAGAAAATGAGTTCAGGCAAAATTACTCAGGTTGTTGGACCAGTTGTAGACGTTGCGTTTGCAGCAGAAGACAAGCTACCTGAGATTAACAACGCACTGGTTGTTTACAAGAATGATGAAACAAAACAAAAAGTCGTGCTTGAAGTTGCTTTGGAACTTGGCGAGGGAATCGTTCGGACCATCGCCATGGAGTCCACAGACGGCTTGACTCGTGGGATGGAAGTCTTGGATACAGGGCGCCCAATCTCTGTTCCAGTTGGAAAGGAAACTCTGGGGCGGGTCTTCAATGTGCTTGGAGATACGATTGACCTAGAGGCGCCTTTTGATGCAGAAGCAGAGCGTGAGCCAATCCATAAAAAGGCTCCAACCTTTGATGAGTTGTCCACTTCAACAGAGATTTTGGAAACCGGAATTAAGGTCATTGACCTGCTGGCTCCCTATTTGAAAGGGGGCAAGGTTGGCCTCTTTGGTGGTGCTGGTGTCGGGAAGACAGTTCTTATCCAAGAACTCATTCACAATATTGCCCAAGAACATGGCGGTATTTCGGTCTTTACCGGTGTTGGAGAGCGTACCCGCGAAGGGAATGACCTTTATTGGGAGATGAAAGAGTCCGGTGTTATTGAAAAGACAGCCATGGTTTTTGGTCAGATGAATGAGCCGCCAGGCGCTCGTATGCGCGTGGCCTTGACAGGTTTGACCATCGCCGAATACTTCCGTGATGTGGAAGGCCAGGATGTGCTCTTGTTTATTGACAATATCTTCCGGTTTACTCAGGCAGGTTCAGAAGTATCAGCCCTCTTAGGCCGTATGCCGTCAGCCGTTGGTTACCAGCCGACCCTTGCGACAGAAATGGGGCAACTGCAGGAGCGGATTACTTCGACCAAGAAGGGATCTGTAACCTCCATTCAGGCTATTTATGTTCCGGCTGATGACTATACTGATCCAGCTCCAGC
The DNA here is from genome assembly GCF_018137985.1 of Streptococcus oriscaviae. Taxonomy (NCBI): domain Bacteria; kingdom Bacillati; phylum Bacillota; class Bacilli; order Lactobacillales; family Streptococcaceae; genus Streptococcus; species Streptococcus oriscaviae. Next base: position 520,245 of record NZ_CP073084.1, on the reverse strand, counting down.
AACAGCTTTTGCCCATTTGGATTCAACGACCAACTTGGAGCGGAAACTGACTCAGCTGGGGATTTATCCAGCAGTGGATCCGCTAGCGTCTTCTTCGCGTGCCCTAGCACCTGAAATTGTGGGAGAAGAGCATTATGCGGTGGCGATGGAGGTAAAACGTGTCCTCCAACGTTATCAAGAATTGCAGGACATCATTGCTATCCTCGGTATGGATGAGTTGTCTGATGAGGAAAAAACGTTGGTGGGGCGTGCCCGCCGGATTCAGTTTTTCTTGTCACAAAACTTCAACGTAGCTGAGCAGTTCACAGGAATGCCAGGTTCTTATGTACCTGTTGCCGAAACGGTGAAGGGCTTTAAGGAAATTTTGGATGGCAAACACGATCATCTGCCAGAGGATGCCTTCCGTAATGTTGGGGCTATTGAAGATGTTTTGGCTAAGGCTGATAAGATGAGATTTTAGAGGTGTATGATGGCTCAAATGACAGTACAGATTGTAACGCCAGACGGAATAAAGTATGACCACCATGCGGCCTTCGTCTTGGTCAAAACAACTGAAGGGGAGTTGGGAGTCTATCCCGGCCATATCGACCTGATTGCTGTTTTGGAGATTGACGAAATCAAGGTTCGCCGTGTTGATGATGAAAATCATGTGGACTGGATTGCTGTCAACGGTGGTATCATTGAGATTTCCAAGGACATGATTACCATTGTGTCGGATTCGGCAGAGCGCGAGCGGGATATTGATGTCAGTCGGGCGGAACGGGCCAAATTGCGAGCGGAGCGTGAAATTGAAGAAGCGCACAACGCCCACAATATCGATATGGAACGTCGTGCTAGCGTTGCCCTTCAGCGGGCCATCAACCGTATTCGTTGTGGAAATAGATAAAAAAGAGACGAGCCCTTTGACTCGCCTCTTTTGTCCTTCTTTTACAGGGAAATGACAGGAATGTTTCTTTTTTAACAGAAGGGTTTAAATGAAACTTTCTTTCTGAAAATTTGGTATAATGGGAACATGATTACTTCATTTTTAGAATTTTTAAGTCATATCTTGTTTATCTACATTGCCCACCACCTCTTGGTAACAGTCGTTGATTGGTCCAAGTGGATGAAGGTATCAGGCAACAATCAGAGAAAGATTCAACTGTTGATTCTCTTTTTTGCCATTGCCCTGGGCTATTTGGTATCGACTTTCTTTTTACATATTTTAGCTATCGGTCGCTCCCTGTCGCTGGGATTGAGTTAAGCGCTGAAAAATCTTGAGGACAAAGGAGTTTACATGGATAAAATTATTGTTAGAGGTGGGAAGACCCGTCTGGAAGGACAGGTCACGATTGAAGGAGCAAAGAATGCGGTTCTTCCGCTTTTAGCGGCAACTGTTTTGGCCAGTGAAGGGCAGACAACTCTCGCTAATGTTCTCATCCTATCCGATGTTTTTACAATGAATAATGTGGTACGCGGTTTAGGAGTCGATGTAACCTTTAATCAACGTAAAAAAGAAGTCTACATTGATGCCAGTGGTGATTTGGGTAGCGAAGCTCCCTACAAATATGTTAATAAGATGCGGGCTTCAATCGTGGTTTTAGGCCCAATCCTAGCTCGGAATGGCTATGCACGCGTGTCGATGCCAGGAGGCTGTACGATAGGAAGTCGGCCGATTGACCTTCATTTAAAAGGCTTGGAGTCAATGGGAGCCACAATCAAGCAGCGGGCTGGTTATATCGAAGCTAGAGCGGAACAGCTATGTGGAGCTCACATCTACATGGATTTTCCAAGTGTTGGTGCCACACAGAACCTTATGATGGCAGCCACCTTAGCCAAGGGTACGACTGTTATTGAAAATGCTGCGCGAGAGCCTGAAATCGTTGATTTGGCGGTCTTTCTCAACAAGATGGGGGCCAAGGTAAGAGGAGCTGGTACAGAAACAATCACCATCGTAGGAGTAGAGCGGCTATACGGAGCTGAACATCAGGTCGTACAGGATCGTATCGAAGCTGGAACCTTTATGGTGGCAGCGGCTATGACAGGTGGTGATGTCCTCGTCAAGGATGCTATTTGGGAACACAATCGACCGCTTATTTCTAAAATGCAAGAAATGGGTGTGGAAGTCAGTGAAGAAGAAGAAGGCATCCGCGTACGCTCAACTGTCCATCAATTGAAGCCGGTGACGGTAAAAACCTTACCACATCCCGGTTTTCCAACGGATATGCAAGCTCAGTTCACTGCCCTGATGGCTGTTGCCAAGGGGGAATTAACCATGATTGAAACGGTCTTTGAAAATCGTTTCCAGCATTTGGAAGAATTGCGTCGGATGGATCTGCACTCAGAAATTTTGCGGGACACAGCTATTATTATGGGAGGAGAGCCTCTCCAAGGGGCGGAAGTGGTATCAACCGATTTAAGAGCCAGTGCGGCCCTTATCCTATCTGGTTTGGTCGCAGACGGTGTAACGACGGTTGGGAAACTATCCCACTTGGATCGTGGCTACTATCGTTTCCATGAGAAATTAGCTAGTCTTGGTGCAGACATTGAGCGTGTGAGTGGAGAGTAAGATATGGATAAAGAAAGTTTTGCATTTGTTGGCAAGCAGGTCCTCTTGGTCTTGCTAGTTGCTCTTTTGGCTATCGTCGCCTTGGGCTTAGGCCTCATGGTTGGTTACGGAGTCATCGGCGATGGCGAAAATATCTGGGCCATTTTATCCCTAGAGAAGTGGCAAGAACTGATTAGTAAATTTACTGGAAAGTAGGGCCTCCCTACTTTTTTCATAGGAGAATCAATGGCAAAAAAACGGTTAGGAAAACAAGTTTCCAGTGCAATTAGTCTTTTAGTGACGGTCCTCATCATTGCAGGGGCTTATTTACTCAATGAAGAACCTACGCAGGAGCAAAGTAGCAGCTACTTTGTCAATCAGTCACTAGCCAGTGAGGCAGCCCCTTCTGAGGAACTAGCTAGCTCTGTTTTGACAGAATCTGTCAGAAAACAACTGGGAGAGTCTATCGAATGGAATGGTGCAGGGGCCTTTGTAATCAATGGGAATGTCACAAAATTGGATGCTTCCGTATCCAGCATGCCCTACGCTGAAAACAAGACCAAGGCTGCTCAGGGAGAAACGGTTCCAACAGTGGCCAACGCCTTGCTGACTAAGGCGACCCGTCAATACAAGAGCCGTGAAGAAACTGGCAATGGGTCTACTTCTTGGACACCCGCAGGCTGGCATCAGATTCAAAATCTGGAAGGAGAGTATGACCATGCTGTTGACCGTGGACATTTGCTGGCTTACTCCTTAGTGGGAAGCCTTAAGGGCTTTGATGCTTCTACGAGCAATCCAGCCAATATCGCTGTCCAAACAGCTTGGGCCAACCAGTCCAATCAGGAGGACGCAACCGGACAAAACTACTACGAAACCCAAATTCGTAAGGCTTTGGATCAGAACAAGCGAGTTCGCTATCATGTCACCCTTATCTATGCCAATGAGGAAGATTTGGTGGCAGTTGGCAGTCACTTAGAAGCTAAGTCTTCGGATGGCAGTTTGGAATTTAATGTCTTCATTCCCAATGTCCAAAGTGGTCTCAGTATAGACTACCATAGCGGAGAAATTCATGTGAATCAATAGAAAATACATAAACCAGCCTCTAAATATCCTTAGAAGCTGGTTTTACTGTGTCTTTAGAGGTATTAAGTTTGGTAGTTGATGACTTCTTCTTTTGGTATGCCAACCTCTTTTAGAAGAGTTGCCATCTGATCAAAACCTAGGCGGAAGTGGGCAGGCAGGTGACCGTCAGAACCGATTGAGTAGCGGTGGCAGCCCAATTCTTTCACTAAACTAAGAGCATAGCGATAGAGGTGTTCGTGATGATAGAGGAACATACTCTTGGCATTGAGTTCAAAGGCAAGGTTGTGCTTTATCATTTTTTGAAAAATGCGGATGAGTTGTGGTTCATAGGCTTGTAGCTCCTCAACAGATAGGTCAAAAAGTCGGAAGCCATAATCAAAATGAGCCAGAACATCAGCAGGAATACGGCCGATTGCATACTCTAAGCGGTTCAAGTAGTCGCTTATAACAGTATGTCTGTCCATGTCCGCTACTTCCTCGTCCAGATAGTCATTGATTCCATTGTGGTGGACAGATAACAGTTTTAAATCAAAGTTCTTGTCAGCTAGGTAGGCGATAATATCGGCTTCGCGTGGCTGGTAATAGCCAATTTCGATGCCCTTCTTGATGCGGTTGTCGTAGAAACGGTTGAGCTCTGCGATTTCCTTTGAGTAAGCCTCGTAGTCAGGAACATCGTCTTGTTTGCTGTAAGGGTTGGACAAGTCAAAATGCTCTGTTGTTACAATCTCCCCATCGTAGCAAGCCAGATAGTCTTTAAAGCTGGCATCGGAGTCATAGGAATGATGAGTGTGTAAATGGTTATCTCGCATGGCAAACCTCCTTTTCTCCTATTGTAGCAAAATCAAAGAGGGCAAACAAGTTCGGATGAGGCATTTATTGGGTAAATAAAAAATTCTGATAATTCTTGCAATTTTTCTGGAATTTGATACAATAGTACAAAATAGCAAAGCGAAGAAAGAAAAAATCCCAAATCGCTTGTAGAGAGTATCTAGTTGCTGAAAGGATACACAGATTTGGGCACACATTCTTGAGTGCGGTTGTGAACGGTCGAAAGAGCCTACTAGCAGCTGACGTTTGCTCACGTTACGAGCTGAAGTCTTAGGTTCAATGAGAATCAGAAGCAGACGGATTTCAACTGTCTGGGTTTGATTCTCAAAGCCTATGAGACTTCCTGAGGGATATGTGGCGACATGTATCTGAATGAAGGTGGAACCGCGTGCAAACGTCCTGATACAAGGACTTGGCATGTGGTTTTTTGGTTATGGAGGATATGATGGAAATAAAAGGACTGAGAAACATTGAACCGTATGTGGCTGGGATTCAGCCCAAGGTGGACAATATGATTAAACTCAATACAAATGAGAACGCCTATGGTCCGAGCCCTGCGGTCTTAGCAGCCTTAGCGGCCTTTGATGGAAATGGCTTGCGCCGCTACTCTAGTCTGGAACAGGCAGACCTGCGTCAGGCTCTTGCCGAACAGCATGGTTTGGAGGCAGGGCAATTTGTCATCGGAAATGGGTCAGACGACATTCTTTCTATGGCCTTTCTCGCTTTTTTCCAAACGGAAACACCGGTGCTTTTTCCTGATTTAACCTATGGTTTTTATAAGGTTTGGGCTCAGCTTTATTGTGTTCCCTACGAGGAGATTCCCTTGCGGGATGATTTTAGCTGGCGGGTGACAGACTACCAGAGAGAGTGTGGCGGTATTATTCTGACTAATCCCAACGCACCCACAGGGCGTTTCCAATCCCTAGATGATATTGAGGCGGTACTGAAAGCCAATCCGCAGGTGGTAGTTATTGTCGATGAGGCTTATGTCAACTTTGGGGGGCAATCAGCTCTATGCCTCTTAGATAGCTATCCCAATCTGTTTATCACCCGCACCTTTTCTAAGGATGCCTCGCTAGCAGGTTTGCGCGTGGGCTATGGTATCGGCTCCAAGCAGTTAATCAGTGTGATTCAGGCTGTCCGCAATGCGATTAACCCCTATAACGTAGATGCGATTTCAGAAGCGCTGGCTCTTGCCGCTGTAAAGGATTGGAGTTATTACCAGCAGGCCTGTCGAACGATTATGGAAACGCGGGATTGGTTTGCAAGTGAGTTGAGAGAATTAGGCTTTGAGCTTTTGCCATCGGCAACCAACTTCCTTCTGGTCAAACCTTCTTTGGTCGAGGCACAGAAGCTGTTTGCCCATTTGGAAAAAGAAAAGATCTACGTCCGCTATTTTCCTTCTCAGGAACGGATTAAGGACTGGCTCCGCATCTCTATCGGAAGACAAGATGAGATGGAGAGTGTCCTAGCAAGTATAAAGGAATGTTGCAATGAACAAACGAACACTACCTCAGGGCCTGCATGATAAGCTCTTCAAACGAGCCAAGGCTACTTATGAAATTGAAAGAACGATTAGTGACCTCCTGATGGAGCGAGGTTTTCATCGGATTGAAACCCCAACCCTGGAGCATTTTGAAGTCTTTTCTGATCAGGTGAACAAGGATCATTATCATCTTTTTGACAAAGAAGGACAGCTGCTTAGCCTGCGGCCTGATATTACCAGTCAAATCGCCCGTGTTATCGCTTCAACCCGCGTTCATACGCCTATTAAATTTTCCTATTCAGGGAAGGTGTTTCAGAGTCAGGAGTTGATGAGGGGCTTGGAAAATGAGCGAACTCAGGCTGGTATTGAGATTATTGGCTTTCCAGCTCAAGAGGCTTATCAAGATGCTATTTCCAGTGCCAAGGAAGCTCTGGATAAGCTAGGTTTGCAGGGCTACAAATTTGAATTTTCCCATGCGGCTATTTTAAAGACAATCTTTGAACATCTGGGTCTGACAGGGGAACTTGCTGAGGAGCTTTCCCTTCACATTCGGGATAAGAATATTACAAAACTTAATGAATTTACCAAGCGTTATCCAAGTGAATTTGATGCCTTTATCCGCCAGCTTCCGTATTTATTCGGAGACAGTCGTCCTGTTCTGGCTCAGGCTCGCCAGGCAGTTCAGAATTCCCAATTGCTCAAGGCCTTTGATCAGCTGGAAGGCCTAATCACCTTAGTAGAAAGAGATTTGGGAAATGTCACGGTTGATTTGGCCCAGCTTTCTACCATGCCCTACTATACTGGTATGATGTTTAAGGTTTTTGACCAGCAACTACCCGATGCCTTCTTATCAGGAGGGCGGTATGATAAGCTCTTTGAACGTTTCGGGGCACAGGAGGTGACGGCTGTTGGATGGGCCTTGGAGATTGATGCGGTTTATCAGGCTATCCGTAAGGACATTGATTATGAAGGAGGCCAGTAAGATGGTGGAACAAGTAACCATTGCCCTGACCAAGGGGCGGATTGAAAAAGAAACCCTTGTCTTGCTTGAAAAGGCTGGATTTGACATGTCCTTCATGATGGACAAGGGGAGAAATTTGATTTTTGAAAGTCCAGATGGCCGGTTTCGATTCTTGCTAGTTAAGGCTCCTGATGTGACAACCTATGTGCGTCACGGGGTTGCAGATCTGGGAATTGTTGGTAAGGATGTTCTAATCGAACACCCGGCAGGTTTTCTTGAGATGCTGGATTTGAATTTCGGTCTGTGTAAATTTGCAGTAGCTTCGATTCCATCTTATAATCCTAGTGATCACAAGCGCAAGCGCATTGCGACCAAGTATCCGACAGTTGCCATGGAGCATTTTAATAAAAAAGGTGAAGATGTAGAAATCATCTCTATTCAAGGCAGTGTTGAAATCGCTCCGGTCTTGGGACTGGCAGATGCTATTGTGGATATTGTCGAAACAGGGAATACGCTGATTGCCAACGGTTTGGTGGTTTTCGAGGATATTTGTAGGGTTTCGACTAGACTGATTGTCAACAAGGCCAGTATCAAAAACAAGCCCCAAATTCGAGAATTTATTGCGAAATTAGAAGCCATTGTTGGAAATGAGGAGGTGGCCTTCAGATGAAACGACTAAGTGGTAAGAGTCAAGAAATTGCACAACTTCTCTATGAAGAGCAGGTTGCATTGAATGCAGAAACGGTATCCATTGAAGAAGCTGTTAAGGAAATCATGGCTGATGTGGCGCAAAATGGCGACGAGGCGATTCGACGCTATAATCTGCGTTTTGATGGCATCAGCTTGGAAGAACTGGCAGTTTCTGAGGAGATGGTGGATGAGGCCTTTGCGGCGATTGATCCACTAATCTTATCTGCCTTACAGGAGGCCAAGGAAAATATCGAGTCCTACCATCTCCAACAGGTTGAAAAAGGATTTGAAGACCAGCCCTCTCAAGGGGTCATCCGCGGTCAGTTGATTCGGCCCTTGGAGCGGGTCGGAGTTTACGTGCCTGGCGGAACAGCTGCCTACCCATCCTCCGTCCTGATGAATGTCATTCCTGCTAAAATAGCGGGTGTTTCGGAGATTATCATGATTACTCCGCCACAAGAAAGTTACAATCCAGCCATACTGGTTGCAGCAAGACTAGCTGGAGTGGATCAGATTTATCAGGTGGGCGGAGCCCATGGAATCGCAGCGCTCGCCTATGGCACGCAGACCATTCCCAAGGTGGATAAGATTACAGGGCCTGGAAACATCTATGTAGCAACGGCTAAAAAATTGGTCTACGGTTTAGTGGGGATTGATATGATAGCTGGCCCGTCAGAGATTGGGGTGATTGCAGATGAAACGGCAAATCCAGTATTTGTCGCGGCAGATTTGTTGTCACAGGCCGAACACGATAAACTGGCACGAGCGATTTTGGTAACCAACTCAGCAGATCTGGCTCATCAGGTTGAGTTAGAAATCGAAAGGCAACTAGAGTCGCTTCCTCGAAAGGATATTGCTCGTACTTCCATTGTTAACAATGGACGGATTGTCCTTACAGAAACAGTAGAAGAAATGTTTGAGCTGATGAATCTGATTGCGCCGGAGCATTTGGAAATTGCCATGGAAAATGCCTATGATTATCTCCCTCTGGTTAAGCATGCGGGTTCTATCTTTTTAGGGCATTATACAAGCGAACCGATAGGGGATTACTTTGCAGGAACCAACCATGTCCTGCCAACGTCAGGAACCAGCCGGTTCTACTCAGCTTTGGGAGTGCATGATTTTATCAAACGCATCCAATACATACAATACAATAAGGAAGCTGTGCAGGCAGCCAGTCAGGCGATTACAGCTCTAGCCTATTCAGAAGGCTTGGCCGCCCATGCACGAGCGATTGAGGTGAGAAATGAAGAAAGTTAAAGGATTATTGGTCATGGATGTGGATAGCACCCTGATCATGGAAGAAGGAATTGATTTACTCGGGGAAGAAGCCGGGGTCGGACCACAGGTGGCGGACATTACCGAGCGAGCCATGCGGGGAGAATTAGACTTTGAGGAAGCCCTACGAGAGCGGGTTGCCCTTCTAAAAGGCTTGCAAGAAACAGTTCTGGATACTATTTTAGGACGTATCCATTTCACACCAGGTGCAGAGGAGCTGGTAGCTGAGCTGCACAAGCGTGGCTACAAGGTAGCGGTTGTGTCAGGCGGTTTTCATCAAACAGTGGATATTCTGGCCGAACGCCTCAATCTGGATTATGTCAAGGCCAACCATTTGGAGATTGTCAATGGTGTTCTGACAGGACGTGTTCTGGGTGAAATTGTGACCAAGGATGTGAAAAAGGCCAAGTTGAGAGCTTGGGCCTTGGAAAATGGCTTAGAAATGAAAGATACGGTAGCCATGGGAGATGGGGCTAATGACCTACCCATGATTCAAGAGGCGGGCATTGGAATTGCTTTTTGTGCCAAACCAATTGTGGAAAAAGAAGCTCCATACCGTATCACAGAGAAAAATTTGTATAAGGCGATTGAAATCATAGATGAGGTGAGAGCATGAGAAAATCTGAAATCGAGCGCAACACATTTGAAACCAACATCAAGTTAGCAGTGAATCTGGACAGGCAAGAACCTGTTGAGATTGCGACAGGAGTGGGATTTTTTGACCACATGCTGACACTTTTTGCCCGCCATAGCCGGATTTCTCTGGTTGTAAAGGCAGAAGGCGATACTTGGGTAGACAGCCACCATACGGTCGAAGATGTGGGTATTGTTTTAGGGCAGGCTATCAGAGAAGCACTGGGCAAAAAAGAAGGGATTAACCGCTACGGAACCAGTTTTGTGCCTATGGACGAAACGCTGGGAATGGCCAGTCTGGATTTGTCTGGACGTTCTTACTTGGTCTTTGACGCCAGCTTTGACAATCCAAAGCTAGGCGATTTTGACACCGAATTGGTAGAAGAATTCTTCCAAGCCTTGGCCTTTAATCTTCAGATGAATCTTCACTTGAAAATCTTGCATGGGAAAAATAGCCACCACAAGGCAGAGAGTCTGTTTAAGGCGACAGGACGCGCCCTGCGGGAAGCTATTACCCTGAACCCCGATATTCAGGGGGTCAACTCAACAAAAGGAATCCTGTAACATGATAATTGTAATTGATTACGATGCGGGTAATACTGCAAATGTTTTGCGGGCTTTAAAGAAGATTGGAGTAGAAGCAGAATTGTCTGCAGACCCAGAGAAAATCCGTCAGGCACAAGGTTTAATTCTGCCAGGGGTTGGTGCCTTCCCATCAGCCATGCGCGAGTTGGAGAAACGGCAGCTCATTTCAGCCATCAAGGACGCCGTAGCTGCTGGAACCCCGCTCTTAGGGATTTGTCTGGGAATGCAGCTCCTCCTTGAGCAAGGGCTAGAACACCAAGCAACTCACGGGTTAGGCCTGATCCCGGGAACTTGCCGGCCTATTTTACCAGAAGCTGGTTACCCTGTTCCCCACATGGGGTGGAACACCCTCCATCTTGAACAAGAAAACCAGCTGACAAGCGGCTTGGAGGGAGAGTCGGTTTATTTTGTTCATAGCTATTTTACAGATGTTCCCAAGGATTACTTAGATGTGACAGCTTCTTACAGCCGAGAAATTCCAGCCATGATTTCAAAAGGGAAGGTCTATGGTGCGCAATTTCACCCAGAAAAATCAGGTGAGGTTGGTCTAGGAATTTTGCGGAATTTTGCTCAAGTTTGCCAGCTAGAAAACTAGAAAGAGGTGCGGGATGAAGATTTATCCAGCCATTGACATCAGAGAAGGCCGTGCAGTTCGCCTTTTCAAAGGAGATTTTAATCAGGAAACGGTCGTCAATCCGGATGTGATTGGTCAGGCTAGACTGTTCAAGGAAGCAGGGATTGACTACATCCATGTTGTGGATTTGGACGGAGCCTTGGAAGGACGGGCAACCAATCGTGACTTGATTGCTCAGTTAAAACAAGAAACCAATCTCAATATCCAGGTAGGAGGCGGCATTCGCACTCTGGAGCAGATTGCGGATTATCTGGAAGCAGGGATTGACCGCGTTATTATCGGGTCTATGGCCGTAAAAAATCCTTCCTTTGTAGAGGAGGCCCTGGCCCAGTTTGGCAGCGATAGGATTGTTGTGGGAATCGATGCCAAGGGTGGTCGTGTTGCGACGGAAGGCTGGCTGGAAACCAGCGATGTGGACTTTGTGCAACTGGCTTTGGAGATGGAAAAAATCGGTGTCCGCCTCTTTGTTTATACAGATGTAGACCGTGACGGAACGCTGACGGGCCCCAACCTTGCCCATTATCAGGAGCTTGTCGCTAAACTGACAAGTGCCCAAGTTATTGCTTCAGGCGGCATTCACGCCCTCAGTGATTTGGAGCAGTTAAAAACCATTGGTGTTGCAGGTACCATCGTTGGCAAGGCCTATTACAGCGGCAAAATTAGTCTTGCTGAATTGGTAGAAGTGGAGGGGTAAAGATGTTAGCAAAACGCATTATCCCCTGCCTAGATGTCAAGGATGGTCGAGTGGTCAAAGGAGTTAATTTTGTCAACCTGACAGATGTTGGAGACCCTGTTGATTCAGCCAAGGCTTATTATGAAGCTGGCTGTGATGAGTTAGTTTTCCTTGACATTACCGCCACTCATGAAGAACGCGATACAACCGTTGACATGGTGCGCCGCGTAGCAGAGCAAGTCTTTATCCCTTTTACGGTTGGCGGAGGTATCCGCTCGGTTGAGGATATGAATAAGATGCTCAAGGCTGGTGCCGACAAGGTTTCGGTCAACTCATCAGCTGTTGACAATCCGCAACTGATTGCTGATTGTGCAGAAAAATTCGGTAGCCAGTGTGTAGTGGTGGCTATCGATGCTAAAAAGGAAGCAGATGGAAGCTGGCATGTTTATGTAGCAGGAGGTCGTAAAGATACAGGACTCGACCTGCTAGAATGGGCCCAAAAGGTGGTTGCTCTTGGAGCAGGGGAAATTCTCTTGACCAGCATGGACAAAGATGGCACCAAGTCAGGTTTTGATGTGGAGATGCTCAATGCCGTGGCTGATGTAGTGACCGTTCCCATTATCGCATCAGGTGGAGCAGGCAGTAGCCAAGACATCCTTGAAGTGTTTGAAAAAACTCCGGCAACGGGTGCCTTGGCAGCCTCCATTTTTCACTATGGTGAAGTGAGCATTTCTGATACTAAGCGCGCCATGCGCCAGCGAGGAATCGAGGTGAGAGTGTGATGATACAGTTAGATTTTGCAAAACAAGGTGGGCTCATTCCTGTGATTGTCACTGACCACGAAACAGGACAAGTCCTCATGCTAGCCTACATGAATCAGGAAGCCTATCACCAAACACTAACCACCAAACAGATGCACTATTGGAGCCGGTCGCGTCAGGAACTCTGGCACAAGGGGGCGACTAGCGGTCATTATCAGGAGGTCGTATCCATCAAGACCGATTGTGACAAAGATACGCTCCTCATCTCTGTCCGCCAGACAGGAGCTGCCTGCCATACGGGAGCGTACAGCTGCTTTTTTGAGGAGATTTTGTAAAGAAAGGAAAAGGAATCATGCTGAATACCCTTTATCAAGAAGCGCTCAATCGTAAAAATAGCCCCAAGAAAGGCTCCTATACCAATTATCTCTACGACAAGGGACTAGATAAGATTTTGAAAAAAGTGGGGGAGGAGGCAACAGAAGTTGTCCTCGCTGCGAAGAACGCGGATCAACGAGAAATTTCTCAAGAAGTTGCAGACTTGCTCTATCATTTGGCAGTTCTCCTAGTTGAAACAGGAGTATCTCCGTTGGAAGTGGAAGAAGTCTTGCTTGAAAGACAAGGAAAAATCAGCAAAACTGCTGACAGAAAAGAAATTACAGATTATTAAAAGGCTCGAAATTCGAGCCTTTTGTGCGGTCTTGTGCTGATTTGGCAGGCTATCAGATAGAGAAAAATTGTCCTAATTGCTCCACGCTTTGGATAATATGTGTAGCTCCCGCAGCAGTCAATTCTTCCAACTGACCGTAACCATAAAGAACGCCGATGCTGTCCAGATGGTGGGCTTGGGCACCTTTTATATCATGTTCGCGATCGCCAATCATCACAGCTGGCTTGGCTAGGTTTGGTCGCTGAGTGAGGGCATGAGCGATTACTTGCTCCTTGCTGATTCGTGAGCTGTCCAAACTTGCGCCAGCTATGACTGAAAAGTAACCATCTAAGTGAAAATGGTTTAAAATCTGCTTGGCAAATACCTCTGGTTTAGAGGTAGCAATCAGCAGTTCCTTCCCCTGTTCCTTCAGCCCAGAAAGTACTTCGGCAATGCCGGGGTATGGCTGGTTTTCAAACATGCCACGCTCCTTAAAGTATTCCCTAAAATAGCCGACCGCCTCCTGAACTTGCTCTGGTGAAAAGTTGTAGAAACGAGCAAAGGATTCGTAGAGTGGTGGGCCGATAAAGCGTTTCAAGTTGGCTAAATCTGGTTCTTCTACACCCATTTTTTCAAGGGCGTAGGCAACCGAATTGATAATGCCGAGTCCTGAGTCAGTCAGGGTTCCATCCAAGTCAAAAATCAGTGTCTGATACATACAAGTCTCCTTTTTACCAGTATAGCATGTGTCAGAAGACTTGTAAATAAAGGGGGAAAAGCGCTATAATAAGAGTGAAATGAGTAGTTAGGAGGTCCTATCATGCATATTGTGATTGCGCCGGATTCGTTTAAGGAATCCCTATCTGCCCCAGCAGTTGCAGGGGCCATAAGGACAGGGTTTGAAAAAGTTTTTCCAGAAGCTAGTTTTGACGAGTTGCCACTTGGTGATGGTGGAGAAGGAACGCTTGCTATTTTAGCCGATGCGCTAGGTCTTCAAATGGACAAGTGGAGTGTGACTGGGCCCTTAGGATTGCCTGTGCAGGCTTCTTTTGCCCGTAAGGGAGAACTTGCCCTCTTTGAAATGGCTGAGATTGTCGGTCTGGCAATGGTTCCTGATAGCCAGCGAAATCCCTTACTAATTCAAACGACAGGAGTTGGAGAGATGATTCTCCATTTAGCCAAAACAGGTGTCCGTCAAATGATTATCGGCGTTGGAGGCTCAGCCAGTCATGATGGTGGGATAGGAATGGCAGCAGCTCTAGGCTATCGCTTTTTTGATGAAGAAGGAAGGCAACTAGAGGCTATCGGACAGAATTTGGGCAAGGTTGCAAGTCTTTCAGATGAAGCAGTGGCCCCTGAACTCAAGCAAGTCACCATCCAGATTGTGACCGATGTAAGCAACCCTTTATGTGGAAAAAAGGGAGCGACCTATGTATTTTCAGCTCAAAAAGGATTATCCCCGTCCGAGTTTGAACGAGTGGATGCGGAGATGGAGTCATTTTACCAACTCGTTGCGCCCACTATTCTCAAGCAAGATGGCGCTGGGGCAGGAGGCGGTATGGCTGCAGGCCTGCTTACTTTTGCAGGCGGAGCAATCGTCGCAGGCATAGACTTTGTCTTGGATCAGGTCAACTTTGATGAGCGAGTATCCCATGCTGACTTGGTCATTGTGGGTGAAGGGCGGCTGGATGCTCAGAGTCTGGCCGGCAAGACTCCTATCGGTGTGGCTCGCAGAACACCGTCGAATGTACCCGTCATCGCTATATGCGGAAGCCTGAAGGATGACCTCCCTCCTCTTCCTTTTGAAAATATCTGCGCCGCTTTTCCTATCATTTCTCAAGTAGCCAGTCTGGAAGATACGCTGGCTAAGGCGGAAGAAAATCTGGCACGCACAGCAGAGCAGGTGGCGAGGGTTTTGCAACTTGGTAGCAGCCTTGCTCTTAGGGAATATAGTCAGTAGCCGTCTATCTGTTCACTTATAGTCATTTGAATTATCTTTGATACATCGTCACTTTCGACTTGCCGTACTCTACAGAAGTGACTTGCTTTGCAAGTTATATCTCCAACCTAGCACAGCCACTAGGCTGCGCTAGCAACCTGCGCCTCAGTTCCTTGTCTGAAAGCTAATTCATTCGACTATAGTAGTATAAGGTGGTGTTTTTGTTGCAAAAAAGGGCAAGCGCTGCTTACCCGAATAATTTTTTCCAGAAGGAAGGCTTGGTTTCTTCCTTTTTTGGTGCTTGCGTCACGAAGTGAGGGAAGCATTCTTCCAGTTGAATGCTTTCCTTGTTTAAGGCTAGATCTGTATGGAAAACCATGGCATAAGGGCTGTCTGCAATTTTTTCATCGATGATTGAAACAGTAATTCCCAGCTGTTGCCCTATTTTCATATAGTGGATCTGCAAGCTATCTGACAGCTTGGGAGATAGTTTTAGAAAGAGGGGCTGATAGTCCATAACTAGTTGTTTTGCAAGTGCTTCAAATTGCTCCTCCAGTTGACTGGACACTGCTTGTTCAAAAGAAAGAACCAGGACAACGCGCTCGCGAAAGGTTCCCATGTATTGGCGTTGTTCGTCAGGATTTAGGCGGTTTTCGCCAGAGGCTTTTTGTAAGATGGTTGTATTCAAATCAGTCATGGAAAAAGTATAGCATAAAATGGAGTATTTTGAAAAGAATAGGGGATTCGTAGTTTTCAGTCAGAATTTGAAAATAGCTACTGAAACTTTTTTTGTTTTTTCTTGAAAAAAAAGCTATTTTAGGGTATGATAACAGTGTAACTAATTAAAACTCAAAGGAGAGTAATATAATGTCAATTATTACTGATGTTTACGCTCGCGAAGTCCTTGACTCACGCGGTAACCCAACACTTGAGGTTGAAGTTTATACTGAATCAGGTGCTTTCGGTCGTGGTATGGTTCCTTCAGGAGCATCTACTGGTGAACACGAAGCAGTTGAACTTCGCGATGGTGATAAGTCTCGTTACCTTGGTCTTGGTACACAAAAAGCTGTTGACAACGTGAACAACGTGATTGCTGATGCAATTATCGGTTACGACGTTCGTGATCAACAAGCTATTGACCGTGCAATGATCGCTCTTGACGGTACTCCAAACAAAGGTAAATTGGGTGCGAACGCAATCCTTGGTGTGTCTATCGCTGTTGCTCGTGCAGCTGCTGACTACCTTGAAGTGCCACTTTACACTTACCTTGGCGGCTTCAACACTAAAGTATTGCCAACTCCAATGATGAACATCATCAACGGTGGTTCTCACTCTGACGCTCCAATTGCTTTCCAAGAATTTATGATCTTGCCAGTTGGTGCGCCAAGCTTCAAAGAAGGTCTTCGTTGGGGTGCTGAAGTATTCCACGCTTTGAAGAAAATCTTGAAGGCTCGTGGTTTGGTAACAGCTGTTGGTGACGAAGGTGGTTTCGCTCCTAAGTTTGAAGGAACTGAAGACGGTGTTGAAACAATCATCGAAGCAATCGAAGCTGCTGGCTACGAAGCAGGCGAAAACGGCATCATGATCGGTTTCGACTGTGCGTCATCTGAGTTCTACGACAAAGAGCGCAAAGTATACGACTACACTAAATTTGAAGGCGAAGGCGCAGCTGTTCGTACTTCTGCAGAACAAATCGACTACCTTGAAGAGTTGGTTAACAAGTACCCAATCATCACTATCGAAGACGGTATGGATGAAAATGACTGGGATGGCTGGAAAGCTCTTACTGAGCGTCTCGGCAAACGTGTTCAATTGGTTGGTGACGACTTCTTCGTAACAAACACTGACTACCTTGCACGCGGTATCAAAGAAGGCGCAGCTAACTCAATCCTTATCAAAGTGAACCAAATCGGTACACTTACTGAAACATTTGAAGCGATTGAAATGGCTAAAGAAGCTGGTTACACTGCCGTTGTATCACACCGTTCAGGTGAAACTGAAGATTCAACAATCGCTGACATCGCAGTTGCAACTAACGCTGGCCAAATCAAGACAGGTTCATTGTCTCGTACAGACCGTATCGCTAAATACAACCAATTACTTCGTATCGAAGACCAATTGGGTGAAGTTGCGGTTTACAAAGGCTTGAACTCATTTTACAACTTGAAAAAATAAAACAGTCTGGGAGACTGTTTTATCCCCGAGCTAGTATAGCGAGGGTTATAGTAAAAACAAGTCTGGAAATCTCCAGACTTGTTTTTCATAGTACAGTGTACTAATTTATCCCCGAGCTAGCATAGCGAGGGATATAGTAAAAACAAGTCCGAAAAACTTCGGACTTGTTTTCATAGTCTGGGAGACTGTTTTATCCCCGATCTAGTATAGCGAGGGTTGTAGTGAAGGCAAGTTCGGACATTACCGGACTTGTTTTTCATTATGACTTGAGGCTATAAAAAAATAGCATCGCAGGTCATTTGCAATGGATTTTATCAATGGATAAGTGGCTATTTTTTGATATTGGCTCCACCTTGGTGGACGAAAGTGACTCCCTGAATGATTTTATTGACTGGTGTGTAGAAAAATTAAACAAAGAAGGCGTGCTTGTTTCAAAAATAGATTATCAAGACATACTTCTGAATATTGCTAGGAGAGGCGGAGATCCTCTTCGTGAAACATGGGCATCTTTTTCACCACCTCAACTGGAAAGACCAAAATGGCCACATGATAAAGAGGCCTTATTTCCTTCTGTTAAATCGGTTTTGAAAATCCTAGGAAAGAAGTATCGGTTGGGGATTATCGCCAATCAAGGAAAGGATTTGCGCTATCGATTGGAGCAATTTGGCATTTTGGATGGTTTTGAAGTCATTGTTTGCTCTGCTGAACTTGATTTGTACAAGCCTGATGTCAAAATCTTTTTATATGCTTTAGAGGAAGCGGGAGCTTCTCCTTCTCAATCTATATACATTGGTGATCGTGTAGATAATGATATGATTCCAGCCAAGATGTTGGGAATGAAAACCATTCGAGTAAAGCAAGGTTTGGGGCAATATTGTCCAGAAGATTCAATGTATCCAAGTGACTGGCAAGTATCGAATGTCCAAGAACTGCTAGAAATAGTATAAAATGCTATGAGCCCAGCGAGTGTCTGGGTTTTTCTATACTCAAAAAAGCTCAAAACCACGTTCTTAAAATAGTGGTTTTAAGCTTTTTCTAATGTAAGTAGCCAATATATTTTTGCTGGAAGCCGATTTTTATCTTGTTTCTAAAATAATCCTTTGAACTTTTTGAAAAAGCCGTTGGTAGTTTTAGAGTGCTTGAGGAGCTTTTTGGCTTGAATGAGGTAGGCGCCGAATTCGTCTTTGTGCTTTTCAAGATAGTTTTTGGCGCCATCAAAATCTTTCTTGGTGAGAAAATGTTTCAGTTGGTTGAAGTGTTCTAGGGGCTTCATTCTTTTCTCCTGTCTTAGTTAAATGTCACACAAACAGCTTCTGGCACATAGAAATCATGTGACAGCTCTGTCAAGCGACCACTTTCTGTATCTCTGGCAAATACTGTTGCATTATCAGAATCTTGGTGAACAACAATCAGGTGTTTTTCATCTGGGCTGAGGGTAAAGTCGCGCGGAGTCTTGCCATTTGTAGGGATGATTTCTAGCAATTCTAAGCTAGCGTCGCCGAGCGTTTTATAGACCGCGATGGAGTCGTTTCCACGGTTAGAACCGTAGACGAATTTTCCATCTTTCGTGATACGGATAGCAGCTGTGCCATTGAAACCAGTATGGTCTTTTGGAAGGGTAGAGATGGTCTGCATGAGTTCAAAATGCCCTAGACCATCGTAGATAAGGACTTCGATGGTGGAGTTGAGTTCGCACATCAAGTAGGCAATCTTGGCAGTTGGATGGAAGACGATGTGGCGCGGGCCAGCACCTGGTGCTGAGGAGTAGGCCGCCAGTTGAGTTAACTTGCCTTCGTCTGAGAGTGAGTAGGTCACAACTTGGTCTGTGCCTAAATCACAAGTGACAAGGTGCTTATCAGGTGTTAAGTCAGCGAAGTGAACATGGGGGGAAGCCTGATTTTCATGAGGGCCAGACCCCTGATGACAAACAGAGTCTGCCAGTTCTAAAGTAGCATCTTCCAGTCGTTTGTATACCAAAACCTGCCCCTTGTGGTAGTTGGCTCCGAAAACGAGATTGCGGCAGTCATCAACCGCAACATAGCAAAGCGGAGCGCCTTCTTCAACCACATGATTGAGAGGGCTAAAGTCAGCAGAAAAGCTAGCAATCCCCCCCAAGCCATCCTTGGCTCCAACCGCATAGAGGCTTTTATCTTTTGCAAAGGCAAGATAGGTTGGGTTTGGTTCTTTGGCGATTAAGCGTAGTTGACTCAACTGGCCGGTTTGACGATCAAAGTCTGCTGCATAAATCCCTTCAGAAGCACGTTTGGTATAGGTTCCGAAATAAATAGTCATCGTATCCACCTCATCTATCTTTGTGTTTATTGACTCTCATTATATCATAAAAATGTAGGAAAGTCCGTGTAAGATTGAATTTCAATTATCAAAAAAGCTGTATAAAATGGTACAATAGAAAAAAAGAAGTGAAAGAGGTTCCTTATGGACGATAAGAAGCAGAAATTTACAGCTTCCTGGTTTTTCAAGTGGTTTGTTAACAACCAAGCAGTTACATTTTTCCTTGTCACCTTATTGATTTTGTTGACTATTTTTATCTTCACAAAGATTAGCTTCCTACTAACCCCGATAGGTAGTTTTATTGAAATTATCCTGCTGCCGATGATTCTGACAGGCTTGTTGTACTATCTCTTAAATCCGATTGTTGATTGGCTGGAGAAGTACAAGGTATCGCGGACAGTTGGGATTTCGATTGTTTTTGTTTTGATTGCCATTCTTCTGGTTTGGGGGTTGGCGGTTGCTATTCCCAGCATTCAAAATCAGGTGGTGAGTTTTGCAAAGAATGTACCGACCTATATTCAGGAAATTGAAACGCAGGTAACTGCCATGCTTCAAGATGAGCAATTCGAGCAATTTCGACCGACTGTTTTAGGGATTTTGGAAAAAATCAATGATCAGATTGTTGCGTTTGCCCAGAAATTTTCTTCTAGTGCAGTAAACTGGGCCAGCAGTTTGATTTCGACCGCTTCGCAGATTATCGTTGCAATTTTGATCATGCCCTTTATCCTCTTTTATCTCCTGCGGGATGGAAAACAGCTCAAGGGGCACATTACTCGTTATTTGCCCACCAAGTGGCGCCAGTCTATCGGAACCGTTTTGACAGATGTGAATAATCAGTTGTCCAACTATGTTCGTGGGCAGGTGACAGTGGCCATCATTGTAGCCCTCATGTTTTCAATCATGTTTTCCGTGATTGGTTTGAGTTATCCTGTGACCTTGGGTATCATGGCAGGATTTTTAAATTTGATTCCTTATCTTGGTTCATTTTTAGCCATGATTCCAGCAGTCATCCTTGGTTTTATTGCAGGGCCACTTATGCTGGTTAAGGTATTGATTGTCTTCATGGTGGAGCAGACCATTGAGGGACGTTTTGTTACACCTCTTATCATCGGAAGCTCACTCAGCATCCATCCGATTACCATTTTGTTTGTTCTTTTGACAGCAGGTCAGATGTATGGTGTTTTGGGTGTCCTTCTAGGTATTCCGATCTATGCGTCTATCAAGGTAGTGGTGAAGGCTGCATTTGAGTGGTATAAGACTTATAGTGGCCTTTATGAAGAAGAAGGCGAGGAAGTCGCCGTCGAGGTAAATAATGAACAATAGTGAAAAGATGCTCTTGGCTTTGGAGCAACAGGATTTACAGCAGGCTAATCAATGTTTTCAGCGAGCCTTGGCAGAAGATGAAGAAGAAGTATTGCTGGATTTGGCTGCCTATCTGGAAGGGATTGGCTTTTTGCCCCAAGCCAAGGAAGTCTATCTCCGTCTGTTGGAAACCTATCCTGATCTAGCCATCAATCTGGCCCAGATTGCCCATGAAGATGGCGACATAGAAGGAGCCTTTGCCTATCTGGAAGAGATTAGCCCAGCTAGTCCTACCTATGTAGAAGCATTGGTAGTGAAGGCAGATCTCTATCAATCTGAAGGCTTGCCTGATGTGGCGCGTGAGAAGCTGCTGGAGGCTTCTCAGCTCTCGGATGATCCGATTATTCTATTTGGTCTGGCTGAGCTGGCCATGGAGCTAGAGTATTACAAGGAGGCCATTGCCTACTATGCTCAGCTGGATAATCGCGCGATGTATGAGGGAACAGGAGTGTCAACCTACCAGAGGATAGGCTTGTGCTATGCTAGTTTGGGTAAGTTTGAGGCAGCGATTGAGTTTTTAGAAAAAGCGGTTGAGTTGGAGTACGATGACCAAACAGTCTTTGAGTTGGCAGCTCTGCTTTTTGAACGGGAAGACTACCAAAAGGCTGCTATTTACTTCAAGCAATTGGATACGATTAACCCTGACTTTGAAGGCTATGAATATGTGTATGCTCGCACCTTACATGCGGAGCACAGGGTGAGTGAGGCCTTGGCCATGTTGGAAAAAGGGTTGGCTAAGAACAGGTTCGATGTGGCCCTAATGCTTCTAGCTTCCCAATATGCCTATGAACTGCACGATGAGGAGCGAGCAGAGGCTTACCTCTTGCAGGCGAAAGCAGAAGCGGAGGATGTCAACGAAGTCTTACTGCGCTTGACCAATCTCTATCTGCAACAGGAACGCTACGAAGAAGTGATAGCCCTAGACAGGAACGAACTGGATAATGTTTTAGCCCGTTGGAATATTGCCAAAGCCTATCAAGCCTTGGAAAAAGACAGTCAGGCTCAGGCAAGCTACGAAGACTTACTGGCAGATTTGGCGGACAATCCTGAATTTTTGGCAGATTATATCGACCTTCTTCGTCAGACTGGGCAACAGGAGTCGGCCAAGCGCTACGCTAAGGCCTACTTGCAACTGGTACCGGATGATGTGGCAATGCAAGAATTTTTCAATCAAGAGTAGAATATGGAAGCAAACAAATTATTTCAATACAATACATTAGGTGCCCTGATGGCGGGCTTATATGGTGGCTCTCTGACAGTTGGTGAACTGTTGGAGCATGGAGATTTGGGTCTTGGAACCCTTGACTCAATTGATGGCGAGTTAATCGTTTTGGATGGAAAGGCTTATCAGGCCAAGGGTTCTGGTGAAAAGCCAGAGGTGGTCGAAGTTCCTCATGATATGAAGGTACCCTATGCAGCGGTCATTTTCCATCAGGCAGAAGTCCTCTTCAAGCAACGATTTGAGATGACAGATCAAGAACTGCAACGAAGAATTGAGTCCTATTACGATGGGGAAAACCTCTTTCGCTCCATCAAAATTCGCGGTCACTTCGCCAAGATGCATGTCCGCATGATTCCCAAGTCTTCGACAGATATTCGATTTGCCGATGTAGCTAGCCACCAGCCAGAATACACGGCAGAAAATATCAGTGGCACCATCGTTGGAATCTGGACACCGGAGATTTTCCATGGCGTCAGTGTGGCAGGCTACCACCTCCACTTTATCTCAGACGATTTGACCTTTGGCGGTCACGTCATGGACTACATCATCTCAGAAGGGTATGTGGAGGTAGGAGCTGTCGATCAGCTAGACCAACGCTTCCCTGTTCAGGATCGTCAATTCCTCTTTGCAAAATTTAATGCCAAGGAAGTCCGTGAGGACATTGATCGGGCAGAATAAACAAAAAGATCCATGAACTAGATTTTCATGGATTTTATCTTGTCTTCTGTTGGGGTGACGCGGAGGGTCTTCTGACCACGATAGGTCACAAAGCCGGGCTTTCCTCCAGTTGGCTTGTGGAGCTTCTTGGCTTCAATCATATCCACCTGAACCAGATTGGAGTAACGAGCCTTTGAAAAGTAGGCGGCCAGCTCGGCCGCATCCGTCTTCACCTCATCGGTCGGATTCAGATTATCTGTGATGATGACATGGCTTCCCGGAATGTCTTTGGCATGGAACCAAAGTTCCCCTTTCTTAGCCATTTTAAAGGTTAGTTCATCATTTTGCAGGTTGTTCTTGCCGACTAGAATAATGGTTTTGCCATCCGTCGCCAGATACTTTTCTGGCTTTTGTCGTTTCTGGTTTTTTTCACGGTGACGGCGCTTGAGGTAGCCTGTTTCAACTAATTCTTCACGGATCTCATCAATCTCTGTCAGACTAGCCTGACTCAGCATGGTTTCAACGCTTTCAAGGTAAAGGATGGTAGATTTTGTGTCCTCTAGCAGATTCGTCAGGTGCTTAACAGCTTCCTTGAGTTTCTGGTATTTCTTGAAATAGCGCTGGGCATTTTGACTAGGGGTCAGAGCGAGGTCTAACTCAATGGTCAAGGGGTGGCCGGTATAGTAGTTATCGAGGGTCACTGCCGGCTGGTCATTGGGAACTTGATGGAGATAGGTAGTCAGCAGCTCCCCTTTCTGCCGGAAGATTTCAGCAGTTTCCGTATCCAGCAATTCCTGTTCTTGTTTGAGCAGTTTCTTGCGGTTTTTGTCTAACTCATTTGCCACGCGCTTGATTAGCTCATTGGCCTGCTGGGCTACGCG
The DNA here is from genome assembly GCF_018137985.1 of Streptococcus oriscaviae. Taxonomy (NCBI): domain Bacteria; kingdom Bacillati; phylum Bacillota; class Bacilli; order Lactobacillales; family Streptococcaceae; genus Streptococcus; species Streptococcus oriscaviae. The sequence goes on along the minus strand of NZ_CP073084.1, from coordinate 496,932 downwards.
ATCACGCTCGGCCTTGTCTTGGTAGTAGACGTCCAGCAGCTGGCTGAGGCTAGGGTAGTTCTCACGGCTATCGTCAAAAGGCAGAGCAGCGTAAGAATGTTCCGTTAGGCTTGGTTGGCAGGTTTGGTCAAAGAAGGAGCGAAAAGATTTCAGCCTGTCGGACTTCAGTCTGCCTGCTAGTTCGGTCGCAGTGTCCCGGCCCAATCCCTGAAAGAGGCCTTGTAAGTTTTTGGGTGATAGGTCTTTTGTACTGAGGATTTCAAAGAGTTTTTCGTCTTTGACAGTAAAGGGATTGAGGGCCTCTGTCTGCGGTGGACGAATATAGGTAGAACCTGGCAGGATGGTGCGGTAGGAGTTCTGGGAAAAACCGATGTGCTTGATAGCCTCGATAATCCGATTTTCTGACTTGTCCACCAGAATGATATTGCTATGCTTGCCCATGATTTCCATGATGAGGGTTGTTTGAATATGGTCGCCAATTTCATCCTTGTTGGACACAGCCAATTCGATAATGCGGTCGTTTTCCAACTGTCGAATCTCCTCGATAACCGCTCCTTGCAAATACTTGCGCAAAATCATGGTGAAGGTATTGGGAACCTTGGGATTGGCAAAGTCAGTTTCCGTCAGTTGAATCCTTCCAAAAACAGGATGAGCGGAGAGGAGAAGCTTGTGGCTCTGGCGATTGCTGCGGATGTTCAGAACAATTTCCTTCTCAAAGGGCTGGTTAATCTTCTGAATCCGCCCCCCTTCCAACTGAGCCTTTAACTCCGCCGTCATATGGTGCAAAAAAAATCCATCAAAGGACATGGTTCTTCCTCGTTTTCTACTTATTAGCCTAATCATTATACCATTTAATCCGGCAAAAGCTAACTTTCAAGCAAAAACTTCTAAATCTTCCATGTTGAAGAGCAAGTCTAGCGGCTGTTTTGCTTGAACTCCTCCCCTAGACGGATACTCAGACACTATGGTATAATAAACAGATAAAGATAACGGTTACAAAACCATTGGAAAAGGAGATCGGATGAAAAAAGGATGGGGATGCTTTCTAGCTCTATTGCTTTTGGGCTTGGGAAGCGTGCTGATATGGTATGAATCAAGATTGACTCCGTCTGCGCGTGACAAATTGGAGGAGAAGGTGGACAGTCAGTCAACAGTTTTTTCTTGGCTGACGGTTGAAGGAACGAAAATAGATTACCCAGTCTACCGACATCCGACGGACGATCGCTATTAAAGGACTTCACAAGCTTTAACTCAGGCGGTGATACCAAGAAATCAATGGAGTGTGATTGATAGAACTGGAAATCCATTTTTTGAGGAACAGCTTAATGGACAACTATATCGAAATAAATTAACATCTGAGGGAATATCTACCGTAAGAATTGGAGGAGGAAAGTAAATGGAGAATAAATTACTCTATGAATTACCTATGTTTTCAACTCTTTTATCCGAATCACCGAGGATAGAGTTTAAAGGAATGGATGTTTATATAACCTTGAAAGGTTATGATTGCGATGACAATTTTTTTGAGGTCACATTAAAGTTTTACTCTGTTTTTCAATTTGTTAAAACATACTCTCATTTTGAAGGTCCTCCATTTTCTTATGACAGAGTAGAAGAAGTTACTAATTCAAAAATTCTAACAATTTTAGAGGAAAGAAACTCAATATTATTTGAAGAAATTAAAAAAGAAGGGGGGCTAAAGCACTTTATATTACTTTTAGATAGCGATGATAGTTATCAAATTATTTGTAAAAGTTTTGAGGTATTAGAACTATGATTGATTATGGTAAATTAAGTAGGGATTGTTCTTATATATTAAGGCATGCTGTTGACAAATATAATTTAAAAAGTGACTCTTCGGGGTGGGTGTCGCTGAACGACTTCATTGCTGTTCTGAATTTACATTTTGGATGGTGTAATCTTAGCGAGGATGCTTTAAAATTTATGGTGGCTAAATCTAAAAAAAAATAGACATGAGATAGTTAGTGGGAAAATTCGAGCAATTTATGGACATTCAATCAAGGGAAAGGTTAAGTATGAGGAAAATGAGCCCCCTTTGTTTTTGTACCATGGAACGGCAGCAAAAAATATTGGCTCTATCTTTGAATATGGCCTTTTGAAGCGAAGTAGGCAATATGTCCATTTATCAAATGACATTGAAACTGCTTCTCAAGTAGCAGTTCGACATGATTCTGATATTGCTATTTTAAAGATTGAATCTAAATTAGCTTGGAAGGAAGGTATAAAATTCTATCACCCAAAAGATATGATTTGGTTAACAGATTTTGTTCCGTCTAAATATCTTACGCTTGTTTCGGGATAAGAAACTATTAACCACGATTGAATCACCTAGGATTTTTCCTAGGTGATTTCTTTCTGGTATGGTAGAATATATGTGTAGCTGTTTGAAAACATATTATTTCTGTATCTACTGGCTGAGAAGCTCTGCTTTTTTCCAAAATAAAAAATAAGAACGGCAACCGCCAATGCGAAGCTACCTAATATTGATTACTACAAACAAATTGCATCAAAATATGATGTACTACTTAGATTTACGGAGGAATAAACATGGCAGATAGATTTTTACCCGAAGAGAGACAGGCATTTTTGGACATAAACTTTGTGGAAAGATATGAGAAGTTTGCGCTTGCTCGACAATTTCCTGAGGAAATGGAACAGTTCGAAGCTATCTACAAACCGGCCAAGGTTAAAGAGCTTATTGAAAGCATGGGTTACACGGTTACCTACAATGGGAGAGAGAAATTTTTCCGATTCTCGATTGCCAAAGACGAAGCGACAGGATTAGAAGCATTTTTAACGATTGATGTTCGTTATGGAAAGGTAGAGCTAATCTGGTATGTCCACAAAAATGATCAGCCCTATGCAGGAACGGTTCTACTTTCAGTTGCTAGAAGATTGATTTCTCTAGATTATCGTATCCCTTATCCAGATGTTCGTTCATATGAGGAATTACGAGAGGTGTTGGAAGAGAATATCAGCCTCTATCTTGAGTTCTTTGAAGCACTGAAGAAATACCAGTAGACTACTTAGAAGTCATAGGAAATCATCTAACCTCCCCCTCCTGTAAATCCTTGAAAATAGAAGAACTGGTTGAACAGGAGGAATCTGCAAGTTCTCCGATTTGTTGGTTATTTATTCAAAAAATATGAAAAAACTATTGACAAACGATTCAAGAACCTCTATAATCGTCTGTAATCAGAAAAAGTAGTAAACATGACGTCTTCAGGGAGCCTGTGGGAATTGCGAACAGGTGGCGGCGGTCTATGAAATGGGCTGATGAAGAGCCTGCCTATTGGCAGATGCAAAGAAGTGAACTTGAAACAATGAGAGTTCGGTTGTGCACCCCTTATCGTGCGGCTCCTTGATAGAGGAGAGAAAGAAGTGGAAAAAAGAATATTTTTTCCATAAGTGAGGTGGCACCGTGTCCATTGACGCCCTCGCAGGTTGACCTGCGGGGGCTTTTTGCATAGAAAGAAGGAAAAAAAGATGAAACGATGGCGTTGCAGATTGGAGTGTTAGTGAGTTAGGTTTTTAAGATAGAAAGAGGATGTAGAATGAAAAATAAAAAATTGATTGGTGTTGTTATTGCTCTTGTAATGTTGGTGGTTGTAGGCTATTTCTTCAACAACCAGCCGCAAACAGAAACTTCTGGGAATAAAACGACTACGACTGTCAAAGTAGGCGTCTTGCAGTATGTGACCCATGATTCACTAGATGAAATTTACAAGGGAATCAAGGCAGGACTTAAAGAAGGCGGCTACGAAGAAGAAGTTAATTTGGACATTGATTTTATGAATGCAGAAGGAGATCAATCTCAGGTACAAACCATGAGTAAGAAATTGGTCGCAAATGGGAATCAGCTTTTGATTGGGATAGCAACACCAGCTGCCCAAGGCCTGGCCAATGCTAGTAGCGATTTGCCCATTATTATGGGAGCTGTGACGGATCCAGTTGGAGCCAATTTGCTAACAGACTTAGAAAAGCCGGGCGGCAATATTACCGGAGTGTCTGATCAGACACCAGTGGCTGATGCGATTGAATTGATTCAGACCATTACACCGGCAGCCAAGACCATTGGACTTCTTTATTCATCCAACGAGGATAACTCCAAGGCTCAGGTGGCAGAGTTCAAAACAGCTGCAGAAGCAGCAGGCTACACTGTTCTTGACTATGCTGTTCCATCAAGCAACGAAATTGCGGCCACCGTTGAAGTAGCCAGCAGCAAGGTCGATGTACTCTTTACCCCAGTGGATAACACGATTGCTTCAGCCTTTTCAACGGTTGTCGGCGTTGCCAATAAAACAAAAACGCCAATTTATACCAGTGTAGAAGAGATGGTGGAAACAGGAGGGATTGCCTCTGTAACGATTAACCAATATGACTTGGGACTTGCTACTGGTAAGATGGCAGCAAACATTCTTAACGGTGCAAACCCAGCTACAACACCGGTTGAAATATTCAATCAAGGTAGCGTGGTGGTTAATAAAAAAGTGGCAGAGCAGCTAGGATTGACAATTCCAGAATCAGTCCTTGAAGAGGCTAGCCGCATCATTGAATAAGTGTAGAAATGAGATGATTCTATGATTTTATCAACTATTTCCCAGGCCCTTCTCTGGGCCATTCTCAGTTTGGGAATCTTCATGACCTTTCGGATTTTGAACTTTCCAGATATGACAACAGAAGGATCTTTTCCCTTAGGAGGAGCTGTGGCAGTGACCCTCTTGACTCAGGGGATTCATCCTGTACTTGCTACGGGTGCAGCGATTTTGGCTGGCTGTTTGGCAGGTCTTGTTACAGGGTTGCTCTATACCAAGGGGAAAATCCCTACCTTGCTTGCAGGTATCTTGGTGATGTCCTCCTGTCACTCTATCATGCTGATGTTGATGGGAAGGGCCAATCTTGGTTTGCTCCATTCTTCGACCTTACAGGATCTTCTTCCTTTTGATGCCAGTTTGAATGAGCTCGTGCTGGGCTTGGTGGCAGTTGTCTTGGTTATTCTGGTTTTGCTTTTCTTTCTCTTTACCCGATTGGGGCAGGCTTATATTGCAACAGGGGACAATCCTGATATGGCAAAAAGTTTTGGGATTCATACCGGTCGGATGGAGCTGATGGGGCTAGTCTTATCCAACGGTATTATTGCGCTGGCAGGAGCCCTGATTGCCCAACAAGAAGGCTATGCGGATGTTTCTCGTGGTATTGGCGTTATTGTTGTGGGATTAGCTAGCTTGATTATCGGAGAAGTTCTTTTTGATAATTTGACCATGGCAGAGCGTTTTATTGCGATTGTAGTTGGGGCAGTATTTTACCAATTCTTGATTTTAATCGTCATTTCTCTTGGCGTTAATACGAGTTACCTGCGCATCTTCTCTGCGGCTATTCTAGCAATCTGTTTAATGGTACCAACGCTGAAAGAAAAAATTCTGAAAGGAGCCCGGTTGTCACGATGAAAGAAATTGTTACACTAACCAATGCGACTGTCCATGTGAACAACGGGCTAGATCAGGAGCGTCTTATTTTAGATGATGTTAGCCTGACGATTTACGAAAAAGATTTTATCACCATCCTCGGCGGTAACGGAGCGGGCAAGTCTACCCTCTTCAATGTTATCGCAGGCAGTTTGAGCCTAACCAGCGGAACGGTTCATATTTTAGGGGAGAATGTTACCAATTGGTCGGCAGAAAGGCGAGCCAAGTATCTGGGCCGAGTCTTTCAAGATCCGAAGATGGGAACGGCTCCTAGAATGACTGTTGCAGAAAATCTACTGATTGCCAAGTATCAAGGAGAAGGCAGAGGGCTGGTGCCTCGGCGTCTGCCCCATCACATGGCTGAGTTTGAAGCCCTGTTGCCCTTGGTGGGCAACGGTCTTGAAAAACAGGTCACCACACCAGCAGGTTTCTTATCAGGCGGACAACGTCAAGCTCTCAGTCTTTTGATGGCAACCCTCAAGCAACCTGAACTCTTGCTCCTTGATGAACATACAGCGGCTCTTGACCCAAAGACCAGTGTTTCCCTGATGGAGCTGACAGATCAGTTGATTGCCCAGCGGTCACTGACAGCACTGATGGTGACCCATCAGATGGAAGATGCTCTCCATTATGGCAATCGCCTGATTGTGATGAAAGATGGGCGCATCATCAAGGATTTGACCAAGGAAGAAAAGGCTCAGATGAGTCTGGATGATTACTATCACTTATTTGAATAAAGGCTGGTTTTTCAGCCTGTTTCAACTTGAAGCTTGTCGGGCAATTTGCTATGATAGAAGTAGGAGAAAGGAGTGTTGTTATGGACAAACCTGTTTTTGAAAAACTCAAAGACATGGGGATTGCTTACCAAGTCGTGGAACATCCCCCTGCTTTCACAACAGAGGAAGCAGATGCCTATATTGAAGGGTTGGAAGGTGTGCGTACAAAGTCCATGTTTTTAACAAATAAGAAGAAAACAGCCTTCTACCTGCTCATCATGGACGACCGTAAACAGTTAGATATGGAACTGTTCAAGGAACTAGTAGGTGCCAATCGTATCCGGATGGCTTCCAGTGACAGCCTAATGGAAAAAATGAGCCTGCCAGCAGGAACGGTATCCATTTATGGTCTTCTTAACAATAAAGAAAAAGACATTCAGGTCTATTTTGATGAGGAAATCCTATCAGAAGCCATTTTGACCTTCCATCCCAATGTTAATACCAAAACAATCTTCGTAAAAACGGAAGATGTGCTTCGTTTCGTCAAGGAGATTGGTTTTGATTACCAGGTCATTCAACTGACAGAATAGCGAAAAACTCTGCTGAACAGCAGGGTTTTTGTAAATTTTCCTGAAAAGAGGTATAATAAAGGTGATATGCAAGAAATTGCAAAGACTGTAATTCGACTTGGATTTTCCAAGGACCGTTGGTAAGAAAAATACATAACATAGGAGTAAACATGAGCGATATTAAAATTATTGCTTTGGGTGGTGTGCGAGAAAATGGTAAAAATCTCTACATCGCTGAAGTAAAAAACAGTATCTTTGTCTTAGATGCTGGTGTCAAGTACCCAGAAAATGAACAGCTGGGCGTGGATGTCATCGTTCCAAACTTTGACTATTTAGTGGAAAATAAGGATAAGGTCGCGGGCATCTTTTTGACTCACGGACATGCGGATGCTATCGGAGCTCTGCCTTACCTCTTGGAAAAGGTAAAGGTGCCTGTTTTTGGCTCGCATTTGACCATTGAACTAGCCAAGCTGGTCGTGAAAAACTACAATGCCACCAAGAAATTCAAGGATTTTCACGTCATCAATGCAGAAACTGAAATTGACTTTGGTGATTCCGTTATTTCATTTTTTAAGACCACTCACTCTATCCCAGAAAGTCTAGGTATTGTGGTCAAAACAGATGAAGGGAACATCGTCTATACAGGTGATTTCAAATTTGATCAGGCGGCAGACCGTTACTACCGCACGGATTTTGGTCGCCTAGCGGAAATCGGTCAGGAAGGTGTTTTGGCCCTCTTATCAGATTCTGCCAATGCTGACAGTAATGTGCAGGTTGCCAGCATGCACGAAGTGGGCGAAGAAATTCTAACCACGATTGGTGACTGGGAAGGCCGTGTTATCGTTGCTGCAGTTGCCAGCAATATTATCCGTATTCAGCAAGTTTTTGATGCAGCAGAGGCAACAGGTCGTCGGGTTGTTCTGACTGGACATGATGTGGAAAATATTGTCCGAACAGCAATTCAACTGAAAAAGTTACGTCTGGTGAGCGAGCGCCTGCTGATTAAGCCGAAAGATATGGACAAGTATGAGGATCATGAGCTGATTATCCTTGAAACTGGTCGGATGGGCGAGCCTTTAAATGGTCTTCGCAAGATGGCTATTGGTCGTCATCGCTATGTCCAAATCAAAGAGGGCGATTTGGTTTATATCGTTACCACACCGACTATTTCCAAAGAAGCGGTTGTGGCCCGCGTTGAAAACTTGATTTATCGTGCGGGTGGTATCGTCCAGTCTGTTACCAAGCACCTGCGTGTGTCTGGGCACGGAAATGCGCGTGATCTGCAGCTCATGCTCAATATTATGCAACCGAAGTTCCTATTCCCAATTCAAGGGGAGTATCGTCAGTTGGATGCTCATGCCAATGCAGCGCTGGAAATCGGTATGTTCCCTGAAAATATCATCATTGTCAAACGTGGTGATGTCATGGCTTATGAAGATGGCGATTTTGTCCACAATGGAGCAGTTCCTTCAGGGGATGTAATGATTGATGGGAATGCCATTGGAGATGTTGGTAATATTGTCCTGCGTGACCGGAAGATTCTCTCAGAAGACGGTATCTTTATCGTGGCTATTACAGTCAATCGTAAAGAAAAACGGATTATCTCTAAGGCCAAGGTCAATACTCGCGGATTTGTTTATGTCAGAAAGAGCAAGGATATTCTGCGTGAGTCAGCTGAGTTGGTCAATAAAACAGTTGAAAATTACTTTACCAAGGATGGTTTTGACTGGACAGAATTAAAAGCAGCAGTTCGTGATGATTTGGCTAAATACCTCTTTGACCAGACCAAGCGTCGGCCAGCTATTTTACCAGTCATTATGGAAGTAAAATAAGTTAGGCATCTTGCCCCTTTATAGAGAACAGAAATAGGCCATGTGGCTCTTGGAGATAGTTGGTATCTCCGAAAGCCACACCCTTTTTCTATATTAAGCAGTAAGTGTGCTGATGAAGCAGACTAGATATGATGTTGAGGAGAAATAGTATGGCAATTATGAAGATAGAATACCATTCGCAGGTCTTAGATATGGAAAGACGGGTCAATGTTCTCTATCCTGATCGGGATCGGGTGCCCAACCCAGACGATACCGACATCCCTGTCCTCTACCTCCTGCACGGAATGGGTGGCAGTCAGGATTCCTGGCTCAACCGCTCTACCATAGAGCGGTTGGTTCGCTATACCAATCTTATCGTTGTGATGGTCAGTACAGACAAGGGCTGGTATACCAATACCACTTACGGTATGAACTATTACGATGCTATCGCCATTGAGCTGCCTCAGGTACTAAAACGCTTCTTTCCAAACATGTCGGATAAGCGCGAAAAAACCTTCATTGCAGGATTATCCATGGGTGGTTATGGTGCTTTCAAGCTGGCCTTGACAACCAATCGCTTCTCCCATGCGGCATCCTTGTCCGGGGCTCTCCACTTTGATTTTGACAACGAAGCGGCAAAAACTCTAGGTTCAGAAGCTTATTGGCGCGGAGTGTTTGGGGATATTGAGAATATGGCAACAAATCCGGATAGCATTGAAAACCTCTCCAAACAATCTGACAAACAGACCAAGTTTTATGCTTGGTGTGGGAAAGAAGACTACCTTTATTCAGGCCATCAGCTGGCTGTGAATTTTCTGTTGGAAGAAGGATTTGACCTTGAGGCAAAGGATGGCCCAGGTAAGCACGAGTGGTATTATTGGAATCAACAAATTGAAGAAGTTTTGCAATGGCTACCGATTGATTTTGTTTTAGAAGAGCGCTTGAGTTAATTTAAGGATAGATTTAGTTTCGTGTGGTAAACTGTTCCTTATTTCTAGGGAAGGAGTTCGACATGAAATGGTTTAGTAGTCTTATCGGCTTTCTTTGGCGGACTTTCTGGCGCTTGGTTTGGTTCGCATTTTTCCTCTTGTTGTGTGCGGTTGCTCTCTTATTTTATTTTCAAAAAGAAGCGGCACCGCAAATTCTTCAGACCATGTTTTTTCAAGCCCAGCAGGTCATAAATGGTCAGCAAGCTCTGGATATGGGGGCTAGTCTGGAAACCTTGGAGCAGTTATCAACTGATACGGTTGATATGTCTGCAGAAGGTCGCTGGCCGACCAATGCGGCTACGGTTTATATCGAAACTCAGGATCCGACCTTCCGCTCGGCCTACGAAACAGCCATAGCCAATTGGAATGCGACGGGTGCCTTTACCTTTACGCTAGTGGATGATGCCAGTCAGGCCGATATTATCGCCACAGAAATGAATGATGGGCAAACTCAGGCGGCCGGGGAAGCTAGTTCTTCAACCAATACCCTAACCAATTACTTGGTTGCTGTGACAGTCAAGCTCAATCGCTTTTACCTCTTAAATCCAGCCTATGGGTACAGTATGGAACGAATCATCCATACAGCAGAACATGAGTTAGGTCATGCTATCGGTTTAGGCCATGAGGATCATCATACCTCTGTTATGGAATCGGCAGGTTCTCACAATGGTATCCAACAGACTGATATTGATGCGGTTAGGGCCCTCTATGCAACCCAATAGATACAGAAAGAAGGAAGTATGTTAAAAACACTTTTTCATGCCATTCGATCCTATCCTGAACAGGCTCTCTTGTTGATTTACAGTACAGGTGTCTTTGCCTGGCTGCAGACGACCAGTCGAGCGATCTTTGATCAGCTAGGCATTCAGGAAGATTGGATCAATCATATTCCTCAGCCCTTTCGTAATTGGGCGGGAAGCAGCTTAGATAGTCTACAACAAATTTGGAACTCTTCCACCTGGGGATGGTTGATTGTTTCTCTTATCATCATCTTTGCTATTCGCTTTATTAAAGGTCTTTTAAAACTTGTTCTCATCCTTATTGTCATTTTGGGAGGACTGTATCTCATCTGGCAAAACAAGGAAATGCTACAAGGGCTAGTCTAATGAAAAAACCAGTTTCTGACTGGTTTTTTGCATATCTTTGACATCAAATTTATGATACAATGTTTTTATGATTATTTTACAAGGAAACAAACTGGAACGGTCTTTTGCAGGCCAGGTTCTTTTTGATAATATCTCTCTTCAGATTGATGAGCGTGACCGGATTGCTCTGGTCGGAAAAAATGGAGCGGGGAAGTCTACCCTGCTCAAGATTTTGGTAGGAGAAGAAGCAGCAACGAGCGGAGAAGTGCATACCAAGCGGGATATTTCTCTATCGTATTTGGCCCAGGACAGCCGCTTCGAGTCGGAAAACACCATTTATGATGAAATGCTGCATGTTTTTGACCATTTGCGGGTTAAGGAAGACCGTCTGAGACTGATGGAGCTGGAAATGGGCCAATTGAGCGGAGAAGCATTGGACCAGTTGATGAAAACCTATGACAGTCTGTCAGAGGAATTTCGTCAAGCTGGCGGTTTCACTTATGAGGCAGACATTCGCACCATTCTAAATGGATTCAAGTTTGACCAGAGTATGTGGGGAATGAAGATTTCAGAACTCTCAGGAGGGCAAAATACCCGTCTGGCTTTGGCGAAAATGTTGTTGGAACAGCCTGAACTCCTCGTTTTGGATGAGCCGACCAACCACTTGGACATTGAAACCATCGCCTGGTTAGAACAGTATTTGAGCAATTACAAGGGGGCCTTACTGATTGTCAGTCACGACCGCTATTTCTTAGATAAGGTAGCGACTGTGACCATGGATTTGACCAAACATTCGCTTGATCGATATGTGGGAAATTACTCCAAGTTTGTCGAGCTCAAGGAGCAAAAACATCTGACAGAGCAGCATAACTATGAAAAACAGCAAAAAGAGATTGCAAAACTAGAAGATTTTGTCCAGAAAAATATTGTTCGTGCCTCCACCACCAAGCGGGCTCAAGCAAGACGCAAACAGCTGGAGAAGATGGAGCGCTTAGACAAGCCTATGAAGAACGGCAAGTCAGCTCATATGACTTTTTATTCGGAGAAACCATCCGGCAATCTAGTTTTGACTGTGGAAGAAGCTGCAGTGGGCTATGAAGGACTAGTCCTATCCAAACCGATTTCCATCGAACAGCGAAAGCTGGACGCGATTGCTGTTGTGGGGCCAAACGGGATTGGTAAGACTACCTTGCTCAAGTCTATTATTGGTCAACTTCCTCTGATAGAAGGTCAGATTAGATTTGGAGCCAATGTCCAGACGGGCTACTATGACCAAACCCAGTCGGCCCTTACTCCGTCCAACTCCGTCCTTGAAGAACTTTGGTCCGCCTTTCCGACAACACCAGAAGTAGAGATTCGCAACCGCTTGGGAGCCTTTCTGTTTTCAGGGGATGATGTGAAGAAGTCTGTTTCCATGTTGTCAGGTGGTGAAAAAGCGCGCCTGCTTTTAGCCAAGCTTTCTATGGAAAACAATAATTTCCTTATCTTGGATGAGCCGACCAACCACCTGGATATTGATAGTAAAGAGGTGCTTGAAAATGCCTTGATTGACTTTGACGGCACCCTTCTCTTTGTCAGTCACGACCGCTATTTTATCAACCGCGTGGCCACCAAGGTTCTTGAATTATCCGAAACAGGCTCTAAGCTCTATCTGGGTGATTATGATTATTATCTGGAGAAAAAGGCGGAGCTAGCAGCTCAAGAGATCCCAGTCCAACAAGTTGAAGTAAGCAACTCTCAAGGGGCGCTCACCTACCAAACCCAAAAGGAAAATCAAAAGGAACAGCGTAGAATAGCTCGCCGTATTGAGCAAATCGAAGAAGAAATTGAAAGCCTCGAAAACCGTCTGGAAGAACTTAATCTGTCCATGTTGTCAACCAACGACATAGGAGAGCTGACCGATTACCAAAAAGAAACTGACCGACTGACTGCCCAGCAAGAATCCCTCATGGAAGAATGGGAAGAATTATCGGAGCAGATGGGATAGAGAGGATAATATGGCAGTAACCGGTTCAGAGGTTCAAACTCTTTACTGTATATCAAATTCTAGGGAACTTATTTCAAAGATTCAGAAGTTTTTTGTTGAAAATAGAGATAGGGATTGCTGTTTCTTAAATTCTACCAGCGAATCGAAGTTGATAGAAGAGCTAAATGCTGAACATGGGCACAAAAACATTTTGGTGAATTGCGAAATGTCCGATCTCAGAAGTAACGTTCCGATATTCCGAGAAAACATCGAAAATATTGGAATTGAAATAGAAGAGCAGGTGGAAAATTTATTAAAGCTATTGGAAGAAGATGATATTTATCTTCTAAAACCTCGATAAATCAAGCCTGCAAGCAGACCTTGCTTCAAAAAATCCTGCTTGCAAGCAAGACTTTCTTGGCAATAGTTCCCTTGGGATGTAAGCTGATGATGAGAGGAGAAAGACATGAACTTCGGACAAGAGATTCGCGAATTGCGTAAGAAAGAAGGGCTGACTCAGGAGCAGTTTGCCCTCAAACTCAATGTGACCAGACAGGCTGTTTCCAACTGGGAAAATGATAAAAATCTACCTGATCTGGAACTCCTGATTCTGATGTCCCGTGTCTTTTCCATCTCACTTGATCAACTGATTCTAGGAGGAACTGACATGAACAACATGACAAAAAAATTAGTAAAAGACGGCCAAGAAGGTCGTCGCACACAGATGCACTTGACCCTGACCATCATCGGAGCCTTTCTCATGGTGCTTGGCCTTGCCTGCTTTGTCATCAAGGCCAATTCTATTGAGTACATCGATGACAACGGTATGCTACATGAGAATTTCTACCTGCTGCCTGTTGGCTATTTGCTACTTGTGTCAGGTGGTTTAACGAGCGTTTTATCCGCTGTCTTCTTATATCGCTTCAAGAAAGAACAAGAGAAATCATGAAAAAACACCAACAGTTTGCGAATGCAGACCGCTATTTTGCCTGTCCACACTGTGGTCAGGCTCTTGAATTGGAGCAAAACAGCCTGCGTTGTGCCAAGCGGCATACCTATGATCTAGCTAAGCAGGGTTATGTCAATTTGGCTCCCCAAGTAAAACAATCAGCCAATTATCACAAAACGAGCTTTGAAAAGAGGCAGGCTTTCCTTGAAAAAGGGTATTACGACCATCTCTATCAGGCGGTCAAATCTTGTATCGCAGCTGCAAACCTCCAGTCGTTTGTGGATGTTGGCTGCGGTGAGGGCTTCTATTCCCGGAGATTGGCAAAAGAAATGGATGCAGACATTTTGGCTTTCGACCTTTCCAAGGAATCCATCCTTCTGGCTGCTCGTAGTGAACCCAGTAAGTCTGTGAAGTGGTTCGTAGGAGATTTGACGCATTTACCTCTGCAAGATCAGTGTGTGGACGGGATTCTTGACATCTTTTCTCCGGCCCATTATCAAGAGTTTCATCGGGTTCTAAAGCCCCATGGAAGGGTTATCAAGTTGATTCCAGGCCCAAACCATCTCAAGGAGCTCCGCCAATTGGCCAAGGAGCAGCTCCGGAAAGATACTTACGATAATCAGGAGATGGTGGCGCATTTTGAAGCCAATCACCAGCTAGTTAGCAGGCAGTTGATTAGTAAAACCCTTGCGATCACGCCAGAAGATGCTCAGATTTTAGCAGATATGACGCCGCTCTTCTTCCATGTTGATCAGACCCAGCTACCTTTGGACAATTTATCGGCGATTACCATTGAAGCCCTTTTGTTAGAAGGAAAAGTGTCGGTCCCTTACTAATATTACTGGAAAATTATTGCTTCGCCTGTTATAATGTGACATAGGAGGAAAAGCTATGTCAATTTTGAAAAAAATTTGGATGAATGCTGGCTATGTTTACGATAGTCGGCTGGATGTCATGTTTGGTGAGAAAAATGGCTTTAAGTTCGCTGTGCAATCTCATGGACAAAACCAATATAGTTTGATGTTTTCGGTCAAACGTGATCAAGGAGCGGTGGAAAAACTAGAGGCCAAGGTTTTAAAACAGTCTGCCACAACGGTGTCTGTTGCCAGTTTTAAACAATATAAGCTGACTTGCTCCATCAAACCAGGCCTTACAGCTAAAAAAACAGGTGAGAATATTTTGCAAGCAATTGATGAAGTGGTGGCTTTTTTGGAGCAGAATGGCTATGTACAATGTTGCGAAGCAAGTGGAGAAACAGCAGATATTAACCTCTATATTGTTGGGAATCAATTGTCTTTTCTCACTCCAGCAAGTTATAGTCAACGCAGTCAAGAATTAGACCAGTCAGAACAAGCCATCCTTCAAACGAAGGAAAATATTTTTCTGGGCATTCTCGGTGCCTTTTTAGGCTCATTGGTTGGGGTTGCAGCCATTGTGATTATTGGCCAACTAGGCTATGTTTCTTATGTGTCTGGTGTGGTGATGGGGGTCTGTGCCCTTAAAGGATATGAGTTGCTCGCCCGCAGATTAAGCGTAAAGGGCGCGGTTATTTCTGTTATTCTTATTTTAGCAATGACCTATTTTGCCAACCAACTGGACTGGGCCTTTACGGTAGCAAGGTATTATGAGATCTCTGTCTTTGACACACTCCCTTATATTAACGACCTGGTAGCAGAGGGGATTATTGATAATTCTGTCTATGTTACCAATCTGGTTCTCATCTATGCGTCGACAGTTATCTCGGCATTGGCCATGATTATAACTACGCTTAAGGCGCACAAAACAAAATTTGAAGTACGCAAACTATTTTAATCGAAACCCCGCCAGTGTTCATCAGCTGACGGGGTTGTTTCTTATTCAAATTCTGCCTTACTTTTGACATCCGCATATTCTTCAGGAACTTCTTTACTGAGAATGTCTTCGTAGCTTGCTAGTGCAATGGCTGGGCCGTATTTCTTACGCAGAGCGGTTGTGACTAGCCTGTAAGCTAGATTGGCATTGCGAGATAGGATGGGGCCGTGGAAGTAGCTCGCAAAGGTATTTTTATAGTGCATTCCTTCGCCGCCATCTTCCTTGTTGTTGCCATTTCCGTAGATAACTTTTCCAAGCGGTTTTTGATTGTCTGCTAGAAAGGTGCGGCCTTGGTGGTTTTCAAAGCCATAATAGGTTTCATCGAATTCCTCATTGTGAATTTTGATGTCACCAATGTAGCGATTCTTGGCTTGGTTAAGGGTGTAGTGACCTAAGATTCCCAGACCATCGATTTTACGACCACCGGCTTCGATGTAGTATTGTCCGAGTAGCTGAAAGCCACCGCAGATAGCCAGCATGACCCCATCGTTTTCGATAAAGTCAGCCAGGCTGTCTTTTTTGCTTGGTAAATCGCCTGCTAAGATGGACTGCTCGTAATCTTGACCGCCGCCGAAGAAGGCGATGTCATAAAAGTCTGCCTCAAAGGAATCCTTGAGGGAAACAATGTCAACTTGGACGCGGGCATTCAGTTTCTCAGCCACATATTTGAGCATGAGGATATTGCCGTTGTCACCGTAGGTATTCATCAAGTCACCGTAGAGATGGGCAATATTCAGTTCATAGGAGTAGTCTTTTTCGGGACTTTTGAGTGAGGTGTAGACCATTATTTCATCTCCTTTCCAACTGCTTGGCGCTTAGCCAGCAGGTCACGGAGTTCAAGCATAGCAGTATAGGTCGCTAGGATATAAGCGTGCTGGCTGTCAGATTGCTCAATCAGGGCCAAAACATCTTCTAGTTTTTTGCTTTCTGTAATCTGCTCCTCTGGATAACCGGTCACACGCAGGCGACGGGCGATTTCAGAAGATCTAACCCCACCTGCAAAAACTTGAGGGATGTTCATCTGAGTGATTTGTTCAAAGTCGGCATCCCAAATCCAGCTGGTATCAATACCGTCAGCGTAGTTGGCATTGAGAAGAACAGCTAGACTAAATTGATAAGGAGCCAGCTTCATCATTTCGATGGCTTGAGTTGCTCCGACAGGGTTTTTAATCAGAACCAAGGTACAGTCTTTTTGCCCAAGCTTAAAGGTTTCCTGACGGCCAAAGACAGCCTTGCTCTTGTCAAAACCAGCCTTGATGACCTCGGGCGCGACACCAAAGAAGCGGGCTACACTAACGGCAGCAAGTGCGTTGTAAATATTGTAAAGACCGCCGATGTTGATTTTGTAGGTCTGACCGTCAATGACAAAGGTGGAAGAAGTATTGGTAATCTCTTTTAACTCCGTCAGTTTGTAGTCCAGTTCAGGCCGGCTAAAGCCACAGTTGGTACAAATATAACTGCCCAAATTGGCGTAGGTATTCAGTTTGTACTGGATAATCTGATGACAATGCGGGCAGAGAACTCCTTCGGTATTGTAGTGAGCGAGTCTTGGCTCATGCTCTGCGGTTGCAAATCCGTAGTACTGAACAGGGTTGATGGTTTTAACGGAGTTGAAAAGTGGGCTGTCACCGTTGGCCAAAATCGTTGCACTGGAAGCCTTGGCCGCTCCGTCCAGTATCATCTGGTAGGTGGTATAAATCTCACCGTAGCGATCCATCTGGTCGCGGAAGATATTGGTAAAGACGATGAGGCTAGGCTTGATGAATGTGGTGACTTTGAAAAGGCTGGCTTCGTCAATTTCAAGAACAGCAATCTTCTTGCCGTTTTTATTTTTCTTGGCTGCTAGGAAGGTTGCAGTAATACCGGTAATCATATTGGCACCGCTGGTGTTGGTTGTCACTTCACCAAAGGCTTCTTTGAGAATGCCAACGGTCAGGGCGGTCGTCAATGTTTTCCCATTGGTACCAGTTACCACGACGATTTCATAATCCTTGGCCAAACTATCAAGGATGTTTTTATCAAATGTGAGGGCAATTTTTCCTGGCAAGGTCGTTCCACGCCCCAGTTTACTAAGGATGAACTGGGCAGATTTACCAGCCAGAATGCCAAATAATGTATTTAGTTTCATAGGTGTATTTTAACACAAAGCAGGGGGATTTTCTAGCAAGGAGTAGAGCAATCGTGTAGTCTGAAGAAGCTAAGGTCATTTAAGGCGAATCTGTCCAAATTGTGGTATAATGAAAGAGCTGATATTCAGAAGAAATTAGGAAGTGCGAGGAAAGATGTTAACGATTAATCAACTCTTAGACGCGGAATATTGGTCTAGTTTGGTTGCGAGTCCTTGGACGGCTCTCATCCATTTGATTGATATTTCGATTGTCATTTACCTTATTTACCGGTTTAGTAAGGCTCTGATAGGAACCAAGATTATGACGCTGATACGAGGGGTATTCCTCTTTGTCTTTGCGCAAATCGTTGCCAGCTTGTTGGGGTTACAGACCATTTCTTGGTTGATGAACCAAGTCATCACCTATGGGGTAATTGCTGCCGTGGTCATTTTTGCACCAGAACTGCGGGCGGTGCTGGAAAAGCTTGGACGGACAACACATATCTTTACAGGTAA
This sequence comes from Streptococcus oriscaviae, assembly GCF_018137985.1. Taxonomy (NCBI): domain Bacteria; kingdom Bacillati; phylum Bacillota; class Bacilli; order Lactobacillales; family Streptococcaceae; genus Streptococcus; species Streptococcus oriscaviae. The sequence goes on along the minus strand of NZ_CP073084.1, from coordinate 478,887 downwards.
CCCAATCAGTGCTGAAGAAGCGTTGATTCTGGCCTGTGTCAAAGCTGTCGCTTATATGTCTCCGCGAAAGATTGGTGCCTTGGTAGCCATTGAGCGGGCCCAAACCTTACAAGAATATCGTTCAACTGGAATTTCTCTGGATGCGGATATTTCTAGCGAACTCCTTATCAACATTTTTATTCCAAATACTCCTTTACACGATGGAGCTGTCATTATCAAAGAGGATAAGATAGCTGTATCCTGCGCCTATTTACCTCTTTCAGAGAGTGCAGGTATTTCCAAGGAATTTGGAACGAGGCATAGAGCGGCCATCGGCCTATCAGAAGTTTCAGATGCCTTTGTTTTCATTGTTTCAGAAGAAACCGGCAGTATCTCTATCGCCTATAATGGGCAATTCAAGCATAATCTGCGGCTGGAGGAATTTGAACTAGAACTGCGTAAGGTTTTTGTAGCCGATGAAAACAAACAATTGACTTGGTGGCAGCGACTAGGAGGTAAGAAAAATGCAAGATAAGGTCAAACGAATCGGTCATCTTTTCCTATCGGTTCTGCTAGCTCTGGTTCTTTTCTTTTATGCAACGACTACCAACTACAAAAATTCCCTTGCTAACAAACAGAGTACAGAATCTGAAACCTACACCCACACCTTAACGGGTGTACCAGTCGACATCAATTATGACAATGAAAATTATTTTATTTCAGGTTTTGCTTCAACGGTAACGGTTGACTTGACAGGCTCCAACCGAGTCATCTTGCAACGGGAGTCTGATGAGGTGACGCGTACTTTCCGGGTCGTTGCAGATTTAACAGAATTGGAGAGCGGTACACATACAGTCGATCTTCAAATATCCAATCTGCCATCGGGAGTCAATGCAGCAACAACCCCCGCTTCTTTGACCATCAAGATTGGGAAAAAAGTTAGCAAGAGTTTTGCTGTTCAAGGAGTTATTGCGGATAGCCAGTTAGCGAATGGCTATATGGTTTCTAGGATTGCGGTCAATGTAGATTCGGTTAAGGTAACCACCGATGAAGAAACAATGGATAAAATCGATCGAGTAGAAGCAGTGGTTTTAGATGCGGACAATCTGTCTGAAAACTATACAGGAACGGCTACGCTTCAAGCAGTTGACAGCCAAGGGGCTCTGCTGCCAGTCGTCTTTTCTCAAGACGAAGCAACCTTGCAGGCCGTTATCACAGAATCTAAGTAGAAAAGAGGAAGAATAGAAAATGGGAAAATATTTTGGTACGGACGGTGTTCGTGGAGAAGCAAACGTTGAATTGACGCCAGAATTGGCTTTCAAATTAGGACGCTTTGGAGGCTATGTCCTCAGCCAGCACGAGACGGAAACACCCCGCGTTTTTGTTGCCCGTGATACACGGATTTCTGGTCAGATGTTGGAATCAGCGCTGGTGGCAGGTCTTTTGTCTGCGGGCATCCATGTCTACAAGTTGGGAGTCCTGGCGACTCCAGGTGTGGCCCATCTGGTTAAGACTGAGAAAGCAAGCGCTGGGGTCATGATTTCAGCCAGCCACAATCCAGCCCAGGACAATGGAATCAAGTTCTTCGCTGGTGATGGTTTCAAACTGGATGATGATTTGGAAGCAGAAATTGAAGTCCTTCTTGACGCCGAAGAGGATACCCTGCCTCGCCCATCTGCTCAAGGTTTGGGGGATGTTGTAGACTATCCAGAAGGCTTGCGCAAGTACCAGCAGTTCCTGATTTCGACAGGCATTGATTTGGACGGTTTGAAGGTTGCACTGGATACAGCCAATGGAGCAGCGGCGACATCTGCTCGTCAGGTCTTCGTGGACTTGGGGGCTGACTTGATCGTCATGGCCGAGCAGCCAGATGGACTCAATATCAACGAGGGAGTTGGCTCCACCCACCCTGAGAAATTGCAGGAATTGGTCAAGGAAACAGGCAGCCAGATTGGTCTGGCCTTTGATGGTGACAGCGACCGCCTCATTGCAGTCGATGAAAATGGCGATTTGGTAGATGGCGACCGCATCATGTATATCATCGGCAAGTACCTTTCTGATAAGGGACTTTTGGCACAAAATACCATCGTGACAACCGTTATGTCCAACCTTGGCTTCCACAAGGCCTTGGACCGCGAGGGCATTGGCAAGGCTGTGACTGCAGTTGGTGACCGCTATGTGGTGGAAGAAATGCGCAAGTCAGGCTTTAACCTTGGTGGTGAGCAGTCAGGACATGTTATCCTCATGGACTACAATACCACAGGTGACGGCCAGTTGACCGCTGTCCAATTGACCAAGATTATGAAAGAAACTGGCAAGAAATTGTCAGAATTGGCAGCCGAAGTGACCATCTACCCACAAAAATTGGTCAACATCCGCGTTGAAAATGCCATGAAGGACAGGGCTATGGATGTTCCAGCCATCGCAGCCATCATCGAGAAGATGGAAGCAGAGATGGCAGGAAATGGCCGTATCCTAGTTCGCCCAAGTGGTACCGAGCCGCTCCTGCGTGTTATGGCAGAAGCACCAACAGATGCAGAGGTAGACTACTATGTGGACACCATCGCTGATGTGGTCCGTGCGGAAATCGGTTTAGATTAAGAAGAGTAAACAGAGACTGGAATGATTTCCAGCCTCTTTTGTGAGGAAAGTATGAGTATTTTAGAAGTTAAAAATTTGAGCCATGGCTTTGGTGATCGGGCCATTTTTGAAAATGTCTCCTTCCGCCTGCTCAAGGGCGAGCACATCGGCCTTGTTGGTGCCAACGGTGAAGGAAAATCGACCTTCATGTCCATCGTGACGGGGCAGTTGCAGCCTGATGAGGGTAAGGTCGAATGGTCCCGCTATGTGACCGCAGGTTACTTGGACCAGCATGCCAAGTTGGAAAAAGGGCAGTCTGTCCGTGATGTCCTGCGGACCGCTTTTGATGAACTCTTTAAGACGGAAAGCCGTATCAATGACATTTACATGTCCATGGCAGAAGAAGGGGCCGATATGGATGCCCTTATGGAAGAGGTTGGAGAACTCCAAGACCGCTTGGAAAGCCGTGATTTTTATACCCTTGATGCCAAGATTGACGAGGTGGCGCGTGCCTTGGGTGTCATGGATTATGGCATGGACACGGATGTTACCGAGTTGTCTGGCGGACAACGGACCAAGATTCTTCTGGCCAAGCTCCTCTTGGAAAAACCAGACATCCTGCTCCTGGACGAGCCGACCAACTACCTGGATGCAGAGCATATTGACTGGCTCAAGCGCTACCTGCAAAACTATGAAAATGCCTTTGTCTTGATTTCTCACGATATTCCTTTTTTGAACGATGTCATTAACATTGTTTATCATGTGGAAAATCAGCTTTTGACCCGCTATTCTGGAAATTCCAAGAAGTGCATGCTATGAAGCGGGCCCAGTTGGAGGCAGCCTATGAGCGTCAGCAAAAGGAAATTGCCGACTTGCAGGACTTTGTCAACCGTAACAAGGCCCGTGTCGCCACTCGGAATATGGCCATGTCCCGTCAGAAGAAATTGGACAAGATGGAAATCATCGAGCTTCAGGCTGAAAAACCAAAGCCTTCCTTTGATTTCAAAATGGCACGGACTCCGAGCCGCTTTATCTTCCAGGCAACTGATTTGGAAATTGGCTATGACCGCGTTCTGACCCGCAAACCCCTTAATCTCACTTTTGAGCGCAATCAGAAGATTGCCATCGTCGGTGCCAACGGTATCGGGAAATCCACCCTTCTCAAGAGCCTGCTTGGCCTTATCCCACCGCTGGGTGGCTCGGTGGAGCGAGGTGAATATCTGGAGCTGGGCTATTTCGAGCAGGAGGTAGCAGGCGGCAACCGCCAGACACCGCTGGAAGCAGTCTGGGACACCTTTCCGGCCCTCAATCAGGCAGAAGTGCGCGCAGCCCTAGCTCGCTGTGGCCTGACTTCCAAGCATATCGAAAGCCAGATCCAAGTCTTATCTGGTGGGGAGCAGGCCAAGGTTCGGTTCTGCTTGCTGATGAACCGGGAAAACAATGTCCTAGTCCTTGACGAGCCCACTAACCACCTGGATGTGGATGCCAAGGACGAACTCAAGCGGGCCCTCCAAGCCTACAAGGGCTCCATCCTCATGGTCTGCCACGAGCCAGACTTCTATGAGGGTTGGGTAGATGATATTTGGGACTTTAACGACTTTTAGTCTTCCCATTTTTCTTTTATTACTTCCTTAGCTCGGCTTGCTATACCTTAGTATAACCTGCACCTCGCTGCCTAGTATGAAAAGTAAATGGAAAACCTAATGTATTTGAAGCCACCGTAAGGTGGCTTTTTCTTCTCGCTTGTGTCATAATAGAATCAGCATAGTAAAGGAGGTAAATAAAATGAAGAATTTAGAACGAGGTCAGACTGACTAGACCTCAGAAAGAGGAAAGAAAATGACCAATTATGTAAACTACAATCAGGAACGCTGGAATCGGGTTTCAGGTAGGCAGGGAAATAGTTATACGATTCCTATCAGTCATGAGGAGTTTGTGGCTGCCAAGAATAGCCCCCTTCAAGTATCCTTGACAGTTGGAAAGGCTGTTCCGCTGGACTGGTTTGAAAAAGCTCCGGGGAAGAAATTACTGGGGCTGGCTTGTGGCGGCGGTCAGCAAGGGCCCATTTTTGCAGCCCATGGCTATGAAACGACCATCATGGACTTTTCCAAGGAACAGCTGGCAAAGGATAGACTAGTTGCGGAGCGAGAAAATCTGGACATGCAGACAGTTGAGGCGGATATGACCCAGGCCTTCCCCTTTGAGGATGAAAGCTTTGACATCATTTTTTGCCCTGTGTCAAATGTCTATATCGAAGACTTGACCAATATGTGGCAGGAATCCTATCGGGTCTTGAAGAAGGGCAGGCTTCTCATGGTCGGCTATATGAATCCCTGGATGTATGTCTTTGACGCTGACGATGTGTGGGACCATCCAGACAAAGCCTTGACTCCAATATATCCCCTGCCCTTCAACTCACGTCAACTAGAAGAAGCAGGAGAAATCACCATCAACCCCGAATTTGGCTATGAATTTAGCCATACCCTAGAGGAACAGATTGCTGGTCAATTAAAGGCAGGCTTTGCAATGATAGATTTTTATGAATCAAAGGACAAGAGAAATCGGCTCAGTCAGTTTGGCAGGGATTATTTGGCAAATTTATCCATTAAATTGTAGAAACAAGCTACCGAAAGGTGGCTTTTTCTCATTCTGTTGCTCTTGTATTTTCTAAAAATTATAATGTTTCTAAAAAAGCTTGACTTGTGTTTTAAAAAGAGTATAATTAGAATTTTTCTAAATAAAGTTTGGAGCAATTCTAATTTAGAGGTAAAATACTATGACAACAAAAGACTACGGCAAAGAGCCATTTGTAACCAACATTGAAACAGCGACACTTGAAAACACCAACTACCGCACAGCCCTTTGGACAGGGGAGCTTTTGCAAGTAACCCTCATGTCCATCCCAGTTGGCGGTGATATTGGTGCCGAAGTTCATAATGAAAATGACCAATTTCTCCGCATTGAGCAAGGCCAGGGCCGTGTCCTCATGGGTGAGTCAGCTGACAAGATTATCTTGGATACAGAAGTTGGGCCAGAAGATGCTATCTTGATTCCAAACGGTGCCTACCATAATGTTATCAACATCGGCCAAGAAGACCTTAAAATCTACTCTATCTATGGCCCTGCCCACCACGCTCACGGAACAGTTCATGAAACCCAAGCCATTGCTATCGCTGCGGAAGAAGCAGAAGAGCATGGACATTAAGATAAACCAAGGCAAATGATCTTTCTTCTTGAAAGGTCATTTTTTAGCGGTGAAGTTAGCAAAATTATGATAAAATAGACTTACTTTCATACTGAAAAGGAGAACATATGACAATCAATTTTAGATCAGAAGTTGATAAACGCAAAGACGAATTTATGGCGGATTTGTTTGACCTTTTGGCGATCAATTCCGAGCGGGATGATAGCCTAGCGGATGCCCAGCACCCATTTGGCCCTGGCCCTGTGCGTGCCTTGGACAAATTCCTTGAAATTGCTGAGCGCGACGGCTATCCGACTAAGAATGTTGACAACTACGCAGGTCATTTTGAATTTGGCGAGGGGGATGAAGTCCTCGGTATCTTCGGTCACCTAGATGTGGTGCCAGCTGGAAGCGGATGGAACACCGACCCTTATGAGCCGCAAATCATCGACGGCAAACTCTTTGCCCGTGGCTCCTCTGATGACAAGGGGCCAACCATGGCTTGTTACTACGGCTTGAAAATCATCAAGGAGCTAGGCCTTCCAACGTCGAAAAAAGTCCGATTCATCGTCGGTACGGACGAAGAGTCAGGCTGGGCAGATATGGATTATTATTTCAAGCATGTCGGCCTTCCTCTGCCAGATTTAGGTTTCTCTCCAGATGCCGAGTTCCCGATTATCAACGGCGAAAAAGGCAATATCACAGCTTATTTGCATTTTGCGGGGGAAAACAGCGGAGCTACCAAACTGCATTCCTTCGCAGGCGGTTTGCGTGAGAACATGGTACCTGAGTCTGCGACAGCTATTATTTCCGGCGACCTAGCAGATCTAGACAGCAAGTTGGCAGCATTCACAGCCACTTACGGCCTAAAAGCTGACGCGGAAACCCTTGAAAACGGACAGGTACAAGTAACCGTCATTGGAAAATCAGCCCACGGTTCAACCCCAGAAGAAGGTGTCAACGGTGCAACTTACTTGGCTAAATTCCTCAGCCAATTTGCCTTTGACGGAGCAGCCAAAGCTTACCTAGACTTGGCTGGACAAGTGCTTCTTGAAGACCACGATGCCAAAAAACTCGGCGTAGCCATTTACGATGAGCAAATGGGGGCCCTCTCTATGAATGCAGGTGTCTTCAAGTTTGACGAAACGTCATCTGACAACACCATTGCTCTCAATTTCCGCTATCCAAAAAACACCTCTCCAGAAGCTATCAAGGCTGGTTTGGAAACCCTAGGAGTAGAAGCTGTTAGCCTGTCTGAACATGGACACACTCCGCACTATTGCCCAATCGATGACCCAATGGTCGCAACCCTCTTGTCTGTTTATGAAAAGCATACAGGACTAAAAGGTCACGAGCAAGTAATCGGTGGTGGTACCTTTGGACGTCTACTCAAACGTGGTGTCGCCTACGGAGCTATGTTCCCAGGTGATGTCAACACCATGCACCAAGCCAACGAATTTATCGAAGTAGAGCAACTCTACCGTGCCGCGGCTATTTACGCAGAAGCCATTTATGAATTGATTAAATAAAAACAAGGTCAGGATGAATTGTCCTGACCTTAGTTTCTATAAAAAAATACTTAGACACGCAGGTTTTTGTGGTATAATGATAGCAAGGAGGTGTTCTTATGAAACAGCGCGTGATATGGCTCTTGGGAATGGTTCTAGTGTTCTTGAGCCTTGTTTCATCAGCAGTGCCAGTTCAAGCCAATGTTCCTGAAAGACCTATTGATTCAACGGTGGTTGATGAAACCTATCACCTAAGTCAGGATACGATTGCAACCATTAACGCAGAGAACCAAGCCTGGCAGACAACCCCAGAGCAGTTACAGGTTGGTGTCTATGTGACCAATTCCCTCTCTCAGGATATTGAGTCTCTCGCCAACGCTACCTTTCGTAAGTGGCAGGTGGGTTTTGCTGGAACGGATAACGGCATTCTTCTTGTCATCGCCATAGAAGATAGAGAGTTTCGGATTGAAACGTCTGATAAGGCCTCGACCGTTTTGACCGATGTAGAGGCTAAACGCATTTTGGAATCCTCACGCACCTTCTTCCGAGAAGAGGATTATAATAGTGGTGTTCTTTACATTGTGGATGCCATTGGAGATGAATTTTATGGCACCGATCGGGCTCAGGCTCGCTTGGATCAGTTCGAAGAAGAAACTAGCGAAGAAGGTGAGGATTACCTTTTTCTAGCCGTCATTATCGTAATCATTTTGCTAGTTACTAATAAGGGAAAAGGCGGTCGTGGTGGGCCAGGTTCCTGGTTATGGATGGCTTCTAGTGGCAGTAGCTCAAGGTCGTCCTCTCGTTCCTTCAGTAGTGGAGGTGGCGGCTGGTCAGGCGGCGGCGGTGGAGGCGGTGGCGCCTCATCCGGTTGGTAGCCCTGACGGTAGCAGATGTATGGAAAGGAAATATCATGAATAAAAAAATACTCTTTATTGTACTCCCTATATTAGCCCTCATTTTTCTGGGGCTAGGAGCTATTGGCCAATACAACGGTCTTGTTGACAGCTATGCTGAGGTTGAAAATGCTCAAGCTAACGTGGACACCCAACTACAACGGCGATACGATTTGATTCCCAATGTAGTAGCTTCGGTTAAGGGAATTATGGCCCACGAAGAAGAAGTCTTTACAGCGATTGCGGATGCGCGTGCTAAGATTGGTTCTAGCAAGCAAGGTTCTGCTGAATACCAAGAAGGTCAAACCGCTCTAGATTCAGCTGTATCGCGTCTGTTGGTTTTGACAGAAAACTATCCTCAGTTAAATTCCAATCAGCAGGTATCTGATTTGATTACGGAACTGGAGGGAACTGAAAACCGTATTATGGTGGCGCGTAAGGACTACAACACAGTCGCAACAGCCTACAATAAAAAAATCAAGCGATTCCCAACCAATATTTATGCAAGCTTCTTTGGTTATGAAAAGGTTGAGCTATTTCAAGCAACAACAGATGCAAGCACAACCGTCCCGAGTGTTGACTTGAATAATGATGAGTAAATAAGAACCCCAGCAATAAACAGGTTGCTGGGTTTTTCTTAAGGCTTCGAACCAGTTTTTCTCGCAGAGAAAAATCATGACTACCCGTCAAACGGGTAATTTGTGCACTATATTTTTTGTAAAATGGTAAAAAGTTCAAAACAAAAAGAAAAAATGCTAAAATAAAGTAAGGTACCTGTTGTACTTAAAATATCAATGGGGATAAGAATTATCTTTCCGAAGCACCTACAACCTTCCACCTAAAGAAGAAATCAGGAGATTGAGATGAAAAATATGAAGTTAACTGCCACACAATTGAAGTTTATAGCGATTGTTGCGATGACAGTAGACCACCTTGCATGGCTGTTGTTCCCCGGTTTAGTTAAGGAGCCCTTGCCAGTTTTAATGCACCTTTTTGGACGATTGACAGCACCGATTATGTGGTATTTTATCGCAGAAGGTTGCTACTACACCAAAGACATTGACAAATATTTCCTCAGATTGTTTGGCTTTGCAGTGATTAGCCATTTTGCATTTTGCTTTGGCTTAGGGATTCCTTATAATGTTTTTGTGGGCAGCCTTTTTAATAAAACAAGTGTCCTGTTCCCCTTGGCTATGTCAGTGTTGTTGATTAAACTGTTTAACAATACCAAGATAAGCAACCCAATGAAAATATTGGCAATTGTTCTTCTGTGCCTAGTAACGTTTGTGGCGGATTGGTCCTCCATCGCACTCATGATGCCATTTTTCCTCTACCAGCATAGAGGAAATAAAAAACAACAGGTATTGGATTACCTTATCTGGATTAGTGTGTATGCCTTGATATATATCGTATTTATTGATGTGTTTTATGGTGTTCTACAATTTGGAACGCTGTTGTCCTTGCCCTTGCTATTGGCATACAATGGCGAAAGAGGAAGGAGCCTAGGCTCAAAATGGATATTTTACTATTACTATCCAGCCCATTTAATCCTGATAGGTATCGCAAGAATGATGCTATATGGAAATATACCCTTGGTATTTTAGTGTCTACTGAAAATACTTACCTTCGACCCTAATAAAACAATTTAGGGTCTTTTTGGTCTTCTAAATGGTATAATGAAGATAAGATTAGTCTGAAGAAAGGTGAGAGGATGACTGAGTTTAAGATTCCGGCGATTACATTTTTTGAAAACTATGATTTGGAGAAGATGGAGGACGGACACGTTCTTTTGACAACAGAAGTTGTGGCATCTTCTCTCAATATTTATGGAAAGACTCATGGTGGTTATCTCTTTGGGCTCTGCGACAATGTGGCAGGGCTGACAGTGTTTTCCATGGGTTCTCACTGCGTTACCCTTCAGTCCAGTATCAACTACCTGCGGGCGGCGGAACTTGGAGAGCAGCTAACCCTTGAAGGGCACTGTGTCCACGATGGACGCTCCACTAAGCTTGTGGATGTGACGATTCGCAATCAAGCAAATCAGCTAGTATGTCAAGCAAGTTTTACCATGTTTGTGACCGGAAAGATGGAGCATCTTTCAGAATTTCTGGGAAAAGAGCAGAGCTAGCAGTAAGGCCGTGTGGTATAATCAAGATGCAAATAAACAGGAGGATATAGGATGCAACTGGATACCGATAAAATTGCCCAGCAGTGTCTGGATGCGATTGCAGATAAGATAAAAAATTTAAAAACCTTGAACATCGTAGTGATTGGCAAATCGGGTGTAGGAAAGAGTACCCTCATCAATAGCCTATTTCGAGGGAATGTTGCGGAAACAGGCTTAGGTCGCCCCGTTACTCAGGAAATTCGCAAGATTGAAAAGAAAGATTATCCTTTAGCCATCTACGATACGCCAGGTTTTGAACTATCTCAAGACCAGCAGAAGAAGGTCAAAGACGAGGTTCTCAAATTGATAGACCAAGGGCTGCGCTCTCAAGACATCAATCAAGCGATTCACTGTATTTGGTACTGTATCAATGTAGGTGCCAATCGAACCTTTGACAGCTCTGAAGTCGCTTGGCTGAGGGAATTTACAGAAAGTACTAAGTCTACCAAGGTACCTGTTATTGTCGTTTTGACCCAAGGAGTACCAAAATCCAAAGCCTTGGAAATGAAGGGCTTGGTTGAGCAAGAAAATCTTCAGATTTCCAAAGTCATTCCAGTCTTAGCCCAAGACATGGCCTTTGATGAAGAGTATGTGGCGCGCGCCTACGGCTTGGATCAACTGGTTGATGTTCTTTCAGAAGTTTTACCAGGTGACTTGCAAGACACGCTCCAAAATTTACAGAAGGTGTCACTGGAAGCAAAAAAGAAGCAGGCCCAGGCCGCAGTCGCAACAGCAGTAGCTGCCGCCTTCGGTGAGGGCTTTGTTCCCCTTCCCTTTGCGGATGCAGCCATGCTGATACCAACTCAGGTCAGCATGATTGCGGCCATCACGGTTATCTTTGGCTTGGACATGAACAAGAGTTTCCTAACTGCCTTTGTTTCGTCCACCATCGGAGCAGGTGGGGCAACTGTCTTGGGAAGAGCAGTTGTTGGGAACCTTTTCAAGTTGATACCGGGTGTCGGAACAACGGTTGGCGGAGTTATTTCTGGTACAACAGCAGGTTTGATTACAACTGCCTTAGGTCAGGCCTATATCCTGCTTATGGAGTTGATTTACAAGGGAGAACTGCGGAAGGAAGACCTCTATACCAAAGAAGGAAAAACCAGGATGACCAATCTGTTTAAGGAGCAACTTTCTTTCACGAAAAAGTTACCAAGATAAGAAAAGGAGATTTTAGATGAAAAAGTATATTTCGATCGCTATTTACTATGCCTACGCTGCCTTGGCGGCCGGAGTCTTTTATAGGGAATTTACCAAGTTTAATGACTTCACAGGTGTTACCAGCCTCGGGAAGATTCATACCCACCTATTTGTCCTAGGGATGTTTGTCTTTCTTCTGGTTGCACTCTTTAGTGAACGACTGGATTTGACTGCTCATAAGAGTTTCCAGCGCTTTCTTTACACCTACAATGTCGGCCTCATTCTGATGGTGGTCATGTTATTTGTTCGTGGTGTCGTTCAGGTATTGGCTCTGGAGTTAAGCAAGGGTCTAAATGCTTCAATTTCAGGCTTGGCAGGAGTAGGTCATATCCTTTTAGCCTTCGGTTTGATGAGCCTGCTCTATACCTTGAAAAAAGCAGCCAAAAACTAATCGCAACCTCTCTCAGACAGTTAGTTTGGGAGAGGTTTTGGAAAAACAAACTTGCTGATCTTTTACCCCAATTTTCAGCTACAAGGTTAGACATGACAAACACCGCATATTGTGGTGTTTTTTGGTATAATATAATAAATAGACAAAAGAAAGAGGAAAGTATGAATCAAATTCAATGCCCGCATTGCGGAACGACATTTACCATCAACGAAACTGCTTATAGCCAGCTCCTAGACCAGGTTCGGGGAGCTGAATTTGAAAAAGAAATCCATGAGCGCTTGGCGCGTGAAACGGAACTCCTAGCTGAGAAGGCCAAGAACGACCTGCAAGCCAAACTAGGAGAAAAGGACAAGGAAATCGCCAAGCTGGCAGCGGATTTGGACAAACTTTCTGATAAGAACGCCCATGAGTTGGAACAAACCCTTTTTCAAAAAGACCGCGAGTTACAAGAGCTACAAAGTCAGCTGGAAAAACTGAAGTTAGAGCAGGAGAATCAGCTTCAAAAGGCCCTTTATCAAGTGGAGAAAGAGCGAGATCAGGCCAAAAATGAACTGCGTTTAAAAGAGCAAGAACGTGACTTGGCACTGGCTACAACCAAGCAAGAATATGAACTCCAACTCAAGGCAGCCAATGAACAGGTGGAATTTTACAAAAACTTCAAGGCACAGCAGTCTACGAAGGCTATCGGGGAAAGCTTGGAACTCTACGCAGAAGCAGAATTTAACAAGGTTCGCCACCTAGCCTTCCCAACTGCCTACTTTGAAAAAGACAACCGCGTATCAGAAAGCGGCTCTAAGGGTGACTACATCTACCGCGAAAAAGATGAGAATGATGTAGAAATTCTCTCCATCATGTTTGAGATGAAAAACGAAGCAGATGCAACCAAGACCAAGCATAAAAACGAAGATTTTTTCAAGGAGCTGGATAAGGATCGCCGAGAGAAAAACTGTGAGTACGCTGTGCTTGTAACCATGCTGGAAGCAGATAGTGAATATTACAACACAGGCATTGTTGATGTTAGCCACAAGTACGAAAAGATGTATGTGGTGCGCCCACAATTCTTTATCCAGTTGATTGGGATTTTGCGCAACGCAGCCTTAAATAGCCTCAAATACAAGCAGGAGTTAGCTTTGATTCGCGAGCAGAACATTGACATTACCCATTTTGAAGAAGACCTAGAAACCTTCAAACAAGCCTTTGCCAAGAATTACAACTCTGCCAGCAGTAACTTTAAGAAAGCAATCGATGAAATCGACAAAGCTATCAAGCGGATGGAAGAGGTCAAACGCTTCCTGACCACCAGTGAAAACCAACTGCGCTTGGCTAACAACAAACTAGATGACGTTTCTGTCAAAAAACTAACCCGCAAAAATCCAACCATGCAGGCCAAGTTTGCTGCCTTAAAAGAGAAATAACCCCCTGCCAAACACCTAAAATAGCTAGTAGGATTTATGGAAATTAAAAATATATTACCAGATTTAGTAGAGTGTTTTTATTTGAGTAATAGAATTGATGGTGAAATAGAATTTCTTGAAAATCCGTTATTACTCACTGTTAATAATATTTCTGGTCAATTGTTAGAATACTACCAACATCTATCTTTCGCAGAAGATTGTTATTTTGGAAATCAATTTTTTGATATTGTGCTACTTCCCATACAATCAGAAGGAACTAGACCAGAGACTTTTGGGGTACACCATGATGAACGATTTCAAAAAAATGATTACATTATTTTTGCACATACTACTTCAGATGATGTAATTTTTTGTGATGTACGGGATGAAAAATGTCCAGTTTATGGGCTCATTTCCGGGGGTGAATACCCTCACAAACTAGGTGATTCTTTATACGATTTTTTATCTTTTTACATCAAAATTGTGAAGTTAGAAATAAACGATTATCACGAAGAAATCTATTCTGACAACAACTTTAATATAAAAAAAGAATTTGTCGCTGATGTGTCTAACATAATAAATAATAATTTTTCTGGAGAGTCGCATGAGGGACTAATCACATTTTTATTAAGCGGTTTATAAAGAGATTTAAGGAATTAAGAAGGCAACTTTTGGCACCTATCCAGGTCTAACATTTTTATCCACTTTTTGTCTTCAAATGGTTGGATATTTCAAAATTATATGTTAAAATAATAATATACAAAGCAGATATGTGAGATAAGAAAATACGCCCGTTTGCAATGAGGTTTTGGTTTGTATGGGCAATCACCTTCTTAACGACCTCTCCTTATGAACTAGCTAGAGAATGCTTGATGGTATTCTCTAGCTTCTTTTTTTTGTCTATCAGAATGTCTTATAGAAAAATGTGGAAGCATATGCTGGATTCTATGCTATAATGGTTGTATGATTTCAGGAATTATCAATTTGAAAAAAGAGGCTGGGATGACCAGTCATGATGCAGTATTTAAACTTCGTAAAATCTTGCAGGAAAAAAAGATTGGTCATGGGGGCACGCTTGACCCAGATGTAACGGGTGTATTGCCCATTGCAGTCGGCCAGGCGACCCGCATGATTGAATTTATGCAGGAAGAAGGAAAAATCTACGAAGGAGAGATAACCATTGGATGGTCAACGACAACAGAAGATGGCACTGGAGAAGTGGTAGCAGTCACCCCTGTGTCAGAGTTGACCGAGGAAGAAGTAGACCAAGCCATGGCAACTTTTAAAGGGCCAATAGGACAGATACCTCCCATGTATTCAGCGGTTAAAGTCAACGGTCGAAAGTTGTATGAGTATGCTCGTGCGGGGGAGGAGATAGAGCGCCCTGTCCGTCAGGTCGTCATCCATGAATTTGAGCGAACCAGCCCCATTGAGTTAAACGATGGGAGCGCACGCTTTTCCTTCCGAGTTCGTTGTGGTAAAGGAACCTATGTCCGCACCCTTTCTGTGGATTTGGGAGCTAGACTGGGTTACGCTAGCCACATGTCCAAGCTAGAGCGGACTGGTTCTGCCGGCATGGTTTTGGAAGATGCCCTGACGCTAGAAGAAATTGCCCAAAAAGTAGCTGACCAAGATTTTTCTTTTCTCCAGCCTATGGAAAAAGGAATTGGTGATTTAACGAGGGTTGACTTGACCGATGAAGAATGGCTAGATGTCCGCCACGGTCGTTTTGTTAACTTACCGATGAGCCAAGAAGTGCTAGCAGCCTTCTATCAGGAAAAAATTGTCGCTATTCTAGAAAAGAGAGAGGATTGCTATAAGCCTAGAAAGGTTTTCTTATAAGCCTTTCAGGGACTTTATGTTACAATAAAACCACTATGGATATTTTTCGTTTTACAGATTATAAAGAGTTAAACCCACAAGAAGAAACGGTTTTGGTGTTGGGGTATTTTGATGGGATTCATCTTGGGCACAAAGCTTTGCTAGAACGAGCGCGTCAGTTGGCTGACCAAGAAGGCTTGACTGTTTCCATCTTGACCTTCCCAGAGTCGCCTAGATTGGCTTTTGCTCGTTTTCAACCGGACTTGCTCCTCCATTTGACCAGTCAGGAGAAGCGCTATCAGCTGATGGCGGATTATGGGGTGGACAAGCTTTACTTGACTGATTTCACTAGTCGTTTTGCTTCTAATAGCCCAGAGGAGTTTGTGGACAAGTACCTCAAGCGGCTGAATGCTAACATTTTGGTAGCCGGTTTTGACTATCATTTTGGAAATTGCCGAGCAGATGTGGCAGACTTGGAAGCTCTTTTTGATGGTCGGGTGGAGATTGTTGAGGAAGTGAAGTACCAGGATGAAAAAATCTCCTCCAGTCGCATCCGTCAGGCCATTCAAACAGGTCAGGTCAAGGAAGCCAATCAGCTCTTGGGGTACGAGTTTTCTACCGAGGGAATCGTCGTCCATGGAGATGCTAGAGGAAGGACTATTGGCTACCCAACAGCGAATCTCGCTCCTTTTGAACGGGTACATTTCCCCGCAGAAGGTGTTTATGTGACCGATGTTGAGATTGAAGGGCAGCGGTATCGTGCAATGGCCAGTGTTGGTAAGAATGTGACCTTCGACGGCAGGGAATTGAGGATTGAAGCCCATATTTTTGATTTTGACCGTTTTATCTACGGTGAAAAGATTACCATCTATTGGCTTGACAAGATTCGTGACATGGTTAAGTTTGATGGGATTGATGAGCTGATGCAGCAGATGAAGCAAGATGAGCAAGTCGCGCTTGCTTGGGGACAAGATGATTAAAAAAATAATTCAGCATCCAAATTATGAAACACTGATGACTGGCTTAGCCATTGTCTATGTTATTTTGATTATCGGTGAGTTGCTGACCTTTAC
Organism: Streptococcus oriscaviae; assembly: GCF_018137985.1. Classification (NCBI taxonomy): domain Bacteria; kingdom Bacillati; phylum Bacillota; class Bacilli; order Lactobacillales; family Streptococcaceae; genus Streptococcus; species Streptococcus oriscaviae. Next base: position 462,697 of record NZ_CP073084.1, on the reverse strand, counting down.
CTCACAAAGCAATCTCATTTATCAGATGTGCAACACCGGTCTATGGCTTATTTTTGTCTTTGACTATTGTGCTAATCTCTACTATGCAGAGGATAGAAAAGTCTATATTAAGACCCATATTCTGGATTTGATTGCCATTCTTCCCTTTGATCAGTTCCTTGGATTCTTCCGATTGGGTCGAATTGCCCGCCTTTTTCGCCTTTTGCGGATTGCTCGCTTATTCGCCTTATCTAGCCGGTTCTGGGATACTATCCGGAGCTTGCTCAATACCAACGGATTATCAAAAATTCTCATCTTAAACCTTGCGGCAGTTGTATCTTCTAGTATTCTGCTGTCTATCTTGGAAGACAAGCCCATTTTTGATGCTCTTTGGTGGTCTATTGTAACCATGACGACGGTAGGCTATGGTGATATTGTTCCTCAGGACTGGATTACCAAGATTATTGCCATTGTCCTGATGCTAGTCGGGATTTGCACCTTCGGTATGGTAACCAGTGCCATCACACGTTTTTTCATTGATGGGGAAAGAGAGTCAAAGCTGGATATTATCATGAAAAAGCTAGTTGACCAGTCTCGCATGATTGAGGAGTTGGAAGCAAAAATTGATAATCTCACCCAAGAAAAAAAGTAACCTTAAAAAATAGGCTTGTAAATTGCTTTTTTATAGTGTATACTATATATGAGAAAAATTGTAGAAAGGTATGCTTATGATTACATTGTTTTTATCACCGAGCTGTACGAGTTGTCGTAAGGCCAGAGCATGGTTGACGAGTCATCAGGTACCTTTTACAGAGCACAACATCATGACCAGCCCCCTGACAGCCGACGAACTCAAGAGTATTTTGGCTCTAACAGAGAATGGAACTGATGATTTGATTTCAACTCGTTCAAAAGTGTTTCAAAAGTTGAATGTTGATGTAGATGAGTTATCTATTTCTCAACTGATTGATTTGATTGAAACCTATCCGAGTCTTTTGCGCCGTCCGATTATCTTGGATGAAAAACGGATGCAGATTGGCTTTAACGAGGACGAGATTCGGGCCTTCCTACCACGGAACTACCGAAAACAAGAACTAAAAAATGCAACATTACGAGCAGAAATAGGATAGAAAGATATGGACAAGAATTATTCATATCCACTTGATTTTTCGTGGAGCACTGAGGAGATTTCCTCCGTGCTTTCTTTTTTGAATCAGGTGGAAAAGGCTTATGAAAATGGTGTAGAGGCTCAGGCCTTGCTAGATCGTTATGCGAAATTTAAGTCAGTGGTTAAAAGCAAGGGGCAAGAGCGACAGATTGACCGTGATTTTGAAGCGGTGTCTGGCTATTCCACCTACCGTGCGGTCAAAATGGCCCGAGAAAAAGGGAAAGGGGTTATTCGCCTTGGACGCTAAGTATGCTTTCGCCCAGCAGATTGTAAAAGAAGCTGGAGCTTTTTTGCGCCAGCACCTCCATGATGACCTGCTCATTGAAGAAAAAACAGATTTCACAGATTTAGTGACCCACTTGGACAAACAGGTGCAGGAAGAGCTGGCTCAACAGATTATCAGCCGCTATCCGGATGACAGCATCTACGGAGAAGAAAGTGAGCAGAGAAGCTCTCTTTTTCAGGGTAAGGTTTGGGTCATTGACCCGATTGATGGCACGACCAATTTTATCGTCCAACAGACAGATTTTGCGGTCTTGTTGGCTTATTTTGAAGATGGAGTCGGTCAGTTTGGGATTATTTACGATGTCATGCAGGACAAGCTCTATCATGGCGGTGGGAGCTTTCCTGTCTATGAAAACGACCATCTTTTGCCTAGCTTTGTAGATAAGCCTTTTAAAGCTGGTTTGATTGGTATCAGTGCTGGCTTATTTGCTCAGGAAAATCTGGGTTTTCGCACTATCGCAGAAAAGAGTTTAGGTACCCGTTCCTATGGTAGTGCCGGTATTAGTTTTGCCCATGTTCTCACTGGTCGATTGATGGCTCATTTTTCCAATGCCTTTCCTTGGGATTATGCGGCGGCAGCTATTTTGGGGCAATCTCTCGGTTACAGTTTGATTCGTCCGGATGGAAGCCAGCTAGCCTACGAGGGGCGAGAACTGGTTATCTTTTTACCAACGGTGAAGATTGATGAAGTGAAAGGAGTGTGTGAGTCGTGCAACTCCCTCTAGAATTTATTGAAAAGTACACAGACTTGCTGGGAGCAGAAGCGCCAGCATTTTTTGAGAGTTTCCATCAAGAAGCTATTTCCGCTTTTCGCAGCAATCCTCTCAAAGAAAGGCAGGAAACATTTGACCAGCCCATTAAAGGGCTGCCTTGGTCTTATTACGGTAAGGTGTCGGGGAAATCTCCTCAACATGTCAGCGGTTTGGTGTATTCTCAAGAGCCAGCTGCTCAGATGGTCGGACACATCGCAGCTCCTCAAGAAGGAATGAAAGTCTTGGATTTGGCTGCTGCTCCGGGAGGAAAGTCAACTCATCTGCTGTCTTTTCTGGGCAATGCCGGTATTCTAGTCAGCAATGAAATTTCCAATAAACGATCTAAAATCTTGGTTGAGAATATTGAGCGTTTTGGGGCTCGTAATGTAGTGGTTACTAATGAGTCTGCTGACAGATTGGCTAAGGTTTTTCCTTCCTATTTTGACATGATTGTTTTGGATGCCCCTTGTTCGGGCGAAGGGATGTTCCGAAAGGATCCTGCAGCCATTCAGTATTGGTCCCTTGATTATCCTAAGCAGTGTGCTGCACTGCAGAAAGAAATACTAGTTTCTGCTGTTGAAATGCTGGCAGATGGTGGTCAGTTAATCTATTCGACCTGCACTTGGGCTCCTGAAGAGAATGAGGAGGTTGTGCAGTGGCTTTTAGATAACTACGATATGGAGTTGTTGGATATTCCAAAAATCAATGGGATGGCAGAGGGAATCGGTTTGCCACAGACTGCTAGAATGTATCCCCATCGCTTTGAGGGAGAGGGACAGTTTGTTGCCAAACTCCGCTACAAGGGGGCTCCGAGCAGTAAACGGCTTAAAACAGGGAAATCCAATCTCAATCGTGAGCAACAAGCACTCTGGCAAGAATTTGCAAGGAAGCACTTGAATCTGCAGCTGGATGGCTTGCTGCAAGTTTTTGGTGATAACCTCTATCTGTTACCACTAGGACTACCTGATTTGTCCAAGGTCAAAATTGCCCGCAATGGTCTTCACCTCGGTGTCTTCAAAAAGAAGCGGTTTGAGCCTAGTTTTGCTCTGGGGCTTGCTTTATGGAGCGAAGAAGTCAAAACAAGAGTAGATATTTCAGAAGCTGACTTTATCAATTATGTGGCTGGACAAACCGTTTCTGTGTCTCAGGAACTTCCTAACGGTTGGTACCAGATTGCAGTCAATGGCAACGGTCTTGGCTTTGCCAAAATTGTTTCGGGAACCCTAAAAAATGCCTTTCCAAAGGGTCTGCGATTTTAACCCGCGATTTTAAGGGAAATTGAGGCAGAAATCTTTTGCATGTTGTCAGGTTATATGATATAGTGGATTAGTGGAAATTTCTTGTAAAAAGCATGTAAAAGCAAGCTGTTTGCAGGAAATTTCTGCGTAAAAATGTAAAGGAAAAACAATTATGAAAAATAAGCATAAGCTTAGGATGGCGGCCTTGGTTTTCTTGGCTGGTATCAGTTTATCTGCCTGCTCATCATGGATTGACCGAGGAGAGTCTATTACTGCGGTTGGTTCTACGGCTCTGCAGCCCTTAGTTGAAGCAGCAGCGGACGAATTTGGTTCAACCAACATTGGTAAGTCCATCAATGTCCAAGGAGGAGGTTCGGGGACAGGCCTATCTCAGGTTCAGTCCGGAGCGGTTCAAATTGGAAACAGCGATGTATTTGCTGAGGAAAAAGAGGGGATTGAAGCAGATCAGCTTGTGGATCATCAAGTGGCAGTAGCAGGTCTTGCGGTAATCGTCAATGAAAAGGTCACTGTGGATAATATCACCACAGAAGAACTACGCAAGATCTTCACGGGTGAAATTACCAACTGGAAGGAACTAGGCGGTAAAGATCTAGACATTTCCATTATCAACCGAGCGGCGAGCTCTGGTTCACGGGCAACCTTTGACAGTGTCATCATGGATGGTGAGACGGCTATTCAAAGTCAGGAACAAGACTCAAATGGTATGGTAAAATCCATCGTAGCTCAAACACCAGGAGCAATTTCTTATCTTGCTTTTGCCTATGTAGATGATTCCGTTAAAACAATCAAGCTGAACGGCTTTACACCAACAACTGAAAACGTTGCAACCAATGATTGGCCAATTTGGGCTTACGAACACATGTATACCAAAGGAGAAGCTGACGGGCTGACGGAGGAATTCCTCGATTACATGATGTCAGATGAAGTGCAAAAAGGTATCGTTGTGAGCATGGGGTATATCTCCGTGAATGATATGAAAGTAGTGAAGAGTGCTGATGGCACTGTCACAGAGAAGGAGTAGGGATGAAAAATCAACAGCTTGCCAAAGAATTGAGTTCACCTTCTAAGAACTCCAGACTGGAAAAATTTGGTAAGGTCTTGACCTTCCTGTGTCTGGCCTTAATTGTATTTATCGTTGCTATGATTTTGGTTTTTGTGGCCCAGCGTGGCCTATCAACCTTCTTTGTAGATGGCGTGAAAATAACAGATTTCTTATTTGGTTCTAAATGGGAGCCAAGTTCTAAGATCTTTGGAGTCCTTCCAATGATTATGGGGTCTTTCATCGTAACGATTTTATCTGCAGTGATTGCAACTCCGATTGCGATTGGAGCGGCAGTCTTTATGACAGAAATTTCTCCCAAGCGCGGAGCGCGTATCTTGCAGCCAGTTATTGAGTTGTTGGTAGGGATTCCGTCCGTAGTGTATGGATTTATCGGTCTTCAAGTCGTTGTACCGTTTGTGCGTACCTTGTTTGGAGGAACAGGGTTTGGTATCCTTTCGGGAGTTTTTGTACTCTTTGTTATGATTTTGCCAACTGTAACCTTTATGACAGTAGATAGCCTTCGTGCAGTTCCTCGTCACTATCGGGAAGCAAGTTTAGCTATGGGAGCTACTCGTTGGCAAACGATTTGGCGCGTTATTTTGAATGCGGCTAAACCAGGTATTTTTACAGCTGTTATCTTTGGTATGGCTCGTGCCTTTGGTGAGGCCCTTGCCATTCAGATGGTGGTTGGTAACTCTGCGGTTATTCCAACCTCACTCACTACACCAGCTGCGACCTTGACATCTGTCTTGACCATGGGTATTGGTAATACGGTTATGGGAACTGTTCAAAACAACGTTCTATGGTCATTGGCTTTGGTCTTGCTTCTTATGAGCCTGGTCTTCAATATGATTATGAAATTTATTACGAGAGAGGGTAAGAAAAACTATGCACGCTAAAAAATTTGACAAACTAGCGACGGGGCTTCTCTACTCTATCGCAGGAGTTATCGTAGTTATCCTGACATCGCTGATTCTCTATATCTTACTCCGTGGTCTGCCCCATGTAAACTGGTCTTTCCTAACTAGTAAGTCCTCATCTTACAAGGCAGGCGGAGGTATCGGGATTCAGCTCTACAACTCGTTTTTCTTGCTGATTATCACCCTGTTGATTTCGATACCTTTATCAACCGGTGCGGGTATCTATCTCGCTGAATATGCTAAGAAAGGCCCATTGACTAATTTTATCCGTACCTGTATTGAGATTCTTTCTTCTCTTCCCTCAGTCGTGGTCGGTTTGTTTGGTTACTTGATTTTCGTCGTTCAATTTGAGTATGGTTTCTCCATCCTTTCTGGTGCCTTGGCACTTACAGTTTTCAACCTTCCTCAAATGACGCGTAACGTAGAAGACAGCCTTCGCCATGTGCACCATACTCAGCGTGAAGCAGGACTTGCCCTTGGACTTTCTCGTTGGGAAACAGTTCTTCATGTGGTCATCCCAGAGGCTTTGCCAGGTATTGTCACAGGTATTGTCTTGGCATCAGGACGGATTTTTGGTGAAGCGGCCGCACTGATTTATACAGCAGGACAGTCTGCACCAGCGCTTGATTGGTCCAACTGGAACCCGCTTAGTGTTACCAGTCCAATCTCAATCTTCCGGCAGTCTGAAACTCTGGCTGTCCACATCTGGAAGGTGAATAGCGAAGGAACCATTCCTGATGCGACACAAGTTTCTGCAGGTAGCGCAGCCATTCTCTTGGTATTTATCCTGATTTTCAACCTGTCAGCGCGTTACATTGGTAAGAAACTGCATTCAAAATTGACCTCTGCATAAGAAGGTTATGCTATAAGGAGAAAAAATGGCAGAATATAACTGGAATGAACGGCATATCATTACCTTCCCAGAGGAGAAAATTGCTCTTTCTACAAAAGATTTGCATGTTTACTACGGTAAAAACGAAGCAATCAAGGGCATTGATATGCAGTTTGAAAAAAATAAAATTACGGCTCTTATCGGCCCTTCTGGTTGCGGAAAATCAACCTATCTTCGGAGCTTAAACCGGATGAATGATACTATCGATCTTGCCAAAGTAACCGGAGAAATCCTTTATGAAGGGATTGACGTCAATAAGCCGGAAATGAATGTTTACGAGATTCGTAAGCATATTGGGATGGTTTTTCAACGACCAAACCCATTTGCGAAATCTATTTACCGCAACATTACCTTTGCCCATGAGCGTGCAGGGGTGAGAGATAAGAAGGTTTTAGATGAGATCGTTGAGACCTCCCTCAAGCAAGCAGCACTTTGGGATCAGGTGAAAGATGATTTGCATAAGTCTGCTTTGACCTTATCAGGCGGTCAACAGCAGCGTCTCTGTATTGCTCGCGCTATTTCGGTGAAACCTGAAATTTTGCTGATGGACGAGCCTGCTTCGGCCCTGGATCCGATTGCGACTATGCAGCTGGAAGAAACCATGTTTGATTTGAAGAAGAACTATACCATCATCATCGTAACGCACAACATGCAGCAGGCAGCCCGTGCGAGTGATTACACAGCCTTCTTCTATTTGGGAGATTTGATTGAGTACGATAAGACCTCTAACATCTTCCAAAATGCAAAACTGAAGTCAACCAGTGACTATGTATCAGGACACTTTGGTTAGAAAGGGACAAGATGACATCACCTATTTTACAAGTAAAAGATCTATCTGTTTACTACAATAAAAAGAAGGCTCTCAATAGTGTATCCATTGATTTCTACCCAAATGAAATTACAGCTCTGATTGGTCCATCTGGTTCTGGTAAGTCAACGTTATTGCGCTCTATCAACCGTATGGGTGATTTGAATCCAGAGGTAACCTTGACTGGCTCAATCGACTACAATGGCAAAAATATTTACAGTCCTCGGACGGATACTGTTGATTTACGTAAGGAAATCGGTATGGTTTTCCAACAGCCCAATCCATTCCCTATGACCATTTACGAAAACGTTGTATACGGTCTTCGGATCAATGGTGTTAAGGATAAGAATATCTTGGATGAAGCAGTTGAGTATTCTCTTAAAGGGGCGTCTATTTGGGACGAGGTAAAAGACCGTCTGAATGATTCGGCGCTCGGCTTGTCTGGTGGACAGCAGCAACGTGTATGTGTGGCTCGTGTTTTGGCAACAAGTCCTAAAATCATCTTATTGGATGAACCAACGTCTGCTTTGGATCCTATTTCAGCTGGTAAAATCGAGGATACCCTCTATGGTCTAAAAGAGAAGTACACCATGGTACTGGTGACACGTTCTATGCAACAAGCCTCTCGTATCTCAGACCGGACAGGATTTTTCCTAGATGGCGACCTAATAGAGTATAATAAGACTAAGGAAATGTTCTTGAATCCTGTTCATAAACAAACCGAAGATTACATCACAGGTAAGTTTGGATAGGCTGAAGCCTGTCTAACCTGAACAAGGAAATAAAAGAAGAAAGCGAGAGTAGCTATGTTAAGATCACAATTTGAAGTTGAGCTAGGAAAGCTCCATAACCAATTTTATGCCATGGGAAATGAGGCCCTTGGCCAAATCAATAATACTGTCCGTGCCTTCACAACCCATGATCGTGAGTTGGCTAAGGAGGTTATTGAAGCCGACAAAAAAATTAACGAATTTGAGGTGAAACTAGAAAAGAAATCCCTCGAAATCATCGCCCTGCAACAACCAGTATCTACTGACCTCCGTACGGTTATCACCGTTCTTAAGGCGACCAATGACCTTGAGCGTATGGGCGACCATGCCGTTTCAATTGCTCAAGCGACCATTCGCATGAAAGGTGAGGTTCGTATTCTAGTTGTTGAGGAAGAAATCAAGAAAATGGGCCGTGAGGTTCGTAAACTGGTTGAAAACGCCTTGGAACTCTATCTCAACAATGGAAGTGTTGAACAAGCCTATGAAGTTGCTGCCCATGATGAAGTTATCAATGATTTCTACGACAGCATCCAAGAATTAACCACAGAAGAAATCAAGAAAAATCCGGAAGCCCTTGTGGCGGGACGTGATTACTTCCAAGTTATTTCTTTCCTTGAGCGAATTGGCGACTATGCCAAGAATATTTGTGAGTGGGTTGTTTACCTCAAAACCGGAAATATCACAGAATTATAGGAAAGGGCCGCAAGGCTCTTTTTTTTGTCCTTTGAAGGAGGAGATAGCTCAAACAAACACGCAAAGGGTTCTCATTTTTTACTTAAACATTGATGAAGAAAGAAAAAGGAGATTAAAAAACAGGAAAATAACGGATGAAGGATAGCCCTGCTGTAGACTTCTTTATTACAATTAGAATGTAAAATAAAAAAATCCGTGCTATCCCTCATCCTAGTGAGTGATACTCTGCTAGTTTAGAGAGCGCTCACTGTCGAATGAAGGCTTAAAACGATAGACATTCGGATATGAAATAGTTAGCTCATCTCATTAAAGGAGGAACCTATGAGAAAACAAAGTATTCTTAATCATCTACTTGTCAGCACAGCAGTCCTGGGCACAATACTGATCTATCAGACTCCAACTGTTCAGGCAGAAACCATCTCTGAAACGAGCCCTTCTTCATTAGAAACCAATCAATCTATTGCTTCCAATTCCGAAGCTATAAATACTACGGATGGAGCCCTTTCTGAGAAAACACTAGCTGTGGAAAATCCAGTAAATCAGGAACTATCTCCCGAAAACCAAATACCTACCACAACCCCTTCGCAACTTGTATCAGAAGCATCCTCTTCCTCAGAAATTGATGGCAACAAAACAGTGACTTCCACATCAGACAATGCGGGAACTTCCTCAACTGAGGCTACTGCACCAGTTGCTTCAGGACAGACAAACGTTGCCGAAACAACGCTCACGCCCACTGAATCAGCAACACCTACTACTGCAGCACACCAAACAGAGGCAGCAGTGACACCTGCTGAACAAATTAGCCCAGTCACCGATACAAAAACCGAAGAAATTCAAAACACGAATGTTTGGGAAAAATCTGTTTCGATTAGCAGAGAACAACCAACTTCTAACACTGTTAAATGGACTGTAACCTTTGACTCAACTAACTGGGGACTCACACCTGACAGTGTCGGCGCCTTTTACTTCTTTACTCCGAAAAATGCCGAAATTACCAGTATTGTAGACAACAGTACGAATCAGGAATTAGTTCATCAGTTTTCAACAGAAGGACTTTATAAAGCTTACGATGAAAATCATCCAACAGACGGACTGAATCAACAGTGGGGATGGTCCGTAGAAAATATCACGTCAAGAGATCCACGGTTAGACCAATGGAAAAAAGCAGGTCTATTTTCTAGAGTTTTCGTCCTAAACGAAAGAAAGGACACGGGAAAAGTCACCTTCACTATAACCGCTACCGTACCTGATGATGTCCAACAGGCCTTCCCATTTGTAGCAGTGATGAAACGGTATAAGAAAATTGCCCTAATTGAATCTACGGCCCTCGCTGCAACTAACTTTGAAAAAAATCCTAAAGTTACTCTAAAACCATTGTTTCCGGAAACACCAACTCCTCCTAAAACTGGTGGCATTACGATAAGCCCTTTGAAACCCCAAGTTCCAAAGGAAAAGCCAACAGAGCAAATCCAAGTGACCTTCAAAGAAGGAAAGGGTGGGGAAAATAATCCAAGTACGTTCACTCACTATATTTATGGTGGGCAGATTATAAAAATGGTCAATCCAGAACCTCTCTAAAAAATATTCTCCCTACCATTAGGACTGCTCTCTCTGGTTTGAAACCGCAACAAGGAGATCTTATTCTTCAAAAAGGCTACAAAGTAACTGGCTGGGTTGACGAACAAAACAATCCAGTTAGTGAAGACACTATCATCAAACAGCCAATCATCCTATCCCCTGTTGTAGAATTGGCTGAAGTAGCACCAACTCCAGAGAAGCCTAAGACAGAACCCGAAGCACCAAAAGTGACACCAGAAAAACCCAAGGCTGAACCCGAAGCACCAAAAGTGACACCAGAAAAACCCAAGACCGAGCCCGAAGCACCGAAAGTGACACCAGAAAAACCTAAGGCCGAACCCGAAGCGCCGAAAGTAACGCCGGAGAAGCCTAAGACTAATCCCGAAGCACCGAAAGTGACACCAGAAAAACCTAAGGCCGAACTCGAAGCGCCGAAAGTAACGCCGGAGAAGCCTAAGACTAATCCCGAAGCGCCGAAAGTAACACCGGAGAAGCCGAAGGCTAAGCCCGAAGCACCAAAAGTGACACCGGAGAAGCCTAAGACTAATCCCGAAGCGCCGAAAGTAACGCCTGAAAAACCCAAGGCGGATCCCGAAGTGCCGAAAGTGACGCCAGAAAAACCTAAGGCCGAGCCCGAAGCACCAAAAGTGACACCGGAGAAGCCAAAGGCGGACCCTGAGGCACCAAAAGTAACACCGGAGAAGCCAAAAAAAGATTCTGAAGCTCCAAAAATCATTTCAGAAACAACTCAAACACAAGGGCAATCTAAAAAAGTCACTCCAAATCCTTCATCGGCTAATCCCACAACAACTACTTCAGGAACAAGGAAGGCGACCTTGCCAAATACAGGTGAGCAAAGTAATGTGTTCGCTTGGATTGGAGGAATACTTGCGGCATTCTTGATAGGTATTTTTGCACTGAAAGCAAAAAGTCTAAAAAATAGGAAGTAGTTCACAACCAATTTTCGACCGAGTGGGACAAGAGATGGAGCATGATACTGCTCCTAAATAAGTGGACAGTCAAATAATAAACGATTAAGCAACGGCTTTGCTCCTCATTCAAGAGGGACAAGGCCGTTATCATTTTACAAGGCTATTTTTATATCAACTTGCTAATATTTTTAGCAAGTTTTAAGTTTGCTCGGCTATACTTGTTCATAGAAACCTAGACTAGATGTGCCGAGCCAATCTGATATTTAAAACCTATTCGTGCCTTCTTTCTCATAACAAGAAGAAAAATAGTAGCTTGTTTCTGTTACGGATAGCTAGGTTTCGTTACTATTGGAAAGTGAGGTAAACAATGTCATTACTCAATAAAATGACGTCGCATCCCAAAATCTTCTTGGCAACAGTGGCTATTTCCAGTGTTACACTAGGCTTTGCAGCAGGTCTTGGAATCGGAAAGCAAACAGCTACAACCAGTTCGCAAACTCAGTCGTCATTAGCTGAAGCAGAAGCACCTCCACAAGGGAAGATTCCGCCTGGACAAAACGGTGCGCTTACTCCAGGGCAAAATACTGGTAAGCAAATGCAGCCAGCTCCTGGCCAAGGTGGAGGAAATAGAAGTCAACTGCCTCCGGGAACAGATGCGACCAGTGGTGCCAGTCAGTCAACCAACGGTGATATGCAGCCACCGACCAAAAATCCTCAGGATACTGAAGCAAGCCAAGGTACAGATAGCAGTATTTCTTCGGATTCTCAATAAATGATTCAGTTTTTATTCTTTCCATGATATAATGTTAAAAAAGGAGACAGCCTATGATTAAGATATTGTTAGTTGAAGATGATCTCAGTCTTTCAAATTCCGTCTTTGATTTCCTAGATGATTTTGCAGATGTTATGCAGGTTTTTGATGGTGACGAAGGTCTTTATGAAGCCGAATCAGGGGTGTATGATTTGATTTTGCTGGACTTGATGTTGCCTGAAAAGGACGGATTCCAAGTCTTGAAGGAATTGCGTGAAAAAGGCATCACCACGCCAGTTCTCATTACCACTGCAAAAGAAAGTCTTGATGACAAGGGACATGGATTTGAGTTGGGAGCCGATGACTACTTGACCAAACCATTCTACCTAGAAGAGCTAAAAATGCGTATTCAGGCCTTGTTGAAACGCGCTGGGAAATTCAATGAGAATACTCTTTCTTATGGCGATGTTTCGGTTGATCTTTCAACTAACTCTACCTTAGTCAACGGTGTTGAAGTGGAGCTTTTGGGCAAGGAATTTGATTTGCTAGTGTATTTCCTACAAAATCAAAATGTTATCCTGCCTAAGACACAAATTTTCGACCGCATTTGGGGCTTTGACAGCGATACGACTATTTCGGTCGTTGAGGTCTACGTTTCTAAAATAAGAAAAAAATTGAAAGGTACCGCCTTTGGAGAGAACCTACAAACTCTCCGTAGTGTTGGTTACATTTTGAAGAATGTTGAATAAATTTAGAAAGCTCTATCGTACGGATAATTTTGCATATTTTATCCGTTATTTTGCTGTTTTTACCCTCATTTTTGGCTTCATGACCATGATTATCTTTCAGCTCATGAGGGCTACCATGTATCAAAATACAGATGATACGTTCCATAAAATCTATCAGGATCCTACCACGGCGATTCAGTTTGCCATTGCTAGAAGTTATGCCCCTGGGAGCGAGATTGTTTTAGAAAAGGGAGAAGTAACAGAAGAAACACCCCCTTCTACGACAGGCTCAACCACTGAAGAGAGTATGAGCCAGCCTCAGCAAGGTCAAAAAGTCGGTTCAAAAATACGTTTGAGCACCAACTTTCATGTGGTTATCTACGATAGCAAGGGGCAGGTCTTTAACCCGGATCAATTCTCCAGCCTATCCGATTTGAAGTTGGACAAGGATGAGCTGGAAAGTATAAAGGAGGTCACAGTGGAAACTCCATTTGGTGGCCAAGAAGATTATCGTTATATGACGATTGAGCTGACCAGTGAAGATTTGGGAGAATACGCTTCTCTGGACATCAAATACGCTGTCATTTACTCCAATGTCAGTCAAATCAAGTCCTCCATTGCTTCTTACGAGTCAACGGTGGCACTGGTCATGATATCCTTCTGGTTGATTTCCATCGTAGCTAGTATTTATCTGGCAAATGTCAGCATGCGTCCACTCTTAGTTAGTTTTCAGAAGCAAAAAGACTTTGTGGAAAATGCCAGTCACGAATTGCGCACACCGCTAGCTGTTCTGCAAAATCGTCTGGAGAGCTTGTTCCGTCATCCTGAAGCGACCATCATGGAAAGCAGCGAGAATATCGCCTCCAGTCTGGAAGAAGTCCGCAACATGCGCCTGCTCACAACGAGCCTGCTCAATTTGGCTCGGCGTGATGATGGCCTGAAACCGGAAATTTCAGATATTCCACCAAGTTTTTTTGATGAGGTGTTTGCAAACTATGCCATTATGGCTGAAGAAAACGGAAAAGAATTGCAGGTAAACAATGAAGTCAAGCAGTCCATTCGGACGGATCGCGTGCTTCTCAAACAGTTGATGACCATCCTGTTTGACAATGCCCTCAAATATTCTGATGAAGATGGACAGATTCATATTGACAGTAGAATTAAGGACCGCTACCTAGTCTTTACTATCGCTGATAATGGCCTAGGAATCCGAGCAGAAGATAAGAAAAAAATCTTTGATCGCTTTTATCGGGTGGACAAGGCCCGGACTCGGCAGAAGGGGGGATTTGGTTTGGGGCTTTCTTTGGCCAAGCAGATCATTGACACCTTAGATGGCAGCATTCAGATTCGAGACAATCATCCTAAGGGAACTATTTTTGAGGTCAGACTCCCAAGATAAAAAGAACATGACAGACAGAGTATGTATACTTTGTCTGTTTTTTATCCAGCAAATGCTAGTAAAATATATCCTATTGTGCTATACTATCTTTAATATAGGAGGTGCGGGAGATGACGAAACGGATTCAGTATCTAGTAGCGTTGGTAGTGAGTGTTTTTCTACTGTCTTCCTGTCAGAGTGACAACCAGAGGGAGAGTCAGGTTGCGAAGGCTTACAATGCCCAGAGAGCCAAACTAGAAAAGGAGAAGCAGGAAAAAGCTGCAAAAATGATGCAGCTATCAGAAGAAGCTAAAGATAATTTTTATTATCAGCAGCTAGACAGCAAGAGTGATCGAGAAGCCTACATTCTGCTTAGTTACGGTCTGAGTGAGTTTGAGTCTTACATAGAACTTCCTGAGCTTTCTGAGGAATCTGAGTATAGGGTGTATACTTCCGTCGCCAACGACTACCCCGAGTTTTACTGGATGTCAGAAGCCTTGAGAGATGGCTTGTATACCCCAGAAATTGTTTCTCCGACTTATCCTGTATATGTCCAAGAAACCTATCGGCTATTGCAGTCTATTGGAGATCAGATAGTTAGCCAACTGCCACAGGGAAGTGATTATGACAAGGTGAAGTATATCTATGAGTATATCATCAACCAAACGGACTACAATGTTGCAGCCTTGACCGATGATGCAGAATCGTGGAAAGGGCAAGGCATCAAGAGCGTCTTGGTTGATAAACTGTCCGTCTGTGCTGGTTATAGCCGTACTTTTCAGTTTCTTTGTGAAAAGGCCGGAATCAACTCTATCTATGTCACTGGGGTGATCGAAGGAAGTCCTTATGAAAACAATAGCCATGCTTGGAATCTAGTTGAGATTGACGGTCAGTATTATGGGATAGATGCCACTTGGGGGGATCCAATTTTTGAAGGAGAAATGAACGAGCAGATAAGCTCTAGCATCAACTACAATTATCTCTGCGTCCCAGAGCAAATCCTCCATATCAGCCACAAACCCGACAAGGATCTGCTCGACTTCTGGGGAGATTACTACCATAGTATTCAAGAGCTAGATTATCCAGCTTTTACAGATAATTCCTTGAATTATTTTGTCTTGAATGGCAGTTACTTTGAAAGCTTTGATACCGCAGCCATTTCAAATCTGGTTATCAATCGGGCTTCAGACCCGAGTGTTCAGCAAATTGAAATGCAATTTGCAACCAAGCAAGCTCTGGATCAAATGGTTGCAGAAGCAGGTAGGGAAGGGAACTTTATTTTTCAAGCCTTTGATAGTGTTTTTGGATTTACAGAAACCTATGAATACGAATGGGAAGACCACACCTACACTTTCCGAATAAAAAATTGGCGATAGTCTGATAACAGAAAAAGCTTAAAACCGATGTTTCACAGGTTCTAAGCTTTTTTTGTCGTCGGTCTATCCTTGTGGGCGTTTGGGCAAAAAAAAAGCCCTGACAGAGCCTTTTTCTTAAGCAAGTTTACCTGCAAGACGAGCTTTGTCACGGCTTGCTTTGTTTTTGTGAATCAAACCTTTAGATTCTGCTTTGTCAATCGCTGAGCTAGCAGCGCGGAAAAGCTCTTCAGAAGGGTTAGCTTCAAATGCTTTGATTGCAGTACGCATAGCTGATTTTTGAGCTGAGTTTTTTTCGTTTTGTTTAACGTTCAATTCAGCACGTTTGATAGCTGATTTAATGTTTGCCAATGGTTTCACCTCCACCTTTTCTGTACTAACCATACCATTATATCTGAAAATAAGGTATTTGACAAGTGAAATTTATTTTTTCAAGTAAATTTCATCAATTTCATGATTTTCACCCTTGTGGAGAATAATATCAGCTCGGCTGCGAGTAGGTTCGATGTATTTTTCCAGATTGGCTAAATTGATATTTTTCCAAGTATCATGGGCGACGGCTAGAATTTCCGGATAAGACAGTCGAGTGAAGCGGTGATAGTAATTATTCGGATCGTTTTTAGCAAGCGTCAGCAATTTCTGGAAGCGTTCGAGGTACCAAGTTTCGATATCCGTCACATCTGCATCGACATAGATGGATAGGTCGAAATAATCACTGACATAGAGGCGCTGGTTTTGTGGGTTTTGAAAAACATTGATTCCCTCTACGATGAGAAAGTCCGGCGCCTGAATCGTTTGGAACTGATTAGGAACGATATCATAAATTTCATGGGAATAGGTCGGTATACTGTAATCCTCTCCATTTTTTATGGTGTCAAGGAAGTCTAGCAGAAGCTCCATGTCATAAGATTCTGGAAAACCTTTTCTATCTAATATGTTGCGACTTTCAAGGATGGCATTCGGATAGAGAAACCCGTCCGTTGTGACCATTTCCACTCGCGCGTGCTTGAAGGTGCGGGAAATGAGTATTTGAAGAAGACGGCTAGTCGTTGATTTTCCAACGGCCACACTACCTGAAACACCAATGATGAAAGGTTGAGATTGAATTTTTTGCTGCAAGAAAAGACTCTTAGAGAAGGTCAAGTCCTCACGAGCTTTCTTATAAATACGAATGAGATTGACCAAGGGAAGGTAAACATCCAATACTTCTTGCAGGCTGATGCGGTCATTAAAACTTTTGATGGAATTCAGTTCGGCCTGAGTCAGAGGAACAGTCGTATTGCGATGGAGTTGCTGCCAGGTCTTTCGGCTGATTTGTTCAAAATTTAAAAATTCTTTTGTATTCATGCCCTTATTGTAGCATGAAATGGCTTCCAAGTAAAACTCTTGTAAACGTTTTTAGTAAATGATATAATAATGACATGACCAATATGTATTACGAAAAGAATCCAAGTGTTGCACATGACATTCATGAACTTCGTGTCACTTTACTCGGTACTCCAATGACCTTCTTAACAGACGCAGGAGTATTTAGTAAGAAGATGGTAGATTATGGAAGTCAGGTGCTTTTAAACGCCTTGGAAGTAAATTCTGGAAAGACCTTGCTGGACGTTGGATGCGGATATGGCCCTATCGGTTTGACTCTAGCAAAAGTTTACGGAGTCAAAGCCAGCCTTATCGATATAAATAGTCGCGCGCTCGATCTGGCTCAGCAAAATGCCGAAAAAAACAAAGTCGCGGCAAGAATCTTCCAGTCCAATATCTATGAAAATGTTACTGGTGTTTTCGACTACATTGTTTCCAACCCTCCCATTCGTGCAGGTAAGTCAGTGGTTCACACAATTATTGAAGGGGCGAGTCAGCACCTAGTTTCTGGAGGACGGTTGACAATCGTCATTCAAAAAAAGCAAGGAGCCCCAAGTGCCAAAACCAAGATGGAAGAGGTCTATGGAAACTGTCAAATTCTAAAGAAAGACAAAGGATACTATATCCTTGAAAGTGTGAAAGAATGAGAACAGTTGATTTAATTCAGAAAAAACGAGACGGCCATGAATTAAGCACAGACGAGATTAAATGGCTTATCAATGGCTATGTAGATGGAACAGTTCCTGATTATCAGATGTCAGCATTCGCTATGGCGGTGTATTTTAAGGGGATGTCCACACGCGAAATTTCTGACCTGACGATGGCTATGGTTGCTACGGGCGAGCAGATTGATTTATCGGCCATTGCTGGTATCAAAGTAGACAAACATTCGACAGGCGGAGTAGGAGATAAAGTAACTCTTATCTTGGTTCCGCTAGTGGCTAGCTTTGGTGTACCTGTTGCTAAAATGAGTGGTCGTGGGTTGGGGCACACAGGTGGAACCCTCGATAAACTGGAATCTATCAAGGGATTTCAGATTGAAGTCAGTCAAGAAGACTTTATTTCCCAAGTTCAACAAGCAGGTCTAGCCGTCATCGGTCAGTCCAATAATCTAGTCAAGGCAGATAAGCTTCTCTATGCTCTGCGCGATGTGACAGCGACCGTAGATACCATTCCACTGATTGCTAGCTCAGTCATGTCTAAGAAAATAGCAGCAGGTGCCGATGCCATTCTTCTTGATGTTACTGTGGGCGAAGGTGCCTTCATGAAAAATGTTGAAGATGCTCGTCTATTGGCCCAAACCATGGTGGATCTTGGGAAGGCTGTCGGTAGAAAGACCGTTGCTGTCTTGACCGATATGTCGCAGCCGGTAGGAACCTCTATTGGAAATCGCTTAGAAATCCTTGAAGCTTTGGACATTCTTCAAGGTAAGGGAAGAGAAGACGTCACCGAATTCATTTGCGAATTAGCACAAATCATGTTAGGTTTGGCTCAGGTAGAAAAGTCACTGGATGAAGTTCGCCAGCATCTTCAAGATGGTTCTGCTCTCAAGAAGTTTGAAGAAATGGTTCTAGCCCAAGGAGGTGACTTAGAGGATCTCTATCGGCCAGTCCAAGTGGAACATCAGTTGCCTGTTTATGCAGAAAAATCAGGCTACATCACAGCTCTCCCTGCCATGGAGTTTGGATTGTTTGCTATGAAATTAGGGGCAGGACGTGCTGTCAAAACAGATGAACTGGACTATGAAACCGGCCTTGTTTTCCATAAAAAAGTTGGGGCAGCTGTTGTTCAAGGAGAGCAGATTGCAACTATTTACAGCAATGAAAATATTTCGGAAAACATGCTTACAAATTTCCAAAAAAATGTTAGAATAGAAGATAGGGTTGTGAAATCGAAGGAAATTATTGAAATCGTTTCCTAGACTCACAAAAACATGGAGAAACTAATGAAACTAAACAAATTTATTGATCACACTATTTTGAAACCAGACACTACTTATCAAGAATTTGAACGCGTACTTGCAGAAGCGAAAGAGTATGATTTTGCTAGTGTCTGTGTCAATCCAACCTGGGTATCCCTAGCAGCAGAAGGGCTCAAAGATAGTGACGTTAAGGTGTGTACCGTGATTGGTTTTCCTTTGGGTGCAAACACACCAGCTGTAAAAGCATTTGAAACCAAGGATGCGATTGCAAATGGTGCAGATGAGATTGATATGGTTATCAATATCGGAGCTTTAAAGGACAAGCGTTATGATTTGGTCTTAGAAGACATCAAGGCTGTTGTAGAGGCAAGCGGTGATAAGCTAGTTAAGGTCATCATCGAAGCCTGCCTATTGACAGACGAAGAGAAAGTCAAAGCCTGCCAGCTTTCGCAAGAAGCAGGAGCTGATTTTGTGAAAACTTCAACTGGATTTTCAACTGGTGGAGCAACAGTGGCCGATGTCGCCCTCATGCGTCAAACAGTTGGGCCAGACATGGGCGTTAAGGCATCTGGTGGTGCTCGTTCTTATGAAGATGCGCTAGCCTTTATCCAAGCGGGAGCAACCCGTATTGGTGCATCATCTGGTGTGGCAATCATGAAGGGAGAAAAGGCAGATGGCGACTACTGAGTTAATTGACTTAGCGATTGAAGCCAGCAAGAAGGCCTATGTTCCTTATTCACACTTTCCGGTTGGAGCCGTTTTGGTTGCCAAAGATGGACAAGTCTTTACTGGGGTGAATATTGAAAATGCCAGTTTTGGGTTGACCAACTGTGGAGAGCGAACTGCTATTTTTAAGGCGGTGTCAGAAGGTGTTACCGAATTTTCAGAGCTGATTATTTATGGAGAAACGGAAAAACCCATCTCACCATGTGGCGCCTGTCGCCAAGTTATGGCAGAATTTTTTAGTCCGGATTTAAAAGTAACCTTGGTTGCTAAAGATAAATCGACAGTCGAGATGACAGTCGGGGAATTACTTCCATATTCTTTTACAGACTTAAACTAGTCTGTAAGGCAGTCATCTGACTGTAGTTATTTCATAACCGCAACGATAGTTGCAAAAGAATTTTTTAGGAGGGTTCAGAAATGAACAAGAAACTTGTTGGTTTGGGTGTTGTATCACTTGCAGCACTTACTCTTGCTGCCTGCGGTAGCCGTACATCAAACAGTGGCTCAAGCACATCTTCAGAAGATGTATCAGTGAAAGCTGCTATCATCACCGACGTTGGTGGTATTGATGACCGTTCATTCAACCAATCAGCTTGGGAAGGCTTGCAAGCTTGGGGTAAAGAACATAGCCTATCTAAAGGTAACGGCTATGACTACTTCCAATCAGCTAGTGAAGCAGACTACATCACTAACCTTGACTCAGCTGTATCAGGTGGTTACAACGTCATCTTCGGTATTGGTTTTGCCTTGGAAAGTGCTATCGCTGAAGTAGCGCCAAACAACCCAGATACAAACTATGTTATCGTAGACTCTGTTGTTGCAGATCAGCCAAACGTTGCAAGTGTTGGATTTGCTGACCATGAAGCATCATACCTTGCTGGTGTTGCCGCTGCTAAATCAACCAAGTCAAACCACATCGGTTTCATCGGTGGTATGGAAGGTGTCGTAATCGACCGCTTTGAAGCTGGTTTCGTAGCTGGTGCTAAGTCTGTAAACCCTGACATCAAAGTAACAATTGACTACGCTGGTTCATTCGTAGACTCAGCTAAGGGTCAAACAATCGCTGCGGCTCAATACGCTGCTGGTGCAGATGTTATTTTCCACGCTTCAGGTCAAACAGGTAACGGTGTATTTGCCGCTGCCAAAGCTGAAAACGAAACTCGCAATGAAGCAGATAAAGTTTGGGTAATCGGTGTTGACCGTGACCAATCTGCTGAAGGTGACTATACTTCTAAAGATGGAAAAGATTCTAACTTCGTACTTGCTTCTACTTTGAAACAAGTTGGTACTTCAGTAAAAGACATTGCCAACAAGGCAGTTGAAGGTAAATTCCCAGGTGGCGAAATCATCCAATTCTCATTGGCTGATGGAGGTGTTGACTTGGCTGAAACTAACCTTTCAGAAGACGCTACAAAAGCAGTAGCTGAAGCTAAGAAAGCTATCTTGGA
The DNA here is from genome assembly GCF_018137985.1 of Streptococcus oriscaviae. Taxonomy (NCBI): domain Bacteria; kingdom Bacillati; phylum Bacillota; class Bacilli; order Lactobacillales; family Streptococcaceae; genus Streptococcus; species Streptococcus oriscaviae. The sequence continues at coordinate 441,926 of NZ_CP073084.1, read as the reverse complement.
TGGTAAAGTAACTGTTCCAGAAAAACCATAATCATAAATATCTTTAAATCCGAACGGCGACCTGATCGGTCGCCCTTTTCGGAACTGAGATTTTTCTCAGTAAAGCCTATCAAGGACTTGGTGGGTTTTACTGACAAAAAATGATAGTCTGAAAGGAACAAGATTATGACTAGAGATTATGTCATTGAAATGCGTGAAATCACCAAAATATTTGGCGATTTCGTTGCGAATGACCACATCAATTTAAACGTCAGACGCGGTGAAATTCACGCACTTTTAGGAGAAAACGGGGCAGGCAAGTCTACCTTGATGAACATGCTGGCCGGTCTTTTGGAACCAACCAGTGGTGAAATTGCTATCAATGGTGAAGTAGTGACCATCGATTCCCCATCAAAGGCAGCCCATCTGGGTATCGGAATGGTACACCAGCACTTTATGTTGGTGGATGCTTTTACTGTGGCTGAAAATATCATTTTGGGTAGCGAAACCACCAAGGCCGGTGTTATCGACATCAAGAAGGCTATAAAAGAAATCAAAGCACTTTCTGAGAAGTATGGTCTGGATGTAGACCCAACAGCCAAGGTTGCTGATATTTCAGTTGGTGCCCAACAGCGTGTTGAAATCCTCAAAACCCTTTATCGGGGCGCAGACCTCTTAATTTTCGACGAGCCGACTGCGGTCTTGACGCCAGCTGAAATTACAGAGCTTCTGAAGATTATGAAGGCCCTTGTCCAAGAAGGCAAGTCCATCATCCTCATTACCCATAAACTGGATGAAATTCGCGCGGTAGCAGATACTGTAACGGTTATCCGTCGTGGAAAATCCATCGAAACAGTCGAAGTAGCAGGAGCAACCAACCAGGATCTAGCAGAATGGATGGTGGGGCGTTCCGTTTCCTTCAAGACAGAAAAAGTTGTAGCGAATCCCAAGGAAGTTATTCTATCTATTAAAGACCTAGTTGTCAACGAAAACCGTGGCATTCCAGCGGTTAAAGGCCTATCCTTAGATGTTCGGGCTGGCGAAGTAGTCGGAATCGCAGGGATTGATGGTAACGGACAGAGTGAATTGATTCAAGCCATTACGGGTCTTCGTAAGGTCAAATCAGGTGAAATCCTCATCAAGGGTGAAAATGTGGTGGGTAAGACTCCGCGTAAAATCACTGAGATGCAGGTCAGCCATGTCCCTGAAGATCGTCACCGTGATGGCCTAGTTCTTCAGATGACTGTCGCAGAAAATATCGCCCTTCAAACCTACTACAAAGAACCCAATTCTAAAAATGGCATTCTCAACTACAATGTCATCAACGAGCATGCCCGCAAGTTGATGGATGAATTTGATGTCCGCGGTGCTGGTGAATTGGTACCAGCCAAGGCTCTCTCAGGTGGTAACCAGCAGAAGGCTATCATTGCTCGTGAGATTGACCGCAATCCAGATCTCTTGATTGTTAGTCAGCCAACTCGTGGCTTGGACGTCGGTGCTATCGAATACATCCGGAAACGCTTGATTGCTGAGCGTGACAAGGGCAAGGCTGTTCTTGTTGTCAGCTTTGAGCTGGATGAAATTTTGGATGTATCAGACCGTATCGCCGTTATTCACGATGGTGTTATTCATGGAATTGTAGACCCTGCCAAGACCAATAAGCAAGAATTGGGTGTCTTGATGGCAGGTGGAAAACTTGAGAAGGGAGAAGAAAATGTCTAAGAAATTACAAAGTGTGGCCCTTCCAGTATTGGCAGTTCTTTCTGGTCTATTGCTAGGTGCCATCATCATGTTGATCTTTGGTTATGACCCAATTTGGGGCTATGAAGAACTCTTCTATTCAGCCTTTGGCTCTGTTAAATCAATCGGTGAAATCTTCCGTGCCATGGCACCGCTGATTTTTACCGCCCTCGGTTTTGCTGTTGCAAGCCGGGCTGGCTTCTTTAATGTCGGTCTATCTGGTCAAGCCTTAGTGGGCTGGGTATTTGCGGGCTGGTTTGCCCTTGCCAATCCTGACCTGCCGCGTCCTGTCCTCATTATCGCAACGGTTGTGATTGCTATGCTGGCAGGAGGTATCGCTGGTGCCATTCCAGGGATTCTTCGGGCTTATCTGGGAACCAGCGAAGTCATCGTGACCATCATGATGAACTACATCTTGCTCTATTCTTGCAACCACATCATTCGTAATGTCTTTTCGCAAGATTTGATGAAGAATACTGACTCTAGTATCAACGTTTCTGCCAATGCTTCCTACCAGACGGAATGGTTGCGTGCCTTGACAGATAACTCTCGGATGAACATCGGTATCTTCTTTGCAGTGATTGCAGTAGTGGTGATTTGGTTCCTGATGACCAAGACCACGCTTGGTTTTGAAATTCGTTCAGTAGGTCTTAATCCTACTGCCTCTGACTATGCAGGGATGTCTGCAAAACGCACCATTATCCTGTCTATGATTATTTCAGGTGCCTTGGCAGGTCTTGGTGGAGCTATTCAAGGTCTGGGTACCTTCCAGAATGTTTACATTCAAGGCGGAAACTTAGATATTGGTTTTAACGGTATGTCTGTTGCCCTCTTGGCATCTAACTCCCCGCTCGGTATTCCACTAGCAGCCTTCCTCTTTGGTACCCTCTCTATCGGAGCACCAGGCATGGTTCGGGCGCAAATTCCACCTGAATTGATTGATGTTGTGACGGCGTCCATCATCTTCTTCATCGGTGTGAAATTCATCTTTGAACAGTTGATTCAGCCAAGATTGAAAGCGAAAGGAGTGAAATAAAGATGAATACAACCATTTTAACTTTACTTATTTCGCAAATGCTGATTTACTCAGCTCCCCTTATTTTCACCAGTCTTGGTGGCGTATTCTCCGAGCGGGCTGGCATCGTTAATGTCGGTCTGGAAGGAATCATGGTCATCGGGGCTTTTGCAGGGGTGGTCTTCAACATCGAGTTTGCTGAAAGCTTTGGAAAAACGACGCCTTTGTTGGCTGTCCTAGTGGGAGGCATCGCTGGTTTGCTCTTTGCTATTATCCACGCAGCAGCAACCATCAACTTCCGTGCTGACCACGTTGTTTCTGGTACGGTATTAAACCTCTTGGCACCAGCCCTGTCTGTCTTCTTGGTCAAGGTTATTTATAACAAGGGACAGACAGACAGTATCCGCCAATCCTTTGGTAAATTCTCCTTCCCAGTCTTGCAGGATATTCCCTTGCTTGGTGACCTCTTCTTTAAAAATACCAGTTTGATGGGTTACGTTGCCATTGCGACAGCCTTCCTCTCTTGGTTTATCCTTTATAAGACCAAGTTCGGACTTCGTCTGCGCTCAGTCGGTGAACACCCTCAGGCTGCTGATACTCTAGGTATCAATGTCTATCTCATGCGCTATTCTGGCGTTTTGATTGCAGGTTTCCTTGGAGGAGTAGGGGGAGCAGTAAGTGCCCAATCCGTAAATATCAACTTCTCAGCAACAACTATTGTTGGTTCAGGCTTTATCGCCCTAGCAGCGGTTATCTTTGGTAAATGGAATCCAATCGGTGCTATGCTTGCCAGTCTCTTCTTTGGTCTTTCCCAGAGTTTGGCAGTTATTGGTAGCCAGCTACCTTTCCTTTCAGGAGTTCCGACTGTTTATCTGCAAATCGCACCATATCTGATTACAGTTGTCGCACTTTCAGTCTTCTTTGGTAAGGCAGTGGCGCCTAAGGCAGATGGTGTTAACTACATTAAGTCAAAATAAGAAAGCTCGAGACCTTTGGTCTCAAGCTTTTTTTGCATATCAAAAAAACTACCTTTCATATTAGTGAAAGGCAGTTTTGAATGATTTATTTTTTAACAGCTGCTGCGATTTCTGGATTAGCGAAGGCATCATCAATAATGTCTTTCAATTGCTTAGCAGAAGCCTGCATTTTTTGCAACTCAGCATCATTCAACGGAAGATTTACTGGACGAACGATACCATGCGCACCAACGATAGCAGGTTGTCCGATGAAGACATCTTCTACACCTTCGTATTGACCTGATTGGTATACAGAAAGTGGTAAAACGGTTTTCTCATCATCAAAGATGGCTTTGGTAATACGCGCCAAGGCTACACCGATACCGTAGTAGGTTGCACCTTTTTTGTTGATGATGGAGTAAGCAGCATCACGAACGGAGATGAAGAGGTCAACCAACCCTTGTGCGTCAATATCGCGGTTATCCTGCAACCATTGCTCCAATTTTACCCCAGCAACGTTGGCATGTGACCAAACCGCAAATTCTGAGTCACCGTGCTCACCCATGATGTAGGCATGGACAGAACGAGCATCGATACCGATTTTTTCAGCCAAGGCTTGACGGAAACGAGCAGTATCCAATGAAGTACCTGAACCGATAACGCGTTCTTTAGGGAAACCTGAGAATTTCCAAGTAGAGTAGGTCAAGATGTCAACAGGGTTTGCAGCAACAAGGAAGATGCCGTCGAAACCTGAAGCAACAATTTCGGTTACGATTTGTTGGTTGATGCGAAGATTTTTTTCTACCAATTCCAGACGAGTTTCACCCGGTTTTTGTGGCAAACCAGCAGTCAATACAACGAGGTCTGCATCGTGTGCATCGGAGTAGTCAGCTGAGTAGATTTTTTTAGGTGAAGTAAAGGCCAAAGCGTGGCTCAAATCTTCTGCGTCACCTTGTGTACGGTCTTTGTTGATGTCAATGATACCTAATTCTTGACCAATACCTTGGTTAACGAGAGCGTAAGCATAAGCTGAACCTACGGCACCATCACCGACAAGGATTACTTTTTTGTGTTGTTTAGTTGCAGTCATATTCTAAACATCTCCTTATTTTTATTTGGGGATTCCTATGTATCCTAACCATCTTTCATTGTAGCATTTTTTAGGTCTTTTGTCACTTGTGAATGAATTTTTGAAAATGTTTACATTATAACTTCCTGAGCAGAAAAATCTTTCACAATGTGGTATAATAAGATAGATACTTTCTAGTAGAAATGAGGCATTTTTTGAATGCAAGATAAGAATTTAGTAGATGTAAATCTAGCCAGTGAGATGAAGACTTCCTTCATTGATTATGCAATGAGTGTCATCGTTTCCCGTGCTCTGCCAGATGTCCGTGACGGGTTAAAACCAGTACACCGTCGTATTTTGTACGGGATGAATGAACTGGGGATTACGCCAGACAAACCACACAAAAAATCAGCCCGTATCACAGGGGATGTTATGGGTAAGTACCATCCGCATGGTGATAGTGCAATTTATGAAGCCATGGTTCGGATGGCACAGTGGTGGAGCTACCGCCACATGCTGGTAGATGGCCATGGAAACTTCGGTTCGATGGACGGTGACGGTGCAGCGGCTCAGCGGTATACAGAAGCCCGCATGAGCAAGATTGCTCTTGAAATGCTGCGCGATATTAACAAAAATACCGTTGATTTTTCTGATAACTATGATAGCAATGAACGGGAACCGGTTGTCTTACCAGCTCGTTTTCCAAATCTCTTGGTTAACGGTACAACTGGTATTGCTGTTGGTATGGCGACCAATATTCCGCCGCACAACTTGGGAGAAACCATTGATGCGGTCAAACTCTTGATTGATAATCCTGAAGCAACAACCCGTGAAATCATGGAAGTGTTACCTGGTCCAGATTTTCCAACAGGTGCTCTGGTCATGGGGAAATCCGGTATCCATCGTGCCTATGAAACAGGTAAGGGGTCAATTGTGCTCCGTTCTCGGACGGAGATTGAGGAGTACGGAAATGGTCGTGAGCGCATTGTTGTGACCGAATTTCCATATATGGTCAATAAATCTAAGGTTCAAGAGCACATTGTTAAATTGGTGCAGGAAAAGCGTATCGAAGGAATTACAGCTGTCCGTGACGAGTCCAACCGTGAAGGGGTGCGTTTTGTCATAGAGGTGCGTAGAGATGCTTCTGCCAATGTGATTCTCAACAACCTCTTTAAATTGACCCAGCTTCAAACCAACTTTAGCTTTAACATGCTGGCTATTCAAAATGGTGTTCCGAAGATTCTTTCAGTTCGGCAGATTTTAGAAGCTTATGTTGAGCACCAGAAGGAAGTTGTAACCCGTCGTACTCAGTTTGATAAGGAAAAAGCAGAAGCGCGTGCCCATATTTTGGAAGGCTTGCTGATTGCTTTGGATCATATTGATGAGGTGATTCGCATCATCCGTAATTCTGAAACGGATGCCATCGCCCAAGCTGAGTTGATGGAAAAATTTGCCCTTTCTGAACGTCAAAGTCAGGCTATTCTTGACATGCGCTTGCGCCGTCTGACAGGCTTGGAGCGCGATAAAATTCAGTCTGAATATGACGAGTTGGTGGCTTTAATTGCTGACCTAGCAGATATTTTGGCCAAGCCAGAGCGTGTGGTGCAGATTATCAAAGAAGAACTGGAAGATGTGAAGCGCAAGTATGCAGATCCTCGTCGAACAGAACTTATGGTTGGAGAGGTCTTGTCACTAGAAGATGAAGACCTGATCGAAGAAGCCGATGTTCTCATCACCCTATCCAACCAAGGCTATATCAAGCGATTGGCTCAGGATGAATTTCAAGCCCAAAAACGTGGAGGGCGCGGCGTCCAAGGTACAGGAGTTAAGGATGACGACTTTGTGCGTGAGCTAGTTTCTACTAGTACCCACGATCGCCTGCTGTTCTTTACAAACAAAGGCCGAGTGTACCGTTTGAAAGGATATGAGATTCCAGAATATGGCCGTACCGCCAAGGGATTGCCAATTGTTAACCTTCTCAAACTAGAAGAAAATGAATCCATCCAGACCATTATCAATATCAGCAAGGACCAAGAAGATGGACATTACCTCTTCTTTGCTACCCGACAAGGTGTCGTTAAACGCACCAAGGTGGCAGAATTTGACAATATCCGCCAAAACGGTCTAAAGGCTCTCAACCTCAAAGACGATGATGAGCTAATCAATGTCTTTTTAACAGATGGACAGGCTGATATTATCATGGGAACCAAGTTTGGTTATTCTGTTCGCTTCATGGAAACAGATGTACGTAACATGGGCCGTACCGCGACAGGTGTTCGTGGTGTCAATTTGCGTGAAGGTGACTGTCTGATAGGAGCGACCATGGTTGCAGATGGTCAGGAAGTTCTAGTCTTAACGGAAAAAGGTTTCGGTAAGCGTACCCCTGCTAGTGAATACCCAACTAAGGGTCGTGGCGGTAAGGGTATTAAGACTCTGAAAGTAGCAGATAAGAATGGGTACCTTGCAGGCCTGACAACAGTTTCAGGTGATGAGGACATCATGGTTATCACGGATAACGGTGTCATCATCCGAACAAGTGTAGCCAACATTTCGCAGACGGGCCGTGCAACCATGGGTGTGAAAGTCATGCGTCTAAACGACAGTTCTCGCATTGTTACCTTTGCCTTGGTTGACCCTGCAGAAGCTTCAGATACCGAAGAGGAGGCTGACGAATGACCATGGCAAGAGAAAGAAAGAGAAAGAAGAAAAGGAGTGGGTGGTGGAGGAACCTCCTAGCCCTCCTTCTGGTTCTGATTGCTCTAGCCCTCATTTTTAATACCTCAATCCGAAATTTCATCATCGCCTTAAACACAGATCGCTACCAAATCGACCAGGTGTCTGAAGGTGATATTGAAAAAAATAAGGCGGCAGAGGTGACGTTTGATTTTGATCAGGTAGAATCCATCTCTACGGAGGCCGTTTTAAAGGCCCAGTGGGATGCCCAGCAATTGCCGGTTATCGGAGGCATTGCTATTCCTGAGCTGGGAATCAACTTGCCGATATTTAAAGGTTTGTCTAACGTTGCCCTCATGTATGGGGCAGGAACCATGAAAGAAGGACAGGAGATGGGCAAACTCAATTACTCCCTTGCCAGTCACCATATTTTTGGAGTGGCAGGAGCGAGTGAAGTTCTTTTTTCACCCCTAGACAATGCCCAGCAGGGGATGAAGATTTACATCACCGATAAACAACAGGTTTACACCTATGTTATCAACAGCGTGGAAACAGTATCGCCTGAAAGTGTTGAAGTGATCGATGACCGAGAAGGAATCACAGAAATTACCTTGGTAACCTGTACGGATTACGATGCAACTGGACGGCGGATTGTAAAAGGGCAGCTAGAATCAAGCATTGCTTACAAGGATGCACCAAAGGAAATTTTGGAGCACTTCTCTAAGAAATACAATCAATATAATTATGGATAAGGGAGCAAATCAATGCTCTCTTTTTCATCTTTTTCCGAATAAATAGGTGAGGAGGAATACTATGTATCAGATTGAATTTAAGGAAGAATCCTTGTTACCGAGAGAGCGTTTGATGGAAGTGGGAGCTGAAAAGTTGAGCAATCAAGAGTTGCTAGCTATTTTTATCCGAACAGGAACCAAAAAAGAATCGGTTTCGCATGTGTCTAACAATCTTCTGGCTAGATTGGAGAACTTGGCTGCATTACGAGAATTATCTATTGAAGAATTGCAGCAATTGACAGGGATTGGGAAAGTAAAGGCCATTGAAATCAAAGCGATGATTGAGCTTGGAAAACGCATCAATCAGTCCGAGCTACGTCTGAAGGGGCAAGTATTGGGCAGTGAGAAATTAGGGCGAAAAATGATGCAGGAACTTGGTGATAAAAAACAAGAGCATCTAGTAGCTCTCTACCTCAATACTCAGAATCAAATTATCAGTCAGAAGACAATCTTTATTGGCAGTGTGAATCGTAGCATAGCTGAACCTAGGGAAATCCTTCATTATGCAGTCAAATGTATGGCAACATCCCTTATCATTGTTCACAATCATCCATCTGGTTCGGTCGATCCCAGTCGCAATGATGTAATTTTTACTGAAACATTAAAAAAGTCCTGCGAAACGCTAGGACTGGTTTTACTAGATCATTTAATTGTCGGAAGCTCAGGCTATTACAGTTTCCGTGAGGAGAGCGAGCTTTACTAGCCCTTGCGCATAAAGTAGAGAAGAGTCTGTAATTCACTTGTCAAGTCAACATATTGCACCACCACATCTTTTGGTAGAGATAGGTTGACTGGTGAGAAGCTCAAGATACCTTTGATTCCAGCTTTTACTAAAAGATCAGCAACTTCTTGAGCCTTGTTACTTGGGACAGTCAAAATGGCTGTTTGAGCCTTGGCTTCAGCATTTTTTTCTTGAATATCAGAAATACCGTATATTGGAATATTCTCATCAATGGTCCCAACCGCAGGATGGTCATCTGCTTCAAAAGCCATAACGATCCTCATTTTATTACGTTCATGAAAGCGATAGTGGAGCAGGGCACGTCCCATATTACCAACACCAATCAACATAACATTGGTAATAGAGTTGTCGTTTAAAATTTCAGCAAAAAAATCCATCAGTTTCTTGACGTCATAGCCAAAGCCGCGACGGCCTAATTCACCAAAATAAGAAAAGTCGCGTCGAACTGTTGCGGCGTCAATGCCAATTGCTTCGGCAATTTCTTTGGAACTGGCTTTTTCGATATTCCCTGCATGAAATCGTTTGAAAATACGGTAGTAAAGGGAGAGGCGTTTGGCAGTTGCTCTAGGGATGGTTGTATTTTTTTCTTTTTTCACAATCTTTTCTCCTTCTGGAATGTCTATGTCTATTCTAGTGGAAGTTTGTGAAAAATGCAACGGTTAGGTTTTAGAATATTAAAAAAACAAGATTTTTATCTTGTTTTTTTAAGTCTTCTCTCTTGATTGATAGTCTGTAAAAAGGAGTAGAGTTCACCGATTGAACCGGTGTAACCAAGGTCTTTTTCATCTTCTGTCAGTGAGAGAACCTTCAAGTAGTCAGGCAGGGTAATACAAGAAGAGAAGGCGAGAAGGATTGCATCCAAATCTTCAAATTCTTGTGATTTTGTCTGCTTGTAGGCATCTTGATATGTGAGTCGTAACATTCTTATTTGCCCACTTTTGTGAAAATTTCGCGGTCAACTAGGCTATCCATCAAGAAATAGAATTTTTCTTGAATAACCTTGTTGCTGTCTGGTTTAAAGATGTCAACCAAGCGAAGTCCAGATTTGTCTGTAATGTTGATTTTAAAACCAGTCAAATCTGAATTGATGATGATTTTCAGCAGGAAACCTTGGTTAGAGTTGGGAACTTCTTCCAACATGCGTGTCAGTTGGTAGTTGCCTACCTTGGTTTGTTCAAAGGTATTGTCGCGCAAGGTATATTTTTTGATAGCTGGGTTGATTTGGTAAGTGTAGTCACAATTTTTGAGGGTGACAGAGTGTTCAAATGCCATTTAATGGGTTCCTCCAATTATTTCTTTTAGGGTTGCGATTAGTTTGTCCAATTCATGAGTGGTTGTAGTTTCTGAGAAGCTAATGCGGATGGCTTCTTTCAGGCGTGAAGATTCTTTGCCATAGATGGCTTCTAAGACGTGGCTGGTTTGGACAACACCAGCTGTGCAGGCTGAACCACTGGAAACAGCGATACCTGCTAGATCCAGACGCATGAGCACTTGCTCGTTGAGTTGGTTTTTAAATCCGACATTTAAAATGTGTGGTAGACAGGGGCCGGATTCATTGAGATAGAAAGGAAGTCCGTCAAGTCCCTTCACCAGATAGGTTTTTAACTCTTTGATGGTCTGAAACTGTTCTTTTTGTCTGGTAGTTTGTTCCTTGAGCGCCGTTGCCATAGCAGCGATAGCAGCGATATTTTCAGTGCCTGCCCGGTGCTGATTTTCTTGCTTCCCACCATGAATGAGAGAGTCAAATTTGGCAATGCGGCTATAAAGAAAGCCAATCCCCTTAGGTCCGTGGAATTTGTGGGCAGATGCAGAAAGCAAATCAATCCCTTCTTGCTCTGGGAAAAGCGGAAGTTTTCCGATGGCTTGTACCGCATCAACATGAAATACAGCCTGATGATCAGCAAGGATGTGTCCGATTTCTTTGATAGGGAGAAGCAACCCCGTTTCGTTGTTGGCATACATGATGCTGACCAAGATGGTGTCTGGCCGTAGAGCTTCTTGGATCTGAGAGGGATGGATAGTCCCTTCAAAAGGTTCGAGATAGGTCACTTCAAATCCTAGCCGTTCTTCCAAATAGCGCATGCTATGGAGAACCGCATGATGTTCAATAGCAGTGGTAATCAAGTGTTTACCCTTGTCTTGATGAGCGAGGGCATAACCGATAATCGCTAGGTTATCTGCTTCAGAGCCACCGGATGTAAAAATAAGCTGTTCAGGTCGCACATCAAGCGTTTGAGCGATTGTTTGTCTGGACTCACGCAAGATTTGGTTAGCCTTACGGCCTAGGCCGTGGATACTTGAGGGGTTGCCGTAGTATTCTTTGGAAACGGCCATAAGGGTATTTAAAGCTTGGTCTGATAGAGCGGTTGTAGCGGCATTATCTAAATAGATCAATAACCTGCCTCCTATTTTTCTTTGTTTGGATTGTTAAAAGCAAAGAGCGGGCTGACAGGACGGCGCTCGTGGATGCGGATAATCGCATCTGCAATCAATTTACTTGCTGATAAGAAGGCAATATTCTTAGGATGGGGGTTTTTGCTGGCAACGGAATCCGTCACAAGAATTTCCTTGATAGGAGCAGCATCTAGCAGTTCGGTAGCATTTCCAGCAAAGAGACCATGGCTAGCTACGGCGTAGATTTCTGTTGCCCTGCCTTCTTTAACAATACGCGCCGCTTCAGAGAAGGTTCGGCCTGTATTGAGCATGTCGTCAATCAAGATAGCCGTCTTCCCGGTAACATCACCAATAATGTAGCCCTCAGAGCGATCGGAGTCATCCTGAGCGTAGTCAATAATAGCAAGTGGGGAGTCTAGCAGTTCCGCTAAGGCACGCGCCCGTTTAATACCAGAGTTTTTTGGGCTGACAATGACAACATCTTCTCCGCTCAAGCCTTTTTCCATATAATATCGAGCAAAAAGTGGCACAGTGAAGAGATTATCGACTGGAATATCAAAGAAACCTTGAACCTGAACAGCGTGGAGATCGAGGGTCAGCACACGATCCACACCTGCCTTGACCAGCATATTGGCAACCAACTTAGCTGTTAGCGGTTCGCGAGATTTTGCAATGCGATCCTGACGAGCGTAGCCAAAGTAAGGCATAACGACAGTCACAGTGTTGGCACTGGCACGCTTACAAGCATCGACCATAATCAAGAGTTCCCAGAGGTGATTGTTGACAGGGTAGTTGGTAGACTGGATGATATAAACATCTATCCCCCGAACACTCTCTTCAATGTTAATCTGGATTTCTCCGTCAGAGAATTGACGTGAGCTCATTTTTCCAAGAGGAATACCAGATTCTTCTGAAATTTTTTTTGCAATTTCCGGATTGGCATTGAGGGAAAAGAGCTTGATTTGTTTATCAGCATATGATTGAACCATGTCAGAATAACTCCTTTTATTAGATACTACCATTTTATCAGAAAATGAAAAAATTTTCAGTAATGAAAAATAAAAAAGCCAGCTTATTGGGCTGGCCTGAGACTGTTTGCGGTTCTTGCGACCTTGCTGCTGGCATATTTGAAGCGAATTCCCTTACTGTTCAAGTAGTCGTGAAAGGCGATTTTGCCTGAATCTGGGTCGGTTACCTCAACCTCCAGTTCATAATCATGTTGGTCGGCGTATCGATTTTCATCTAAGGCCATGAGGCCAATAGGAGTTTCTTTTTCGTAGCGGATAGTAGAAAGTTGTCCCCAGACGGCTAGTTTCTGAACAGGAACGGATGTTTGGGCAATCAACTGACAAATTTCTCCATCAGGCAGAGAGAAATTCTTAATCAGCTCCTGAGCCTCTGTGAAACTAAGGGATTGATTGTACTCATGATTGCCGATTTCCTGAGGGATTTTTAGGGTCAATTCGGCCTGCTCATCAAAGGTCCGAATCCGAAGGGACATCCGGTTCTTTTTCATATCCAGTTCTGGTGTATCGATGTAGTAGTTAATCTGGCTAACGGGTTTTACCTCTGAAAAGTCGCCTAATAGATGGGTAAATTCGGTTTCTGTCAGTAAGGTTTTATATTCGATTTCCAAATGATTCTTTTTCATAGAGTAAAACCCTTTCATGTGGTATAATAGTCCATGTGCTATTCTATCCAAAAAATAGATATTTGACAAGAAGGGAGTAGGCATGGAGTTTAACTGGGAAGAATTTTTAGACCCTTACATACAAACAGTTGGGGAACTAAAAATCAAGTTGCGCGGTATTCGCAAGCAATACCGTAAGGCCAACCGTCATTCTCCGATTGAATTTGTGACTGGTCGAGTTAAGCCGATTGAGTCTATCAAGGAGAAGATGGCCCTTCGTCATATCAAGTTGGAAAATCTTGCCCAAGATATGCAGGATATTGCCGGCGTTCGCATCATGGTGCAGTTTGTGGATGACGTAGAAGAAGTTCTAGCTATTCTGCGCAAGCGCAAGGATATGCAGATTGTTCACGAACGGGATTATATCAACAATATGAAGGCTTCTGGCTATCGTTCCTATCATGTAGTGATTGAATACCCTGTTGATACGATTAACGGCAATGTGACGGTACTGGCAGAGATTCAGATTCGAACTCTGTCGATGAATTTCTGGGCAACGATTGAGCATTCGCTGAATTATAAGTATAAAGGGAAATTCCCTGATGAAATCAAGCGGCGACTTGAAATTACTGCCAAGATAGCCTATCAGTTAGATGAGGAGATGCGGAAAATCCGCGACGACATTCAAGAAGCACAGGTTCTTTTTGATCCTGCCCACCGCAAGTTGAGTGACGGCGTTGGAAATAGTGATGACACAGATGAAGATTACAGATAGAAAAAAAATCGCTCTGCTCAGCAGTAAAAATCCAAAGAGTGAAGCAGTTGTAAAAGAACTTTGGGACAAATTGAAGGAAGCCAACTTTATATTGACTCCCAAAAATCCAGATATTGTTATTTCCATTGGTGGCGACGGGATGCTCCTTTCGGCTTTTCATAAGTACGAAAAAATCATTGATAAGGTTCGCTTTGTTGGTATCCATACTGGTCACCTAGGTTTCTATACAGATTATCGCGATTTTGAAGTGGAGAAGCTAGTAGAGAATCTCAAATTGGACACTGGAGCCAGAGTTTCTTATCCAATTCTCAATGTCAAGGTCAAGATGACAGACGGTCGAGAGATTGTTGCGCGTGCTCTCAACGAAGCCACTATCAAACGCCTATCCAAAACGATGGTAGCAGATGTCTATATCAACGGTGTTGCTTTTGAACGTTTCCGTGGCGATGGCATTTCGGTATCTACACCGACGGGTTCTACCGCCTACAACAAATCGCTTGGTGGTGCTGTCTTGCATCCCACAATCGAAGCCCTTCAAATTGCAGAGGTAGCCAGTCTAAACAACCGAGTTTACCGGACGCTGGGCTCTTCCATCGTAGTGCCCAAGAAGGACAAGATTGTGATTGAACCTAAGCATGATGGGCGTTACTCATTGTCAGTGGACAATCGAACCTTTGTTTACGAGAACATTGACCAGATCGAATACCAGATTGATAATAGTAAGATTCATTTTGTGGCCTCACCTAGTCATACCAGTTTTTGGAATCGGGTCAAGGACGCCTTCATCGGAGAGGTGGAGTAGATGCGCTTTGAGTTTGTCGCCGATCAGCAGAGCATGGTAAAGACCTTTCTCAGACGACAGGATGTGTCACGGGGCTTACTAGCTAAGATAAAATATGCGGGCGGTCAGATTTTGGTCAATGATGAGGAGCGCCTTGCTACCTATCAGCTATCAGTCGGAGATAAGGTAACAATTGATATTCCACCCGAGTTGGATGTGACAGGCCAACTAGAGGCTATTCATCGCCCCTTGGATATTGTCTATGAAGACGAGCACTTCATGGCTATTGATAAACCTTTCGGTTATGCCTCTATCCCCAGCATCCTTCATTCATCCACCATTGCTAATTTTGTGAAGGGCTACTTTGTAAACAAGGGGTATGAGAATCGACAAGTTCATATTGTGACCCGACTCGATCGGGATACATCGGGCCTCATGCTCTTTGCCAAACATGGTTATGCTCATGCCCGTTTGGATAAGCAGCTTCAATCTAAGACCATCCACAAGCGTTATTATGCGCTGGTTCAAGGAAAAGGTGAGCTTTCGAGGGCGGGGGATATTATTGCTCCCATTGGCCGACCGGAAGATAGTATTATCACCCGCTGTGTCAGCCCGACCGGCAAGTACGCTCATACTTCTTATGAGATTATCCAGTCTTGGGGCGAGGTTCACTTGGTTGATATTCAGCTCCACACGGGTCGTACCCACCAGATTCGGGTTCACTTTGCTCATATCGGTTTTCCGCTTCTAGGGGACGATCTCTATGGCGGCAGTCTTGACCATGGGATTGAACGTCAGGCCTTACATTGTCATCGGCTGACCTTTGACAATCCGTTTGTGAATGAGCAACTCAATTTAACTAGTCCATTACCAGCCGACTTTCAGGCTGTAATAAAAAATTTAAACGAAAACAAGGAGATTTATAATGGAAATTCGGAATTTATTCGGTGAAATGAAACACAAAATCGTAGGTAAAAAACTACGGATTGTTTTCCCAGAAGGAAAAGATGAGCGTGTTGTGCGTGCGGCTGCTCGTCTGAAGTTCGAGGGATTGGCTGAGCCAATCATTCTCGGTGTGCCAGAAGAAGTCCATGCCTTGTTGACTGACTTTGGTTTCTCAAACCCAGGTATCACCGTTATCAATCCTGAAAACTATGCCAACTTTGAGACCATGAAACAAGAGTTTTTGAATATCCGTAAAGGAAAAGTCAGTGAAGCACAGGCTGATGAAATCTTGCGCGATGTTAACTACTTCGGTGTCATGTTGGTTCAGCTTGGTTTGGCTGAAGGGATGGTTTCTGGAGCAGTTCACTCGACTGCTGATACCGTTCGCCCTGCCCTTCAAATCATCAAGACAAAACCAGGTGTTAAGCGGACATCAGGTGTCTTCTTGATGGTTAAGGATGAGCATAAATACATCTTTGGCGACTGTGCCATCAACATCGATCCAGATGCAGAGGCACTTGCTGAGATTGCTATCCAGTCTGCAGCAACAGCTCAAACGTTTGGTTTGGATCCAAAGATTGCTATGATTTCTTATTCAACTAAGGGTTCTGGTTTCGGCCCACATGTAGACAAGGTGGTTGAAGCAACTCGTTTGGCTCAAGAAGCTCGTCCTGACCTTTTGATTGATGGAGAGTTGCAAATGGATGCGGCCCTAGAGCCAAACACAGCCCGTTTGAAGGCTCCAAACAGCCCAGTTGCCGGTCAAGCCAACGTCTTTATTTTCCCTGCTATTGAAGCTGGAAACATCGCTTACAAGATTGCAGAGCGTCTAGGTGGTTTTGAGGCGGTTGGCCCAGTTCTTCAAGGATTGAACAAGCCGGTAAACGACCTTTCTCGCGGTTGTAGTTCTGAAGATGTCTACAAGCTCGGTATTATCACAGCTGCACAAGCAGTGGATGCCTTGTAAACATGACTTCGCTCTTTCGTTATTTTAGGGATTATCTCAAGGAGTCCATTCTAGGTCCGCTCTTTAAGCTCCTAGAAGCACTCTTTGAGCTAACTGTCCCCTTGGTCATCGCCTATATCGTTGACTCTATTATTCCCCATGGCAATCAAGGTGACTTGGTTGCTATGATTTTACTATTGGTCGGACTGGCCTGTGTCGGGGTTTTGATGTCTATCACAGCCCAATACTATTCTGCCAAAGCTGCAGTTGGATATACTACTGAACTGACTCAGGATTTGTATAAGAAGGTTCTGAGCTTGCCGAAGTTTAATCGAGCTAATCTATCGGCTGCCAGCCTCCTTACCCGCCTATCCAGCGATACCCTGCAAATTCAAACAGGAATTAATATTTTCCTGCGTCTTTTTTTACGGGCCCCTATCGTAGTTTTTGGTTCTTTTATCATGGCGGTTATGATTAGTCCAACCTTATCCTTGCTGTTTCTTGGCATGATTGCAGTTCTCTTTTTGGTAGTCAGTTTGATTTCTATTGTTAATAGCCGGCTGTACTTACGGATGCGCAAAACCTTAGATGAACTGGTGGGACAGGTAAGAGAAACGGTATCTGGGATGCGTGTGATACGAGCCTTTGGACAGACATTGCGTGAGCTTGGCTTTTTTAAAGAAAAAAACGGGACTTATCTGGAACAGCAATTGAAGGCTGGCTTTTGGTCTAGTATCCTAACACCGGCTACTTTTCTGATTGTCAATGTCACCTTGGTTACTCTCATCTGGCAGGGAAGACTAGCGATCGAATCTGGGCTTTTAGAAGTCGGAATGTTAGTAGCTTTGATTAATTATCTGCTTCAGATATTGGTAGAATTGGTCAAGATGGTCATGGTTATCTCCACTCTTAACCAATCCTTTATCAGTGCAGGTCGTGTGCAGGAGATTTTCCAGCAAGAGTCCGAAGATCTGGATGTGGCCTTGCCTGCCTTTACTTGTCAGGATAAAGAACGACTACTTGTGGTTCAGGAGCTAGTTTTTAGTTATCCAAAGGCAGCAGAAGCAGCACTTTCAGGTATCCACTTTCAGGTGCAAAGGGGAGATTTTTTGGGAATCATAGGAGGTACTGGTTCAGGAAAATCAACCTTGCTTGATCTCTTGTTGAAGTTTTATCTAGTGCCTGAACAGCAGCTGCAACTTTTCATAGACGGTAGCAGTCCACGAAACTTGCGTGAATGGCGACAGACCTTTGCCCTAGTTCCTCAAGAGGCTCAACTGTTTAGCGGAACGGTTCGCTCCAATCTGAGTCTAGGCAAGGAGCCATTAGCAGAAGAAGAACTTTGGGCTGCTTTAGAAATTGCACAAGCTAAGGAATTTGTAATCGATAAGGGAGGTTTAGACTGCCAAGTTGAGACCTCAGGTCGGAACTTTTCAGGTGGTCAACGCCAGCGTCTGACGATTGCGCGTGCGCTGTTGCAGAAAGCTCCTATTTTGGTTTTGGATGATGCGACCTCCGCTCTGGACTATCTGACAGAAAAGAATCTTTTGGAGGCAATTCGAGAAGAGTTGCCTGAAAAGACCCTAATCCTCATCTCACAGCGGACGAAAAGCTTGCGAAAGGCTGATTGTATCCTAGTGCTTGATAAGGGAAGACAGGTTGGCTTGGGCACTCATGAAGAACTGCTTCATAGCTCTGCTATTTATCAAGAAATTGACCAATCTCAGCATAGTCAGGAGGATTTGGCATGAAAAAGCAGCAAACAACCTCTAAACTTGCTACCTTGACTTTTCTCTTTCAAGCACAGGGGCCTCAGGTGTTTGTTATCCTCTTTGGAACTCTCATACAGGTCTTATTGACTGTCTATCTGCCCATCCTAATTGGACAGGCAATTGATGGGGTCCTTGGTGGTGCAAGCTCTAAGTTTTGGGGTGTATTAGGTCAGATGCTCCTTGTGATAGCTATCAATAGTTTGGTTCAGTGGTGGCTCCCTTTGCGGGTTAATCAGGTGGTCTATCGGTCGATGAATCAGCTGCGCCAAGCAGTTTATGAAAAGCTCCATGACCTACCCCTCTCTTATCTGGACAGGCAGTCTACCGGTGATTTAGTAGCTCGTTTTTCGAGTGATTGTGAGCAGTTAACCAGTGGACTCTTAATGATTTTCAATCAGTTTTTCCAAGGTATTCTTCTGATTCTTTTGACCGTCTTTACCATGGCTAGACTGGATTTTCTGATGATGATTGTGGTTGTTGCTCTGACCCCGCTATCGCTCTTTGTTGCTCGTTTTATTGCCCGTAAGAGTTACCAGTACTATCGTCAGCAAACAGAGGCAAGAGGTCATCAAGCAAGAATGTTGGAAGAGTCTATTAGTCAGCTGTCCTTGCTACAAGCGTTCAATGCACAGAGCCGGTTTGAAGCTGACTTTGCTACAATCAACCAGACCTATGCCACTTTTTCAATCAAGGCTATTTTTGCCTCCTCAACCATCAATCCGATGACCCGTTTTATCAACGCCCTTATTTATGCCCTCCTGGCAGGATTGGGTGCTTTGAGGATTATGGCGGGGCACTTCACGGTTGGAGAACTGACCACCTTTCTCAACTACGCCAGCCAATATACCAAGCCGTTTAATGATATTTCTTCGGTTTTGTCAGAATTGCAGAGCGCCTTAGCTTGTGCGGAGCGCCTAGTCGGGATCGTGAAAGAGCCTAGCGAGCTGGAACAGAGCCAGCTTGAATTAAATGACGAAGAGGTCAAAGGTCAGATTGATTTTAAAGAGGTAGCCTTTTCCTATAAACCGAATCAGGAGTTAATCAAGGACTTAAACTTGACAATCCCTGCCGGTGCTAAGGTGGCTATCGTTGGTCCAACAGGAGCTGGTAAATCAACGCTTATCAATCTCTTAATGCGCTTTTATGAGGTTGATAAGGGAGATATTCACTTAGATGGTCAGTCCATTCGCCAGTACCGTCGTGAGGAACTCCGCAGGCAGGTCGGTATGGTTTTACAGGACACCTGGATCAAGGCAGGAAGCATTCACGAGAATATCGCTTACGCTTATCCCAATGCTACGCGGGAGCTGGTTATTGAAGCGGCACAGGCCGCCAATGCGGATTTCTTTATTCGTCAGTTACCACAGGGCTATGACACCTATCTGACGGATGGTGGTGCTGAACTTTCTCAAGGTCAGCGGCAGTTGCTTGCCATCGCCCGTGTTTTTGTTAAACTTCCCAAGATATTGATTTTAGATGAAGCGACTTCCTCCATCGACACGCGGACAGAAATTTTAGTTCAAGAAGCGTTTGCTAAACTAATGCAGGGCAGAACGAGTTTTATCATTGCTCATAGGCTATTTACCATTCAGAGCGCTGACCTTATTCTGGTTATGGTAGATGGTAAGGTTGTTGAAAAAGGAAGCCATAAAGAATTGATGCAAGCAGAAGGTGTTTATTACCGGATGCAAGCGAGTCAGGAAGCCAGTTGAAGAGCCAGCAACTGGCTCTTTTTTTATGCCTATGCTATACTAATTCTATGTTAGATTTAAAGAAAT
Source organism: Streptococcus oriscaviae (assembly GCF_018137985.1). NCBI lineage: Bacteria > Bacillati > Bacillota > Bacilli > Lactobacillales > Streptococcaceae > Streptococcus > Streptococcus oriscaviae. The sequence continues at coordinate 421,940 of NZ_CP073084.1, read as the reverse complement.
ACGGCATTGAGATGTGGCCCGAAGAAAAGATTGTTGCTTTTCGCAAGGCCCTTTTGGATTGGTATGACAAGAATAAGCGTGATCTTCCTTGGCGCAGGAGTAAAGATCCCTATGCTATTTGGGTGTCTGAAATCATGCTCCAGCAGACGCGTGTGGACACAGTCATTCCTTATTATGAACGGTTTTTACATCATTTACCGACCATAAAAGATTTGGCGCAGGCAGAAGAAGAGGTCATCCTAAAACTTTGGGAGGGCTTGGGCTATTACTCTCGTGTACGCAATATGCAAAAGGCGGCCCAGCAAATGATGGCTGATTATGGGGGTCGTTTCCCTCAGGCACACGCAGAAATTGCTAGTCTTAAAGGAATTGGGCCCTATACTGCCGGTGCCATTGCCAGCATTGCCTTTGATTTACCAGAACCGGCTGTCGACGGCAATGTTATGCGAGTTCTCAGTCGTCTTTTTGAGGTCGACTACGACATCGGCTTACCTGCCAACCGAAAGATTTTTCAGGCCCTAATGGAGGAACTCATTGACCCACAACGACCAGGGGACTTTAATCAAGCCTTGATGGATTTGGGTTCTGATATTGAATCACCTGTCAATCCACGACCGGAGGATAGTCCTGTCAAGGACTTTAGTGCGGCCTATCTCAACGGAACCATGGACAAATACCCCATCAAAGCTCCCAAGAAGAAGCCCCTTCCAGTCGCCTATCAGGCCTTTATTATCCGAAACCAACACAATCAGTTTCTTTTGGAGAAGAATACTGATCAAGGCCTTCTGGCTGGTTTTTGGTCTTTTCCACTTTTGGAAAAAGGGGAAGAGCAAGACCAGCAAGTATCTCTATTTGAATTAGCAGAAGCCCCTGTTCAACCAGATTTGCGGCAGAGCTTTTCAGACAGTTATGGACTAAATGTCGACTGGCAGGAGCAAGAATTTACCCGGGTCCAGCACATTTTTAGCCACCGCAAATGGCAGATTGAACTGACTGAAGGCCTTGTCAAAAACGATACAGTTTTCTCCCAGCGACAAACAATGTGGGTTGCTGTTGAAGATTTTCACCGTTTTCCTTTTGCCAAACCCCAGCAGAAAATGTGGGAATCCTACCAAAAAAAGGCAGCGAATAAATAGACACTTTTTTTCAAAAATCTGCGCATAATTATTTGAAAGCGTTTTAGAAAAGGTGTATAATAAGAGTGTAGATAGGAAGAGTGTAGATAGGAAGAGTGTAGATAGGAAGAGCATAGAGGAAAAACCTCAAAGCGAATCCTATAGGATCGTCATGACGAAAGTGTCTTGTTTTATCTGGTCGCTACTAGATTAGTAGAAGGGAGATAGAAAGAAGATGCGACTGGATCCAGTTGGTATCTATTTGTCCTAGGCTTTTCAGTTGTAAAAGCGGGGCATGTAGAAGGGAAAGTCCATTGTCCGTGTTTCGGATGAAATAGTATGATATTGGTTTTCGTTGAATTGGTACTTACCAATCTTAGCCTTGCTACCCACACTAAGCAACCTTTTGGGCTAAAAAGAATTTAATCCGTGTCATATATATGCACTGAGTGTCTCATCGGGAAATGATGAGAAGAAGCAAATTGAAAATCTAGAATACCTCTGAAGGATTTTCACTGAACAAAGCAATCTCCACACTTTAGACAAATAATAAGAGGAAATGATTTGAGAATATTCAGGGTAGCTAAATGATATTTTTCAAATGAATTTATTCAAATTGTTGTCGGTTATATCATATTGGAGAATGGACTTTCCTGATTAGTTTATAAAGCGGGGCGCGAGTAAGGCCCCGTTTTTTGATGCTGTGATTGAAGGCCAAGTACAGCCATACCACGCTCTTCGCCTTCATGCGATAAGGGCTTGGCTACTTGCAAATTGTATAATACATTGTGAGAAATGAGTAAGGTTGGTATGTAACAGTAAGATGGTGGAAAAAGGTATAACAATAGAAATTGTTGAAAAAGCTATCATGGATTTTTACCATGATTTAAGACAAGATGAGCAAGCACGTTATCGTTCTTGGGAGCATTGTTATGCAAACTTCTTTGCTGCTCATCAAGACGAAAACCGAGATAATGAACTGCTGAGTCTTCATTTGTCTTTCTATCTGGCAAGTTGGGGGATGTATCGTGGCTCATCCTTTCTTTTGCAAAAAGATTACACGGTTCATCTTCCCGTTGTTAAAGAATTACTGCAAGCTAAGTATAAACCTCTGATGGGGATAACATGTGACCAATTGCCAAAGAAGTCAAATCAGCAATTACTTGCTGAACTTGAATGGTTTATGCGAGATTATTACGATAAGATACGAAAAGAAGTAAGGGGTCAGGAGTTAAAAAAACCAAGTATCTGATACCCTTATCACGAAAATCTTGATGGGGACTTTGGGATGTGTTCCAGCCTACGATAGGTATTTTGTTTCTGGAATCCGTCAACAAAAAGTTGCCAGTGGAACTTTTGGCAAGCGCTCGTTGCTCCAATTGGCTGAGTTTTATGAAGAACATGCTGCAAGGTTGGAACTTCGTCGTAAGGAGATGACCATAGAGGGTGTTCTCTATCCTCAAATGAAATTACTGGATATGGGATTTTGGCAAATTGGATATGACTTGGATATGATGAGAAAAAGATGAACCAAAGAAACAGAGCTGCATCGGCAACTCTGTTTCTTTTTATGCTTATCCAACAAATTCGTTGATTTCTTTTTCAATATTGGCAATTTTTTCTTCCGCTTCAGCAAGTGTTTCACCAACTGTTGCAATGTAGAACTTGATTTTTGGTTCTGTACCAGAAGGACGAACAGCGAACCAAGAATCATCAGCCAAGGTGTATTTCAGTACGTCAGATGGCGGTGTTGTAAGAGTAGTTACATTACCATCTTTATCAGTCTTGGTTTGAAGGACAAAGTCTTCAAAGACCGCGATGTCTGTCGCATTGAATTGTTTAGGAGCATTCTCACGGAATTTGGCCATGATAGCCTTGATTTGTGCTGCCCCATCTTTACCTGAAAGGGTAACGGAGATGGTCTTTTCAGCGAAGTAACCATATTCTTTGAAGATTTCATCGATACCATCTGCCAAAGTCAAACCGCGTGAACGGTAGTAGGCAGCAATTTCAGCTACCATAAGAACAGCCTGAATTGCATCCTTGTCACGAACGAATGGTTTAATCAAGTAGCCGAAGCTTTCTTCAAAACCAAACATATAGGTATGGTTGTGTTTTTCTTCAAACTCTTGAATTTTTTCTGCGATGAACTTGAAACCAGTCAAAACGTTGAACATGGTTGCACCGTAGCTTTCAGCAATCTTAGTAACCAATTCAGTAGAAACGATAGACTTAGCAAGAGCGGCATTTTCTGGAAGGGTTCCAGCTTGCTTGTGGGCTTCAAGAATGTACTTAGCAATGATGGCACCAATTTGGTTACCAGACAAGTTCCAGTAAGAACCGTCAGCTTGACGAACTTCAACCCCTACACGGTCTGCATCTGGGTCGGTCGCAAGAAGAACATCCGCATCAACTTGGCGACCCAATTCTTCAGCAAGGGCAAAGGCAGCCTGGCTTTCTGGGTTTGGAGAGGAAACGGTAGAGAAGTCTGGATCTGGTGTTGCTTGGCTTTCAACAACCTGAACAGATTCAAAGCCAGCTTGAGCAAGCGCACGGCGTGCTAGCATTTCACCCGTACCATGAAGCGGTGTATAGACAATCTTCATGTCTTTGCCGTATTCTTCAATCAATTTTGGATTGATGGTCAAATCCTTGAGTTCTTCTAGGTACTTAGCATCTGTTTCTTCGCCCAATACAGTGACAAGGCCAGTTGCCTTGCTTTCTTCAAGGTCTGCCAATTTCACAGCGAATGGGTTGTCGATGGCACGGATGAAGTCAGTCAGTGCATCCGCATCTGCTGGTGGCATTTGACCGCCATCTTCACCATAGACCTTATAACCGTTGAACTCTTTCGGGTTGTGGCTGGCTGTTACCATAATACCTGCGATAGCATTGTAGTGACGAACAGCAAATGACAACTCAGGAGTCGGACGAAGGCTTTCAAATACATAGGATTTGATGCCGTGGGCTGCCAGAACTTGTGCCGATTCAAAAGCGAATTCTGGAGAGAAGTGGCGAGAGTCGTAGGCGATGGCAACGCCGCGTTTCTTCGCTTCGTCACCCTTAGATTCAACAAGTTTTGCCAAACCTTCAGTAGCCTGACGAACAACGTAAATATTGATACGGTTTGTACCTGCACCAATATAGCCACGCATACCTGCAGTACCAAATTCGAGTGTAGTATAGAAGGCATCTTCTTTTGTCTTTTCATCCATCGCTAGGAGGTCTTCGCGCAAATAAGCAGGAAGTTCCGCATAGTCGAGCCATGTTTGGTAGGTTTCTTGATAAGTCATCTAAGAGATCTCCTTTTATTTTATTTTTGAATCGCTTTCATTATATCATTTTTGAAAAGAAAAATCATGCTTTCACATGATTTTCTGATATTTATTTTTTTACTTTCTGTAAAGTTGGAACAAGGGCTGCAGTTAAAACAGCAGATATTATCATTTCTGCGATAGAATTGGTTCCCAAAACGGTTGCCAGCATAGCCTGAATGTTTCCTTCAAAGACAGAAGAGAAGAGGAAGAAGATACCGCCTAGAACAAAAACAGTATTGGTCATTGAACCGATCGCTCCAGCAAGAAGTAAGCCGGTGCGATTTTTCATCCATTTGTATACAAAATACGGGGTGATTCCGATAAGGATACGCGGCACCACTGCGATGATGACGGAGTAAATATTACCATTCTCAACAAAGGGAGAGAAAAGGTAGCTGGTCGGCAACAGGATGATGGTGTTGTGGGTGATACTCATAATACCCATCAAAGCGCCCAAGCTAGCTCCAACACGGGGACCGTAGATAATGGAAGCGATGATAACAGGAATGTGGACGATAGTTGGTTTAATAGGTACCGGCAAGATATTAAAGATGATGGAACTCAGAACATTGAGGACAATCATGACGGCAAAGAAGATGGCAATTGTAGCAATTTGGTTGGATTTTTTAGACTTCATGAAGGGTTTTACTCACTTTCTCTAAGATGGCATCAATTTCAGCAAGGGCACCAGTTCCAAAGTCACCGCAGGCGAGAAGTGCCTCGCGTGGCTTGATTTCCTGATAATCGTAACGAGCTAGTTTTTCGAGATTATTCTGGGTAGCTGGATTGAGATACATGTTGGTATTCATGGCTGGCGCAATCAATTTTGGAACACCGATTGGCAGGGCCAAAGCAACTGCAGAAACAATGTCGTCCGCCAAACCGTTTGCTAATTTTGCTAAGGTATTGGCAGAAGCAGGCGCGACCAAGAAGAGGTCAGTTGTCTTGGCGATGTCAATATGCTTGATGGAAGTAGGATCTTCTTCCACCATGATATCGAGGTGGACTATATTTTTCGACAGAGCCTGAAAGGTCAGCGGTGCAATAAACTCAGTAGCTGAACGGGTCATGAGCACAGTAACATTGTGGCCCAACTTGGTCAGCTGGCTGGTCAAGTCCGCAGCCTTATAGGCAGAGATAGATCCTGTTACAGCGAGCGTAATGTTTGCCATGTCATTCTCCTTTTTCTGCAATTTTTTCTAAGATAAGCTGGGCGATTTCTTGCTTGGTAGAGGCAGGGTATTCCTCTTTTAAATCAAGCAGATAGGCCTTATGCTGGTCTGCGGTGATTTCTGTTAGGTCATTGGCGAGAATATAATCTGCCTGATTTCGTCGGATACTGTCGCGGGCAACAGCAAACAGCTCTTCCTTTGGCACACCGACCAAGAGTTTGAATCCGATGAGTTGAATGTTCGGATTCCACTCTTTTACTTGGGAAATGACCTTTGGTGTCTTTTTCAGGAAGAGAACTTGGAAATCATCTTTGGACGAAATTTTGTTTTCCGAATTGGTTTTTTGCAGCAAATCCTCAATCGCCTCAGCCTGTTTGACTTCCTCTAGTCCAGTCATATAAACAGGGGTATAGTCAGAAACCGCCATGCTATGGATGAGAACCTGGTGGTTTTTTACCAAGGGTTCTAGACTTGCTTGAAGACTGGCAACGTTGCTGATTTCTACTAGGTTTAAACGAGCGTGGCTAGCAGGTTTGACAGCATTCTTGGTTGTAACCAAAGTGACTTCATAGCCCTTGGCTAGACAGGCTTCTGCAATGATTTTTCCTAGGTGTCCAGATGCGTGATTGGTAATGGAGCGAACCTGATCGATGGCTTCACTGGTTCCGCCGGATGTAATCAATATTTTCATGTTCATATTGTACTAGATTTTCCATTTTTCGTAAAGTTTTCAAAATGAAATTTCTATTGAAGCTTGCGAAATGGAATATAAGTTCATCTTATAAAATCAAAAAATCCGTACGTTAAATCAGAAGTAGAATAAAATAATATGATTTTGAGTCCTAGATTTGGTATAATAGTTTTATCTTAAAATATGAGGAGCTTTCATGAAAACAGATATTGAAATTGCACAGAGTATCGCCCTAAAGCCAATCACTGAAGTTGTAGAAAAAGTGGGAATCAGCTTTGACGACATAGAGCTTTATGGGAAATATAAAGCCAAGCTTTCTTTTGAAAAAATCAATGCTGTCAAACATCAAGATCCAGGAAAACTAATCTTGGTAACAGCCATCAATCCAACTCCTGCTGGTGAAGGAAAATCCACTATCACAATCGGTCTGGCAGATGCCCTCAGCAAGATTGGCAAAAAGACCATGATTGCCTTGCGTGAGCCTTCTCTTGGTCCTGTTATGGGAATCAAAGGGGGAGCTGCTGGTGGAGGCTATGCACAGGTTCTCCCAATGGAAGACATCAACCTGCATTTCACTGGCGATATGCATGCCATCACAACGGCCAATAATGCCCTGTCAGCTCTGATTGACAACCACATCCACCAAGGCAATACTATCGGTATTGATCAGCGTCGCATCATTTGGAAACGGGTGGTTGACCTTAACGATCGTGCCCTTCGTAAGGTAACAGTTGGCTTAGGCGGGCCCTTGAATGGAGTTCCTCGTGAAGATGGATTTGATATTACCGTTGCTTCTGAAATCATGGCCATCCTTTGCCTTGCCACAGATATTTCTGACTTGAAAGAGCGCTTGGCAAATATTGTTATTGGGTACCGTTTCGACCGCAGTCCTGTTTATGTGCGTGATTTGGCGGTTGAAGGGGCCTTGACTCTGATTCTCAAAGATGCGATTAAGCCAAACCTAGTCCAGACCATCTACGGAACTCCCGCATTTGTTCATGGTGGACCATTTGCCAATATCGCCCACGGTTGTAACTCTGTTCTTGCGACGTCAACAGCCCTGCGCTTGGCAGATTATACTGTGACAGAAGCTGGTTTCGGTGCAGATCTTGGGGCAGAGAAATTCTTGGATATAAAGGTTCCAAATCTGCCTAAGGCACCAGACGCAGTTGTGATTGTTGCGACCCTTCGTGCCCTCAAGATGCACGGCGGCGTTGCCAAGTCTGACCTTGCTATCGAAAATGTAGAGGCGGTCAAAGCTGGTTTTGCCAATCTCAAACGTCACGTGGAAAACGTCCAGCAGTACGGTATTCCAGCAGTGGTTGCCATCAATGAGTTTGTTTCAGATACTGCTGATGAAATTGCTGCCCTCAAGGAACTTTGCCAAGAAATAGGTGTACCTGTTGAACTAGCTAGCGTTTGGGCAAACGGTGCAGCTGGTGGTGTTGACTTGGCTGAAACACTTGTTGCAACGATTGAGCAACAGCCGTCTACCTACAAGCGCCTCTATTCTGAGGAAGACAGTCTTGAGGAGAAGGTGACTAAGATTGTTACCAACATTTACGGCGGTCAAGGTGTTGTCTTTGAGAAAAAAGCCCGTACACAATTGGCTGAATTTGCAAAAAATGGTTGGGACAAATTGCCAGTCTGCATGGCTAAAACTCAGTACAGTTTCTCAGATGATCCATTCGCTCTTGGTGCACCAACTGGTTTTGACATTACTGTCCGTGAATTTGTACCAAAACTTGGTGCTGGCTTCATTGTCGCCCTCACTGGTGAGGTTATGACCATGCCTGGTCTGCCAAAAGCCCCAGCAGCCCTCAACATGGATGTGGATGCTGATGGAAATGCTGTTGGTCTGTTTTAAGAATAACACAGAAAAAATCCGCTCCTAGGCGGATTTTTCTATATTGTTTTCAATCCTATCTACGGATTTGAATGCTGCAAGTGCCAAGCAGAGGTTGAAACAAAGCATGAGAATGGTTACTTCGGCCGTGTCGGAAGTGAGGCCAGCATTGAAAGGAGTATTTAAGAGAAAATGGGCAAGGACTGCCATTGAGAGCCAGAAGAGCCCCTGCGTTTTTGTCATGCCCCTGTTTTTGGAAATGAGGGCAACCATACCGACGGCAAAGACAAGGGAGAAGGTCCAGTGAGTACCACCAGCGTGGACAATTCGTTCAATAAGGGTTGCAAAACCATCTGTTTTAGCAGTGAATATTTGCTGGAAAGTGTAGACACAATCTTCAACCACTTGAAAACTCAGGCCAACAATCAGACCACTGACCAAGGCATTCTTCAGATTGAGCTGTTTGAACAAGAGGAGTACCAGAAGAACAACCAGACCTTTTCCAACTTCTTCATGGATGGGGGCGGTGACAGCGGCTCCCCAGGCATCAATGAAGGATTGAGGTGGCTTGACCACCAACAACCAAAAAGCTCCTAAAAGCGTTTGTCCAATACCAGAGAAGTAGTAACTAGCTGTTATTCCTAAAACCCAGCTAAGATGAACAACCTTTTTTGAAATATCAAAGCGTTTTGCTAGATAACGGATAAGAAAAATCATGGGGATGACATAGAGGGCAACCAATGAAATGGTCAGAAAGAAAAGAGGGTATTTTGCTTCGAGCCCATTTGGCTTACCAAAAAAGGTCAGTAAGATCTTGCAACCAGAAAAAAATCCCCATACAGCTAGAAAAATAATCAACTTCATCTTGTGCTTCTCAAAGAATTGGGTTTCATAAAAACGTTCCTTTAAAAATTTAGTGGAAACTTAATTTTTTATTTTCTGTTTTTAGTCTATCAAATATATCTACCTATTCTCTCAAGTCTATTTATTTTTTCTCTGTTTTTGTGGCTGGAGATGTTAACGTTTGAGGTTTTTTGCCAAAACACTTTTTTACCTACAAAAAACTCCGCTCTTTTGAGCGGAGAAAGGAGGATGTTCCTATGCTAGTGAGTTGCTTTCTTTTGAAAGAGTCAGGCTGTCTACGGATTTGAAGGCGATTAGGAAGCAGGTGAAGTTCAATACCATGAGAGCAAGTGTAACAGAGCCTACATTAAAAGGTGAGTTGTACAGGAAGTGAAGGAAGATGCTTGCGAACAAGAAGAGGAAGCTCCGAATCTTGCTCAGACCGCTGTTCTTGATGAATAAAGTAGCGGCACCTACCCCGAACAAAGCTGTGAAAGTCCAGTGACTAGCTCCAGCCTGGCTAATCCGTTCCAAAATAGTCACAAAACCATCCACGTTTTGTTTGAACATATCGTTGAAGACATAGATGCAATCTTCGATAACCTGAAAACTCAGTCCGACAATCATTCCGCTAACCAAGGCATTTTTCAGACTCCATTTGCTTAGGATAGCCAGAACCAACAGCACGACAATCCCTTTTGCGATTTCTTCAGCAAAAGGCGCAGAAACAGCTGCTCCCCAATCATTGAGAAATTGTTCATCAGCTTTGATGATATGAAGCCAGAAGTAACCAACGATTTCATGCCCTATTTCTGAAAAGGCAAAATTAGCTGTCAAGCCTAGCAACCAACTCAGGTTGATAAGTGACTGAGAAATGGAGTACCGCTTTGCCAAGTAACGAATGAAGACAAGCATTGGCAGCATATAGATTGTTACTAGAGAAATAGTTAGTAAGAAAAGAGGGTATTTGGCTTCATTGCCTTCAGGAGAGCCAAAGGTTTCAAAGAGATTCTGGCAGCCGACAAAGAAACCAACAGTTGCTAGTAGGATGAAGAAGTAAGACTTGTATTTAGTAAATAATTTTTTCATTGTTTTCCTTTTCTAAGTTGTTCTGATTAGTATAAGATGTAAGAGAGAATAGTTAGTCCGATGACATCAGCTATGGCATGGGCTAGAAAGAAGGGAAGAAGGTTTTGAGGTTTGAGGTGTTTATAAATCAAGTAAAAGACGGTTCCCAAAACCAATCCGATTCCCAGGGCTGCTCCAATCCCTTGATAGGTATGAAAACTGATGCGAACCAAGAGTGAATAAAGAAATGCCCACTTGGTGTATTCAGGCTTGACGGCAAGACAGATACCTAAGAAAAAGACCTCTTCGTAAAATCCGTTTAAAAGTGAGTAGAGGAGCAAGGACAAATCGATATTTGGCAGCAACTGAAACATGGATGGTACTGGAAATAGGGTCAACTGATAAGTCAGATAGTAGTAGATGTCCATGGCTAGAGCTGCGATTAAAAAGAATCCTATGGTTTGCAGAGGCAGCCAGGGAGTCAGTTTAATCTTCTGTTTTATAACCGAAAAATCAAAGTTCCTAAATACCAGATAGAAGATGGCAAAAGATAGCCAAACCAGCTGCATGGCAAGTGCTTGGTAGTTTGCAAAGGTGGAAAAAGTAAGATTCTCTTCGATTGTTCTTGTTTGATGTTGAAGGGCCAAGTACTGCATTGTGGAATTGAAGATACCTTCACCAAACATGATAACTGTTAGGATGAGTATGTCGAACCATTTTAGGTGTGTAACTTGTTGTCGCGAAGTCATACGAATATCCTTTCTTATTTTATGCCTTTAGTTTACCAAATTCTACTATTTCTCCTCTAATATCATTCTGTTTTTTATCTGTTTTTTGAGGAGGCGGAGCTAGGAATGCCTGTACGAAAGCTTTTAGAGGCTATTGTGCAGCCTGAGTCAAGTCTTGCAGTTAGAAGGAAAGGAGCATATAATAGTAATAGAATCTTATGCAAAGAAAGAGGAAGTTTTTATGGCACGCATATTAGTAATGGAAGATGATCAGGTAATCAATCAGGTGGTCTGTGAATTTTTAAAAGAGCATGGTCACACGCCTCTTCCGATCTTTGATGGCAAGCTTGCTCTGGCAACGGCTCAAGAAGAAGAGTTTGACTTGCTTATCCTTGATATTATGGTTCCGTCCATGACTGGCATTGAAGTCCTAAAAGAAATTCGCAAGACCTCTCAGGTACCTGTTCTAATGCTGACTGCTATGGATGATGAATACACGCAGCTATTGAGTTTTAACCATCTGATTAGCGACTATGTTGTCAAACCATTTTCGCCTCTTATCCTGATGAAACGTATCGAGAATATTCTCAGAAATAAGATGGATTTAGATGTTATCCAAATCGGCGATATTCAGATTCAGCCGACCAGTGGAGCGGTGCATCTGAGCGAAGAAGAAGTCCAGTTGACCAAGAAGGAATATGAAGTCTTGTTGTTTTTATCAGAGCGCAGGGGCAAAATTGTCAGTCGTGATGCACTAATGATGGGAATCTGGGGCTATACTGAGCTGGATAGCCGAGTTCTTGACAACCACATCAAGAACTTGCGCAAGAAATTACCAACCTTACCGTTGAAGACAGTTATCGGTCGAGGTTATCAGATTGAGGAGGATTAACATGGGCTTAGCTAGGAAGAATTTCCTGATTGTAACCACGATGATTGCATTGTGCTCCATGCTCTTGTTGGCCTTATTATATTTTGTGATGCCCATTTACTATAGTCAGGTAAAGAAGCAGGAACTCAAGCAGGATTTTCAGAGGGTTGTCAAACAACTCGATAAAAAGCCAGAGGCGGAAATTCTTGATAAAATTGATGATTATGATAGGGCAAATCCAATATTTTGCTCACTCTGCTTAGTGACGGTGAGAACGTTGTCTATCCTCGTCCAGATGATACCGAAGCCCTTCAGGCTGAGCGTGACTACTTGGAAAAAGGTGATTTTGATGAGATTGGCTCATGGACGGTACCGATTGAATCTGCGGAAGGAAATAAATTCTATCTACTAGCGGATTACGGTTTTCATTCGCTATCGGATGTCAGTCAAACACTTTTGACCTTCTATCCCTTTATCCTTGTTCTTATCATCATTTTGGCTATTTCAGCCGCCTTTGTATACAGTCGTCTGTCAACAAGGCGGATTCGGACTATATCTGAAACTGCCTGACAGATGCAGTCTTTGGAGAAAGGCCTAGCCTGCGAGATTGTTGGAACAGATGAAGTAGCTACCCTGGCAGAAGATGTTAATAGCCTCTATGATAAATTGTTGACCAGCATCGAGGAATTAAAGAGCGAAAATGAGCGGACAGTAGCACGTGAGCGGGAAAAATCGGACTTTTTGCGCATGACATCGCATGAATTAAAGACCCCTATTGCCAGTATGCTGGGCTTGGTAGAGGGAATGATTTACAATGTAGGAGATTTCAAAGATCACGATACCTATCTGAAGAAGTGCCGCTCCATCCTTCAGGAACAATCTCATCTGGTTCAGTCCATCTTGGAGGCAACCAATTTGGACATGGCACTTGAAGACAGCAAGGAAAACTTTTTCTTGGATCGTTTACTAGAGGAATCTTTGACCAGCTACCAAAGTTTAGCCCAGGTCAAAGGCTTTGATTTTCAGGTTCAGTTGGGACCGACCCAGTTGGTTGGCAATCAGGTCTACTTGCTCAAAGCGATTAAGAATATTTTGGACAATGCCTTTCGTTATAGCCGACCAGGTGCAACTATACGCATGGTCTGTCAGGAAGACAGTCTACTCGTAGACAATCAGGTAGAACGCTTATTGGAGCCGGAGGAATTAAAACGCATTTTCCAACCGCTTTATCGGCCAGATTATAGCCGCAATCGAAAAGATGGCGGAACAGGTATCGGACTGTTTCTTGTTCAGCAGATTTTAGACAAGCATCAATTTTCCTATGCCTTTTACCCACTAGACAAGGATACCATGCGCTTTATCATTCATTTTTATTGATTGTCAGCATGATTTACCTTTGGCAGAAGCCAAAGGTTTTTTGTCTTCGTAGCAAAAATCTGTCAAAGAAAACCATTCGTGATAAAATGAAGGAGAAAGATAAATAATTTTTTAAGAGGTAATGATGAAACAATATGATGTATTAGTTATTGGATTTGGGAAGGCAGGAAAAACTCTTGCAGGGAAACTAGCAGCTACTGGAAAATCCGTCGCACTGGTGGAGGAAAATCCTGCTATGTTTGGCGGAACATGTATCAATATCGGCTGTATTCCAACCAAAAGTCTTTTGGTCGCGGCAGAGAAGAACTGGTCTTTTGAACAAGCTATGGCACAAAAAGATACTGTGGTAACTCGCTTGCGCAATAAAAATGAAGCCGTCTTGGCTGGTGCAGGTGCCGTTTTATATCAAGGGCACGCCCGCTTTGTGGAGGATAAAGTTATAGCAGTTTCTGCAGGTTTGGAAGAAATTTTGCTGACAGCTGAAACCATTGTCATCAACACAGGTGCCAAGTCGCGTGTTCTGCCAATTCCTGGTTTAGCCCAGACCAAGGGTGTTTATGATAGTACAGGTATCCAGACTTTGACAGAAAGACCGAATCGTCTGGCTGTGATTGGTGCTGGCCCGATTGGACTGGAGTTTGCAAGTTTTTACAACAAGATGGGGAGCCAAGTAACAATCTTTGAGGCCGGCTCTGCCATTTTGCCAAGCGAGGAAGAAACTGTTGCGCAACTGGCTCAATCCTATATGGAAGAAACAGGCATTTCCTTTGTGCTAGATGCTACTATTGAGGCTGTTCGCCAACATGACCAAGCAGTAGCCCTCGAGCTTGCTGGACAAGAGCAGATTTTTGATGCGGTTTTATATGCTACTGGCCGAGTTCCCAACACAGATCAGCTTGGTCTGGAAAAAACGGCTATTGAGGTGCTAGATAATGGTGCAATCAAGGTAGATGACTATTGTCAAACAACTGTGGCTGGTGTGTATGCGGTGGGAGATGTCAATGGCGGTCCACAGTTTACTTACACCTCCTTGGATGATTTTCGGATTGTATTTGGTCACTTGACAGGAAATGGTACTTACAGTCTGAAGAAACGTAAGTCTATACCAAGAACCATCTTTATAGAGCCGGCTCTTTCTCGTGTGGGTCTAACGGAAAAAGAAGCACAAGCAGGAGGTTATGACTACATTGCGAATGAGCTTCCAGTGGCCAATATGCCTCGTGCCCACGTCAACAATGATTTGAAAGGTCTGTTTAAGGTCATTGTAGACAAGGAAAGCAAGGAAATTCTCGGAGCCACCTTGTTTGGTCACAATTCAGAAGAGTTGATTAACTTGATTAAGATGGCTATAGATAACCACATTCCTTATACATATTTTGCAACACAGATTTTCACACATCCAACTATGGCAGAAAATTTAAACGATGTTTTCAACTTTTAAGGAGGGAAAACGAGATGAAAAAGAAAATGGCTATGGGTGCTCTATTGATTTTTAGTCTGGTATCCCTGACAGCTTGCCAGTCTATTCAAAATTGGTGGAAAAATACCAAGGAAGAATGGATTGGACTGGAAATGACTGTGCGTACCTTTGACGAAAATTCGCAGTTGATTGATGAAATGTCTGGTAAATCCTTGTCCATCTCTCGCAACGAAGACTTTGATTCCGTGGACAGCGAAGGGAACTCACAGGCTGATTCGACAGTCTTAAAGGTGACGATTGGGAATTATGAAGTGGATCATGTCGGTTCTTCACTTATTGCCTCGGAAAAAGGACTAGAAGATCTCTATGCCAAGTACCAAACAACGGTTGATATTGCCAACTATGATCACTCTGTTCCGCTGGTTAATCGCATGGTATCCAGTTTGAAAAACGATTTTACTGGTAAGGCCAAGGTGATTCTTATTCGATCCCAAAACGGAACGCCTCTTGCGACCTATGTAGGAGATAAGGTTTCACTTTACGCTTCAGATGCGCCAAAGACATCAGAGCTTTTGATTGACGGCAAGCGTTTGGTGATTTATCGCTGCGACTATACCATTTATGATCGCGCTTTGTTGGAGGAGTAAATGCTAGTCATTCGTTCGGCACAGCCATCAGATGCCAGAGAACTCGTTGCCATCTATGCCCCTTATGTGGAAGAAACGGCTATTAGCTTTGAAATCCAGGTTCCGACAGTTCCTGAGTTTGAGGGAAGAATTGAAAGGACCCTGGAAAAGTTTCCCTATCTTGTTGCAGTAGAAGGAAACGAAATTCTGGGCTACGCCTATGCGTCAACTTACTATGCCCGAGCAGCTTATGATTGGACGGTCGAATTGTTTGTCTATCTTCGGCAGGATGCGCGTGGTAAGGGGATTGGACAACAATTGTATGCAAGGTTGGAAGAGAAATTGCTGGCACGTGGTTTTAAGAATTTCTTAGCCTGTATCGCCCTCCCCAATCCTGCCAGTATTGCTTTTCATGAGAAAATGGGTTACGAACAGGTTGCTTATTTCAGGAAGGTTGGTTACAAGTTTGGGAGCTGGCATGATATTGTTTGGATGCAAAAATCTCTTATTGAGGAGGAGAAGGATGGATAGTCATTTATTGGAAAACAGTTTAAGGGAAATTGCCAATCCAGAACAGGCTATTCTGATGGCAGCCTATATGAAGAACCAGTTCCCCTTTCTAGGGATTAAAACTCCAGAAAGAAGAAAACGATGCCGGGCATTCTTTAAAGAATACAGGCATGAGGGGATTGATTGGGAATTTGTAGATACTATGTGGGATTTACCCGAACGTGAATTTCAGTACGCAGCGATTGACTATCTGACCAGTAAGAAAAAAGACTTGACCTATAATCACCTACCGAAATTGAAGCAGTTGATTCAGACCAAGTCTTGGTGGGATAGTGTGGACAATCTGGACACTTTGGTTGGTGAAATTGTGTCTAAGAATCCCCAAGCCAAGGCTACCATGTTAGCTTGGAGTCAGGACGAGGATTTCTGGCTGAGGCGAATCGCCATTGACCATCAACTTTTGCGTAAGGGGGATACGGACACGGAACTTCTTGAACAAATTCTTGTCAACAACCTCAATCAGACAGAATTTTTTATCAATAAGGCCATCGGTTGGAGCTTGAGAGATTATTCCAAGACCAATCCCGATTGGGTAAGGGATTTTCTAATGAAGTACCAGGAGCAGCTAGCTCCTCTCAGTATCCGTGAAGCCAGTAAATATCTTTAGGAGTCGATATGAGTAAGGTCTACAAATTTGACGCTACCATCCATCCTATTCCCGATAAGGGAGGGGCTTATCTTATTTTTCCCTACGATATACGTAAGGAGTTCGGTAAGGGGCGGGTCAAGGTGCATGCGACCTTTGATGGCCATCCTTATGACGGTTCCATTGTCAATATGGGAGTAAAGGATGAACAAGGGAATATCTGTTACATTATCGGTATTCAAAAAGCTATTCGAGCAAAGATTGGTAAGGATGTCGGGGATGAAGTCCGCGTTACGATAGAAGAAGTGCCAGCAGATAAAACCTAGCACTTGCAATTTGAACTGATTGTGATACAATAAGTTCATGCGATGAGCCGAGTAGTGATCCTATCACATTCGACGCTAGGGAGGTCATAAACGCAGGAGCGGACCTTGGATAGTTGTGTGAACCAGCTATTCTCACTGGGAACAGTGCCCTCGCCCACCTTTGGGTGGGCTTTTTTTATTTTTCGTAATGGACAAATCCCCTGTTATCGAAAGTTTTTCGGATAGCCGAAAACTTCTAGACAAGCACAGTCCTTTATAGTATAATGGATACATTATAAATTTTTAGAAAATTTTGAAGATAACACTTTAAAGGAGATTATCATGGGATATACTGTTGCTGTTGTCGGAGCTACCGGGGCCGTTGGAACACAGATGATTAAAATGTTGGAAGATTCAAGTCTTCCAATTGATAAGATTCGCTTTTTGGCATCCGCTCGCTCTGCTGGAAAAACCTTGCAGTTCAAAGGTCAAGATGTTGTCATTGAAGAAACAACGGAAACAGCCTTTGAAGGAGTGGATATTGCCCTCTTTTCTGCTGGTGGTTCTACCTCAGCTAAGTTCGCACCTTATGCTGTCAAAGCTGGAGCGGTTGTGGTTGATAACACTTCTTATTTCCGCCAACATCCAGATGTTCCTTTAGCAGTACCAGAGGTCAATGCCCATGCCTTGGATAAACACAATGGTATCATTGCCTGTCCAAACTGCTCGACCATCCAGATGATGGTGGCTCTTGAACCCATTCGTCAGAAGTGGGGCTTGGAGCGCATTATCGTATCCACCTATCAGGCTGTATCTGGAGCGGGTGTGGGGGCTATCTTGGAAACCCAGGCTCAACTCCGCTCTGTCTTGAACGATGGGGTCAATCCAAAGGATGTGGAAGCCAATATTCTGCCTTCAGGTGGGGACAAGAAGCATTATCCGATTGCCTTTAATGCCCTTCCGCAAATCGATGTCTTTACAGACAACGATTACACCTACGAAGAGATGAAGATGACCAAGGAAACTAAGAAAATCATGGAAGATGATTCTATCGCGGTTTCTGCGACCTGTGTCCGTATTCCAGTTTTGTCTGGTCACTCTGAGTCCGTTTATATCGAAACCAAGGAAGTTGCACCGATTGATGAAGTGAAGGCAGCTATTGCGGCCTTCCCAGGTGCCGTCTTGGAAGATGATGTGGCCAACCAAATTTACCCTCAGGCTATCAATGCTGTCGGCAGCCGCGATACCTTTGTGGGTCGTATCCGCAAGGACCTGGATAAGGAAAATGGGATTCACATGTGGGTTGTGTCAGACAATCTGCTCAAGGGTGCAGCCTGGAACTCTGTTCAGATTGCAGAAGTGCTCCACGAGCGTGGTTTGGTACGCCCAACAAGGGATTTGAAATTTGAATTGAAATAAACCAATCCCCATTTACAACTAAACTTAGGAGGAAATTATGTCTATCAAAGAATTAAAAAATGCACGTATTATCACGGCGTTGGTGACTCCCTTTAATCAAGATGGGACCATCAACTTCAAGGCACTTCCTAAGTTAATCGAGCATTTGCTTGAAACCCATACGGAGGGGCTTGTTTTAGCGGGTACGACTGGGGAAAGTCCGACTCTGACACACGAGGAAGAACTGGAACTGTTTGCAGAAGTGCAACGCATTGTCAAGGGACGAGTGCCGTTGATTGCCGGTATCGGTACCAATGATACGCGCGACTCGGTTCAATTTGCCAAGGAAGTAGCAGAATTTGGCGGTTTTGCGGCAGGTCTTGCAGTGACACCCTACTATAATAAACCAAGTCAAGAAGGGATGTATCAGCATTATAAGGCTATTGCAGAAGCAAGCAGTCTGCCTATCATGGTCTATAATGTGCCGGGGCGTACAGTAGCTGGTCTGACTGTTGAAACTATCCTGCGTCTGGCAGAATTGCCAAATATTATAGCGGTGAAGGATTGCACGGGAGTGGCGACCATTTCTCATTTGGTAGAAAAGGCCCCAAAAGACTTTCTTGTCTATACTGGAGAAGATGGCGAAGCCTTCCATGCCAAAGCTTTAGGCGCTCAGGGAGTAGTCAGCGTTGCTGCTCACACCAACGGAAACGACTTTTACAATATGTTTGAAGCCTTGGAAAAAGGGAAAGTGAAAGAGGCTGCTGCTATCCAACGCAATTTGCTGCCAAAGGTTGAAGCCCTCTTTTCTATCACCAGTCCAGCTCCGCTCAAGGCGGTTCTCAACCATCAAGGATTTGAAGTAGGTCCACTGCGCCTACCAATGATTGCTTGCACAGAAGAAGAAGCTCAAAAGGTCATTGCGGTGGTGACCAAAGATTAACAAAAAATGCCCAACCACTCTATCCGAATTTCTATTATAAGATACAGAGTTCGGATGAGTTTGCAATGGGCTTTTTTGTTGTTTAAAACTGGGAAAGAATTTCCGCTCATGATAGATGTGGGTTGCTCTGTAATAATGCGGTATATTTTTTTAATCGGTTGTAGATGTCGTTGTGTACCAACTGGTTACTTTCTAAATAGTGTTTATAATTATTAAATCGTACAGAGTACATGCTTAATAATTTGTCGGAACTGTAGCCATACAGTAGCAATTCAAAAGCTCGTTGTTCGAAACCATCTAAATCGTCTTGAATATGTTTTAACGATAAATTTTGGCCAGTAATACTGCTGGCTCTTTTTCGATAGCAATAGTTTGTATCACTGATATAGACTATTTTTTTAGCCTTGATATACAATAAATGAGAAACGACTTGATCTTCATTTACACGTCCTTTAGGGAAGGATACTTGGTAATCAAGTGAAAAGAGGCTTGTTTTAAACAGTTTCCCCCAGATAACAACATAGGTATCGTTTTTAGCATCAAACAGGCGATTGAAAATATCTGTTTGACTTAAAATTTCTCGTGTTTGTTCAAAAATATGAATGAGGTAGCTGCCGCTTTGTTCGTCAAATTGATAATAATCTGAAATGACGATATCAGCATCCTCTTGAGTGAGCTCGTGATACATCCTATTAACATACTCTGGTTCCACGAAGTCATCACTATCAATAAATGTGACATACTTTCCTTTTATATTAGCTAGAGCACTGTTGCGAGCATTTGATAAACCAGTATTTTCTGCGAGATTGATCAGTCGAATGCGACTATCTTCTTGAGCATAACGTTCACAGATGGAAAGACTGTCGTCTGTGGAACCGTCATTGACTAAAAGGATGTCGAGATTGGTATAGGTTTGCTGAATAATACTGTCCAGACATTGCTCTAGATAGGCTTGAACATTGTATACAGGTACAATAACAGAAATTAAATCAGACATTAGGTTTCTTCCTTGGTGGTGTTTAGTAGCGTATTGATAGCCTCAACCATTGCTTGGGGGTGGTGAGGGTCGATGAGTTGAACCGCTTTTTCAGGTGCATGACTGGTATTCTCAAAGGCTAAAATAGGGATGTTCTTGTTCTGGCAACGGTTGAGAATATCCTTTACTTCCCACCAGTGGTTAATATCAAGATAGAGATTGGTTCGATTTAAAATCTCATCTTCTAGCTCAAGGTCGTTGATGTTGCTGTAAATATTGAGGTTTTTAAATCGTCTGAAACTGTTGAGCTGGGGTGAGATATGAGTGCCAGCTAGAATATTAAAGGCTACATCAGGTAAGTGACTGGCCAAGTAGTCAAGGTGTTCTAAATTATCGGATGCAGTGAAGGTTGTCACCTGCTTTTCGTATTGTTGTCTTGGTTTAATCGTTACATTTCCTGAGGAGGTGACGATACTGTTTGAAGGAATGTCTTTGTAGATAGTAGTCCCTGCACCGATGATTACATTGTCCCCGATGGTCACTCCTTTTAAGATGGTGCTATTTGCACCAATCCAGCATTTTTGACCAATGGTGATAGGAGCAGTGCTAAATGATAAAGCTTCAACATGATAGTTGGAATAATGATGGTTGTTATCAAACAATTTTACACCGTCACCGAAAAGACAGTAGTCCCCAATGCTGATGCTTTCTTTGCAGCGGATACTGCAACCAGCGTTAAAAAAGACGTTTTTGCCGATAGTTAGCTTGGCGTAATCATTGACTTCGAGACTGCAAAAATTCTTCAGAATGACTCCTTGGTCAATATCGAGCTGAGCATGCGGGTCTATTTCTAGGTTGTAGTATTCTCCTTGGAATAAAAATGGAAGGTGAGATTCCATATCAATCTCCTTTTTTATTAGGGAAGTAGAACGGTGTGAACAGCGTCAATCAAGAGTTTTTTACTAAAATAACCTTTGGTAATCAATTCTCTAAAGTTCCATAGAGAATGGATTAGTTCTTGGTAGTCTGCTTGACTGCACTGCTTGACTATTTCTTGGGCTTCTTCAAGACTATCTACGAGGAAACCAAGTTTGTAGGTTTCCACTAAGTCAGCATTTGAGAGGCTTCTTGGAACAATAACAGGCAGACCAGCAGCGATGTAGGTACTGAGTTTATAGGAAACGTTGAGATTATAATACTCTGCATCTTCTCCTTGAGCCCAAACAAGGCCAAATCCGCCGGCTTGATTCAAACTCTTGAGCAACTCATCTCCAAACTTCCACCCTTGATAGTGGACGGTGTTTTCTCCTTGAGCTTGAAAATCCGGTCCAAATAGGTTTAACGGTGTTTCAAAGTTCCAATCGTAAACGAAGGGGAACCGTTGGGGATTGCCTGCAAAATTAACTACCTGTTGATAGGTTGGTTGTTCAATCCAGAAGGAGGTCCGATGATCCCAAAAATGCTGAATGAGGGTTTTCTTGACTGTCAGACCTTGTTGGTAAAGATAGTCAAGCATCTGTTGAGATGGGGCGATGATGAGGTCGGCAAGGTTGTAGGTTGCAATAGTTTTTTCCAGAAGATAGAAGTTGCTGCTAAACATGAGAGGAGCAACATCGTGGATAAAGATGACAATCTTGATGCCTGCATAGATTTTCAATCGACGGATGTATTCGTAGTCAAAGTGGGTGCCGTTCCAGCTTGGGGACTGAAAAATAATGATATCGCCGTTACCAACAGCTGCATTCATACCATCAAAGCGGATGGCGAGGTTTTCCAAACTTTCTCCCTCCGCATTAAAGCTATAAATGCCGATTTCTTTCATGTCCAATTGCTTGCCTATATCAGCAACCATATTTTGCGCCATAAGGGCGACACTGAGTGGCGATTGTCCGTATAGATTGGTAATATGTACCTTCATAGGTTAATTCCTTATTCCTTCAATAAAGTCAAGTTTTTTCAGATGTTGATCAATGGTCTGATTGAGCGGATGCTTGCTTCTTTTAGCTTGTTGAGAAAGTCTTTCCAACTCAGAGCGGTAGAAGCGATTGTTGCTAGGAGCTATTTGTTTTTCAAGGGCTAGGTAGGTTTGTAACTGCTGGAAATATTGAACCAACTCTTCCGAATCATAGGCTTGTTCGGAATTTGTCTGACTTGAAATATAGAGGCAGTCCTTACTTACAGCCAGCTTTTGTGATAAAAGCAAAAGACCTCGGATAGCTAATTTATCTGGCAATTGAGCAATCGCGCTTTCATGCGTTTCATAGTGTCGGCGAGATAGCAAGATACCCGCTGAAGACTGGTAGTAAGGCAGATTGATTAGGTTTGAATCTGCAAGTGCCTGAAGATAGTTCAGACCGGTAGGCTGATTGTCAGATAATGAAACCTCTGGATAAAAGCGAAAAATTTGGTCTTCCCAGTTGAAAAAACTAGCCAAACAAAGGCTGGTAGTAGCTTGTTCTTCCATCAGCAGTCGGTAGAGTGTGGCCAGATAATCTTTGTCTACCCAATCGTTGGCAACAATCGTGGTTAGATAATCGCCCATGGCCAGTTTGAAACCAAGTTCCAAAGTCCTAGAGCTATCTTTTGGATCAAAACGATAGATTCGCAAGGCTGGTAGGTGAGGGCGATGAGCTGCTAATATCTCTTGGTAAGAGTCTGATGTACCAAAATCAAGCAATATGCAGTCAATGTTTTTATAGGTTTGTTCTGCAATTGAAGATAGAGTTTTTTTCAGTTCCTGCGTATTTCCTGTCAAAGGAATAATGACGGAAATCAAAGGTTCAATCGTAGAGCGGTACGTTTGATAGTGCGCAAGATAGTCATTGACAGCTTGGCGGTTGTATTCTGCTACATCAAGCGAAGTATCCCAAGGTTTTTCAAGGCTGAAATGGATGATGACCAGCTCGTCATCGGAGCGCAGGTTGGCCTGGCGTTCCATATAGCCGTAATTGTAAATAATATCAATGGGTTTAATCTGACCTTCCAGAGCTACGTTGATAATATCCTGATCTTGAAGGAGAATTTTATCCTTGATTTCTTGTCCGCAGGCCAACAAGCGTTTTTCAATCCCATCGTTCCGCATTTTTTTGAGATCCATCAAAAGCACGCCAGAATTGAAATAGAGTTCTGGCTGACGCATGCCAATACTTTTGCGATAGTCAAAACCACCCTCCGAAGGGGGTTCACTGACAGCTGCCATATAGTTGCCTTCTAGGTCAGTGTTCCAGAGAGTAGTCAGGTCTTTTTTTACCAAAAGGTCACTATCCAGATACAAAATCTTATCGACTTCGGGCAGTAGACTAGGAAAGGCCATTCTAAAATAAACTTCAGGACGCGTGATATGACTACGATTTAAGGGAAGGTTGTCAAACTGGCTGGCATCGACTACTCGAACCTTTATGGTCAATTGCTCATAATCTTTTTCCAGTCGTTTTAGTTTGAAAAGGCTGTAAGGAGAAATAGCGGTTGTCAGCAGATAGACGGTAATTGCCTCTTCCTTGTTGTGCTTTAAGATGGAAAGGAGGGTTGTTCCCATATAGTCAATGTAATTATCACTGACTGTAAATGCGATATTCATAAATCAAGTCCTTTGATGATTAGTTTATGGTTTATCAGAAGCAAGGAGCTTCAGACTGGTCAGCCGATTGAGGTCGGCTTCTAGCTGGGTGACTAACTCTCTTTCATGAAGCTGCCAAGCAGTTTCTAACAATATTTGCAGCTGTTCTTGGTAGTAGTTGAGAACATGTTGAAGAGGAATTTTACAGACTGCAAAGCTGGTTAGGATAGAGAGGAGTTCTTGTCGGCGAAGTGAGATAGTTTCTGCATGGAGAGCTTGTTTTTCCTCCACCCGTTTTAACCGTTTGACATAGGTGCGTTCTCCGTTAAAGGCAAGGGTCTTAGATGCCAGATAGAGCATGAGAGACCAAAGATCTTCTGACTGATAGTCATTGATAAGATGCGCTTGTGAGAAAAGCTGTCTGCGGTAAATTTTTCCAGTCAAACTGAGATGACGATAGGACTCATACCATTTGAGGCCGAAGAGATTTTCTAAAAGGTAGGTGCTGGTTCTGCTGCCTTGGTGAATCTCTGGCTCAAAAAAGCTATAAATACCATCTTCCTCGTTGAAGAGAGTGAAGGCCCCAAGGCAAATATCTGCCTCCTCATGATAGAGGTGACGATAGAGTCCAGAAACATAATCCGCATCTAACCAATCTTCAGCATCAACAAAAATTAGATAGGGGCTGTATGTAGTGGCAATTCCCTGCTTATAGTAATCCAGTCTGGTTGCCGTAGGCTTCATTTCTCGCAAGCGAAAGCGATGATCCTGATCAAGGTATTGGCGAGCTAGGGCAAGTAAGTCTGCTTCTTTTTCGGAAACAAGGACTACTATATCCAGACGCTGATAGGCCTGTTGCTGGATACTAGTCAGGCACTGACGAAGAGCCTCCGGCCGAACCTGATGGGCATTGACTAGGAGTGTGATAGGCTGTTCAGTCAGTTGTTGGTAATCCTGATAGTAATTACGGTAGAGCTGAAAGGCCGGCCGGTTGTAGTGCAGGCTGTTTTGATCCTTTCTCCAAGGCTTGTGCCAGTTAAAATGGATGATGGCAGCTTCTTCCAGAGGCGGCTGGCTGACTTCTCTGAGGTAGGAGGTCACATTGTATTTCTGGGCCAGAGGGCGGATTTTGCCTTTCAGCGCAATATTGATGATGTCCTGATCCTGATAGTCAATGCTGTCTTTCAGCTGTTCAGCCTTTTCAAACAAGAGTTCTGTAATCTGGTCCTTACGCATTTTTGCCAAATCAAGGAGCAGGACCCCAGCATTAACATAGATGTCGTCTGTTTCAAAGCCGATTTTCTGGCGGTAATCTGGATTGCGGTGGAGCATATCCAGTTCGTTGACACCGGCCAGGTAAGAATCGTTTAGGTCAAACTGCCAGAGCTCAGTTAGATCACCCTTGACCAGGATGTCACAGTCGAGATAGAGGATGCGGGGCAGTTGGGGCAGGAGATTGGGAAGGAGGATACGAAAATAGGTTTCTAAGGAGATGTTTTCTTTGAGCGGCAGGCCCTCAAAAAGGCCAGCATTCACCTCAATAACATCAATGGAAACCAGTTCGCTTTCCAAAAGGCTGAGCTTAAAGCGGCTATGGCTGGAAAATCCCCTTGTCAGTATATGAAAGTGCAGTTCTTGCTGGGGGTGGTGCTGGATGATGGAATATATGGCCGTTCCCATGTAATCGACATAGGAATCGGTTGCACTGAAAGCGATATGCATGGGTGTACTTCCTTACTAGTTAGGATAGGTCGGATAAATCCTTCCGAGTTCTTCCAGTTTTCTGTCTAATTCTCGACTGAAAACCGAATCATGACGGAGGAAAACTTGCTGCCTGATGGCTTTCAGGCGTTCAAACAGATAGTCGCTGTAATCTGTGGTCATCAGATTGGCTTTTACCAGACAGTCGTGCAGGTAAAGCAGCGTGCTGACTTCTTGTCGGAGGTCAGAAATGGTATCCGGCTGCTCCATTATCCTGCGGATGTAGAGCTTGTGCGGCGCTACAACAATTTTTTGAGCCTGGAGATAGAGGTGGATGGCTAAAATCTGCGAGCTGACGGCTTCTTGCAGGAAGGCGGCGCTTAGAAGCTGCCGGCTGTAGAGTTTGCCTCGCAAATCCCTTTGCCGCTCTGTTTCAAACCAGCGCATCTGGTACATGGCTGCCAGCATATCTGGTCCGTTTAAGAGTTGACTTTCTGCAAACTCTTCTTCAAAGAAGCGGTAGACGGCTTCCTTTTGATCGTAGACCGTAAAGGAAGTCAGGCTGATGTCAGCGTCTGTTTGCTGGCTGCTGGCCAGCAGTTTTGCGACATAGTGACTGTCCAGCCAGTCGCTGTCTTTGACGAAGCTGACATAGTCACCTTTTGCAAGCGCCAGACTTTTGCTGGCAAGTTCATCCGGCTGGCAGTTTAAATTGTGAAGGCTGAATCGCTGATCTGTCAGGTAGGTTTCAAGGAGGGCTTGCTTATCAGCCTGCTTTTGATGTTGAACCAAAAGGACATCCAGCCTGCGGTAAGATTGTTCTGCAATGCTTTCCAGACAGGTTTTCAGCTGCTGGCTGTCGGCTGTCATCAGCACAATCAGGCTGACCAGGGGCTTCTGAGTCATTTCCGCAAATTTCTGCTGGTAACTGTGGTAGAGCTGGGCAGATGGTTTCAGATAGTCAGGTATTTTTGACAGGGCATGCCAGGGTTTGATGTCACCGTTGAAATGTTCAATAAGGATCTGATGGTCTGCCAGTTCCCGATTCATCTTGCGGACATCGGTGTAGTTGTAGGCTGCCTCCAATTGTTTGAAGCGGTTTTTAAAGTAGAGGTTGAGAATGTCCTGGTCTGGAAATTTATAATCGGCAGCTTTTTCAAGGCCTGCTTGAATGAGAGCCTGACTGGCCCCTTCCTGGCGCAAGGCCTCTAAATCCATCAGAAGGACGCCTGAGCTGAAATAGGGGTCCTGAGCGGAAAAGCCCAGACTGTCTAAGTACCACTGATAATACTGGTAGATGTCGCTCTCAACAACGGCGCCGATCGGATAGCCCTGCAAATCCTGCTGGAAGAAGGCCAGCAAATTTCCCCTGACCAAAATATCAACATCCAGATAGAGGATTCTGTTGATATGCGGCAGGAGCTGGGGCAGGAGGAAACGGGAGAAGGATTCCAGAGGGAATTGTTCCGTACGGATGGGAATGGCCGAGAAAGCCTGGTCTTCTATGAGGTGGAAATGCAGTTCCAGATTAGCCGCCGTTTCCTCTAGGTGTTTCAGATCTTGGATGATTACCTCATCTAGTTGCTTATAAAGAATATGTATGCGGAGGAACTGCTCAGAATGGTGGTTTAAAAGCGAGAGAATGGTAGCCCCGAGATACTGGGCGTAGCGGTTGTTGACTGAAAAAGCCAGATCAATGACGGTGTCAGACTGCGGCAGCGGCTCAGCTGTGATGTCCAGAACAATCTGGCTGCGGTAATCAGCATCCTCTGTGAAAGTGATATTTTCATCAAAGTTATGCTCTGCCGTATGCTTATGGCTGAGCTTAACCTTATGGTCGGCCCCCATCTGGAACCATTCGTATTCGGAATCGATATGGCCGATGTCGACAGCCTCATAGCCTAAGCCGGAGAGCTGATAGGCCAGAACCTTGGCTGTCGGTCCAAGCATCAGCAGAACCAGGCGGTTTTTGCCCTGATTCTGAACAGCTTTCAATATATCCTCATAACGGGAAAACGCATTCTTTGATGGGCAAATGATACGCTGTATCGATTTAGCCTCCTGAAAAAGGTCATTTCCGACCCCGGAACGAGAGGTTTGCCCTTCCACGATAAGAATGTCTCTTCCAGCCCAAATCGACTTTAATTTGCTAAAGTAGGCTGCTGATACGGACTTATCCTGTAAATCCATATAGGGTCTGGAAATAAAGGTGCTGCCGTACCAAGGTGCGCAGCAAAGGCGCGCATAAGCTGTGCCAAATGCTGCCAAGTGTCCTTTCCAGAAGTTTTGGCAGGTAGGGGTATAGCGCTCCGTCCGCTCAAAAACATCAGACAAACAGATAAGTAGTTTGTCTGAGCTTTGTTTGCCAATGATGGTTTCAAGAAACTGGGCAAGCTTGGGGTCGTAGTCCTGGTAAGGAATGCTGCGGCCCATGATAATGTCCATTTCCCCATCTCCAAAACGAGCGACGGAGCAACGGTTTCTCAAGATAAAATCAAGGCTTTGATCAATATCCTTGACGGTAATGACTGGTTGCATGGTAGGTATATTTTCCTTCTCTGTCAATTATAGTGGTTGACTATCAAGAACAGCAAGCCGTTCCAGAATATGTGTATAGAGCGAGGTAGCTAACGATTGACTGGTTTCAAGCTGCTCTTTTACATGATGGAGGGTCTGAATGTAGTCGGCTTGAAGATAACTAGCATCTATTTGCAGGAGATGAAAGTCAAGCAATTTTTGTTCATAACTGGCTATGAGGTCCTCCCAGTGTTTCAGGGATGGAGTTGAGCGCATGACAGCATCTTCGTGAATTCGATAAAGATAGAGTGTTTCATTAAGAAGAACTGTTTTGCGACTGGCCAGTATGGCGCGATAGATGGTAAATTCATCCTCATGCAGTCTGCCTTTTGGGAAACGAATAGGATGCTGTGGCTGGTTGAAAAGGGCTGTCTTATAAAGTTTTGCCCAAGCGGTAGATAGTCCAAAAACATGGTGATGATGGACGCGTTCAAGCCAGCTTTCAGGTGTCAGGATTTCATGTGTTTGACTCTCTGCAAGATGATAATCAAAGAAAAGCCATTGTCCATCAGCCTCCCGGTAGCTCACGCATTTGGCTATGGTGATGTCAGCTTCTGTCGCAATCATGGTCTGGTAGAGATGAGAAACATGATCTTTATCCAGACGGTCATCTGCATCTAAAAAGATGACATAGGGACTGCTGATGGCATCGAGACCAACATTTCGAGCATCTGCTAGGCCAGCATTTTCTTTATGAATGACCTTGATACGCGGATCTTTTTTGGCATACTCATCACAAATATTCCCCGATTTATCGGTGGATCCGTCATTGATGAGAAGAATATCAAGTTTGGTGTAGGTTTGTCCAACTAGACTGTCTAAACAGTCAACAAGATAGTCTTCAACATTATAAACAGGAACAATTAGACTGATGGTTTCCAGATTTAAAAGTTGATGATAACGAATCAAACTAATTAAGTAGTCTGGATAGGCAGAAAGAAGATGCCAAGGTTTTTCCGAACCAGTAAAATGTTCGATGATATGCTCTTCAAGTAGTTGCGGAAAGTAGGCATTGTAGGCAGCAGACAGGGGCAGGAAGGAATTCTTCAGTAAGACATTGATGATGTCCTGATCGCCGTAGCGGAAATGGTCTTGCATCTCATTGGCTAAATCAAGAAATTGTTTCGTGAAGTTCATTTTTCGCAATGCCACAAGGTTCAGCAGAAGTACGCCAGTGTTGACATAAGAATCTTCTTGCAAGCCGAGGTCTTGGATATAATCTGCTTGAAACTGGCTCATCCAGCTGTCAGGAACAGCAGCCATGGGCCTATCTTTTAGGTCGATTTCCCAAAGTGGAGCAATGTCACCTTTAATCAAAAGGTCACAATCTAGATAGATAATTTTTTCAATCTGTTCTGAAATCAATTCTGGAATGAAGGCTCGGTAATAGGTCTGAGAGCTGATGTAATCTATGGTTTGGAAATGACTGACCAAGCTATTGTCGATACCGATGAAGCTAATAGAAAGCCGAGGAAAGATAGCTGTCAATTGCTGGCAGGTAAAGAGACTTGAATCTTCCCTTGAGTCGTGCAGTATATGAGCGTGCACATTGTAAGAAGGGTCGCAATGTTCCATAAGAGAAAAAAGAACAACTCCGAGATAGTCACTATAACTAGCGGTGGCGGATAAAGCGAGCTGAATGGTCTTTTGAATAGGTTTAATCATGGTTTGATAGTTCAATTTTTTGTAAAATACGCTTATACTCAGGTAAATGCTGGCAATGATGTTCTTCAAATTTCTGCTTGGTTTGATAAAGTAAGGCGGTCAACTTATGTTTAACCAAGTCGGTATCTCTCCCAGCTAAGACAAAATCTAGGAGCCGTTCTTCAAGTGCTTCGATTAAATTCATATCCTTTCTAGGGCTATAATCCCCTGTCATGATGCTTTTGCCATGCCTGCGATACATATAATAATCGATGTTGACAAGGACAATTCTATTCGCCTTCAGTAATAGCTTGTGAATAGTGTACTCGTCTTCATAGACTTTACCTACTGGAAAACGAACGGTATCAAACAATTCTTTCTTGAAGACTTTGCCGCAGGCGATGACGAAGGGAGCGGTGTTGAGCCCTTGCCAGTCTATCTGTCTATTCAGTGCTTCTTGGGAGTCTAGGATTTCTATGGTTCCCCAGCTATCTTTTGGAATGTAGTAGTAGAAGGATTGGTCAATCTCGCTCCACTGGAAGAAGTGGCCGATAACCATATCAGCTTTTTGAGCTTCTAAATGATAGAGGCAATCTTTTAAGAAATCCTCATGAATGCCGTCATCAGAATCTACAAAGGTTAGTAAATCGCCAGTCATTCTATCCAGACCGACATTTCTCGCAGCAGAGAGTCCTTCGTTCTCCTTGTGTATCACCTGAATGCGCGAATCTTTTTCAGCGTACTCATCACAAATGCTGCCAGAACTGTCAGTGGAGCCATCGTTGATAAGAAGAATTTCTAAATTGGTATAGGTCTGATTTAGGATGCTGTTAAGGCACTCTCTTAGGTAGTCTTCCACGTTGTAAACTGGCACAATCACACTGATTTTCATGCTTTTTATTTCTCACATTCCAAAGTAAAATCACCCTAAATTATACCATAAATAGGTCAGTTATCCTATTTTTTTTGAAAAATGCAGAGCTAACCAGTTTGAATGAAAGCTATCTTAGAAAACATTCAGTTTTACTTGCAAAAAGCCGGTTCATAGCCTATACTGGAGTAGTTAGAAACTAATTGCAGCGAGTATTTTCTAAGAATGAGGATAAGATGAAAAAAATACTTTACGCCCACCCCATTATCCAGCGTGTCATGGCTAGTGTTTTCATTGTGGCCATCTTTATATTGGGGAGGTATATCCCACTTCCGTTTTTGAAATTGGAAAGTTACCTAACCCCTCACCAGTCTAATCTGTCTTGGGCAGCTCATTTGACAGGAGGAGATTTATCGCAGATAGGTCTTTTCTCCCTAGGCTTGTCGCCGTGGATGTATGCCAGTATTTTAATGACCCTGTTTTCCATTGGTCAAAAAGGAAAAACTATTTCTCCACAGTCAGCTGAATATCGAAAAAACGGTCTGATGCTGATCATTGCAGCGATTCAAGGTTTGGGAGTAGCTATTTCGCTTGATTACGGAACGACAGACAAAACCCAACAGCTACCCCTGATAGGGATGGTTGCTGTGATTCTGGTTGCCGGAGCCTTTGTTATTGCTTGGCTGATTGGGCTGAATACCGCCTATGGATTCGCTGGGCCCTCTCTTTTGGTATTGGTCAGCATTCTTGTTGGTCAGTTTCGTGTCTTGCCACTCATGGCGGATTTAGCAGCGGATGGCTATCTTTTTTACCTGCTTGGAATTGGACTTTGGTGTCTGATGTCTATCTACATCACAGTGGTTTTGGAGAAGGCCGAATACCGCATTGCTGTCCAGCGTATTTCTATAAAAAACAGTTTGGCAAAAGAAGCCTACATGCCTGTAAAATTGAACCTTGCAGGCGGTATGCCTTTCATGTATGCTATGACTCTTCTGACCTTTCCAAACTACCTATTGGCCTTGCTGGCCTACCTGCTTCCAAATCACTCCGAATCCATTCTTTCTTTTGGACGCTTTTTTTCCTTCTTGACACTTGAAGGACTGTTGGTTTATATGGTAATTTTACTGGTATTGACACTGAGTTTTGCCTTTATGAACCTCAATCCGACAGATAAGGCGAGAGAGTTAAGAAAAACAGGGGACTATATTCCAGGTATACGTCCCGGTCGGCCTACGAGGGATTATCTGACCAGAATTGTATGGAGTTTAGGTGTTCTCAACGGGCTCTTTCTGATTGTGATGGGGGGGCTACCGCTCTTCTTGATCTTGTTTCTGCCCGTCTTACAGCCGGTTGTTGGATTTCCAGGTGTGGTCTTGATGACGGTTGGAATCGTACTATCCATTATTTTAGAAGTGGAAATGATGCGTTTGAAAAAGCGCTATACGGGCCTTTTTCAATAGATAGGGGAAAGCATGTTTTATTTTATCCCAGCTTGGTATCCAGAAGGTAGAACTTGGTACGACGATACCTATATTTGGTACAGACGACCGATAGGTTCTAGGTTCGATGATAGTATTAACCAGCTTAGAATGTTTCATACGGTAGGTGAAGCTTGTCAGCTATTGGTCTTAAACTACCGTCCAAATTTGCGCTATTATTGCCATCGCTATGATTTGCTGGAAGTAGATACTTGGTCTGTTTTTGATGACATTCAAGGCATTGGTCAGATTCCGGTTCGGATTTTGGATTATATGGATTTGGATTGGCCAGTGGGAGCTGAGTTTATCAATAGCCCATTCTTGGTTATGGTTCGATTGCAGGGGCAACCCTATGCTCAGATTGAATTTGGCGAAGAAGGTCAGATGGTCTGGGTAGATCTATTTGAAGAGGGGCTGATTAGCAAAAAATTGGTCTTCGATGACCGGGGGTTTTTGTCTAGTATTCTTTACTACGAAGGAGGAGCAGAACATCATCAAGACTATCTGGGTCTTGATGGTATCTGGCGTATTCGTGAGTATCTGCTACCAGATGACAATCATGTAGAAGTTAATCCTCTTTTTCAAGATGCGATGTGGCAGTCCAGTTATGGCAGGATAGAAGACTTGATTCAGGAAAGACTGACGGTTTATTTTTCTCACACAGAGCGTCAAGAAGGAGTTATCGTTTTGGCCTCTGACCCGCGTCACAATCATCTGGTTCGGTCTGTCAAAAAGAATCGAAAACTGGTTTTGTCTTTCTTTGGGGAGCGCCATCCCATACAAGAGGGGACAAACTTCCAAGAAGAATTGGCCGACTGTCGGTTGGTTGTCACCGATACATTCAAAAAGGCAGAAGCCCTGCAGGAGGTAAGCAAGATTCCTGTGCAGCACCAATCTCTGTTTGATACCCGACTTGCTTTAGGAAAAAGTCAACGGCTCAAAGAATTGATCTTGTATGTCTTGATTGATGGACTGTCATGGAGTCAGCTGAAGGGGGTACTCGATTGCCTATTTGAGTCTATGGCAGAGAATCAGCATATTTACCTTTCTCTGGTATCTTACAGTCCTGACTTTTCCTTCCAACAGGAAATGGAAAAAAAACTTACAGAGCTACTGGAGCATCGGCCAGAATCCTATTTGTTTTTGCAGGATCAAACAGAAACTCGGATGTTTGAATTCGGTGATGAGTCAGAAAAAACCAGTCGGATTGCCCTTCATTTCCTTCACTCAGAAATGGAGATTATCACCCATTTGGACTCAGCAAGGTTGATTATTGATTTGGCAGATGAGCCGAATCTCTATACACAGATTGCAGGAATCAGTGCTGGTATCCCTCAAGTGAACCGAGTGGAAACAGAGTTTGTCGAACACATGAAAAATGGGTACATCCTCGATGTTCCAGAGCGGATAGGAGAGGCAATTGACTTTTATTTAACAGGTTTGACCAATTGGAACAAGTCTTTGATATATTCTGTTCAAAAAATTGCGGATTATACAAAGGGTGTTCTAGTCGAAAAAATGAAAGAAAAGATTGAATGATATGTCTGATAAGATTGCAATTTTACAAATTGGGATGGAGGATTGGAGCAATAGCTTAGCGATTCCAGAGAAGCTAGATTGGCAGTATCTGCATCCAGAGGATATAGCTATGTTTGTGACGGCCCATCAGAACTGGAAACAGGAGCGAAAAAAACTAGAGAAAGACTTAGAGCAACT
Organism: Streptococcus oriscaviae; assembly: GCF_018137985.1. Classification (NCBI taxonomy): domain Bacteria; kingdom Bacillati; phylum Bacillota; class Bacilli; order Lactobacillales; family Streptococcaceae; genus Streptococcus; species Streptococcus oriscaviae. Next base: position 388,545 of record NZ_CP073084.1, on the reverse strand, counting down.
GGAAAAACTCAAGGAAAAAACACCTCAGATAGAACTGGAAATCAAGAAGTTGCGCCAAACTCTGAAAGAAGTGCTAGCCAGCCAGACTGTTTATGCTGCCCTGATTTTATCTGAGAAGTCCTACCCAAGGGAACTTTCTGGTTTGGGTGAGCAGTTTGAACCCTATCAAGTCTTTTATCCAAGTCATCTCGAAGCAGACGGAGATACGGCAGCTTTTCTGCGGCAAAAAATGGCTCAGTCATTTGTTTGGGAAAAGAGAAACGAGCTGGTCTATCAACTGTCCAAGATTCTTTTCACTGGTCAATATGGAGCCAAACTCCCTATTCATGATTTGCAAATTTCTCCTTCATTCAGCGGAGAAGTTCGGTTTGAGGGACGAAAGTACCTTTGTTTAACCGGTGATTTCGGAGAGGATTACCGACAGATTGCCTTTTTCCGTTACAATATACAATTTATGGAGTGGCAGTTTTTAAATCTTTTTTTGGATCATTGGACGGATGGCCAGTGTCAGCTTAAATTATCGGTTAGCCTGATTCCAAGCGGTGCAACCAATGAGATTGCCAAAGAGTGGACATTTGAAGGAAGCGACCTACGCCAGCAACTATTGATTGATGGTGGCATGGATGGCTACCTATTTATTTCCATCCAGGCCAAAGGACAAGGCAGTCTGAAATTAGGGCCCTGTCACTATCGTTGGAGCAGGGCTGAATTTGGTGAGTTCATTTTAGGTGGTGAACGCTTGGTTGACCAAGACCTGCAAGAAATTCAGACCTACTTTGAACCAGGGGATTTCAAGCCGCCTTTGTGCGTGTATTTTTCAGGGTTTCGTACAGCAGAGGGTTATGAAGGGTACTGGATGATGAAGAGTTTAAAAACACCCTTTATGCTGATTTGCGACCCGAGATTGGATGGAGGCGGCTTTTATCTTGGAAGTCCAGAACTAGAGCAAGCGGTGATTGACAAAATTCAAGAGAAGCTAGCCTTTCTAGGGTTTGATTCCAGCCAGTTGATTTTGTCGGGGATGTCCATGGGTACTTTTGGGGCCCTCTACTACGGCAGTCAACTAAAACCTTATGGAGTTGTTATCAGTAAACCCTTGATGAACCTTGGCAATATGGCTCTTAGAGAACGTGTACAGCGACCAGGTGGCTTTCCAACGTCTTTGGATATTCTAAAAACAAATGCTGGAAATCTCTCAGAGGAAGCGGCTCATCGTCTCAATGAACGTTTCTGGAGCTGTATGACAGACGGTGTTTTTGCCGGTACAAGATTTTCGATTGCCTATATGCGCGAAGATGATTATGACCAGACAGCCTTTGAGGACTTTGTGCATTTCAGTAAAGGAACAGGTGCTAAAGTTTTAGGCAAAGGGTATTCAGGCCGTCACTTGGATGGCGGAGGGGCGCCGAATAATTGGTTTATGAACCAATACCTCGACTTGTTGAAGAAAGGATTTGGAAGGGGGGAGAACTGACAATGGTACGAATCTACTGGAAAAATTATAGTCAGTCTACTTACTTGCATGGAAGCCAGATCGACTTTCATAAGGATCAGGTCTTCTTTGAAAATTCCCTGATGCCACCTAGTTTCGTTATTAAAAGCTGGGATTCCATGACTAATTTTCAGGCTGTTAGGAGTCAACCTTCTCTTCCGCTTTTGAAGAAAGGGGCGTGCTACCAGTTGGATTTGGTTGCTGCGATAGAACCCAAGCATGCGGCTTATTTGCAGATAAACTTTTTTGATCGCCATCACGAAAAAATTCACTTTGAAATTTTAAAAAATCAACAGAATCAGTTTACCTATCCGCAGGAAGCTTATTCCTATCAGATTGCTTTGATTAACGCAGGAGCAACTTCCTTGACCTTCAAGTATTTAAGTTTAAGGGTTTTGGGTAGCGAAGATTCCGTTCCTCAAGGCATGCTTCTTTATCCGCAGACAGGGACATCCGTCACTCTCTTACTCTTGGAAGAGGAGGAAGATGCCACTTTGTATGCGGATGTCATTGAGCAAATTGGGCGAAAAGTTGGCAATCTTCTCATTCTTGAAGCAAGAGATGCTATGAGTGAGCAAGGGATTGTTGATTTGCAAGGGTGGGCAAAAAAACATGGATATAGCCACATGACCATCATCGGCTATGGTTCCAGAGGCAACCAAGCTGGCCTTCATCTCCACCTCAAACTAAAGGAAAGCAAGTTTTATCTGAGCCAATCTGTCAATCGGATTCGATTGGATAAGGCGCTGCTCGCTCAACTAGACATTGACCAAAATCGATTGGAGCAGGTAGTGAAGCAAGATGACGGGCTTCTGTTTTATATGGAGCAAGCGGTGGGGCTGGAGCTGGTATCAGGGCTCATTCATCCCCTGTCCACCTTGCTGCACGCTTTTTCCACTGCCAATACCTAAACAGGAATTATAGAAAGGAAGGCCATGGGTTTCTTGAAATCTCCATTTTCACTGGATTTTTACAGGCTTAAAAAATTGAAAAAAATCTACCGTCAAATTGATGCCCTCAAGGATGAGATGGCTGCTTTGACAGATCAAGAACTCAGCCAAAAAACCAGCTTTTTCAAACAGCGGTTGGCAAAAGGGGAAACGGTGGACAGTCTTCTCGTTGAAGCCTATGCGGTTGTTCGGGAGGCTTCTAGGCGCGTGCTGGGTCTGTTTCCTTATCAGGTTCAGGTTCTCGGAGCGATTGTTCTTCATCAAGGCAATCTGGCTGAAATGAAGACCGGCGAAGGAAAAACCTTGACCGCAACCATGCCCCTTTATTTGAACGCCCTAAGTGGCAAGGGAGCCATGCTGATTACAACCAGTGCCTATTTGGCACAACGGGATGCTGAGGAAATGGGGGCGATTTTTAATCTGCTGGGTATGACGGTTGGGGTCGGTGTATTTGATAGCAAGACCGACGTAACAGTTGAAATGAAACGCAAAGTCTATCATTCAGACATTATTTATACAACAAACTCTGCCCTGGGCTTTGACTATCTCTTTGAGAACCTTGCTGTTCATCGTTCTCAAAAATATATGAGAAGTTTCCACTATGCCATCATAGATGAAGCGGATGCTGTTCTGCTAGATACGGCTCAGACTCCGTTAGTCATTTCGGGTTCCCCTCGTGTTCAGTCCAACCTTTATTGGGTTGCTGATAACTTCATCCTCAGTCTGAAGCAGGGGGAAGGTTATTATTATGACCGTGAACGTGGAGAAGTTTGGCTGACGCAAAAAGGGATGGATGAAGCGGAGCGCTACTTTAGACAGCAAGGCTTTTATTCGTTGAGCAATCAGGAGCTGGTTCGGCATGTAAACTTAGCTCTTCAAGCCCATAAATTATTTACACTGGGCAAGCAGTACGTCATTGAAGATGGGGAAGTGAAACTGCTGGATCAGACAGACGGTCGTACGCTGAAAGGAACCAAAATTCAAGGTGGCGTCCATCAGGCCATTGAGCAAAAAGAAGGAGTGAAGGTCACTCCTGAAATGCGGGCCATGGCTTCTATTACTTATCAAAACCTCTTCTTGATGTTTCCAACTCTGGCAGGGATGACTGGTACAGGTAAGTCGGCAGAAGCTGAATTTATCCAAACCTACAATATGGAAGTGGTTCAAATACCCACCAATAAGCCAGTTATCCGTAAGGATTATCCAGATCTTATTTACACAAGTATCCCTGAAAAAATTCGTGCTTCGTTGGATATGGTAAAAAAGCTGCATAAGAAGGGACAACCTATCCTTCTGGTAACAGGTTCGGTAAAAATGTCTGAGCTTTACTCTGAATTGTTACTGCTAGAGGGGATTCCACACAGTCTTTTGAATGCCTATCACGCAGCCAAGGAAGCGCAGATGATTGCTGAGGCGGGCCAGCTAGGTGCCGTAACAGTCGCAACCAATATGGCTGGACGAGGAACAGATATTAAATTGGGGCCGGGTGTTGAGGAACTAGGCGGTCTAGCTGTTATCGGAACGGAACGGATGAAAAGCGACCGGGCAGATTTGCAGATGCGGGGTCGCTCGGGACGTCAAGGAGATCCGGGATTTAGTCAGTTCTTTGTTTCCTTAGAAGACGATATTGTGATTGAGCATGGTGGCAAATGGGTAAGCGATTATTTCCGCAAGCATCGGGATTTAATTGATGAAAATAACCCACGCCCATTGACCCAGAAACGGTTTCGCCGTGCCTTACGGCGGGCACAACAGGCAAGCTCCGGAGCAGCTCAACAATCACGAGGAATGACCTTGCAATTCGATGAGAGTGTTAAGGTTCAGCGTGATTATATCTACAAAGAACGAAATGCCATCATAGATGGTAGCAGTCAGGGAGTTGATATTCTCCAATTTGCGCAGGATTTGGTTGATTGGTTTTTGAAAAGCAAGAAAACCTTGGACCAACATGATGTGGAACGTTTCATTTTAGATTATATCACTTATGATTTTCAGGATTTTCCTGATGATATTGATTTGGATAACAGGGATAGCATCGGGCAGTTCATGATGAAGTTAATCACCAAGGAATGGGAGCGGAAAAAGCGTTTTTTGAAGAAGGATTATCTTGATTTTGAACGCATTGCGCTCCTCAAGGCGATTGATGAAAGTTGGGTTGAAGAGGTTGATTATTTGCAGCAGTTGCGCGTGATTGCAGGAGCTAGACAAACGGCCCAGCGCAATCCGGTTTTCGAGTATCACAAGGAGGCCTATCGCAGCTATCAGGCGATGAAGAGAAATATTCGGCATCTAACAGTTCAATACTTGCTCTTGAGCCAGGTTTCTTACAATGCTGAAGGAGAACTCCAAATCTACTTTGCTTAGAAAGGGATAGAATGACCATTTATAACCTTAATTTGGGCATCGGTTGGGCAAGCAGTGGTGTCGAATATGCCCAAGCCTATCGAGGGCAGCTTTTTCGGAAGTTGGGACTGGATACTAAGTTCATTTTCACGGATTTTTTTGTTCAGGACAACCTATCGGATTTAACTCGAAATCTTGGTTTTTTAGATGAAGAAATCATCTGGCTTTATGGGTATTTTACAGACGTTAAGGTAGCTCCATCTAGCTACCGCCTCTCCGATTTGTTGGCCAATATGAAGGAACAGATAAGAGGAGAAGAGGTCACTGACCAGTTTATCCGTTATTTTTTAGGGGCGTCAGATCATTTCATGACCGTTTATTTGTCAAAGAAAGATAAAGAAGCGGTTCATTGTGTAGAGTATGTTCACAAAGGCAATCTGGTAAGAAAAGATGTTTATTCTTATACTAAGATTTTCTCAGAATACTACACACCAAAAGAACAGACAGCACATCTCTATCTCCGCCGTTTTTTCAATGAAGATGGCAGTGTCGCCTATGATGAGATAATAGATGGCCCCAAAAGTATGTTCAAGTTTCCTAAGGCGATTCTGTATTCAAAAGAAGAATTGATTTCCTACTTCATGCAGGATTTAAATCTTACAGCCAACGACTTGTTCTTACTTGACCGAGCTACGGGAACAGGCCAGTCGGTATTTCGCTACCATGGTCAAGCGCGACTGGGAGTTGTGATTCACGCAGAGCATTATAGTCCAAATTATGTGACAGATGATACGATTCTTTGGAATAATTTTTATGATTATCAGTTTGTAAATGCTGATAAGGTTGATTTTTTCCTTACCTCTACGCAGCGACAAAAAGAGGTATTGGAAGAACAATTTCTGCGTTATACAGGGCACGTTCCCCGAGTGATTGCTATCCCGGTTGGAAGCCTCGATCAGTTAAGAGGAGAAAATGCCAAACGTAAACCTTATTCCATCCTGACTGCCTCGCGGCTGGCAACGGAAAAGCATGTCGATTGGCTGACAAGGGCTGTAATCGCAGCTAAAAAGGAACTTCCAAACCTGACTTTTGATATTTATGGTCAGGGAGGAGAGTGGGATAAAATCGACCAGATTATCAGGGAAGCTGGGGCTGAGGATTCTATTCAGCTGATGGGGCATCATCAGTTGGCAGATGTCTATCAACAATATGAACTGTATCTGACCGCCTCAAAGAGTGAAGGTTTTGGTTTAACCTTGTTAGAGGCTGTGGGATCTGGTCTTCCCTTGATCGGCTTTGATGTGCCATATGGAAATCAAACATTTGTAAAAGAAGGACAAAATGGCTATTTATTGCCTTGCCCGTCTGCAGATGATGAAACAGCAATAGTTGCAGCCTATCAGCAGGCCATCGTGACATTCTTTAGGCAGGCGGATAGAGAAGTCATGCGACAGACATCTTACCGATTGGCAGAAGGCTTTTTAACCAGCAATGTAGAAGAGGCTTGGCTCAAACTAGTAAAGGAGATGACGGCAAATGATAACCTTATTTGATACTTACGGGCAGTCAAGCTGGGATCTACACTACTCGCTTCTCTTGGCAGGCTACAAGCACCCAACTGTCTGTTTGACGGATGATGGTTTTTTACCTGATGATGTGACTTCTCCCTATCAATTCTTTACAGAATTCAAAGACGGGGGGCAAAAGCCACTCTACTTTAATCAAGTGGAATTACCGAATTTCTGGGAGATTGTTGGGAATGGCAGTCAGGCAGAAATCTTTGATCTCCATCGCAAGCGTGGGCATATCCATTACGCTTCTCCAAATCACAAGCGCCATGTAAAGATGGTGGATTGGTATGACGAGGAAGGTCGGATGCGATTGACAGACCGCTACAATCGATTGGGCTACCGTTTTGGACAAACTGTTTATGATAGAGAAGGGCAACCTCTCCTAACGTCTTATTTTAACCAAGAAGGTCACGAAGTTGTCCAAGAAAACCACCAAACAGGCAGTTTTATACTCCACTATCAAGGACAGGTTCATTTCTTTGGTGATAAGCGAGAATGGGTAGACTTCTATTTGACAAAGGCTGGTTTTCAGCGTGATCGCATCTTTTACAATACCTTGTCCTTGCCTTTTTTGACTTGTTTTTACATGGAGGAAGAAGGGCGGGATATTCTCTTTTGGCAAGAACCTATTCTGGGGGAAATTCCAGGAAACATGCGTCTGCTTTTGAACGGAGCAGGGAAGCGCCCCACAAAAATAGCGGTTCAGGACGCGACAGCTTACAAGAATCTTCTTCCTCTTCTGACAGAAACAGAAAAGGAGCAGGTGTATTTTCTTGGTTTTCAATATCCTTTCGTTAAACAAAATCAAGCTGGAAACCAAGCGCTAATATTAACCAATACGGATCAGTTGTTGCATCTGAAGGAGCTAGTAGAAGCTCTGCCAGACTTGCATTTCCATATAGGAGCACTGACGGAAATGTCCAGTCAGCTGATGGCCTTTAGCAGCTATAAAAATATCAGCCTGTATCCAAATATCTCACTTGAGCAAGTCCACAAACTATATAAGGCCTGCGATTACTATTTGGACATCAACTTGGGTGATGAGATTTTATCATCTGTCCGAACAGCCTTTGAACACAATCAGCTTATTTATACCTTTGAAGAAACAGCACATGGACGCAAGTATTGTGCTGACGAAACTATCTTTTCAAGTCAAGATTGGCCTAAGTTGATAGAAAGTCTATCCAGTTGCCTCAAACAAGCTAGTTCAGTTGCTGAAGCAGTTGACAGACAGAAGCGTGCAGCTCATCTTGCTAGTGCAGAAGACTACCGATCTGTGATTGATAGGAGGGAACAATGAAAGAGGAAAATCCTTTAAAAGACAGCATCAACAAACGGATGGAAGAAGAACGATACCAATTTCCGAAAGAGAAAAAAGAAAAAAAGCAGTTCAATATGCAGATTATCGTACTCATCTCAGTTCTCATCTCACTCGGACTCATCATCCTAAGACTGATACAATTTTTCATGGAATAATCGGAAAACAGCCTATCTATTTTTCACAAATAGATGGGTTTTTGTTTAGCATTTCATCCTAAACTAGAGCCTTTTTCGGCAGAATACAAAAATGTAAGCGATATTCAGAAATCTTTCGCAGTAAAATAGTAAATTTCATTGAAAAAATAGTGAATATGTATTATAATGAAGGATAGTTTATAAAAATATCTAACTTATTTATATATGTAAAAAACATTGTAGGATAAGCGAATTTGTGCCTTCGCAGCACAAGTAAATATTTAGGAGCAATTCATGAATCGAAAGCGGTTTAATAAACATTTTGACGAGGTTAACAGGACCAGTCGGGTCAAAATGCATAAATCTGGAAAAAATTGGGTAAAAACCGTTCTATCACAGCTAAATCTTTTAAGAGTGATGCGTGGAAAGGGGAGTGACAAGCCAGATGTGCGTATTCCAGATCTCCATCCTTCTGATAGTTTAACATCGCATCATTTAGACTATTTAAAGGCTGCATTGGCAACCGGAGCTATTGCAACCGGGGCTACTGTAACGACTTCGGTATTTGCAGAAGAAGTGCAAACAGTCACTGAAGAGCAGGTAACAGCAGGAGAAACGCTAGTTGATCAAGATGTCGTTGTCGTGACTACGACTGAAACAAGCGCGGTTTCTGAATCAGATGCTCAGCAAGTAAGCACTGTAACTACGAGTCCGACTGCAAGTGCAGGGAGCCAAACTCTCTCCACCGAGGATAGTTCCTCAGCCTCGGCCAGTTTGTCTGCCTCAGAAAGTGCCAGCACTTCAGCATCTGAATCCGCATCCTTGAGTGCCTCGACAAGTGCCAGCACTTCGGCATCGCAGAGTAGCTCTACCTCGGCAAGTACTAGCGCCTCAGAAAGTTCATCAACCTCTTCTAGCCCTCTAGCAGAAGGGGCTACTACTGGAAATGAGCGTTCGAATGAGTCTGCCACATCGGCTGTTGCTCAGGCAGAGTCTAATCTGGATTACTCAAAATTACAGATGGCCCTGCAAACACTGAGGGAGGCCTTATCAAAAGAAGTGCCTTCTGAAGAATCAACCAGCGCTGCAAAATATCAAAAATATGTGACTGCTCGAGACCGTGCAATCGCAATATTGGCTCAAGCAGAAGCAGCCTTCACAAATCCAACCATCAGCCAACAAAGCCTAGATGCCTTGGCTATATCTACTGCCTCAGCTGGAACTGCTCTGTCAGGCCGTATCCAGCAGATGACACCAACAAGCACAGCTACAGGAACCAGCCTTAGAAACGGCACAGGAACCAATTCGCTTGGCAAGTTGTTGGTAAGTAAATCAGATACTTCTGGAACTGTAAGAGCCGTTCGAGGCTATTACGATGAAGCCAATCAAATTATCAATTGGCAGGTGGATGTTCAACCTATAAGTACAGGATATCTTGGCTTCTATTTTGCTGGTGATGAGACTATGACTCCGATTGGAATACCAAGTTTGGCCAATAATAGCTTTGTCCTGTCCCAAGTCCATACAGCAGCACTCGGCGTTACTTGGTCCGATGGTGTCCGTGTTACAGGAATTGCCTACATGACTACTGGAAGACTGACAGGTGGGCAAATTTACACAATTAACTTCCAAATGCGGACAACAGATGTTAGACAGGCTCAGATAATTGTTCAAGCAGGTGCCCATAGTCGTAATAATCAAACTCCTACTGGCGAAACACACAATGCGGGTGGACAACGAATCCCTGTTTTAGATGCTCCTACAGGAACTTACTCGGGTGGAACACATGTTAGTAGCCCTGTCGATAGAACGCGTATCAATATGAGCGATTTAACTATCGATGTTCAAAATCCGGTAGTGACAGTCGTGGCTAATGATGTCTATCTATTTAAGGATACAGCTTTAAATACAGATTTGAAGTTAGCAGACGTAACAGATCGCTCGTCAATCGCTGCTGCCTCAATTACTAGTTCAGTCGGAAACAATACCACAGATGCTACGTTTGGTACAAGCTTGGCTGTTCGAGTTGATAACAATACACAGGTGGTTATACCTGCTGGAAAACTAACCGATCAGCCAACTGGTACCTACGAACGGGCAGTAATGGCTAGAGATAGTTCACAACATGGAAATGAAGGATACGGAACTTTCCGCATCCATGTCTTGGATACAGAAGTAACACCTGTTCAAAAAGATCACAAGCAAACTATCACAGCAACTGAATTAACTGATGCGGTTTCTATTCTTGGGCCAACAGACGGTGCTATTATCACCAAGGAACTGTTAAGTCCAGTTCCAACTTCTGGTTCAGGCTTTGTTCAAGTGAGGATAACCACTCAGCAAGGTGTTTCTAAAATTGTCAATGTTCCGTATAGTATTGCTCCTAACTCAGCTCCGACTCTCTCTGTTTCTGACCAAACCATTGACAGAGCAGGTCAGATTGTTATCCCACTATCAAATGGTGTTGTCGCTGCAGATTTAGAAGATGATCGAGATGGTGTTGCAAAAACAATCACTTATACAGTCACTGATAGCGAAGGAAGAAGCATTGCGGTAACAAATGGAGCTATTCCATCTTCCACTAAACCTGGTGTCTACACCGTCACAGTTACTGTGGTTGATAGTGATGGAGCAAGCGTAACAAAAAGTTACCAGCTAACCATTACTGATCAGCAGTCAACATCAAACTCGGCTAGTCTATCTGCCTCCGAGTCTGCATCACTAAGTGCGTCCACCAGCGTAAGCACATCCGCATCTGAGTCCGCGTCACTAAGTGCCTCGACTTCAGCAAGCGCATCCGCCTCCGAGTCCGCATCTCTAAGCGCATCAACTAGCGCAAGTACGTCAGCCTCTGAGTCGGCATCCTTGAGCGCCTCGACTTCAGCAAGCGCATCCGCCTCCGAGTCCGCATCTCTAAGTGCATCAACTAGCGCAAGTACGTCGGCTTCTGAGTCAGCATCCTTGAGTGCATCGACCAGTGCAAGTACGTCAGCCTCTGAGTCGGCATCCTTGAGCGCCTCAACGAGCGCAAGTACGTCAGCTTCCGAGTCCGCATCCTTGAGTGCATCCACCAGCGCAAGCACGTCAGCATCCGAGTCTGCGTCACTAAGTGCATCAACTAGCGCAAGTACGTCAGCCTCTGAGTCGGCATCCTTGAGCGCCTCAACGAGCGCAAGTACATCGGCTTCCGAGTCGGCATCCCTGAGTGCCTCGACTTCAGCAAGTACATCAGCTTCCGAGTCCGCATCCTTGAGTGCATCAACTTCAGCAAGTACGTCAGCCTCCGAGTCAGCATCCTTGAGCGCCTCAACCTCGGCAAGTACGTCAGCCTCTGAGTCTGCGTCAACTAGTGCATCGACCAGTGCAAGTACGTCAGCCTCTCTAAGCGCCTCAACCTCGGCAAGTACGTCAGCCTCTGAGTCGGCATCCTTGAGTGCCTCAACCTCGGCAAGTACGTCAGCTTCCGAGTCCGCATCCTTGAGTGCATCCACCAGCGCAAGTACGTCAGCTTCTGAATCTGCATCCTTGAGTGCATCAACCAGTGCAAGTACGTCAGCCTCTGAGTCCGCATCCTTGAGTGCATCAACCAGTGCAAGTACGTCAGCCTCTGAGTCGGCATCCTTGAGCGCCTCAACGAGCGCAAGTACATCGGCTTCCGAGTCGGCATCCTTGAGTGCATCAACCAGTGCAAGTACGTCAGCCTCTGAGTCCGCATCCTTGAGTGCATCAACCAGTGCAAGTACGTCAGCCTCTGAGTCAGCATCCTTGAGCGCCTCAACGAGCGCAAGTACGTCAGCCTCCGAGTCCGCATCTCTAAGCGCCTCAACTAGCGCAAGTACGTCAGCCTCTGAGTCAGCATCCTTGAGTGCATCAACTAGCGCAAGCACGTCAGCTTCAGAATCCGCATCCTTGAGTGCATCGACCAGTGCAAGTACGTCAGCCTCTGAGTCAGCATCCTTGAGCGCCTCAACGAGCGCAAGTACGTCAGCCTCCGAGTCCGCATCTCTAAGCGCCTCAACTAGCGCAAGTACGTCAGCCTCTGAGTCAGCATCCTTGAGTGCATCAACTAGCGCAAGCACCTCGGCTTCCGAGTCCGCATCCTTGAGTGCATCGACCAGTGCAAGTACGTCAGCCTCTGAGTCAGCATCGCTCAGTGCGTCCACCAGCGCCAGCACCTCGGCTTCCGAGTCCGCATCCTTGAGTGCATCGACCAGTGCAAGTACGTCAGCCTCTGAGTCGGCATCCTTGAGCGCCTCAACGAGCGCAAGTACGTCAGCCTCCGAGTCCGCATCTCTAAGCGCCTCAACTAGCGCAAGTACGTCAGCCTCTGAGTCAGCATCCTTGAGTGCATCAACTAGCGCAAGCACGTCAGCTTCAGAATCCGCATCCTTGAGTGCATCGACCAGTGCAAGTACGTCAGCCTCTGAGTCAGCATCGCTCAGTGCGTCCACCAGCGCCAGCACCTCGGCTTCCGAGTCCGCATCCTTGAGTGCATCGACCAGTGCAAGTACGTCAGCCTCTGAGTCGGCATCCTTGAGCGCCTCAACGAGCGCAAGTACGTCAGCCTCCGAGTCCGCATCTCTAAGCGCCTCAACCAGCGCAAGTACATCGGCTTCCGAGTCCGCATCCTTGAGTGCATCGACCAGTGCAAGTACGTCAGCCTCTGAGTCGGCATCCTTGAGTGCCTCAACCTCGGCAAGTACGTCAGCTTCTGAGTCCGCATCCCTGAGTGCCTCGACTTCAGCAAGTACATCAGCGTCCGAGTCCGCATCCTTGAGTGCATCAACTAGCGCAAGCACCTCGGCTTCCGAGTCCGCATCCTTGAGTGCATCGACCAGTGCAAGTACGTCAGCCTCTGAGTCAGCATCCTTGAGCGCCTCAACGAGCGCAAGTACGTCAGCCTCCGAGTCTGCGTCACTAAGTGCATCAACTAGCGCAAGCACGTCGGCTTCTGAGTCAGCCTCAATGAGTGCATCAACTAGTGCAAGTACATCCGCGTCTGAGTCCGCGTCACTAAGTGCGTCAACCTCGGCAAGCACGTCAGCCTCCGAGTCCGCGTCACTCAGTGCATCAACTAGCGCAAGTACATCAGCTTCAGAATCCGCATCCTTGAGTGCATCGACCAGCGCAAGTACGTCAGCCTCTGAGTCGGCATCCTTGAGCGCTTCAACAAGCGCAAGTACGTCAGCCTCCGAGTCTGCGTCACTAAGTGCGTCAACCTCGGCAAGTACATCCGCCTCCGAGTCTGCGTCACTAAGTGCATCAACTAGCGCAAGCACATCGGCCTCCGAGTCTGCGTCAACTAGTGCATCGACTTCGGCAAGCACATCAGCGTCCGAGTCCGCATCCTTAAGTGCATCGACCAGTGCAAGTACGTCAGCTTCCGAGTCCGCGTCAACTAGTGCATCGACTTCGGCAAGCACATCCGCTTCTGAGTCAGCATCCTTAAGTGCATCGACCAGCGCAAGTACGTCAGCTTCTGAGTCTGCGTCACTCAGCGCTTCAACGAGCGCAAGTACGTCGGCTTCTGAGTCAGCATCCCTGAGTGCCTCGACTTCAGCAAGTACGTCAGCCTCTGAGTCTGCATCCTTGAGTGCATCAACTTCAGCAAGTACATCAGCATCCGAGTCCGCATCTCTAAGCGCATCGACCAGCGCCAGCACCTCGGCTTCCGAGTCCGCATCCTTGAGTGCATCGACCAGCGCAAGTACGTCAGCCTCTGAGTCGGCATCCTTGAGCGCCTCAACTTCAGCAAGTACGTCAGCATCCGAGTCCGCATCCCTGAGTGCATCAACTAGCGCAAGCACATCGGCCTCCGAGTCGGCATCACTAAGTGCATCGACCAGCGCAAGTACGTCAGCCTCTGAGTCGGCATCCTTGAGCGCCTCAACGAGCGCAAGTACATCAGCTTCAGAATCCGCATCCTTGAGTGCATCAACTTCAGCAAGTACATCAGCGTCCGAGTCCGCGTCACTAAGTGCCTCGACTTCAGCAAGCACATCCGCCTCCGAGTCTGCGTCACTCAGTGCATCAACTAGCGCAAGTACATCCGCGTCTGACTCTGCATCAACTAGTGCATCAACCTCGGCAAGTACGTCGGCATCCGAGTCTGCGTCACTCAGCGCTTCAACGAGCGCAAGTACGTCGGCATCCGAGTCTGCGTCACTAAGTGCGTCAACCTCGGCAAGTACATCCGCCTCCGAGTCCGCGTCCGCGTCACTCAGTGCATCAACTAGCGCAAGTACATCCGCGTCTGACTCTGCATCAACTAGTGCATCAACCTCGGCAAGTACGTCGGCATCCGAGTCTGCGTCACTCAGCGCTTCAACGAGCGCAAGTACGTCGGCATCCGAGTCTGCGTCACTAAGTGCGTCAACCTCGGCAAGTACATCCGCCTCCGAGTCTGCGTCACTAAGTGCGTCAACCTCGGCAAGTACATCCGCCTCCGAGTCTGCGTCAACTAGTGCCTCGACTTCGGCAAGCACATCCGCTTCTGAGTCAGCATCCTTAAGTGCATCGACCAGTGCAAGTACGTCAGCTTCCGAGTCCGCATCTCTAAGCGCCTCAACTAGCGCAAGTACGTCAGCCTCTGAGTCAGCATCCTTGAGTGCATCAACTAGCGCAAGCACGTCAGCTTCAGAATCCGCATCCTTGAGTGCATCGACCAGTGCAAGTACGTCAGCCTCTGAGTCAGCATCCTTGAGCGCCTCAACGAGCGCAAGTACGTCAGCCTCCGAGTCCGCATCTCTAAGCGCCTCAACTAGCGCAAGTACGTCAGCCTCTGAGTCAGCATCCTTGAGTGCATCAACTAGCGCAAGCACCTCGGCTTCCGAGTCCGCATCCTTGAGTGCATCGACCAGTGCAAGTACGTCAGCCTCTGAGTCAGCATCGCTCAGTGCGTCCACCAGCGCCAGCACCTCGGCTTCCGAGTCCGCATCCTTGAGTGCATCGACCAGTGCAAGTACGTCAGCCTCTGAGTCGGCATCCTTGAGCGCCTCAACGAGCGCAAGTACGTCAGCCTCCGAGTCCGCATCTCTAAGCGCCTCAACCAGCGCAAGTACATCGGCTTCCGAGTCCGCATCCTTGAGTGCATCAACCAGTGCAAGTACGTCAGCCTCTGAGTCGGCATCCTTGAGCGCCTCAACGAGCGCAAGTACGTCAGCCTCCGAGTCCGCATCTCTAAGCGCCTCAACCAGCGCAAGCACATCGGCCTCCGAGTCGGCATCACTAAGTGCATCGACCAGCGCAAGTACGTCAGCCTCTGAGTCGGCATCCTTGAGCGCCTCAACGAGCGCAAGTACATCAGCTTCAGAATCCGCATCCTTGAGTGCATCAACTTCAGCAAGTACATCAGCGTCCGAGTCCGCGTCACTAAGTGCCTCGACTTCAGCAAGCACATCCGCCTCCGAGTCTGCGTCACTCAGTGCATCAACTAGCGCAAGTACATCCGCGTCTGACTCTGCATCAACTAGTGCATCAACCTCGGCAAGTACGTCGGCATCCGAGTCTGCGTCACTCAGCGCTTCAACGAGCGCAAGTACGTCGGCATCCGAGTCTGCGTCACTAAGTGCGTCAACCTCGGCAAGTACATCCGCCTCCGAGTCCGCGTCCGCGTCACTCAGTGCATCAACTAGCGCAAGTACATCCGCGTCTGACTCTGCATCAACTAGTGCATCAACCTCGGCAAGTACGTCGGCATCCGAGTCTGCGTCACTCAGCGCTTCAACGAGCGCAAGTACGTCGGCATCCGAGTCTGCGTCACTAAGTGCGTCAACCTCGGCAAGTACATCCGCCTCCGAGTCTGCGTCACTAAGTGCGTCAACCTCGGCAAGTACATCCGCCTCCGAGTCTGCGTCAACTAGTGCCTCGACTTCGGCAAGCACATCCGCTTCTGAGTCAGCATCCTTAAGTGCATCGACCAGTGCAAGTACGTCAGC
Source organism: Streptococcus oriscaviae (assembly GCF_018137985.1). Lineage (NCBI taxonomy): Bacteria > Bacillati > Bacillota > Bacilli > Lactobacillales > Streptococcaceae > Streptococcus > Streptococcus oriscaviae. The sequence goes on along the minus strand of NZ_CP073084.1, from coordinate 372,797 downwards.
TTCCGAGTCCGCATCTCTAAGCGCATCAACTAGCGCAAGTACGTCGGCTTCTGAGTCAGCATCCCTGAGTGCCTCGACTTCAGCAAGCACGTCAGCCTCTGAGTCAGCGTCACTAAGTGCATCAACTAGTGCAAGCACGTCAGCTTCTGAGTCAGCATCCTTGAGTGCATCAACTTCAGCAAGTACGTCAGCCTCTGAGTCTGCATCCTTGAGTGCATCAACTTCAGCAAGTACATCAGCATCCGAGTCCGCATCTCTAAGCGCATCGACCAGCGCAAGTACGTCAGCTTCTGAGTCTGCGTCACTCAGCGCTTCAACGAGCGCAAGTACGTCGGCTTCTGAGTCAGCATCCCTGAGTGCCTCGACTTCAGCAAGTACGTCAGCTTCCGAGTCCGCGTCACTAAGTGCGTCAACTAGCGCAAGCACATCGGCCTCCGAGTCGGCATCACTAAGTGCATCGACCAGCGCAAGTACGTCAGCCTCTGAGTCAGCATCGCTAAGCGCCTCAACCAGCGCAAGTACGTCAGCTTCCGAGTCTGCGTCACTCAGCGCTTCAACTAGCGCAAGTACGTCGGCTTCCGAGTCTGCGTCACTAAGCGCCTCGACTTCAGCAAGTACATCAGCCTCTGAGTCGGCATCCTTGAGCGCCTCAACTAGCGCAAGTACGTCAGCTTCTGAATCTGCATCAACTTCAGCAAGCACATCAGCTTCAGAATCCGCATCCTTGAGTGCGTCAACCTCGGCAAGTACGTCAGCCTCCGAGTCCGCATCCTTGAGTGCATCAACCAGTGCAAGTACATCGGCTTCCGAGTCGGCATCCTTGAGCGCCTCAACTAGCGCAAGTACGTCAGCTTCTGAATCTGCATCAACTTCAGCAAGCACGTCAGCTTCAGAATCCGCATCCTTAAGTGCCTCGACTTCAGCAAGCACATCCGCCTCTGAGTCGGCATCCTTGAGCGCCTCAACTAGCGCAAGTACGTCAGCCTCCGAGTCAGCGTCACTCAGCGCTTCAACTAGCGCAAGTACGTCGGCATCCGAGTCTGCGTCACTCAGCGCCTCAACCAGCGCAAGCACGTCAGCTTCAGAATCCGCATCCCTGAGTGCATCGACCAGTGCAAGCACGTCGGCCTCTGAGTCCGCATCTCTAAGCGCATCAACCAGCGCAAGTACGTCAGCCTCTGAGTCAGCATCGCTAAGCGCCTCAACCAGCGCAAGTACGTCAGCCTCCGAGTCCGCGTCCTTGAGTGCATCGACCAGCGCAAGCACGTCAGCTTCTGAATCTGCATCCTTGAGCGCCTCAACTTCAGCGAGCACATCGGCCTCCGAGTCTGCGTCACTAAGTGCATCAACTAGCGCAAGCACGTCAGCTTCAGAATCCGCATCCCTGAGTGCATCGACCAGTGCAAGCACGTCGGCCTCCGAGTCCGCATCTCTAAGCGCATCAACCAGCGCAAGTACGTCAGCTTCTGAGTCAGCTTCAATGAGTGCTTCAATCAGCGCAAGTACGTCAGCCTCTGAGTCGGCATCCTTGAGCGCCTCAACCAGCGCAAGTACATCGGCTTCCGAGTCCGCATCCTTGAGTGCATCGACCAGTGCAAGTACGTCAGCCTCTGAGTCTGCGTCATTAAGTGCGTCAACTATGTGGAAACCAAGGTCAGCAAGCAAACTTGCAACAAGTTCAGAAAGATTGCCTAATACTGGTGAATCGAAATCACAAACAGGATTATTTGGCAGTCTTGGATTGCTAGCTGCGGCAGCACTAATTGCTCGTAGAAAGAGAAAGAATAATCAGTCAGAAGATTAATGTTTTAGATTAACCTTATCAACTGTTTCTTCTCTTTTGAGGGAGTCTATAGAACATGAAAAACAGAGAAGTTCAATTTGATTCTTCTCTGTTTTTTTGTATAAACCAAGAAGCTGTAAGCCTTTCCAAACCGAAAAGGGCAGTTTGATGATATAATGTTAGGGATAAGGAGGATGAAGATGGATATTGTGATTGTTGGTGCATCCTTTGCTGGTTTAACTGCCGCCATAGAATGTCGGGCGGCTTATCCAGAAGCAAGTATTCATTTGATAGATAGAGAAAAGGAAGTCGGCTATTTTCCCAATGCCTTGAATTGGAAGCTGAAGGGCAGTTTGACTTCTTGGGACCAAGCCCGAATTTCCTTGGTAAAAGATGCGGAGCAGGCTGATCTGGACTGGAAATTAGAGACCAGTCTGATTGGCTTGAATTGTGGTAGAAAAACAGTCCTCCTCGAAAAAGGAGAGACTGTCTTTGAGCTGGCTTATGATTACTTGATTCTTGCCATGGGAGCCAGCCAGATCTGGGAGCGCTCGACTGGGGAATTGGAGCCCCGCCTGCTTTCTTCAAAGACCATTGGGGCGGCCCAAGCCAGTCTGGAAAAGCTAAGGGATGCCCAGTCCATTGCCCTGATTGGCGGGGGCCAGATTGGTTTGGAAAGCTTGGAGGCCCTAAGCCAGCTCCCAGTAAGGCTCAGCTTGTTTGAAGCCCAGGATTCCCTTTTGGCCAAATATTTTGATAGGGAAATGACGGAGAAGCTCCGCTTGAAATTGGAAGAGGCTGGGCTAGACCTTCATCTTTCAGAAACGGTCAATGATATTAGCCTTTCTGGGTCAGCTGACAAGGTGAAACTGGAAAGCATCCATGGACAGTATGAGGCAGATTATCTTCTGATTGGGACCAACTTCAAGCCCAATAGTGCACTTTTTGAAGGTGCCCTTGAACTCAATTCTGATGGAACCATCTGGGTGGATGCGTTTTTGCAAACCAGCCAGGAAGCTGTATTTGCAGTTGGGGATCTGATTCAGCTTCCCTATGCCTTTTTGGGAAAAGCCTACCTGCCTATGATCAATCATGCAATTCTGACAGGCCGACTAGTAGCTCAAAATCTAGTCGATCGGAAGCGGCCACTCAAAGAGGTCAATCGTATAATTTCCAGTCACCTCTTTGGTTATTACCTGACTAGCGTCGGTTTGACTGAGGCGGAGGCTGAACTGAGGCAGGAAATCAGGACTATCCGTTTACAGCGTCCCTTTAGTGACTGGGATGAAAGGCTAGTTGACTTTAAGCTAGTCCTGACCAAGGAGAGTGGTCGGATTCTTGGGGGGCAGTTGGTTTCCAAGTCTCAGCATTTGGAGCAGATGGACAGTCTGGCTTTGGCCATTTCCCAAGGACTCTGTCTTCAGGATTTCCTAGAGCAGAGCTGGCTGTGGTTGCCGAGAAGCAGGCCTCTGGTGCCTATCTTGGTTGAGGCTGCCAATCTCTACCACCGTCTGCTTCGGGCTGAGGAATGAGAGGTGGAAGGATGCAGATGATTGATTTATTAGAAAAAAAGGAAAGGGCCATCTACCAACTCTACCTTCGTTTGCAGGATTCGGTTAGACCTTTGACCCTTAAGGAACTCAGTCAGGAACTGGACCTTTCACGTTCAACTCTGACCCGATATATCCAAGCTTTTTGTGAGCATGCAGAAGAAGAGCAGTTGGATCTTGCCTTTCGGATTGAAGGGGATTTCCTCCTCATGGAGCGGTCTTCCGTCTTGACGAAACAAGATATTCTTTCCTTTTTATGTAGAGAAAGTATCAAATATCAGATTTTGCTTTACTTGTTTGACAAGGAGGAGTTTTCCATTCAAGGCCTTTCCCAGACCTTGCTCATCAGTGAGGCTACTCTCAATAGGCAGCTTTCTTCCCTCAATAAGTCCTTGCAGGAAAATAAGATCAGCATTCGAAACGGCCGCATCAAGGGCAGTGAGCTGCAGATTCGCTATTTCTATTACCAACTTTTTTGGCAAACCATGACACAGGCACAAATGGAAAAGCGCTTGGCCTACCAAGAACAGCTTGGAAATTTGTCCATTTTTGAGCGCTTTTATGAGTCCAGTTTCAATCCCAGACAAGAACAGCAGTTGGCTCTGTGGTTGACCATCCAGCAGAAACGGATGCGCTTACGGCATCTTGATTTTAAGGATTTGGTCCAGCTCATGAAGCCCTATGAAGAGCATAAATTTTATAAACGGCTCCGTAAGTTCGCCCTCACCATCCACCAACAGTTTGCTTTCTCCTTTCATGAGGGGGAAATCATGTGCCTTTTTGCCTTTCTCTTTAGCCAGTTTCTCTTGAAACCGGAAAAACTGGAGCAGGTGTTAGGTTTTGGCGGGCCGATTATGCAGGCGACTTCATGGGCCTATCAAGCTATCCGCAGCTATTTTTCTTCCCAGCTTCCCATGGTCGAAGAAGGTTTGTATCATCTCAATCAGATTCTTAGTCAGTTCTACTTTTTCCAGTCTAGCATTCAGACAGGGATGGAGCGATGGGCGGTTGCGGAGGACCAGTTCAAAGAAGAAGCCTTAAGTCTTCTGACAGAGGTCCATCAGACCCTCTATGGCCGGAAATGGTCCCTGACTGCCTTGGAAAAGTCTGTCTTTGTGCCCAAAATTGTCAGTCTCTATGTTTACCTGAGTCAGGTCAAACCCATCCGACTGCGCATTGGTTTCGTTTCCAGCTACCATCAGGTTTTAGCCTATCCCTTGCTGCATCAGTTGCGGCAAAGTTTGGAGCGAAATCGCTTTGCCAGCATCGAAGAATATCAGGAGGGGATGACCTATGATTACATCATTTCAGATGGCTTTCCTTTGAAAAACAAGCAGGTGTATTATTTGCAGGGAGGCTTAGCTTATCAGGATTTACAGAGCCTAAAAGCCATTCTTGATGGACTCTATCAGGAGAAGGAGCTGGAGGCAGAAAAGATTTCTCAGCAGCCAGACTTTACCATTGAACGACGATAAGTGACCAAAATCTCAGTTTTTTCTGGGATTTTTTTGCTTGAAAAACCCTTTGCTGGCAAGTGATGAGAGAAATTTCTATCAGATTTTTTCAGCAGAATGAAAAAAATGATAGGAAAAAATATCCAGAATGGTTTACAATAAAATCAAGAAGAAGCGGAAGCGTTTTCAATATCAATTTTCAGGAGGACTCTTATGTCAACAGAAAAATTCATCATGGCCATCGACCAAGGAACCACTAGTTCGCGTGCCATCATTTTTAATAAAAAAGGTGAAAAAGTTGGTAGCTACCAAAAAGAATTCACCCAAATCTTTCCAAAACCAGGCTGGGTAGAACACAATGCCAACGAAATCTGGAACTCTGTCCAATCAGTCATCGCCGGCTCCTTTATCGAAAGTGGTGTCCGTCCTGATCAGATTGAAGGGATTGGCATTACCAACCAGCGGGAAACAACTGTCGTCTGGGATAAGGAAACCGGTCTTCCTATCTACAATGCCATCGTCTGGCAATCTCGCCAAACAGCCCATATCGCTGACCAGCTCAAGCAGGATGGCTACTCTGAACTCTTCCATCAAAAAACAGGTCTGGTCATCGATGCCTATTTCTCAGCGACTAAGGTGCGTTGGATTCTGGATCAGGTTCCGGGAGCTCAAGAGCGGGCTGAAAAGGGTGAAATCCTCTTTGGCACCATCGATACCTGGTTGGTTTGGAAATTGACCAACGGTGCTTGCCATGTGACCGATTATTCCAATGCGGCTCGAACCATGCTCTACAACATCAAGGAGCTCAAGTGGGATGAGGAGATTTTAGCCCTCCTCAATATTCCTAAAGCCATGTTGCCAGAGGTAAAATCAAACTCAGAAATCTACGGCACAACAGCCCCATTCCATTTCTATGGTGCAGAAGTTCCAATTTCAGGTATGGCAGGAGACCAGCAGGCGGCCCTCTTTGGTCAGCTAGCCTTTGAACCAGGTATGGTCAAGAACACCTACGGCACTGGTTCCTTCATCGTGATGAATACAGGTGAAGAGATGCAGCTTTCTGAAAACAGCCTCTTGACCACCATCGGCTATGGCATCAATGGCAAGGTCTATTATGCTCTGGAAGGCTCTATCTTTATCGCAGGTTCTGCTATCCAATGGCTGCGTGATGGCATGCGGATGATCAAGGAATCTCCAGAATCAGAAGAACTTGCCCGCAATTCGACCAGCAATGATGAAGTCTACGTCGTGCCAGCCTTTACAGGCCTCGGAGCCCCTTACTGGAACTCAGATGCCCGTGGTTCGGTCTTCGGTTTGACCCGTGGTACCAGCAAGGAAGATTTTGTGAAAGCAACTCTTCAATCCATTGCTTATCAGGTTCGGGATGTCATTGACACCATGCAGCTTGACTCAGGCATCGACATCTCTGTCCTCAAAGTTGATGGTGGGGCAGCAATGAACAGTCTGCTCATGCAATTCCAGGCTGATATTCTCGGTATCGAAATTGCCCGCGCCAAAAACTTGGAAACGACCGCTCTTGGAGCAGCCTTCTTGGCCGGTTTGGCAGTTGGCTTCTGGAAGGACTTGGATGAGTTGAAAGAATTGAATGCCGTTGGTCAATCCTTCCAACCAGCTATGAACGAAGCCCGCAAGGAACAACTTTACAAGGGTTGGAAACGAGCCGTTGCAGCGACCCAATTATTTGCTCAAGTGGATGACGAAGCCTAAGGCTAGAAAGAGAATAAGATGGAATTTTCAAAAGAAACTAGACGATTAGCCATTGAAAAAATGCAAGACCGCCAGTTGGATCTCTTGATTATAGGAGGAGGTATTACTGGGGCAGGCGTGGCCCTTCAAGCAGCAGCCAGCGGAATGGAAACGGGCTTGATTGAAATGCAGGACTTTGCAGAAGGTACTTCCAGCCGTTCCACCAAGCTGGTCCATGGCGGCCTGCGCTATCTCAAGCAATTTGATGTAGAGGTGGTTTCCGATACTGTTTCGGAACGGGCAGTTGTTCAGCAGATTGCTCCTCATATTCCAAAGCCAGACCCTATGTTATTGCCTGTCTATGATGAAGAAGGTTCAACCTTTAGCCTCTTCCGCCTTAAAGTAGCCATGGATCTCTATGACCTCCTGGCTGGTGTCAATAACACAGACTTGGCCAACAAGGTTTTAACCAAAGAAGAAGTCCTGGAAAGAGAACCTCATCTCAAACAAGAAGGCTTGCTCGGCGGCGGTGTCTATCTGGACTATCGCAATAACGATGCCCGTCTGGTCATCGAAAATATCAAGCGCGCAGCTAAAGACGGGGCCTTGATTGCCAGCCGAGTAAAGGCAGAATCCTTCATCAAGGATGAAGCTGGAAAGGTTGTCGGTATTGTCGCTCGTGACTTGCTGACAGACAGCACTTTCGAAATTCGTGCCCGCCTGGTCATCAATACAACAGGACCATGGAGCGATGAAGTCCGCAATCTTGGCGGAGAAGGTTCAGGTATCCTTCAAATGAGACCAACCAAGGGGGTTCACCTGGTGGTGGACAGTTCCCGCTTGTCTGTACCGCAGCCAACCTATTTCGATACAGGACAGGCTGATGGACGCATGGTCTTCGTCCTACCGCGGGAGAATAAGACCTACTTTGGAACAACCGATACGGACTATACCGGTGATTTGGCCAATCCAATGGTCACCCAAGAAGATGTTGATTACCTCTTGGCCATTGTCAACAACCGCTTCCCTGAAGCACATCTTACTCTTGATGACATCGAAAGTGGCTGGGCTGGCCTTCGTCCTCTCCTTTCAGGAAACGGAGCTTCAGACTACAATGGTGGGAATAACGGCAAAATCAGCGATGAAAGTTTCAACAGCCTAATTGAAACCGTCAAAGCCTACCTGAACCAGGAAAAGAGCCGCGATGATGTCGAGCATGATTTGACCCATTTGGAAGGTAGCGTATCTGAGAAAACGCTGGATCCTTCGGCGGTATCCCGTGGTTCGTCCCTTGACCGAGATGACAACGGCTTGCTCACCCTGGCTGGTGGTAAGATTACAGATTTTCGTAAGATGGCCGAAGGGGCCATGGACAAGGTAGCAGCTATCTTGAAAGAGGAACATGGCCGCAGCTTCAAGCTTATCAATTCGAAAACCTACCCAGTTTCAGGTGGTGAACTCAACCCTGCCAATGTTGCAGAAGAAATCGAGCACCTGGCTCAGCTGGGAGTGAAAAAAGGTCTTGCCTACGAAGATGCCCTCTATCTGGCCAATCTTTATGGCTCAAACGCACCAAAAGTCTATGCCCTCAACCATAAAATTGAAGCGGTATCTGACTTGAACCAGCGTGACCTCCTGTCGCTTCACTATGCCATGAAAGAAGAGATGACCTTGACACCAGTTGATTACCTGCTCCGCCGGACCAACTACATGCTCTTTATGCGGGAACAGGTGGATACCGTCCTACCAGATATTTTGCTGGAAATGGCGGCCTACTACCAATGGACAGATGAAGAAGTAGCAAATCATAAAGATTTACTAATAGAAGCGTTAACTAAGAATGATTTGACCTATCTGAAAGATAGATAATATAATACAAGTAGGGAAATGCCAGCAGGTCTGGCCTTCCCTCATGATAAGGAAAGAAGTCCTCTTTCCCTTGACAATATTGGAGGTTTTATGAAATTTTTACGTTCAACCGTAGGATATATGATTGCAGGCATGATTGTGATGAGTGTCTGGGGAGCTTTTGCCAACACTTATGGCATAGCAGGTGGTTATTTTGCGGCCTTTATCATCATCGGCCCAATGTGGTACATGAATCATTATCACGGACTAATCAAGCAGGATGCAGATGCAGCTTTTGTTGACATGGGATTAGCCATCGCCATTTGCGGCGTCTTTAGGGATGCCTTCTTATACGGTTTTCATACCGTTGTTGATTCCCTTCCAACCATTCTACTGGTCATTGTCGGAGCGACTCTTGGAGGGCTCTTTGCGGCCAAAGTAGAAGTGGATATGGAAAAGGATTAAGGAGGTAGAAAGATGACAATTCAACAAGCCATTGCAACAGTAGTAGGAGCTTTTATCTTTCCATTTGTTATCCGCATGATTTGGGGAAAAATGGTTGATAACTGGGGTCCCATCGGTGGTTGGGTAGCAGCTGCTATGATTGTAGGAACCATCTGGACACTCAACCACGGTGTCGGTCTCATGACCCAAACAGGCGACGCTTGGGTAGATATGGGATTGGCAGCAGGAGTCGGTGTCTTCGTTGCCTCAGTAGCCCGTGGCGGCAAGATTGGTAAAGCCAAACTCAACTTACTGGCAGCCCTTGTTGGCGGTATTTTAGGTGGGCTAATCCTCTCATTTATTCTATAAAACAAGCAAAGACCCTGTGGGAAATCCACAAGGCCTTTCTTTTTATGTCTAAACCAATTCCTCCAGTTTATCCACCAAGGAACCTACATAGGCGATGGTTTCTTTAAGTGGTTGGTCTGTTGAAACATCCACACCGGCATACTTAGCAAGGTCCTGTGCAGACATGCTAGCTCCGAGTGAAAGAGTTTCAAGCCATCTTTCAACCACAGCTTCAGGATTTTCTTCTAGTTGTTTGGCCATGGCAGTACCGATGGTCAAACCAGCTGAGTAGGTATATGGGTACAAGCCTAGATAATAGTGTGGTTGACGCATCCAGATGAGACCAGCATCTTCACCGATTTCAAAGTCCTCACCCCAGAATTCCTTGATGACATCCAGCTTAATCTGGCAAAGAATATCACCATTGAGGTATTCATCCTTGTCCAAACGAGTGTAGACTTCACGTTGGAAAGCTGCTTCCAAGAGGTGGGTCACCATGTTGTGGAAGTAGGTACGGCTGATTAACTCACTAATAAGATAGGCTTGGAAACCGGGATCCTGATTTTGTTTGAGCAAGGTATTGCAGGTCAAGACTTCATTGGCCGTAGATGGCGCTTCGATGAAGTAGAGAGATGGCTCGTAGTTGAGAATGCTTTGCTTTTTCGCTAGCTGGAAGTGTCCTGCGTGTCCTAGCTCATGGGCCAAGACCAAGACTTCATTCATTAGACCAGTCCAAGAAAGCAGGATATAGGATGGGCCATCATAGAGAGTAGCACAGAAACCACCCGTTGCCTTGCCTTCATTTTGGGCGAAGTCGGTCCACCGCTCATCAAAAGAGCGCTCAATCATCTTAACGTAGTCTTCTCCAAGAACTCCTAAACAGTCAATTAGAAATTGTTTGGAATCCTCAGGAGTAATCCGCTGATTATAATCAGAAGGAAGGCTGATTTTTAGGTCAGCGTGTGTAATAGTTTCCAGATTATGAGCTTTTGCGACCAATTTAACATAGCGACGCATATGCGGTGCCAATTCTTTCATGATCACATCAATTTGACGGTTGAAGAGATCGCGAGATACATTCTGTTGGAAGAGCAAGTAGTCAATGGTTGATTGGAATCCGCGCAACTTTGCTTCAATTTGCTCATTCTTGATATGTGAAAGATAGGTTGCAGCAGTAGTATTCTTATATTTCTTGAGGGTAGAGTAGAAACTAGCAGCAGACTTGCGACGAAGTTCAGTATCATGGCTGATTTCATAATCATTCTCAAAAAGCACATAGCTGTTACCGTAGGTCTGACCATTGGCTTCAAAGTTTTCAAAGGTCATGTCTTCAAACTTAGTAGTACCGTAGTTCAGGTAAGGTTGGTCAAAAGTAGGAGCAAAGCTTGCCAGCAACTCCTCTTGGAGTGGGTGCAACTGATGCGGCTTGAAGCGAATGATTTCTTGAATGTAGGAAGTCCACTGTGGCTGATCAGCAATCACCGCTTCCAGGAGTGCTTGATCCAAAAGAGCAAGTTCTGTTTCAAGGAAGGATAGAAGTGGCGCCACAATAGCAGCTACCAATTGGAACTCATTTGCCAAGCTAGCTAATTCCGTATTAAACTTATCCACTTCAAGTGGCAAAAAGGCATAGTTGAAGAGTTTCCCTCTTAAAATAGCCAGAGTTTCATAATGTTTTAGGGCTGCCACGATGGTTTCAAGGTCGGTGAGCTGCCCCTTATAGGTCTTCTCAAACGTTTCTACTGAAGATTTGTAATCTGCAAGAGCAAGCTTGAAATCTTCTTGTGTTGGAAAAATCAGATCAGTGTTCCAAGTTAGCTGAACATCAATATCTTGACGTTTTGGCATCGCATTTGTCATATAGTTCTCCTTTTCAGTTAACACATCTTTAGATGCTTTTCTTCATACTGAAAATATTATACCATATTCATGAAAAAAATCTTGACAAATTTACATAATACTTGGATAATAGAAGTAGAATGAAAGGGTTTTTATAAACCAGAAAGGAGCTTTTATGCAAGTCATTAAACGTAGTGGAGAAGTTGTTGACTTTGATCCAGATAAGATTTATCAGGCCATCATTAAAGCTGCTCAGACTGTCTATGTGATTGATGATACCTGGCGCAAGAACTTGGCTCAAGTAACCAAGAAAGTTGTCCTAGACTTGGAAGAAGCTCACACAGAGCGTCCAACCATTAGTATGGTCCAATCACAAGTTGAGCATCGCCTTCTTGACGCAGGCTATATTACGATTGCTGAACATTACATTTCCTACCGTCTGCAACGCGATTTGGAGCGCAATGGTTATGGCGATCGTATCAATGTTCACCTTCGTTTTGAACAAGTTCGTTAAACCGTCTGTCAGACGGTTTTTTGCTTGTTTTAAAAGGAATAAAAGTTCGTTCAAAAGACTAGATTTTCATGTTTAAAAATATTATTATATGAATAGAAGAAAAGAAAGGAGGGCTCGAAGCAATCGCTTCGCTCAAAGGTTAGGAAGAGCGTCGTCATTTGCTAGGTATAGATTTTTTATGGAGGTTTACATGCAAGAAATCACACAATTTACAGCTATGGTTGTTGAATCGGTAGAAGATCAGATTGTTTTTGGACCCAAACAAATTAGTTTGGACGATCTAGACAAGGGAGATGTTCTGATTAAGGTGGTATACAGTTCTGTCAATTACAAAGATATGCTGGCAGTCCAGAAAAATGCTGGTGTTATCCGAAACTACCCGATGATACCAGGTATTGATTTGGCAGGAATTGTTGTTTCATCTGAAGCAGAAGAGTTTTCAGTAGGTCAAGAAGTCATAGTGACCGGTTACGAGATGGGAATGTCTCATACTGGTGGCTTTGCAGAGTACGCCCGCCTTCCGCACGACTGGGTGGTTCCACTTCCAGAAGGCCTATCTATGAAAGAAGCCATGATGCTGGGTACGGCTGGTTTGACAGCAGGCTTATCTGTATTGGCTTTGGAAGAAGCAGGAATGGCTGTTCAGAATGCACCTCGTATCTTGGTAACTGGGGCAAGCGGGGGTGTCGGCAGCGTTGCCTTAGCAATACTAAAGGCGGCCGGTTATCCAAACATTACAGCTCTTACTCGCAAGGATAACCAAGATCCTTTGGTGACTAGACTAGGAGCTAGTCATATTATCAAGCCTGAACAGGTCTTCCTGAAAGAAAATCCCCTTCTTTTGAAAGGTGTCTATGATTATGTGTTGGATACAGTTGGAGGCGATGTCGCAGCCCATCTCATCCCACAGATTGACTACGATGGAGCCATCTCGCTCTGCGGAAATGCAGCGGGCATAAAGTTGACCACCAATGTACTCCCCTTCATCCTACGCGGTGTGAAAGCACTGGGAATTGATTCTGTTCAAATCAGTCACGATAAGCGCTGTCGTGTATGGGAAAAATTTGCTACTGACTGGAAGATTACCGACCAGCTAGAAGTCAATGAAATCAGTCTGCAGGAATTACCAGATACCATTTTAGCACTCAAAGAAGGCCGTCACCTCGGACGGACAATTGTTGCTATTTCTTAAAATTACCAGAGGAGCTTCCTGATAGAGCTCCTCTTTTTTCAGGAGGAGTTATAGTTTTTGGCTATACCTTTTTGCTAAAAATAAGTATTGGTCAAGCCATCAAAAATCCTGTAAAATGGATTTATTACGATTTGAGGAGTTAACTTATGACCAGAGAATTTCATTTCGAGACCTTACAGCTTCATGCAGGACAGGAAGTCGATTCTGCTTCAAAATCACGTGCTGTCCCTATTTATCAAACAACCTCGTATGTCTTTGATGATGCTCAGGAGGCAGAAGATCTATTTGCCCTTCGTAAGTTAGGTAATATCTATACCCGCATCAACAACCCAACCGTTGCGACTTTCGAGAATCGTATAGCAGCCCTAGAAGGTGGCATCGGTGCTCTTGCGACTGCATCAGGTATGGCAGCCATCACTTACACCATTTTAGCGCTTGCTCATGCTGGTGACCATATTGTCGCTGCAACAACCCTCTACGGCGGAACCTTCAATCTTTTCAAAGAAACCCTTCCCCGCTATGGCATCACCACAAGTTTTGTGGATATTGATGACTTTGAGGCCGTTGAAGCAGCTATTCAGGACAATACCAAGTTGGTCTTTATTGAAACTCTGGGAAATCCTGTGATTAACATCCCAGATCTTGAGCGTCTGGCAGAGATTGCCCATCGCAATGCTATCCCATTGGTAGCCGACAATACCTTTGCGACACCTTACTTAATCAATGTTTTCTCACACGGTGTTGACATTGCTGTGCATTCAGCTACCAAATTTATTGGCGGTCATGGAACAACGATTGGCGGTGTCATTGTAGACAGCGGAAAATTTGACTGGGCAGCGTCTGGTAAATTTCCTCAGTTTGTTAAAGAAGACCCAAGCTATCACAATATCAGTTATACTCGTGACCTTGGAGCGGCAGCCTTTATCGTTGCTGTTCGTGTCCAACTCTTACGAGATACTGGTGCGGCTCTTTCTCCCTTCAATGCCTTCTTGCTTTTACAAGGGCTTGAAACCCTTTCTTTACGAGTGGAGCGCCATGTGGAAAATACCAAGAAGGTGGTTGATTTTCTATTGAACCACCCTCAAGTTGAACAGGTAAACTACCCTGCTTTGGCTAACAGTCCTTATAAGGCTTTAGCAGATAAGTATTTGCCAAAAGGGGTAGGCTCTATCTTTAGTTTCCACGTGAAGGGCGGGGCAAAAGAAGCCTGCCAAGTGATTGATAGGCTTGAGATTTTCTCTAACCTTGCCAATGTTGCTGATGCCAAATCCCTTGTCATCCATCCGGCAACAACAACTCATTCTCAGTTGGCAGAAGCAGACCAACTGGCAGCCGGTGTCGGGCCAAACCAAATCCGCCTCTCTATCGGCCTTGAAAATGCGGATGATTTGATTGAGGATCTTCGGATTGCTCTTGATAGTCTAACTTCGTAATGTCTGCCAGTACTACTAGTCAAAATCCCTTAGAACGTGCACTAAGGGATTTTTTGTATGTTGTTCAGTATTCACTTTTTGAATACTGGTATGTAAAATCACTATTTTACAGAAGGCATTTCCGGCAGTATACTATTCTAAAGAAGGGATAAAGGAGGTAGTTTATGGTTCACATTGTAGAAAACCTATCTGAGAAGATTTGGCAGGCCAAGCTAGCAAATGCATTAGAACCTGTGAAGGAGCTGATTGCAGATAAGGCCCACTTTGTTCACATGGGGATTACCCTGGATAAGGAGGGAGAGTTGGAGGCATTTCATAGCCGAAAATTCATCTACCAGGATGTCCAAGTTTTGGATGAAGTTTTGGAGGGTTTTGGGCAGACAGCCGTGCTCTACAAGAAATTGGTCTTAAGGGCAGTGGTCAAGGGTACTCCAGTTGAGAACCCCTTTGTTGTCACAGAAATTTTTTCAAATACAGAGCAAGGTTGGCAGCTGGTTACAGAATGCTACACACGAATCGCTACTGAGCTGGTAGATTATCGCTTTTTATAGGAGGATACAAGATGGAATATACAAAATTAGGTCAAACTGGGTTGGAAGTATCCAAATTATGCCTGGGCTGCATGAGTTTTTCAGACCCCAATCGGGGCTTTCATGCTGGATGGGTATTGGATGAAGAGGCAAGCAGAAAGATTATTAAAAAGGCACTGGACGCGGGCATCAACTTCTTTGACACAGCCAACATCTATGGCTATGGTTCAAGTGAGGAAATTTTGGGCCAGGCCCTAAAGGATTTTACCAATCGGGAAGAAGTGGTGATTGCGACCAAGCTCTTCTTTGGTGATGGTTCTGGGTCAGGCCGTAATACGACCAAGTTGTCTCGTAAGGCTATTTTTGCCCAAGTGGAGGCTAGCCTCAAACGCTTGCAGACGGATTATATCGATATTCTTTACATCCATCGTTGGGATTATGATACCCCGATTGAAGAAACCATGGCGGCGCTCAATGATCTGGTTCGTGCAGGAAAGGTGCTCTATCTGGGTGCATCTGCCATGTATACTTGGCAGTTCCAAAAGGCCCAATACATTGCTGAAAAGAAGGGCTGGACCAAGTTCTCTGTCATGCAAAATCATTATAATCTTCTGTACCGTGAAGACGAAAGGGAGATGATACCTTTCTGTAAGGATTCTGGAGTTGGTTTGGCACCGTACAGCCCACTGGCAGCAGGTCGGGTGGTTCGGGACTGGTCAGCAGAGACTGCCCGTAGCCAGACGGACGAAGTAGCCAAATCCAAGTACGATGCAACAGAAGCTGAGGATCGCTTGATTGTGGAGCGGGTCGCTCAGCTGGCGGAAAAACACGGCAAATCGCGTGCCCAGGTGGCCCTGGCCTGGTTGTGGCAAAAGGGCATTGATGCGCCTATTGTCGGTGTGACCAAGGAAAAATACCTGGATGACTTTGTTGGGGCCTTTGGCTTTGAATTGTCTGCTGAGGACGTGGCCTTCCTTGATGAATTGTACCGCCCTCATGCCATTGTTGGTGCCCTATAAAATAGAGAGAGAGAAGGTTATGCAAGAAATCACCTTAAATAACGGCGTTACCATCCCCATTTTAGGCTTCGGTGTCTTCCAAATCCCTGCTGCAGAAACCAAACAGGCTGTACTGGATGCCATTTCGGCGGGTTACCGCCATTTTGACACCGCTCAGGCCTATGCCAATGAAAGGGAGGTTGGTCAGGCCATCGCCGAATCTGGACTTCCACGGGAAGAATTTTTCATCACCAGCAAGGTTTGGCTGGATAATTATGGCTATGAGAAGGCTCGCCAGTCTGTCCTTGATTCATTGGAAAAAATGGGGCTGGACTACCTAGATCTGATGCTCTTGCACCAGCCATTCTCAGACTACTACGGGGCCTATCGGGCCTTGGAGGACCTGTATCGGGAGGGCAAACTTCGGGCTATCGGGGTCAGCAATTTCTATCCAGATCGTCTCAGTGATTTGGCTGCCTTTACTGAGATTACACCTCAGGTTAACCAGGTTGAAACCCATCCCTTTAACCAGCAAATCTTTGCTCAGGAAAACATGATAAAAAATAAGGTTCAGATTGAATCCTGGGCGACCTTTGCAGAAGGACGCAATGGCATTTTCACCAATCCAGTTCTGGAGGAAATCGGCCGTAAGTATGGAAAAAGTACAGCTCAGGTTATGGTTCGCTGGCAGGTTCAAAGAGGCATTGTCTGCCTGACCAAAACGGTCAAACCAGAACGGATGAGGGAAAATCTGGATGTCTTTGACTTTGAACTGTCAGATGAAGATATGAAGGCCATCGCTGGCCTCGACACCAAAACCAGCCTCTTCTTTAACCATCAGGATGCTTCGACCGTCGATCTCTTTGTCAACCTCATCCAGCAAAGACGGGGTAAATTATAAGAAAAAAGGAGAAACTATGCACTATACAAGATTAAACAATGGCGTTGAGATGCCTATGGTGGGCTTTGGAGTCTTTCAGATTCCCGACCAAGACCAATGTCAAAAAGTAGTAGAAGAAGCCCTGCGCATTGGCTATCGCCTGATTGATACAGCCCAGGTCTATGGAAACGAAGAAGCAGTTGGTCGAGCCGTGAAGGCTTCTGGCATTCCTCGTGAGGAATTGTTCATCACCACTAAACTCTGGATTTCAGATTATAGTTACGAGGGAGCCAAGGCCGCCTTTGCAGAATCCTTGAAAAAACTAGATATGGACTATGTGGACCTCTACCTCCTGCACCAGCCAGTTGGCGATGTCTTTGGCGCATGGCGGGCATTGGAGGAACTTTATCAAGAAGGAAAAATCCGTGCCATCGGTATTTCCAATTTCATGCCGGAACAGGTGGCCAATCTAGCCCTCTTTAACCAAGTCGTTCCAGCGGTCAATCAAGTGGAACTCCATGTCTTCCATCAAAAGGAAGACCAGCAAGCCTACCTCGCTTCCAAGGGTATCCAGCTGGAAAGCTGGGCAGGCTTGGCAGCAGGCCAATTCAATGTCTTCACCAATCCGATTTTGCTGGAGATTGCAGAGAAATACAATAAAAAGACCAGTCAGGTCATGTTACGTTGGCAGCTGCAACGAGGCATCGTTTCCCTGTCCAAATCAGCTACCCCATCACGGATTGCTGAGAATTTCGATATCTTTGATTTTGAATTGTCACCAGAAGATATGGCACAAATTGCCACGCTCAACTCCAACACCACCCTTTTTGATGACTACCATTCACCATCATCGGTTGAAACTCTGGCAGGATTTTTAGGAAAAAGCTTTTAATGAAAATAGCACTGGTAGCACCAGTGCTATTTTTTACTTGCAACCAAAGAGGGAGAGAAGCTGCCTGTTTTTTTCAAGGACGGAGAGATAGAAGCTTTTGGTGGCTTCTGGATCCCTGATGGGAATATGGACTCGGCCTTGACTATTTTCTGAGAGGTCTTGACTAATGTTGGTTGAAAAGCAGGGCAGGTTGGAGGCCTGAATCAGTTCTTCAAAGGTCTCCCAGTCCTTTTGAACGATAAATCTAGTCTGACTCAATGTCTCAACCAAGGACTGCCAGATGCCCAAGTCAGAGCGAATCAGCATGGTCAAATTAGCCAAGTCCTTCAATTCAATCTCGTCCTTAGCTGCAAGGGGGTGGCTGGGATGGATGGAGAGATAGAGCTGCTCTATAAAGAGGCCAGCTGTCACAATACCCTCTTCATCGATTGGATGATCTGTCACAACCAGATGAAATTCTCCCGTCAGCAACCCTTTTTTGAGAGCAGGATTTGCTAGCAGCTTGATTTGCAGCTAGTTTTTTTGGTCTCTTTCCATCAGACGATTTTTCAACTCCCACTCGGCAGCGGGGGCACAGATGCCAGCAAAAAGACTGATTTGGTGTTGGTAAAAATTCTGCACACCTTCCACAAATTCCTGACTTTTTGCAAGAAGGAGTTGGGCCTCTTGAACCGTATAGTGACCTGTTTCTGTCAGAACTAAGCGATTTCTTCTTCGTTCGAAGAGCTGAACCCCCAAATCTTCTTCCAGACTTTGCATATTCCGCGTCAGTGAGGGCTGCGACATCAGCAAGACCTGTGCAGCTTTTGAGAGGGTTCCTTCCTGAGCAACTGTCACAAGTTGCTCAAGGAGCTGGAGATTGATCATGGTAACTCCTTTCCATACCAAAGCAGACGTTTCTTTTACTGCCATTTTACTATTTTTTATAAAGTCTGTAAAACAAATCTTGGAACCTGAAGAGGAGATGTATCTAGCTAGCATAAATTTGAGTGAAATAATGGTATAATAAGGTATTAGTTCTATATGGCCAGACTATATTTATGATGAATTACAAGGTTTGGTTCTAAACTGAAAAATGAAATACAAGGGAAGCCCCCTTGCTAGGAAAGGATTTTTATTACATGGCAACTATTCAATGGTTTCCGGGCCATATGTCCAAGGCTCGCCGTCAGGTCCAGGAAAATCTCAAGCATGTTGATTTCGTGACCATTCTGGTCGATGCTCGCCTGCCCCTGTCCAGTCAAAACCCCATGCTCAATAAGATTGTAGGTGACAAGCCCAAACTCATGATTCTCAATAAGGTTGATTTGGCCGACCCTACCCGTACTAAGGAATGGCAGAGCTACTTTGAAGGACAGGGCATTAAAACCCTAGCCATCAATTCAAAAGAGCAAGCGACGGTGAAAAAGGTGACCGACGCAGCCAAAAGCCTCATGAAAGACAAGGTTGAACGCCTCCGCCAAAGAGGCATTCAAAAAGAAACCCTGCGAACCATGATTATCGGGATTCCAAATGCCGGAAAATCCACCCTCATGAACCGACTGGCAGGCAAGAAAATCGCTGTCGTCGGCAACAAACCAGGTGTCACCAAGGGCCAGCAATGGCTCAAAACCAACAAGGATTTGGAAATCTTGGATACACCAGGGATCCTTTGGCCTAAGTTTGAAGACCAAGAGGTCGGCCTCAAATTGGCTCTGACAGGTGCCATCAAGGACCAGCTCCTGCCCATGGATGAAGTCACTATATTTGGCTTGGACTATTTTAAGGCTAACTATCCAGAACGCTTGCTGGAGCGTTTTAATGGCATGGACTTGGATCAGGAAACACCTGAACTCATTATGACCTGGACACAAAAACTAGGCTTCCGTGATGATTATGACCGTTTTTACCAACTCTTTGTCAAAGATGTTCGAGACGGACGCTTGGGTACTTACACATTAGACAAGGTGAGTGATTTGAATGGCGACGATTAAGGAAGTAAAAGCGCAGCTAGCGCTGATAGACAGCCTAGATAGTCCTGTCTGGGCTCAGTTGGCAAAAGATGAGCGTTCAGGCGTTCAGACTGCTATTCAAAAACGCCAAAAGGAGCTGGAAAAAGAAGCGGCTGAAGATGCCCGTTTGAAAGCTATGCTTTCCTATGAAAAAGCCCTTTATGAAAAAGGTTTGGACTGGATAGCCGGTATCGACGAAGTGGGCCGAGGGCCACTAGCAGGCCCAGTGGTGGCAGCAGCAGTCATTCTGCCAAAGGGCTGCAAAATCCGCTACCTCAACGACTCCAAAAAAATCCCCAAAACCAAGCATGAAGCCATCTATCAAGAGGTTATGCAACAAGCAGTGGCAGTGGGTATCGGTATAAAAGACGCACAGATTATCGACCAAGTGAACATTTATGAAGCGACCAAACTAGCCATGTTGGAGGCCTTGGGTAAGCTAAACCCAGCCCCTCATCACCTCCTGATCGATGCCATGAAGCTGGACACACCCATCCCTCAGCAATCCATCATCAAGGGCGATGCCAATTCCTTATCCATCGCAGCGGCTTCCATTGTGGCCAAGGTGACAAGGGATAGGCTGATGGCCGACTACGACCAAACCTATCCAGGCTATGGCTTTTCCAAAAATGCAGGATATGGCACCGCAGAGCATCTGGAAGGACTGAAACAACAGGGGGTTACCCCCATTCATAGAAAGACCTTTGAGCCGATTCGATCAATGGTAGAAAGGAGAAGTCAGTGATGGAAATCCTCCTTGTGCTTTGCATGTTGTCTTGGGGGAGTTTTCTTTTTCTATACTTGCTAGAACGTCGTAGTCTGCTTATTTCCTTATTGGCTCTCAATGCTTTATTCTTTACCGGTCTTTTTGTCTTATCGACGGGTATATTTGAAAAGAGTGAGATTGCTCGAATACTGATATTTGGCTTGGCCATTCCCCTCTTATTGGCACTTTTTTCAGGTCCTTTTGTGTTCTTAGTTGCCCTTTATTACAATGGCTTTCAGCTGTTGAAGCGCGAGGGATTCCGTTTGACCAACGTGCTGTCCTTAGGTCTGGCAATCGCAGTCACCCTTTACTGGTTTGTCTTTCCTTTTGTGCTTCAATCCTTATCTAGCAACAACTTATTCAACCTGATTTTTGTCTACATTGGCGCTTTAATCTCTTACTTATTTGGCGTTAGTCTTCTGTATACCTTGTCGAGTTTTATTAACTTTGTTAATCTATTCCCAAAAAAATTAGAGTATGTTGTGGTTTTGGGAGCAGGTCTAAATAAGGATAAGGTCACTCCGCTCTTGGCTTCGCGGATTGATAAGGGAATTGCTGTTTACAAGAAACACTCTGGCAGCAAGCTGATACTGTCTGGCGGTCAAGGGCATGATGAGCTTATTTCGGAAGCTCAGGCAATGGCAAACTATGCTCAAGAACAAGGAGTGGTAGCAGAAGATATTCTGCTGGAGAATCAATCTGCCAATACAGAACAAAATCTCAAATTTTCTGTTGCCTTGATGAAGCAAAATAGTCGCTTTGCTATTGTCACCAATTACTATCATCTCTATCGCGCCTTATTGCTGGCTCGTAAGTTAAAACTGAAGTGTATCGGTTACGGGGCAAAAACAAAATTTTATTTTAGCCTAAATGTCTTTATACGCGAATTTGTGGGCTATTTGGTCATGTCTAGGAAAATCCACCTTTGGTTACTAGGGAGCTTTACGCTCATTTGCCTTTTGGGCTTACTGATCCAATTCCTCTTTTAGTTATTTAGTTGAATAAAAAAGGAAAATCTATATGCAATAAATGAGTCGTTAGGTTTGTCTTATGACTTGATTTCAATGGATTCTTTTGAGGGTGAAAATGGTTTCTTTTATAACAAAAAGACTGAAGAAGTTTTCTATATTGGATTATCTGATACAGGAATAGAAATAATTCAAAAATGGTCTGATTTTAACCAATTTTTAGAATGGTATTTTGATACTTAATTTAAAATAGGAGCATCATATGTTAAATAAGAAAATAATTAACTTTTTAAGAGAAAAAAATTGGTGGTATGAACATGAAATCATTAAGTATAGAGATGCACTTTCTCAACTAAATCTAGATATGGAAAGTGATTTTATTCAATTTTACTTACATACAGAAGATGGACCAACTTTTTTTAGCAGATATAGAGAGATTTATCAATTGGGATGGTTTCTAATAAATACTAACTTAAGTAAAGACTTATATTCAATCAATAAAATATTAGACCTACCTGAGGACTTTATCGGACTGGATTCTTTTGAGGGGGAGCATGGATTTTTTTATAATAAAGTGACGCAAGAAGTTGTTCACTTTCAATTGGGTAGTTCGTATGAGGAAAGGGAAGTAAAAAAATGGTCAACTTTCGTAGCGTTTATTGAATGGTACTTTAATATCGAGGATGCCCTAGATAACTAGCTGAAGCTGGTTTTACCCAGTGTTTTAAAATAGAAATTTGAGAGCATAAGTTATTGCAATTAAAGTTTCATTCACATTCCTTCAAAGACAGTTAAAAATGCTGTTTCAGACTTCCGTTTAACGGAAGTCAAAAATGCGCAGGGCGACAGTTACCGCTATGAATACGACAAAGCGGGACAACTCATCGCCGAGACGGACTTTGTGGGCAATCGTAAGACTTACGCTTACGACCAAGCGGGCAGATTGATTCAACGTCACGAAGCTGATACTATCGAGACCTTCCAATACGATTGGGAAGACAAATTGCTGAAACGGCAAAGTTGGCAAAAAGCCGATTTACAAGCAGTCGAATTTAGCCAAAAATTTGCAAAAAATCAGGAAAATCTGACCGCTTGCAAGGGCACGCAGTTTGTGTATCATCACCATCAGCTAGTGGCAGAAGTGCCACTACAAACGGACGGAAACCTTGCACTACAAGCGAATTGGGCTGACGCGATTTACTGGCTCTAGCAAAGCAACAATTTCACCCTTGACCTCAAATAGGCAAAAAACGAATGAATCGGAAAATTCTTTATTTTCGTGACTCATTCGTTTTTATTGGTTACTTTTTCGGTAGTGATCCGATGATGCTTGCCTAATCTCGGACAATATCTTCTGGAAGGACGGTTTGGTAAAGGAAGTAGGCACCGTCAAGGTTTTGGACAGAAAAGTCGTTTTCCTTGAGGATACGCTCTGCTATATAAGAGCGAAGACCGCTATGGCAGCTGACAATGTAGTCTTTCTTCTTATCGAGTTGATCTAAGTTGTCACGCAGACTGTCCAGAGGAATGTGGATGAAGTCCTTGAAACGGCCATTTTTTAATTCTGCCTCATTGCGAACATCAAGGAGTATTTTGCCCTTGGCTAGTTCATCCGAGAGTTGGTGCCATTGGATCGAATCGCTCAATCCTTCAGCAAGGTTCATACTAGCATAGCCAATCATGTTGACCGGATCTTTGGCAGAGCCAAATGGAGGAGCATAGGTCAGCTCCAGTTCGGGTAAATCATAGATGGTCAGGCCAGCCTTGATAGCTGTAGCAAGGACATCGATCCGTTTGTCAACTCCTTTTTGTCCAATTGCTTGGGCACCGTAGATTCGTCCATCAATGGGTGAAAAGATTAGTTTGAGAACAATGTCTGTCGCTCCCGGATAGTAACCAGCATGATCTTTACCAGTTGTATGAACGATAGAAAGCGGATAGTCAAGGGATTTGACTGCGCGTTCACTCAGACCTGTGGAAGCCACTGCTAGATCGAAGACCTTGACAATGGCAGTGCCGATACTTCCTCGATTGGTGCGTTTGAGACCGGCAATAACATCTGCGACTTGGCGTCCTTGGCGATTAGCAGGAGAAGCGAGGGAAATCAAGGCATCCTGACCGGTGATTTCTTGCTTGACAAGAATAGCGTCGCCGACGGCATAGATATGAGGGAGTGAAGTTTGGTAGTTTTGGTCAACAAGGATACCCCCGCGTAAGCCCAAGGCAATGCCGGCATCTTCGGCTAGTTTGGAATCCGGCTGAACGCCGACAGATAAAATAGTGATGTCAGACTCCAGTTGGCTTCCGTCTTCAAGGATTAACTGGCGCCCCCTGTCTTTGATGGCTGTTAGGGATTGCTGGGTGATAACTCGGACTCCCTTGGTAGTGAGTTCTTGCTGAACAAAACTGGCCATTTCCTGATCCAAGGTTGGTAAGACATGTGTTGCCTTTTCAACGATTGTGACGTCTAACCCTTTCATGACCAAATTTTCAGCCATTTCAAGTCCGATGAAGCCCGCTCCAACAACGACAGCCTTGCCTTGTTTGATGTTTTCTAAGTGCGACATAATCTGGTCAAGGTCTGGAACATTGCGCAGTGTAAAGAGATTGTCGGCTTCTTCAATACCCTCTAGGGTAGGGACAAAAGGCTTAGCTCCGGGTGAAAGAATGAGTTTGTCATATCTTTCTGTTAGTAGAGATTCCTTATGCTTGACAGTGACTTCTTGTTTTTCTGGGGCGATTGCAATGACCTCGTGGAAGGGGCGTACATCCAGATTGAAATGTTTTTTGAGACTTTCAGGCGTTTGTAGCAGCAGGCTGTCGTGCTCTGCTATTTTTCCAGAGATATGATAGGGAAGTCCGCAGTTGGCAAAGGATACATAAGGGCCTTTCTCAAAGACGATGATTTCGGCGTCCTCCATCAAACGACGCAGGCGAGTAGCGGCTGACATCCCTCCGGCAACGCCACCAATGATAATGATTTTCATAGAGTCCTCCTTCTAATAGACAATAGGGCCACGCCAGCTGTTCATACCACCGCGGATATTCACTGCTTTATAACCAGCCTGTTTTAGATAGTTTGTTGCACGCAGGCTTCGCATACCAGACTGGCAAATGACCAGATAAGTTTTGTTGGCTTCTGGTTTGAAAAGCTCCAGTTGACTCAAGGGAACATTTTTGGCTTCTTTAATGTGCCCGCTTGAAAATTCGTGAGATTCCCTGACATCCAAAAGAACCGTATTCTTGTCTGTTAAAAGCTCAGGAAGCTGTTCAACTGTAAGACTTTCGCCTTTTTTAAATACTGCTGAAAAAATGTTTTCTAACATAAATTACCCCTTTATACCCGTTAGGGTATTTTTAGTCTACCAAAGCTGACCCGTCTTTGTCAATTAAATGAGTTGACTTTCTTAAAAGGGAGAGGTAGTATAGTTAGTATGGAAATGAATAAAAAAAATATGCTAAATCGCTTAAAACGGGCTGAAGGCCAGCTTCGTGGGATTCAAAAGATGGTGGAAGAAGACCAAGAATGCATTGATATAGTGACTCAGCTTAGCGCTGTTCGCTCCAGTATCAATAGTATGATGGGAATCGCAATCGCTCAAAAAGTTAAGGCCTGTATAGAAGAGCCGTCTGACGATCCCAGTCTGCAAGAAGCTCGCTTGGAAGAAGCGATTAAACTGATTATCAAAAAATAGTCAACAAGGAGATTTGCCATGACTGAAAAAGAAAAAATGCTGGCGGGTCAACTCTATCAGGCTTCAGACCCTGAGCTTCGTCAGATGAGAAAAGATGCCCGTCAAAAGATGCGTGATTTCAATCAAGAGTTGGATGGTAGCCTACGAACCGCATTGTTAAAAGAGTGGTTTGGTGCTACTGGTCAGCGTATTTACATAGAGCCTAGTTTCAATTGTGATTATGGCAGCAATATTTACGTTGGTGAAGATTTTTATGCGAATTTCAACTGCACCATGTTGGATGTCTGCGAGATTCGGATTGGCAAGAATGCCATGCTTGGGCCAAATGTCCAGCTTCTAACACCTCTTCACCCACTAGATCCCGATGAGCGAAACGCTGGTCAAGAATATGGCGCGCCGATTACCATAGGAGATAATTTTTGGGCTGGTGGAGGCGCCATCATCCTACCCGGTGTGGAACTTGGAAACAATGTCGTTGTGGGTGCGGGAAGTGTGGTCACAAAATCCTTTGGTGACAATCTACTGATTGCAGGCAATCCAGCTCGCATTATTAAGGAGATTCCAAGCAAATAAAGGAGAAGCAATGCCAGAAACCATCTTATCTATTGACATAGGCGGAACCTTCATCAAATCTGCCTTGATTGATCATCTAGCGGCAGTGGAGATGTTAGAAAAAGTGGATACGCCAGACAGCCTGCCTGAGTTTTTGGCAAGCTTAGAAGGCCTTATCCGTGCTCATGATTCCCAGATTACAGGTGTTGCAATTGCCTGTCCGGGAACCATTGATACGGATACGGGTTTTGTGCATAAAGGCGGTTTGATTCCCTACTTGAAGAACTATCCTCTAGGTCAATATTTACAGGATACTGTTCAGCTGCCTATTTCGGTACTGAATGATGCTGATGCGGCAGGGCTTGCAGAGGCGGTTTATGGCGAATTAAAGGGCTGTTCTTTGGGAGCTGTTCTGGTTTTGGGGACAGGAGTTGGTCTGGCTCTTGTTTCGGATGGGGGCTTGATTTCCTTGCAAGAGATTGCCGGTAAGGGACTCTTAACGCCTTTTGAGGATAAGACAAGCACGGATCAGACAAGGACGCTTTTTCAAGATCTTGGTCAGATGTTTGATTTACATATTAGAGGACTAAGGAGCTTGATGGATAACAGCGGTTCTGCTGTGCAATTTATCAAAAGAGCCAGTCAAGAACTTGGCTTAAGGGATGTTGATGGTAAGGCGGTCTTTGAAGCCTTGGAAGCTGGTGCAAATCATCAATTGCTGGATATGTTTAAAGACTATTGCCACCAAGTAGCTGTTTTAGTCCTTAATTTGAGAACCCTCTTTCAACTGGAGTGTGTCCTTATAGGGGGCGGTATCAGTCAGCAACCTCTCCTCATTCAGGAGGTTAAACGCCAATACCAAGAACTTCTGGAGGTGGAGAAGACGGATTTTGACAATGATCTTGATATTTTAGCCTGTCAATTTCATAATCAGGCCAATTTATTGGGAGCTTATCGTTTTTTTCAAGACAAGTATAAGAAATTGAATGGCTGAGGCCATTTTTTTCTTTTGGTTGCGAATAGACTGATTGAGGTGACTAATTATGAATAATTTTGAACTGTTTAAATTGAAAAAAGCAGGCTTGACAAATCTCAACATCAACAAGGTTCTGGCTTATCAAGAGCGTTATCAGAAAAAATTGAGCATAAGAAATATCGCAGTCGTTTCTGAGTGTAAGAATCCTGTTCTTTTTATCGAAGCCTATAAGCAGTTGGATATAACTGCTTGTCGGGAGGAGTTTAATCGCTACCCATCTTTTTCCATCTTAGATGAGGTTTATCCTCTGGAGCTCAAGCAAATCTATAATCCACCAATCCTGTTATTTTATCAAGGTGATTTGGACTTATTGTCCAAACCAAAGTTGGCAGTTGTCGGTTCGCGCAAGGCCAGCAAGGAAGGAAGTCAATCGGTTCAAAAGATTGTAAAAGAACTCCAAAATCGTTTTGTGGTTGTCAGCGGTCTGGCTAGAGGGATTGACACAGCGGCCCATATGGCTAGTCTGAAAAGTGGCGGTAAAACCATTGCGGTCATAGGAACAGGCCTAGACCATTATTATCCAAAGGAAAATAAGCAGCTCCAAGACTATCTATCAAAACACCATCTTGTTTTGACAGAGTATGAACCGTCCGCCCAACCCAAGAAATTTCATTTTCCTGAGCGTAATCGCATCATAGCAGGGCTAGCTCAGGGCATTGTTGTTGCGGAGGCCAGAATGCGGTCAGGCAGTCTGATTACCTGTGAGCGTGCCTTGGAAGAAGGAAGGGATGTTTTTGCCATTCCAGGCTCTATATTGGATGGACATTCTGACGGCTGTCATCATTTGATTCAAGAGGGCGCAAAGTGTATCACATCGGGGATGGATGTGCTTTCAGATTACCAATTTTGAAACTAAGTTCTCCTATAGGAAAATAAAAATCTTGACACTTACCTAAAAATAGTTTATTCTTTGTGAAGTTGTGTGTAAGAAAACCTCGTTTTTGAGGATTGAAACCAACACCATCAATGACAAATAAGGTAAGAAAATGGCTACAAAAACAGCAAGCAAGAAAAAATCAACTACCAAGAAAAATCTGGTCATCGTGGAGTCGCCTGCCAAGGCTAAGACCATCGAAAAATATCTGGGGCGTAACTACAAGGTTGTGGCTTCAGTCGGTCACATCCGCGACCTGAAAAAGTCCAGTATGTCGATTGATTTTTCAAATAACTATGAACCCGAATATATCAACATCCGAGGCAAGGGGCCGCTGATCAATTCATTGAAAAAAGAGGCTAAAAATGCCAAACAAGTCTATCTGGCAAGCGACCCGGATCGCGAAGGAGAAGCTATTTCCTGGCATTTGGCCCATATTCTGGGACTAGATGAAAAGGATAAGAACCGTGTGGTGTTTAACGAAATTACCAAGGATGCTGTAAAAAACGCCTTCAAAGAACCGCGCACGATTAACCAAGATCTTGTCGATGCCCAACAGGCTCGCCGCGTTCTGGACAGGATTGTTGGATACTCCATTTCTCCCATTCTTTGGAAAAAGGTTAAAAAAGGTTTGTCAGCTGGTCGTGTCCAGTCCGTTGCGCTCAAGCTGATTATTGATCGGGAGAATGAAATCAATCAATTCAAACCCGAAGAATATTGGACAATCGAAGCTACTTTTAAAAAGGGCAATAAGAAATTTCAAGCCAGCTTTTATGGACTCGATGGTAAAAAGGTTAAGGTCGAGAACAATCATCAGGTTCAGGAAATCTTGGCTCGCCTATCTGGCGATGACTTTCTTGTTGAACAGGTGGAACGTAAGGAGCGTAAGCGCAACGCACCATTGCCTTATACGACCTCAACCCTTCAAATGGATGCCGCCAATAAGATTAACTTCCGTACGCGCAAAACCATGATGGTTGCCCAGCAACTTTATGAAGGGGTGAGCTTGGGAACAGGTGGTTCGCAAGGTTTGATTACCTATATGCGTACAGACTCTACTCGTATCAGTCCCCTTGCCCAAGGGCAGGCGGCAGACTTTATTACAGAGCGCTTTGGGGCAAACTATTCCAAACATGGCAGCAAGGTCAAAAATGCCAGCGGTGCCCAAGATGCACACGAAGCCATCCGACCGTCTAATGTGCAGCTGACTCCTGAATCTATTGCCAAGTATTTGGATAAGGATCAGCTCAAGCTTTATACCCTAATTTGGAATCGCTTTGTAGCGAGTCAAATGTCTGCTGCAATTTTTGATACAATGAGTGTCCGTTTGGGTCAAAACGGAGTCCTCTTTGCTGCCAACGGCAGTCAGGTGAAGTTTGATGGCTACATGGCTGTCTATAATGATTCTGACAAGAATAAAATGCTGCCTGATATGGAAGAAGGGGATCAAGTTACCCGTAGCAACACCAATCCGGAACAGCATTTCACGCAACCACCAGCCCGTTATTCCGAAGCAACCTTGATTAAGACCTTGGAAGAAAACGGTGTTGGCCGACCATCCACCTACGCTCCGACGATTGAAACCATACAAAAACGCTACTACGTTAAACTGGTTGCCAAACGCTTTGAACCAACCGAGCTGGGAGAAATCGTCAACAAACTAATCATTCAGTTCTTCCCAGATATTGTCAATGTCAAATTTACTGCCGAAATGGAGCAAAAACTAGATGACGTTGAGATTGGAAAGGAAGAGTGGCAGAAGATTATCGACAGTTTCTATCAGCCGTTTAAAATCGAATTGACCAAGGCTGAGGCAGAGATGGAGAAAATCCAGATAAAAGATGAGCCTGCTGGCTTTGATTGCGATGTCTGTGGTCATGAAATGGTAATCAAGCTTGGTAAGTTCGGTAAGTTCTACGCTTGCAGCAATTTCCCAGACTGCCGCAATACCAAACAGATCACTAAGGAAATAGGTGTCACTTGTCCAGTCTGTCATCAGGGGCAGGTCATAGAGCGTAAGAGCAAGCGCAATCGTCTTTTCTATGGCTGTGATCGTTACCCAACCTGTGACTTCACTTCTTGGGATAAACCAGTTGGACGCTCTTGTCCAAAATGTGACCACTACCTAGTCGAGAAAAAAGTCCGTGGCGGTGGCAAGCAGGTTGTTTGTCCAAATGGCGACTATGAAGAAGAAAAGGTGAAATAAACCGAGGTATTCTTGATACTTACTCAAACTCTCTCTGGTTGCTAGAGAGAGTTTTTTTATGGGGCCACTTGAATAATAAGGTGTTTTATTCTATAATAAACTTATAAAATTTTTTAGGAGATTGCTATGAAGAAATTTTTATCCATTATCATACTTGGTTTAGCCACTTTTGCGCTTTTGGGCTGTGCAAGCGGCAAACTGGAAACAGAAACTTCTTCCACAAGTTCGACTGAACAATCCAGTTCCACAGCTTCATCCAGTAAAACAGAGGCAAGTACAACAAAATCCAATGTTACCTATCCCGCTAGTCAATCAAGTCAATTAGCAGATACAACTTATCTTTTCAATGGAGTCGATATTGAGGTTGCTAAAACGATTGAACGCTATGTTGTTTTGACTAGTACCTATGATTTTGAAACGTTTACTCAAGAAGAAGCTGATAAAAGGATGGCAGAACTGAAAACTCTCAAAGTAAATGGAGAACTTGCTCAGGATGAACAGACTTTATTTACTCCTCTTTTAGAAGCTATCCAGAGTTCGAGTGCAAGTGCTGGCTCAACCAAACTGGTTCAATTGGGTATTTTTAAGGATACAACTGCAGAGCCTGATCCTTCTGGTTTATATGACTCTACCTATCAGGTTGCTGTTTCACTTGCTACTGAGCAAGATGGAGAAGTTGTACACGAAACAACAATGGTAGCAATGGTATGGACTAAAGATAACCTTATTCAAGCATCTTATAGCTTAGCAGATTTACAGGAATTTGTTGATGCAGAGGAGCTCTTTAATAATTTGATGACAGAGTAACTTCTCATTGAGCATTTAGGACCAAGATTGTAAAAACAACAATAACCCACTGTGCATCCTCTTGGAAATACCCAGTGGCAGTTTGCGTAAATTATATTATGCAAACAATCTCAAACTACTTTCATCTCCATGAGAGTAGTTTTTGTCTTTTCCAGTCATTTTCTGGTATACTGGATAAGTATAAAATTTAGAAAGGTTCTGTTTTGGGTCATTCCCAAACGGTAGCCAGATGACTGGCTAGAGGTATTAGTTTCATGTCTCAAACCCATATTAACGTTATTGGAGCTGGTCTTGCCGGCTCTGAAGCAGCCTACCAGATTGCCAAGCGGGGCATCCCTGTCAAACTCTACGAGATGCGCGGTGTCAAACCCACTCCCCAGCATAAGACAGACAAGTTTGCAGAGTTGGTTTGTTCCAACTCATTTCGTGGTGATAGCTTGACCAATGCGGTTGGGCTGCTCAAGGAAGAAATGCGTCGTCTGGATTCCATTATTCTTCGGGCTGGCGAGGCTCACCGAGTGCCTGCTGGCGGTGCCATGGCCATGGACCGGGAGAATTTCTCCCAGGCGGTTACAGATGAGATTCACAACCATCCCCTGATTGAGGTCATTCGCGGAGAAATCACTGAAATTCCTGAGGATGCTATTACGGTTATTGCGACCGGGCCTCTGACATCTGACGCCCTAGCAGAGAAGATTCACGCGCTCAATGGTGGCGACGGTTTTTATTTCTACGATGCGGCAGCGCCGATTGTGGACAGCTCGACCATTAACATGGACCTGGTCTATCTCAAATCCCGTTATGACAAGGGAGAAGCTGCCTATCTCAATGCGCCTATGAATAAGGAGCAGTTCACCGCTTTTTACGAGGCCTTGATTTCTGCTGAAGAAGCCCCGCTCAATTCCTTTGAAAAGGAAAAATACTTCGAAGGCTGTATGCCCATTGAAGTCATGGCCAAACGCGGTATCAAAACCATGCTATATGGCCCAATGAAGCCAGTTGGTCTGGAATACCCTGAAGACTACAAGGGACCACGTGACGGCGAATACAAGACCCCTTACGCAGTTGTCCAGCTCCGTCAGGATAACGCAGCAGGCAGCCTCTACAATATCGTAGGCTTCCAAACTCACCTCAAGTGGGGCGAGCAGAAGCGGGTCTTCCAGATGATTCCAGGCCTTGAAAATGCGGAATTTGTCCGCTACGGTGTTATGCACCGCAATTCCTACATGGATTCGCCAAACCTTTTGGAACAGACCTTTGCGACCAAGAAAAATCCAAATCTTTTCTTTGCAGGTCAAATGACAGGAGTAGAGGGCTATGTCGAGTCTGCCGCCTCTGGCTTAGTGGCCGGAATCAATGCCGTTCGCCGCTTCCGAGGCGAAGAACCTGTCATCTTCCCGCAGACCACAGCCATCGGCGCTCTGCCATTCTACATCACCCATACCGAAAGCAAGCACTTCCAGCCTATGAATGTCAACTTTGGTATCATCAAGGAGCTGGACGGCCCCCGTATCCGCGATAAGAAGGAGCGTTATGAGGCAATAGCAGAGCGTTCCCTCAAGGATTTGGAGGAGTTTTTAGCCTACTAAATCTTATCAACTATTCTTAGACACCTTCGGGTGTCTTTTGTGTGCAGAATTGACTTTTTTTACGATTAAGATTATAATGTTTACAGAGTAAACATTCGGAGGTGTGAAGCATGTCAACCTTATCAAAACCAATTGCGGTACGCTTTGATGAAGATTTGGTTCAGTTGATTGAAGAAGTTTCTGCTGGCCAACACATGACAAAGACAGATTTTATTCGAGAAGCTGTCCTAGAGAAATTAGAAGATATGTACGACCTTGCAAAGGCAGAAACTACCTATCAAGAGTGGGCTGACAGCGGCAAGGAAACTTATAGTCACGATGAGATGATGAAGCGCTATGGCTAAGTATCGTGTGGACTATGCCCCAAGTTTCTTTGAAGATATGGATAAGCTTGATAAGGGAACCAGCCGGCAAATTGCTAGGTGGATTGATAAACACTTGGTAGATGTGGATTTTCCCCGGTCTCCTGGGAAGTACTTGACGGGAAAGTTAGCTGGTTATGTTCGCTTTCGCGTGGGAAATTATCGTATAATTGCAGTGGTTGATGAGGGTGAATTGGTCTTGCTCAATCTCCATGTAGGACATCGTTCAGATATTTATAAGAAGTTGAAATAATCCCCAGACACCTTCGGGTGTCTTTTATGCTATACTGGACTTAGTAAGAGTAAAAGAGGAAAATGATGAATCAGGAAACTTGGAAAGGAATTATTCTCAAGAAACAAGGGCTGCTGGAAGGGCAATCTGTTGAAAAAATCTGTCAACATCTCAATGGCCTGCAGGCTCAGTTCCAGCCCTATGTCCATATTGGTTTTCAGAATCGGATGACGGAAGAGGCATTTCAAGAGGCAGATTGGCAGGAAAAACTGACCCGCCAGTGGTCAATCCGTAGGACTGTCCACGCCTATCTCAAATCTGAAATTCCCCTTTACATTCACGAGGGGCGTATGGCTGACACTGCCTATCTACAAACTGAGTACCGAGATGAATTAAGCCCTAAAACCAAGCAACGATTCCACCAAGTCATCCTAGAGGGGTTGAGTCAGCAATCCTTGACCCGGGACCAGATAAAGGATCTTTGTCGGGCAGAAAAGATCAGCCTAGAAGATGAAAAGCGGATTTTCAATGCTTGGGGCGGGCTCTTGCGCTATATGGTTGAAAGGGGAGAAATCTACCAAGGGTACGGAGCCAAGCGTTTCCACTTGCTCAAGGATTTTCAACCCCTGCCCAAGAAAGAAGCGGAGCTGGAAATTGCACGGCGGTATTTTTCTGGATTTGGCCCAGTCAGTCTGGCAGATGCCCGTTATTATTTCAAAGAAAATAAGTCAACTGTACTTGATTGGATGAAGCAGCTGGACTTAAAAATCATCCAAGTCGCTGGTGAAGAACGTTTTTATCTGGGTGATTTGGAAGAAGCGGAGCTGCCAAAATGTTTGTTCATCGCTGGTTTTGACCAGCTCTTGCTGGGTTATGAAAAGAAGGCCAATCCATTTTTTGAGCCCAAACACATCCGCCAAATCTACACCTTGACCGGCATTATCAAACCGACTGTCTTTTACAAGGGGCGCCTGGTTGCCACTTGGAAGCGAGATAAGAAAGACATTATTTTGGATGTTTTTGAAGACTTGACCCGTTCTGAGCTGAAGGAGTTGGAAGGCTACAAGCAAGCCTATCAAGCCAAGTTGCCTTAGTTTGTTCGGAATTGACGGACATTGAAAATAAATAACTAAATTTTCTGAATATTTCATAAAAAATATGCTATAATAGACCAATACTAGTTGAAATGAGAGTTTATAAGTGAATAAATCCTATTTTTACCTTGATATGAAAACCCACGAATTGCAGGTTCCCTATACCCAGCAGAATCGCCGCGTTCGTGTCTTGCTTCCGAAAAATTATGAAGAAGACAAGGATACTCGCTATCCTGTGGTTTACTTCCACGATGGGCAAAATGTCCTATATAGCAAGGAATCCTTTTCTGGGCATTCTTGGAAAACCATCCCCACCATCAAGCGCAATCCTGACATCCCTAAGATGATTATCGTGGCTATTGACAACGACGGCTTGGAGCGGATGAACGAATACGCTGCCTGGAAATACAGCGAAATGGGGATTCCAGGGATCCAATTTGGTGGCAAGGGAACCCTCTATGCCGAATTTGTCATGGATGTGGTCAAGCCCTTTATCGATAAAGAATACCGAACCAAGCCAGATAAGGCTCATACTGCCATGATTGGTTCCTCGCTGGGAGGAAATATCACCCAGTTTATGGGCCTGGCCTACCAGGATCAGATTGGCTGTCTAGGTGTCTTCTCATCTGCCAACTGGCTGCACCAAGAGGCCTTTAACCGCTACATTGAGCGTCAGCCGTTGGATCCAGACCAACGGGTTTACATCTATGTTGGGACAGAAGAAGCAGATGATACCGACAAGACCCTTATGGCTGGCAATATCAAACAGGCCTATATCAATTCCTCGCTTTCCTATTACCGTCAGTTGATAGCAGGAGGAGTGGCGTTGGAAAATCTCAAGTTGGAAATCACCTCTGGTGCCATTCATAATGAGATTGCTTGGGCTCATCATTTGCCAGAGTGTCTGCGTTTTTTAAGTGAAAAATGGTAAGGAGAATAAGAATATGCATGTAGAATTTTTAAGTCACTGGTCTGGCCATCTTGGCCGTGAAATGAACCTCAACCGCTATGGTCATGCGGGGATTCCAGTTGTTGTTTTTGCTTCTTCGGGCGGTTCTTACAATGAATATGCTGATTTTGGGATGATTGAAGCTTGTCGCGGTTCGATTGAAGCTGGCAAGGTACAATTTTTCACCTTGACCAGTGTAGATAAGGAGAGCTGGTTGGCTGAATGGAAGTCCATGCATGATCGTGCGCAAGCCCACAGGGCATATGAGCGCTACGTTATTGAAGAAGCGATTCCTTTTATCAAACACAAGACGGGCTGGTTTGATCCTATGATGACAACAGGTTGCTCTATGGGAGCCTATCATGCTCTTAATTTCTTCTTACAGCATCCAGATGTCTTCAATAAGGTTATAGCTTTGTCTGGTATTTATGATGCTCGCTTCTTTGATCATAATCAAGATTATGGCGGTGACGAAGCGGTTTATCAAAACTCACCAGCAGACTACATCTGGAATCAAAATGATGGCTGGTTTATCGACCGCTACCGTCAGTCTGATATTATTGTCTGCACAGGCTTGGGAGATTGGGAACAGGACGGATTAGAGTCTTTCTATAATCTCAAACGGGCCTTTGAAGAAAAAAATATTCCAGCTTGGTTTGATACCTGGGGAACGGATGTTGCCCATGATTGGATTTGGTGGAGAAAGCAAATGCCTTATTTCCTCCATGCGCTCGGCTTGTAGAAAGGAGATTTTCTATGAATTACCTCGTTATTTCCCCCTTTTATCCTGAAAACTTCCAACCTTTTACTATTGAGTTAGCTAAACAAGAAGGTGTCACAGTTCTTGGTATCGGTCAAGAGCCTTATGACCAATTGCCTGAAGAATTGCGTAATGCTTTGACAGAGTATTTCCGTGTTGAAAATCTGGAAAATCTGGATGAGGTTAAGCGTGCCGCAGCCTTTCTTATCTATAAACATGGACCAATTGACCGTGTTGAATCCCATAATGAACACTGGTTGGAAACTGATGCGGCCTTGAGGGAACAGTTCAATATTTTTGGTGCCAAGCCAAGTCAGCTTAAAAAGACCAAGTTCAAATCTGAGATGAAGAAATATTTTGTCAAAGCTGGTGTTCCTGTTGTACCCGGACAGGTAGTCAAGGTTGACAAAGATATTGATAAGGCAGTGAAGAAAATTGGTTTTCCAATGATTGCCAAGCCTGACAATGGTGTGGGTGCCGCAGCCACATTTAAGTTGCTAAACCAGCAGGATCTTGCAGCTTTCCGCGAGTATTGGAACGGACAGACAGTCTATTTCTTTGAAAAATTGGTCGAATCCAGTGAACTATGCACCTACGATGGTCTGATTGACAGCAAGGGAAATGTAGTTTTTGAAACAACCTTTAATTATGTTTATGCTCCTCTTGAACTATTAGAAGCAAAGAAAGACAATGCCTACTATATTCTGAAAGAAATGGATCCGAAGTTGCAAGAATACGGCAGATCCATCATCAAGGCCTTTGGTATGAAGGAGCGCTTTTTCCATATCGAATTTTTCCGTAATGGCGACGACTACATTGCTCTTGAATACAATAATCGTCCTGCCGGTGGATTTACAGTTGATGTATACAATTATGCTCATTCGATTGACCTCTATCAGGATTATGCAAATGTTGTGACAGGAAAAGAAGTGGCAGACCGTCCTTATGAACCACAGTATTGTCTAGCAGTTACGCGTCGTGATGCAACCAACTATGCGCATTCTGAGGAAGAATTCCTCGCCAAGTATGCTGCCAATGTTAAGATGGTAAGAAGAATGCCGCGCGCCTTTGCCGAACTTCAAGGAGATACTATTTACATCTTGACAACAGACAATCGAGATGTCTTGAATGATATGATTGCCTTTGTTGGGAAAACAGTGTAGGACAATGACGTCAACCTATTTGGGCATTTAAAAAATCAGCCCTGAGACGGATGAAAACGATGCTAAAGTTCTATATACTAAGGACAATCCTAATCTTGATTCTTGTTTACCAAGTTCAAGGTTCAAGCAGTCATCCCACAGACAGCTTGGCTTTTCATAATCTCCTTACAAAACACCAGTCAAATCGGCTGGTGTTTTTGCTGTGATGAACTCTGTGGAGGATAGGTCAGCCTCCTTACAAACTTGTAAGTTTTTTGGATGAAACTGTAAGGGGAGCAGACAGGTACTTGGTCTATACTAGAACTATCAAGAAAAGAAAGAAGGAAATGATTATGTTATTCAAGCAAGCCTACCAAGCACTTCAGACAAAGGAGGATTTGTCAACTGAAGAAGTCGATAGTTTGCTAGAACATGGAGAATATCTAGCAGAATTGGCTCAGGATTTTCAAATGCTCAAGTTTATGGCATACTAGAAGAAAATGTCGATGAATCAGATCGTATCAACAATGAAATAGAAAATTAGGAGTTTGTATGTTATTAGAAATCAATCACTTAGAAAAAATTTATCGCACGCGCTTTTCAAAAGAGGAAACTCGTGCTCTCCAAGACGTGGATTTTAAGGTAGAAGAGGGCGAATTTATTGCCATTATGGGAGAAAGCGGCTCAGGTAAGACAACCCTTCTCAATATTCTTGCGACCTTGGATAAACCGACCAGAGGATCTGTCATCTTGAACAATCAGGACATTACCAAAATCAAGGAAGGCAAGCTGGCTGATTTCCGTTTGCGAAACCTAGGCTTTGTTTTTCAAGATTTTAACCTCTTGGACACTCTGTCTATTCAAGACAATATCTTTTTACCTCTGGTCTTAGCGCGTGAGAGTCATCAAGAGATGGAAAAACGGTTGAAGGTCCTGGCACCGAAACTACGGATTCAAGATTTACTGAAAAAACGCCCCTTTGAATTGTCTGGTGGTCAAAAGCAGCGCGTGGCTATTGCTCGCAGTCTAATTACGCAGCCACAGATTGTCCTAGCGGACGAACCGACTGCCGCCTTAGACTATCGCAATTCAGAAGATCTGCTGAATCTGTTTGAGGATATTAACTTAGATGGACAAACGATCTTGATGGTTACTCACTCAGCCAACGCAGCCAGTCATGCTAAACGGGTCTTGTTTATCAAGGACGGACGGATTTTCCATCAATTATATAAAGCAGGCAAGAGCAATCAAGACTTTGCCAAGGAAATTTCGCTCAACATGTCCGCACTTTTAGGGGGTGAGTAGATGTTTTATCTCAAACTTGCTGGGCAAAATATCCGAAAATCCATCGGCGTATTTGCACCCTTTGTTTTAGCCAGCCTCGTCCTTTTTACCCTAATCTGTTCCATGTTTTTACTCATGCTTAGTCCAGTCATGAAATCTATGGGGTCAGGCGCCCTATCTATCGGACTCGGGGTGGTTGTCCTGACTATTTTCTCGCTGATTATGGAAATTTATAGCTTCAATTTTCTCATGCAACAACGGGCTAGAGAGTTTGGACTTTACAATATGCTGGGGATGAACAAGAAGAAGGTTTCCCTGATTGCTAGTTTGGAACTGATACTCATTTTCTTGCTAGTTGTCGTATTGGGTTCTGTACTCGCTAGTGTTTTCTCCAATGTCCTTTATCTGATTTTTGTTAATTTGACGAAATACGGAGAACTTCACTTTAGCATTTCACCGTTGGCCTTTGGTATGACAGCCTTTCTCTTTGCTGGTATCTTCTTTATCTTGGAATTGCTGGCCATTCGGACAATCGGCAAAACCAGTCCGCTGATTTTATTTAGGGCTAGTGAAAAAGGGGAGAAGGAGCCCAGAGGAAATCTACTGTTGGCAGCCCTTGGAGTTCTTAGCCTTGGGGTTGGTTACTACCTATCACTATCTTCCAGAACAGCGGGAATCGGTGTGATTTGGCGATTCTTTGTCGCCGTGCTCTTTGTCATTGCTGGTACCTATCTTTTCTATATCAGTTTTATGACTTGGTATTTGAAAATGCGTCGGAAAAACAAACGATATTTCTACACACCTGAGCATTTCATTACCACCTCGCAGATGATTTTTCGGATGAAACAGCACGCAACTGGTTTGGCCAATATTACGCTCTTAGCTGTCATGGCCTTTGTGACCATTGCGACAACGACATCCCTCTATACAGGTATGGCAAATATGACCAGTGGACTTTATCCAAAGGAAACATCCATTACCTATCCTGTTGCGGATAGGAGTCAGGGTGAAATGGCCTTCCAGCAATCGGTGCTCAGCCATTTTCCAGAAAAAGCAGAAGATAGTCTGGCCTACCTAACCTATCAGGCTGGTCTAGTCTACGATGAGGGAGATGAGATTGTCATCAATCCAGAAACCATTGCTAATCCAGATTTTAACAAGATGTTTTTTACCTACTTTATTACCCAAGATGATTTCAGAAAACTGGGTAATGAGTTACCTAAATTGACTGAAAATCAAATTGCCTTTATTCGTCCGAGCGAACCGAACGCTTTGAAAACCGTGACATTGGGCGATAAAACGTTTGAAAATGTGAATGTTCAAAACCAACCAATTTTTCCAGATATTACTAATACTCTAAATCCTGCGGTGATGGTGGTCAGTGATGATAGTGTGTTAGCCGCTTTTAGTGACTACTATGCCGCCAATAACCCTCAGGGTTATCTCGTCAGCTTGGATTACCGGGTCTTTACAGATTTGACTAAGGAAGAGGTTGCTTCCCTTGGTGAGCAGTCGGGTGATATGTACCATATTCTTGACGCAAATGGTGAATATCTAGGAAACGCCATGCAAAAAACGGACTTTGGGAATATGCTTCTAGGCTTCACAGGCGGCTTCCTCTTTACCGGTTTCTTGTTGGGCATTAGTTTCTTGCTTGGTGCAGCATTGATTATCTACTACAAGCAGTATTCAGAAGGACATGAAGACAAGAAATCTTACAAGATTTTACAGGAAGTGGGCATGAGCCAACAAGCTGTCAAGAAAACCATCAACTCTCAAACTCTCATTGTTTTCTTTATGCCTCTGGCTATGGCGACCCTGCACTTTATCGTTTCTCTCGTTATGCTTAAGCAAATGCTACTGTCGTTTGGCGTTGTATCGTCTGTCATGATATACAGCGTCAGCGGAGTGACCTTGCTTGCCGTTGCTCTTATCTATTTTGTTATTTATAAGTGGACAAGCCGAACCTATTATCATATTATCGAACGATAGCAGAAATCTCGCTTTATGCGGGATTTCTTGCTTTTTTGGGGAAATGGTGTTACAATGGTAATACCAAAGGAATACCCAAAGAGGTGAGAAAAATGGCAGCTATTACATTGAAAGTTTCTGAGCAGGACAAGCTCTTTATGCAGGCTATGGCAAAGTTTGAAGGTGTGAGTTTGTCAGAACTTATTCGGACCAAAACACTTGAAGCACTTGAAGACGAGTACGATGCGCGTGTGGCAGACATTGCCTTGGCAGAATACGAAGCAGACTTAGCCAAAGGAATTGAGCCGATTAGCTGGGAGGAAATGTTGGAAGACTTGGGGTTGACGGATGAAGACCTACTATAAACTCGTACCGACCAGTCGTTTTATCGAACAGTTAAAAAAGTTGGACAAATTTACCCAAAAACAGATTACCAACTATCTGTCCAGTCATGTGACCGACAACCCTAGACAACACGGAAAAGCCTTGACAGCCAATCGTTCTGGCCAATGGCGGTACCGTATCGGCAATTACCGCGTCATTACCAGCATTGAGGACGATAAATTGATTGTAACAAGTCTAAAAATGAGAAATGGAAGTGTGTAAAAAGCCAAGACCTATGTCCTGGCTTTTGCAGAATGAAGATGATGGAAAAAGAAAAAATATATATCGTTGAAGATGATGAAATGATTGTCCAGATTTTAAAACAGCATCTGGGCAAATCCTATCAAGTGGATAGTGTGAAGAATTTCCGTGCAGTTAGTCAAGAAGTAGCAGAGTTGCAGCCTGACTTGGTACTCATGGATATTAGTCTGCCTTACTATAATGGCTTTTACTGGACGACGGAAATTCGCAAAACCATGACCATGCCTATTATTTTTATTTCCTCTAGTGATGATGAGATGAATGCAGTCATGGCCATGAATATGGGCGGTGATGACTTTGTATCAAAACCTTTTTCGCTAGGGATTCTTGATGCCAAAATTGCTGCATTTCTACGTCGAGTCAATCAATTCAGTCAATCAACAGTTCTGAAATTGGATGAGTTCCAGCTGAGTACAGACGGACGGTTTACAAACGGAGAGCAACAAATTCAACTCTCACTCACAGAAACAAAAATTTTAACCACTCTTATGAAGGAACAAGGGCAGGTAGTTGCCAAGGAAGTACTGCTAGAAAAGCTCTGGGAAAATGAAGAATTTATCGACCAGAATACACTCAATGTCAATATGACTCGCCTGCGCAAAAAAATCAATGAGTTAGGTTTTAACCGCATTCATACTGTCCGAGGTGTGGGGTACGTTATTAAATGATTGCTAAATTTTTTCGAGAATACAGGAGTTTGTATGTTTGCTATGGGGTGCTGGCTGGTAGTTTTATCCTGCTTTTCTTTCTCTACCAGCTGCCCACCGAATTTCTGCAAAACGCTCTGCTATTGTCCCTAACTCTCTTAATCCTACTGACAGCGGGTCTTTTCTGGAAGTTTCGCAATCGCATGAGAGCATTGAAGGATTATGTGCATGAAGAGGCTCTGCCCTTGCTTAATAAACCGGTGGATTTGGCTTATCTCAGCCTCATTGAAGCAGAAAAGCAGGCTACACGGGAACAGCTTTTAGACTACAAGTCCAGAGAAGAAGATTTGCAAGCCATGGTGAAAATGTGGTCGCATCAGATGAAAGTCCCTCTGGCTGCCCTTTCTTTGATGAGCCAGACGGAACAGTTAAAACCTGCTGATGTGAACCACCAGCTTTTGCGGTTGGATAATTACATGGCCAACCTGCTCAACTATCTCAAACTGACCAGTCATTCCAGCGATTTTCGATTTGAAGAGGTTGAAGTGAGAGAAGTAGTGGTCGAAGTGGTCAAAAAATACCGAAACCAATTCCTGCAGAAAGAAATTGGAGTCAGCATAGATGGTAACTGGTCCATCAAAACCGACAGGAAATGGCTAAGTTTTGCTCTGTCACAAATCATTGATAACGCCCTTAAATACAACAAGACTGGCGGCAGTGTGACTATTTGCTTGGATAAGGGGATTTCGGTCAAGGATACGGGAATTGGTATACTGGCTGAAGATATTCCGCGACTGTTTGATGAAGGTTTCACAGGCTACAATGGCCGTGAGCACCAAAAGGCAACTGGCTTTGGGCTCTATCTAGCCAAGCGTGTCTTGAATCAGCTAGAGTTGACCATTCAAGTAGAGAGTCAGATAGAAATTGGTACTCAGGTAACCATAGAGAAAGTACGGTAAAAACTGTGCTTTTTCATTTTGAAAGCGTTTTGCTTTTGTGCTATACTGAAAGTAACAGATACAAAGGAGAATCTTATGACCCACCATCATGTTTTGCAAAACGGATCTGATATCCGTGGAATTGCGATTGCAACAAAGGAGCAGGCTGTTAATTTGACACCGCAGGCAACGAAGCAGATTGCGCGTGGCCTCATCCACTGGCTAACTCAGAATCCCGAACTAGCAAGAGCCTTCCAAGAAGGCCAACTTAAGATTGGTATCGGACGAGATAGCCGCATTAGTGGTCCAAATTTGCTCGAGGCATTTTCAGAAGAAGCCGTTCGATTGGGGGTTCAAGTCGTAGATTTTGGCATGGCAACTACCCCAGCCCTCTTCATGAGTACCCAGTACCCTCAGTTCAAGTGTCACGCCGGCGTCATGATTACTGCCAGTCACCTGCCTTATTATTTTAATGGCATTAAGATTTTTTCGGAAAAAGGCGGAGCAGAACACGAGGACATTGACTACATCCTCTCGCATAGTGAAGACTTACCAGCTTCCCACCTTGGAAGTGTGACCTCAGCAGACCTGATTACACCTTATGCTCAGGACCTGGTTGACAAAATTTGTAGAGCCTGTGACGGACAAGAAAAGCCCCTGAGCGGTCTCCATATCATCGTTGATGCTGGAAATGGAGCGGGTGGATTCTTTGCTGAGAAGGTTTTGGCGGAGTTAGGTGCAGATACCACAGGCTCGCAATTCCTAGACCCAGATGGCACCTTCCCAAATCATGTTCCCAATCCCGACAATAAGGAAGCCATGGAAAGCATCCGTCAGGCTGTTCTTGCAGCAGGGGCAGACTTAGGGATTATCTTTGATACCGACGTTGACCGCGCAGCCTTGGTCACTAAATCTGGTCAAATTCTCAACCGGAACAACCTGATTGCAGTCCTCAGTCAGATTGTTCTCGCCGAACATCCTGGAACCAGCATTGTAACCAATTCTCCGACAAGTGAACACCTGAAGGTTTTCATAGAACGCCTTGGAGGCAAGCAAATTCGCTACATCTCAGGTTATCGCAATGTCATCAACAAGGCCATTGAAACCAATAAGGCAGGAATCGACTGCCAGCTGGCTATTGAAACCTCTGGACATGCAGCCTTCAAGGAAAATTATTTCTTAGATGATGGGACGTATGTAGCAGCAAAAATCCTCATGCTCTTACCAAAACTTCAGACAGAAGGAAAGTCCTTGGACGACTTGATTGATCAGTTAAAACAGCCACTTGAAACGCAGGAAGTGCGTTTCAAACTAGAAGCAGAAGATTATCGTACGCTCGGTGAAGGGGTTATTGATGATTTCCGGCAGACAAACATTGAGGGCTTTGCTTTTAATCCTGAGAATGAAGAAGGAGTGCGCTTTGACCTAAGCCATCCTTATGGAGATGGCTGGTTCTTGCTCCGCATGAGCTTACACGAGCCGCTTTTGGTTCTTCAGATTGAAAATGACCAAGCAGGGTATATCCCAGCTGTCCTGCGAACTATTTCGACTTTCTTAGACCACTATCCAGATGTTGATCAGGAAAAATTAAAAGAATTGTTAAAGTGATTTTACATAATTTAAATTACGCAAAAAGCAAGAGCTGACCTCTTGCTTTTTATAGTTTATCTAAGGCGTTTTTCTGCTCATCATTGACGATATGGGTGTAGAGGTCAGTGACTTGTGTGTTGGCATGGCCTAGTTGGTGGCTAACCAGAACTTGAGATTTTGTCGCATCATAAAGCCTGGTTGCAAGCGTATGGCGAAGTTTGTGAGGTGTTACCCGTATCTTGAAGTCTGCTGAATACTTGGCCACCATTTTCTCGACAGAAGAAGCATCAATACGGTTTGGAAGTCCTCGATATTCAGTCAAAAAGAAGGCGAGGTCTGTTTTTTCGGCCTTATAGCGTTGCTGGCGGATACCTAGATAAGCCTCAAGATAGGGTTTAGCGAAGCCCGCGACATTGACCGAATCACGTTTGCCTCCCTTGCGTGTCACCTCGATAATCATCATTCGAAGATTCACATCCTTTAAATCGAGATTTACTGCTTCAGATAAGCGGACACCAGACGCCAGAAGAAGTGCCAAAATTGCTAAATCCCTCTCTTTATTTTTCTGGAAGGAGGAGAGGGCACGTTTAGACAGCTTAGACTGGTACTCATTTTCCACATAGTCCAAAAACTCCATGGTTTCATCCCCCAAAAAGAGTTTCTGCTTGATGTTCTCCGCGCGCGCAGCCAAGGT
Source organism: Streptococcus oriscaviae (assembly GCF_018137985.1). Taxonomy (NCBI): domain Bacteria; kingdom Bacillati; phylum Bacillota; class Bacilli; order Lactobacillales; family Streptococcaceae; genus Streptococcus; species Streptococcus oriscaviae. Next base: position 328,593 of record NZ_CP073084.1, on the reverse strand, counting down.
TTCTTTTTTCTTCTTGGTAGACACCTTTTTCATGACGTTTCGGTAAAAATAAGGCTCACCTTGCTCGTTTTCTACCTCTTCCGTCAGGTATTTATAGAGGGAAGAAAGCGCAGATAGGGTTCTATTGATAGTTGTTTGAGAAACCCCATTCTGAGTCGTGTTGGCATTCAGCAAAGGCCTTTCTCGTAGATAGAGGATAAAGGCTTCCATATCTTTTTTCGTCAAATGTTCCAGCGTATCTAGCGGAATGTCAGCAATATGAGCGGATGTAACCAAACCGGTATCCATCAACCATTCAAAAAAACGCCGGTATTCTTTCAAGTATTCATATAAGGTTGTAAAACTATAAGGCACAGCCAACTTAGACTGATAGTAGTCCAGCACATACCAAGGCATGATACCTTTTAGTTGGTCAATTTTTTCTAGTAACAACTCGCGTCGCATATCACAATATCTCCTTAAATGGTCTATTAGTAGTATAGCATAACCTCAGATATTTTTCAAGAAAATTATAGTTTTTCGGAAAGATGTATGTAGGTGGTTGAATCAAATTCTCACCTAACTAAATAAACTCGCTGCGCTTTAGAATCTCCATTGCAACCTCTTCGGGTCTTAAGCCGTCCGTGTTTTTAACTTTTTTTCCTGGAATATGACTTTCAAACGCTTCTAAACAAGCGTCAAGATGTCGCTTTGCCCAAATATTGTCTTCATCGAATCGATTATCTAAACGTTCTAAAATGGTTGTTTTGTCTGCTAGTAAAATATAATGTTCCAAGGGAATCTTATCCTCTATCAATCGCTGGATGATTTCTTGATAATATTCTCTTTTACAGATTGTCATGGGGACAATAATGACCTTTCCTGTTTTGGTGGCTAAATCTCGGATAATCTGATGGGTTGTCTTTCGCCAAATTGGGTAATCCTGGAAATCGTCAGGACAGACAGCTTTTGGAAGAATTTCTTGAAAAAAATCACCTAGTTGCTCTGGATCATAGAGGATAGAGTTCTGGATTTTTTGATGAAGAAGATTTGCAAGAGTCGTTTTCCCAACCCCAAATGGGCCGTTTAACCAAATAATCATATAAGAATCCCCTTTCGTTTTCCCAAAAAAGTTTACATAATTTATTATATGTAAACTTTTTTGGGAATTATAAAATAAGTAAGGCATAGACGATTAGTACACTGATAATGCTAAACAAAGAACCAATCAGATAATATTCTGCAAAAGCTTGATCTTCAGAGATTTTGTTAAATCTGGCGATGGATTTGGCAGTAAATACTAAACCGATGGCAGCAAATTGTCCGAAAAGCAAGAAAATAGCCATAATCAGGCGTTCTAACTGACCAATAAGCGCTCCTGCTCCTGCTATGGTCTTCTTCTTGTTTGAAACGGCTTCTTCTGTCTGGTATTTGTTGAAAAAAAGTTTGAAGACAATATTGACGGGCTTTGTGACGATTAAAATGAAAAGAACTTGGAGTAAAAGCTGAGAAAGTCCTGGCATCTGCACTATAAGGCTGTCTGCCGGAAGATTGACACCCGTTTCATGATAGATGATAACAATGCAAGCCAGATGTAGCAATTGATCCAGGACAAATGCACTTTTCTCAAAAGCAGGTTTGATGAAACCTTTTTTGCTCAAAAAATACTTGATATAATCGATTGCTAGATGGCTTAGCCATACTTGAGCAAACAAATCCCAGTTCTGCAAGGGAAAAATAAGGGCTAAAAAGACCAATGGAATAAGAACAAGGATAAGATGTGTGATAAGGGCGGTAAGCTTTTTCTTCTTTCTATCAGCCATTTGCTGATTCTGAAGCTGAAAGTCACTGAGAAAATGGGCAATCAGCAATAGAATGAGAGCCGGCTGTTCAAGTAAGTATACGGATAAAGGATTATAAACCATTATGGCTGCTCCTTTCTGATGGCGTTCATGGCTGCACTGCGATTGCGTAGGTAGAGTTTGAGTCCGCTAGCCTTGATACGCTTGGTAAGTGCGCTGGTACTGATATTCAGTGCTTGGGCAATTTCCTTTTGTCTAAACTGCTCTTCATAAATATTTTCTGCAAGGAGATGATAAAGGATTTCTCTTTGAGATTTGGTCCAGCTGGCTTTGATAAAATCTGCAGAGGCAAGAAGAGCATTTACTGTCAGCTTTAAGGTGCTGTTTTCAGCGGAGAAGGCTAACTGGGTAGTTCCATAATCATCATTATCATGTACGAACTCAATCGCCTTACGCGCTTCCCAGTAAGCAGGCCCATCTGCTCCAATGCTCTGCTTAGGATTTATATCTGTTAAAATAACCCCGAAACCAATACCGAATCGGATAAAGATGGTCTGGTCAAAGGCTTTTTCTATCCGGTCTAGTATTTGAAAAATGGGTGCTGTTTGGTAAAAGAGAGCCTGAAATTCATCGCCTCGTGTGATGGTAAAAGGAGAGGCAAAATGTTCCTGAAAATCACGATTTACTTGACTTAAAACCTTTTCCAGTTCTACTTGAACCTGAGGGCGATTGGGCATTTTTTTGGAGTCAATCAAATCTCCGATAACGGCAATATAATTCATCCTCTTCCTCCTATTCTATCAGTCGGTGATGATTCTACGTCCATTATAACAGACAAAACAAAAAATGTCCATAAATACGGAAATTTATTTTAATTGCCGTTTATTAGGACATTTTTTATTTATTTAAAGAGTTTACTTTCTCTTCTTCTTCGCTTTTTTAATCTTATTGGCTTGGCGTTTCATGGCCTGTTTCATGGCAAATTCACCGATTTTACCCTTGAGTCCTCCCCCCATCATCTGACTAAAATCAGGCATGCCTGCCCCGCTCATCATGCCTTCTAAGGCAGACATATCCATATTGCCCATGCCAGGCATATTTTTAGGAAGGTTATTGGGATTAAGCCCCATCTGACGCATCATTTGGTTCATATCACCGCTCATAACCCCTTGCATCATGGTCTTGGCTTGGTTGAAGTCTTTGATAAATTTATTGACTTCTACAAAACTGTTTCCAGAACCCGCAGCAATACGACGGCGACGACTTGGTGTTAATAAATCTGGATTTTCACGTTCAGCCGGTGTCATGGAATAAACAATGGCCCGTTTACGAGCAATTTCTCTTTCGTCAACCTTGATGTTAGCCAAGGCAGGATTGCCAGCCATTCCTGGAATCATTTTGAGAAGGTCTTCCATTGGCCCCATATTTTGTACTTGGTCTAGCTGGTCAATGAAGTCATTGAAATCAAAGGTATTCTCTCGCATTTTTTCAGCGAGTTCAATAGATTTTTGCTCATCGTATTCCTTGCTGGCCTTTTCAATCAAGGTCAGCATATCCCCCATTCCCAAGATACGAGAAGACATGCGATCTGGGTGGAAGGTTTCAATGTCGGTGATTTTTTCACCTGTACCGGTGAATTTAATCGGTTGACCTGTGATGTGACGGACAGACAAGGCCGCACCACCACGAGTATCACCATCAATCTTTGTTAGAATAACACCTGTGATGGCGAGTTGATCATTAAATTCACGGGCCACATTAGCAGCCTCTTGACCAATCATAGCATCGACAACCAAGAGAATTTCGTTAGGCTGTGCAAAGGCTTTAATGTCGCGCAGTTCTGCCATGAGGGCTTGATCGATTTGCAGACGACCAGCCGTATCGATTAACACATAATCGTTGTGGTTGGCCTTGGCTTGTTCGAGACCTTGACGAACAATTTCAAGTGCAGGTACTTGATTGCCTAATTCAAAGACAGGAACGCCAATCTGTTGACCCAGTGTTTTGAGCTGATCAATCGCCGCAGGTCGATAAATATCAGCGGCAATCATCAATGGACGGGCATTCTCTTCGTTTTTGAGTTTATTGGCCAGTTTCCCAGCAAAGGTTGTTTTACCAGCACCTTGCAGACCGACCATCATAATGATGGTTGGGATTTTTGGTGATTTGATAATTTCAGCGGTGTCTGACCCCAGAATTGCAGTCAGCTCCTCATCGACAATCTTGATGATTTGTTGGGCAGGATTAAGGGTATCAATGACTTCGTGCCCTACTGCACGTTCACGAACTTTTTTGATAAAATCCTTCACCACTGGTAGGGCAACGTCAGCCTCTAAGAGCGCTAATCGGATTTCTTTAGTTGCCTCTTGAACATCTGCCTCACGAATCTTTCCTTTTCTTCTCAGATTCTTAAAGACGTTCTGTAAGCGTTCGGTTAAACTTTCAAATGCCATGCTTTTTCTTCCTCATTTTATACTTTTTCTTAATCTCGATTGTCTAAGCTGGTTAGGACAGCTATTTTTTCCTGAAGATAGGTATCCTCGGGATATTGTTGTAAGAGATCATCAAAAATCTGACTGCGAACAATATAATCTGAATACATATGCAGCTTTTTTTCATAGTCTTCTAAGATTTTCTCAGTCCGCTTGATATTATCATATACAGCCTGTCGGCTGACTTGAAATTCCTCTGCAATTTCCGCCAAACTATAATCATCTGCATAGTAAAGCTCGATATAGTTCATCTGCTTGTCCGTTAATAGTGCAGCGTAAAATTCAAAAAGGGCATTCATTCGATTGGTTTTTTCAATTTCCATAAGATTTATTATACCAAAAAAGCCCGCATTTTAATAGAATTAAGTCGGACTTTTATCTGATATCAGGGGTTCTTATTCTGCCTGAGCTGCTCTTACTTCTTTGACTAAAAGGAAGGTAAAGAGAACTTCTAAGCCAAACATGACAAAAGCAAGGATGGTTGCGGAAAAGAGATTTCCTAAAATGAGAGCTACAACTGGAATCAAGATGGCAAAGAGTTGATAACTTGGGGATTTATATAGCCAAGAATAAGGCAAAAGGTGAGCTCCAAAAACCATGGCGTAGACCATAACCATCTTATCAGGCACCGCATTGAAGACCCACATGACAATCAGCAAATACAGTACTTGATTGAGGGTAAAGAGAAAACCGAGTTTGCCAAGAGGATTTTCATTAGAAAAAATATCCACCTTCAACTGCTTGCCAATCAGCCATGCTAGAGGCAAGAGAGGGCAGGAACAGGAAAAAACAAGAATATTTTCCATGGTCTGCTTAAAACCAAGAGAGGTAACGATGGCAATCAAAAGCCAAATAAGAACAGAACTAGCAATAAAGGGAAGACCCTTTTTCTGCTTGAGAATGATGTCATTTCTTAAATCTTCTAGGTTCATAATTGTACCTTCTTTCTAATTGTTTTCCAGATAAAACTCGAAGCGCTCACCGACATACTGACTGTTGACATATTCAAAGGCCTGACCATCTTCCAGATAGGAAACCTGCCTCAGAGCCAGAATAGCCTGATTTTTAGCGATTTGTAAATGTTTTGCGACTTTTTCGTTGGCCAGACGAGCATAGATGGTTTGGTGACTCTTACCAATACGGTACCCGTTGTCTGTCATGGTTTTGAAGAAATGATTGGTTACCTCTTCTTTGCGAACATTTTTGATTAAGCGTTCAGGAATACTGGCCACTTCATAAACAACAGGAACCGTGTCAGCATAGCGTACCCGTTCCATACGAATGACATATTCGCCCCTTTCAAGCCCCAGTTGGCTGATTTCTTTTTCATTAGGTTTGGTTTTGATATAAGAAAGTAACTTGCTGCTTGGCGTTTTCCCCTGCAATTGAACTAGTTCTGTAAAGGAAGTTGTTCCGCGCATCTTCTCCTGAACCCGAGTGCTGGCAACGTAGGTACCCGACCCTACCTTGCGCTGAAGTACTCCTTCTTCTACCAGCAAGGTGATGCCTTGACGGAGGGTCATACGGGAAACACCGAACTCATCTGCCAAATCTCGCTCACTGGGAAGACGCTGCCCGATTTCCCAGATTCCCTTATCAATCTGTTCTTTAATTTTGTCGTGAATGGTTATATATGCTGCTTTCATGTTGGCTCCTAGATTCCGAATCTACGCCTTCATTGTACCAAAAAAATGCTGTTTTTGCTAGAGTTTCTTCTAGCAAAAGAAACAAATAATTGACTAAAACAGGGTTGGTTTTGTTGGGAAAAGCCGAACTCTTTCTCGTCCAAAACAATATAATATCACTGAAAAAATATTTCCAACATCTTCGTAGCCAATAGTTCGCTTTTGTGGTAAAATATATTGCAGTATTTGATTTTTTTTCAAAATGAAAGGGAAAATAATGACAAAACAAGATGTCCAAAGAATCATTGTTCTGGATTATGGCAGTCAGTACAATCAGCTTATTTCACGTCGTATTCGTGAATTCGGTGTTTTTTCGGAGTTAAAAAACCACACCATCACCGCTGAAGAAATCAGAGAAATCAATCCAATTGGTATCGTCCTCTCCGGCGGTCCAAACTCTGTTTATGCGGAGAATGCTTTTGATATTGACCCAGAAATCTTTGAATTGGGGATTCCAATCCTCGGAATTTGTTACGGGATGCAGCTTATCACCCACAAATTGGGCGGTAAGGTTGTGCCAGCTGGTGAGGCTGGAAACCGTGAATATGGCCAGTCTACACTCCAACTGAAAGCTGATTCTGCCCTCTTTGCTGGCACTCCTGCCGAGCAAGTCGTTCTCATGAGCCATGGAGATGCGGTAACTGAGATTCCTGCTGACTTCCACTTGGTTGGTTTGTCAGCCGATTGTCCTTTTGCTGCTATTGAAAACACGGACAAGAAAATTTTTGGTATTCAGTTCCACCCAGAAGTTCGTCATTCTGTCTACGGAAATGATATTTTGAAAAATTTTGCTATCAACATCTGCGGTGGCCGCGGCGATTGGACCATGGAAAACTTCATCGATGTTGAGATCCAAAAGATTCGTGAAACCGTTGGTGATAAGAAGGTTCTTCTTGGTTTGTCTGGCGGTGTTGACTCATCAGTTGTTGGTGTTCTTTTGCAGCGGGCCATTGGTGACCAGCTGACCTGTATCTTTGTAGACCATGGCCTTCTTCGTAAAAATGAAGGGGATCAGGTTATGGAAATGTTGGGCGGCAAGTTTGGCCTAAATATCATTCGAGTAGATGCTTCCAAGCGCTTCCTTGACCTACTGGCTGGCGTATCAGATCCAGAGAAAAAGCGTAAAATCATCGGTAATGAATTTGTCTATGTCTTTGACGATGAAGCTAGCAAGCTAACAGATGTGGACTTCCTAGCTCAAGGAACCCTTTATACTGACATCATCGAATCGGGAACCGAAACCGCTCAGACTATCAAGAGCCACCACAATGTGGGCGGCCTGCCTGAGGATATGCAGTTCAAGCTGATTGAGCCTCTCAACACGCTGTTCAAGGACGAAGTTCGGGCTTTGGGGACTGCTCTGGGCATGCCAGATGAGATTGTTTGGCGTCAACCCTTCCCGGGTCCAGGGCTTGCAATCCGTGTCATGGGTGAAATCACTGAAGAAAAACTTATGACCGTCCGCGAATCAGATGCCATCCTGCGTGAAGAAATCGCCAAAGCTGGTCTAGACCGTGATGTCTGGCAATACTTCACCGTCAACACAGGTGTACGTTCCGTTGGTGTTATGGGCGACGGACGCACCTATGATTACACCATTGCCATCCGCGCCATCACTTCTATCGACGGCATGACAGCTGACTTTGCCAAACTCCCATGGGAAGTCCTCCAGAAGATTTCCGTCCGCATCGTCAATGAAGTCGACCATGTAAACCGCATCGTCTACGACATCACCAGTAAACCACCTGCAACGGTAGAGTGGGAATAACAGATATTGCAACAAAAAGGCTTTGAAATCAATATTCTAAGCCTTTTTCTTTTGCATTTAACAACAATATTGTAACAAAATACGGTAAACATCAACTGGTTACCGTAGAAATCCAATTATTATCTCCCCCCTACTTCCTCTTGTCCTTCAATTTAACCACAACACGGAATTGTCTGTCTGGATGGTTTTCGGTGTTGGACATTTGGATTCGAGCTTCCAAAATGTCATCGTGTCCGAAGTAAATCAAGCGACTAATCAAGGAGTTTTTAGTGCTTGGAACATAACCAAGCTTGGTTCCTTGGAAATAAATAGCTACTGCTTCAGAATCGTGTGGATTGGTGGGTTCCCCTACCAAATCTACTGGCGTGCCTAGCTTGAGGTGCTCAATTACCTCCAAACCATCATAATAAGCGAAGGCTGCTAGGTGAAAATCTTCAACATTTCTTGTTGGTTCAAAAGGCGCAAAAGTCATCGAATTTCCTTTCTTTATCTGTTTTATGGCTGATAAATAATTGTGTAGGTTGCGTCAAGGATGACACCATTTTGATAAACCGTATAATGTGAGCCATCTGTTCCTTGGATGAGATTATATGGTATAGCTTCGGTTCGAGTGTAATTCCCCTCAATAACCGTCCAACCCTTATCTCCTAAAATGGAGTTGGCATATTCAATAGTTACAGGGCCACTTTCCAATATCACCCCTGTATCAGTATTTTTAAGGGGGTCTGTGTCACTAGAGGCACTTGTGGACTGGCGGTAATAACTATCTAGGCCGGAGCCGTAGAGTGGCCCATTGGCGAATACAATCCGATCTTGATTGCTATCGCTGGTGTCGCTCCCCTCTTCAAATAGATCCTGTGGCAGAACGGTTCCCTTAGGCACGAAATACAAAACAAATCCTTCTGCTCCCGATTCGAGGAGTGCATCTGCAAGCAAAATCCCTTGTTGATTTGAAAATGTTCCAGCCAAACTAAAGCCGGGTGTTACCAAGCCGGATGTATCAAACGTTAGGCTTCCTCCCTGACTATTGGCCCAAGTGCCAATTAGGCTAGTAAAATCCCCTTGCTGAATCTCTTCAATATCAATACTGGCCTGTTTTACAACAACTTGCTGACTGGATGAGGAACTTGTTGTTGTTTCTTCAGTCGTTTGACTGCTTGATGAAGTTGTACTATCCGTTGTCTTATTCGTACAAGCGGTCATCAAACTCAGCGATGCCAGAACTGACAAGGCTAAAAGGCTATATCGTTTCATAGAAATCTCCCTTCAATTACTCGCGATGAATCATAAAACCTGTGGCTTGTTGAGTAGCCATGATGGTCATATCTGATATTTGCACATGTTTTGGCTGATTGGCCACGAAAAGAACACAAGAAGCAATATCCTCTGCCTGAAGCGCTTCAACACCTTCGTAAACCTGCGCTGCACGCTCCTTGTCACCGTGGAACCGTACCTGACTGAAATCCGTTTTAACAATTCCTGGTTGGATGGTCGAAACCTTAATATTTGTATCGATGGTGTCAATTCGGATGCCGTCGCTTAGAACCTTGACTGCTGCCTTAGTCGCTGCATAAACTGCTGCACCTGCGTAAGCATAGATACCTGCCGTAGAGCCGATATTGATGATATGACCGTGATTTTCTCTGACCATTCTTGGTAAAATGTGTCTGGTTACCAGAAGCAGACCTTTAACATTTGTATCCAACATGGTCATCATATCACCTGGTTTGTAATCATGAAATTTATCCAAACCCAATGCTAATCCGGCATTATTGACAAGAACGTGAATAGCTCCTACTTCTGCTAGAATGGTTTGGCAGGTCGTTGCTACTTCTTCTTCTTTTGTCACATCCATAGTGTAAGCCCAGACGGTCACTCCGAAAGTTGCTTGAAGGTCTTCTTGGATTTCCCTTAGCTTTTGGCTTCGTCTGCCCGTAATGACAAGGTTGTCACCGTTTTTGGCGAAACTATAAGCGATAGCTTTTCCGATACCACTTGTGGCACCAGTAATCAAAACAGTTCTTACCATCTCAACTCCCTCACTTTCTTACCCACATTATACCATTATTTGAGGTAAAATGAGAAAAAACAGCCAAGAAAACTTGACTGTTAAAAAAGAGTAAGGAGGCGCATCAGGTACATGTTAAATCGAACCTGACGGGAATAGTAAATATTGCCTCCATTGACATAAAGTTTGCCACCGTTCATAAGAGCTATCGGATGGTAATAGATATAGGATTCTCCAGTTGTATTTCCCAAGCTTGGTGCAACAATGTAAAGCGAATAGCGCTCGGAAAGCTCGATAGTGTTTTGTCCACCATTTTTTGCAACATAATCAATATAACCTGGGCCGTAGTTATAGGCTTGGACAGCTGTCCAAACATCTACTCCTGCTTCTTCTGCCAATTGAAGATTCTTGCTTAGGTATTCAACTCCTTGGCGGATACTTTCTTTGCTGTCTGTAATGGTATTGGCGTAACCAGAGGCTGATTCACTTGATTGCATAACATCAATTTGGGCCCCTTTTGTTTCCGTGTAAATCATAGCCAGAACCAACTCCTCATTTGCCTTAGTATCATTTTCAGCGAGGACTTCCTGAACCATACTTTGATAGGTCATAACCTGCTGAACACCTTGATAAGCTTGATAGAGTTTGTAAGCTAGAAAAACAAGGACGACAAGGGCGATCGTTCTTGTTAGTTTTTTCATTTTATTTGCTCTTTATATCTTCGATATTTTTGATCAGAATAGAGTATGTTCCATTCTCATTTTGAATAAATTCAACGGATTCTGCATCTTCGTAAATACTGTTAGGTACAATCAACTCAATTCCGTTGGAAAGGGATAGTTTTTGGTTTTCAAACTTCTTCAATTGACGTGAGGCGTCAATTTCATCGAAAATAATTTTCTCTGGAATGACTTCTTTTAATTCATCAACAAAAGTTAAACGCGCTGTTAAATTGTTGTCAAAGAGCTGGTCAGCCAATTTTTCAGGTGATAAGGCATTGTCCTCTTCCAAATGGGAATAAATGGCAGACTTGACCTTGGACTGGAAGTGAAAATCCCCCTCTTGGAAGTTGTCAGCAATTTTTTGTGCTGTTTGTTCAAGGGTCTTGATGGATTTTTTAGCTGAAATGATTGGTTTGACCTGAAGAAGATTATCTGAAAAATAGTTGAGAAAACTACCGTTATACTTAATCCGCTTTTCAATCAAATGGTACTTGTAATTGTTCAAATTGACAATCAAGGCTTCATCTGGAGCAGATCCGGCACTTGGTAGATTGTTTTGAGTCAGCTTGAGAGGATTAGCAAGGTCGTTGCCAACATGAGTCAGGTTTTCACGCAAAGAGATACGGAGGAAGGCAAAATGCTCCACTCCGTTTTTCTCAAAATTGATAAAGAGTAAGTCGTTGGTCTTGAGATTTTCAGACAGAGAAAACTCTTCTTTCCAGCGAGTGGCTATTTTGACGGACTGACTGAGCAAATCACCTGTAAAATAATCTAAAAAAGGATTATCGGCTTCAAATTGTCCTGTCTTAGCCTCATCAGAATAGACTCGTTCGACTTTTTTGCGGAGATACTCCTCTATTTTGGGAGTAATCGTAATAGTCTGCTCCGCCAACCTTAACTCCGTGTCCTCTGGACTGAATTGGTGTATAAGGGCTTGTTTGATATAAATGTCCATAAATTAGTTTTCGTAAAGTGGGAATTTGTTTGTGAGGGAACGAACTTCTTGGCGAACTTCTTCAAGAACAGCTTCGTTGTCAGCATTTTCCAATGCCTTGATGGTCAATTCAGCCACCTTGTGAGACTCCTCAACTCCAAATCCACGAGCTGTTATAGCCGCTGCACCGATACGGATACCGCTGGTTTTAAATGGAGAGAGTTTTTCATAAGGGATAGAGTTCTTGTTCAGAGTAATATTCACTTCGTCCAAAAGGTGCTGTGCTACCTTACCGTTTTCAACAACCTTGGTGACATCCACAAGGAAGAGGTGGTTATCTGTTCCACCTGTGATAACACGGAAGTTGTCATTTTCAAGGAAAACCTGTGCCATAGCTTGGCTATTTGCAATAATCTGCTTAGCGTAATCCTTAAATGCTGGATCTAAGACTTCTTTAAAAGCTACTGCTTTTGCTGCAATCACATGTTCAAGAGGGCCCCCTTGAATACCAGGGAAGATAGCAGAATTGATTTTTTTGGCCAAGTCTTCATCGTTGGTCAAAATCAGACCACCACGAGGTCCGCGTAGGGTTTTGTGAGTAGTTGTTGTCGTGATGTGCGCATGTGGTACAGGGTTTGGATGGAGACCTGCTGCAACGAGTCCTGCAATATGCGCCATGTCAACCATAAGTTTGGCACCAACCGCATCAGCGATTTCACGGAATTTGGCAAAGTCAATGATACGGGCATAAGCTGACGCTCCTGCTACAATCAGTTTTGGCTGGACTTCTCTAGCCTGCGCCAAAATTGCATCGTAGTCTAAAAGGTCAGTTTCTTCGTCAACATTGTAAGCAACAAAGTTGTAGGTTTGTCCTGAGAAGCTAACGGATGCACCGTGGGTCAAATGACCTCCAGCCGCCAAATCCATCCCCATGACGGTATCACCAGGCTGAATAAGAGCCATATAGGCTGCACAGTTGGCTTGGCTTCCAGAGTGAGGCTGCACATTGGCAAATTTAGCACCAAAAATCTCCTTCGCGCGCTCAACTGCTAGGCTTTCAATAACATCCACACATTCAGTACCACCATAGTAACGACGACCAGGATAGCCTTCTGCATATTTGTTAGTCAAGATGGAACCTTGGGCTACCATAACAGCTTTTGAAACAACGTTTTCAGATGCAATCAATTCGATATTGTTTTGCTGGCGTTCTTCTTCTGCCTTGATGGCTTCCCATACTTCAGCATCGTATGCCTTATAGTCTACTTTATCAAAAATCATGTGCAGTGTCTCCTTAAATATATTTTATAAAGCGCTTTTGAAGTTTATCGTCTTGAAAACCCGCCCTTAGATAAAAAGAATGAGCCTGGGTGCGTTTTTCAGCAGAATTGAGCCTGATGAAATGCAACTCCTTGTCAATGGCTAGTTTTTCTAGCTCTTGAAGCAAGCTACGCCCAATTCCTCTTCTTTGGTAATCTGGTAAAACAGCCAATGCTAGAACATTTAAACCAGTGTCCGCATAAAGAACTTGATAGATCTCAGCGTGGATATATCCAACCAAGCGGCCTGTTTTCTCCTCTTCAAAACCAAACAAAAAATGATGGTCTTGAGACAAGAGTTGTGTCAATTGCTTGCTTGTCTGGGTATGCCCCTTGCTATATCCCAAAGCTACTTCATTGATAGTCATCAAATCAAAGCTGTCTGATAGCTTAACTTTCCTAAGCATACTCATCCTCCTCGAATTGGATTTCGGGAACTTTTTCTAGGATAGCTTCTTTGGTGATAGCTCCTTGGCGCAAGATTCTAGCCTTGTTCCCAGATAAATCGAGAATAGTGGAATCAATACCAGTTAAAGCCGAATCATCAGCTAATCCTTCAAGAAAGGAAGGGAACTGGGCCATAATTTCCTGAAAATTTTTCCCGCTGCTATCTCCTGAAATATTGGCAGAAGGTCCGATAAGGGGGCCTGTTTCTTTTATCAGTTGTAAGGTTTTTTCGTGTTTCGGCAGACGAAATCCAACGGTTTTTTTACCCGAATTGACCCAAAACGGAACATTATCATTTGCATTCAATATAATCGTTAGGGGTCCAGGCATAAAACTATTATACACTTTTTCGAGGAAAAAGGGGGGATTTTGACTGAAATGTTCAATATCTGCCAGAGAAGAAACGTTCAGGTTCATGGCCTTATCTCGTGGCCGTTTTTTGAGTTGGTAAACATGGTTGACTGCTGTTTCGTCGAGCGCTTTGGCAAAAAGCCCATAGACCGTTTCTGTTGGCAGCACCACTGCTCCTCCAGCTTCCAATATTTTATGTAGCTTAGTTAGCGTCATCGACAACCGCCTTCCTATCTTTGGAAAAGGCATCCTGAATGATGCGAACTCGTTTTTCTGGGAATTGCTGTTGAAATAGTTCTGAAACAGCCTGCCCTTGCTTATAGCCAATCTCCAGATAAATCTTTCCTCCTGGAGTTAGATAATCGCCTGCCTGCTCTGCTATTTTTCGATAGATAGCTAGTCCATCCTCTGCAGCAAAGAGGGCAAGATGTGGCTCTGAATGAAGGACATTGAGCCCGACTTCATTCGTATCTTTTTTAGAGATATAAGGTGGATTGGAAACAATGATGTCATAAGTCCCCATTACCTGTTCCAATACATCTGATTCTTGAAAATTAACAGTTAAATGGTTTGCCTGGGCATTTCTCTTAGCAACTGCTAAGGCTTCAGGTGAAATATCTAGCGCAGTTAGCTGCCAATCTGGTCTTGCTTGTGCCAAGGCCAAGGCAATAGCACCACTGCCCGTTCCAATGTCAAGTACTCGCAAGTGAGCGTCCTTATTTTCCTTCAAAATCAGCTCTACTAACTCCTCTGTTTCAGGACGTGGAATGAGCACATGAGGATTAACCTCAAGTTTTAAGCCATGAAACAGAGTATGCCCGATAATATACTGAGCAGGAATATGCTGGGATAGGTTCTGAAAAATTGTCGCGATTAAATCTTGGTCTTCTTTGGTCACTTCCTTGCGGAGTGTAAGGAGGAAGTCAGTCAGATTCAGACCTTTTAAACCACGAAAGGTGAAGGACAGGGCTTCTGCCTCTTCACCAAGCATTTCTAATCGTTCTTCGTATTCAGCAAATAATTGCGCATAGTTCATTATTTGTTCAATTCTTCTAGTTTCTGCGTTTGATCGTAAAGGACCAGAGCGTCGATTACTTCATCCATTTTACCGGACAAGATTGTATCCAATTTTTGTAAGGTTAAACCAATGCGGTGATCCGTCACACGGTTCTGTGGGAAATTGTAGGTGCGGATACGCTCTGAACGATCTCCAGTACCGATGGTAGACTTGCGCTCAGCATCCTGTTCATCTTGAGCAATTTGAGCAAAATGATCAGCCACACGAGCTCGGATAACCTTCATCGCCTTATCCCGGTTCTTTTGCTGGGTTCGTTCTTCCTGCATTTCAACCTTGATATTGGTCGGCAAGTGGACAATACGAACAGCTGTTGCAACCTTGTTGACGTTCTGACCACCAGCACCTGAAGCGTGATAAATATCCACGCGCAGGTCTTTAGGATCAATATCGTATTCAACTTCTTCGATTTCAGGCATGATTAAGACGGTTGCAGTTGAAGTATGGACACGGCCTTGACTTTCTGTTACGGGCACGCGCTGCACTCGGTGGGCTCCTGATTCATACTTGAGCTTGGAGTAGACAGATTGACCAGAAACCATAGCTACAACTTCCTTGATACCACCCACACCGTTGTAAGAAGCTTCCATGACTTCAAAGCGCCAGCCTTGGCCTTCCGCAAACTTCTGGTACATGGTCAAAAGATCACCAGCAAAGAGGGCAGCTTCGTCACCGCCAGCTGCTCCACGGATTTCAAGGATGATATTTTTATCATCGTTGGGATCTTTAGGAAGTAAAAGGATTTTGAGTTTTTCTTCATACTCTTCTTTTTCTGCTTTTGCTGTCTTGAGTTCTTCCTTTGCCATTTCTTCCAGATCGGCATCTCCAGATGAGTCCTTAATCATCTCTTCTGCATCGACGATATTTTGCAAGACTTTTTTGTATTCGCGGTAAGCGGCAACTGTATCGCGTGTCGCTGCTTCTTCTTTTGATAATTCCATAAAGCGTTTGGTGTCGCTGACCACATCTGGATCACTCAGCAACTCACCTAGTTCTTCATAGCGGTCTTCTACTGCTTGTAATTGTTCATAAATGTTCATTGTTCACTTCCTTTTTCAATTTCCGGTGCAAAGTAATGTCTGCGGCAAACAGGTATGTAGGTTTCATTTCCACCAATTTGAATCTGTTCCCCTTCATAAACAGGCTCACCGTTAACTGTTCGTAATACCATGGTTGCTTTTTTGGAGCAAAATTGACAGATTGTTTTTATCTCATCCAGCTTATCAGCCAGAAGCAAGAGGTGTTTGGAGCCTTCGAATAAGTCGTTGCGAAAATCATTTTTTAGCCCAAAAGCCATGACAGGCACATCTAAATCATCTACCACACGAGCAAAGTCATAGACGTGTTTCTTGGTCAAGAATTGTGCTTCATCGATGAGAACACAATAAGGTTTGTTAGGCAGATTTTTGATATAGGCATAAACATCCATATCGTCGGTAATAGCCACTGCTTCTCGTTGCATCCCGATGCGGCTAGCAACAATTCCAACCCCAGCGCGGGTATCAATAGCAGATGTCATGATGACAACATTCTTGCCTTGTTCTTCATAGTTATGGGCAACTTTGAGAATCTCAATGGTCTTACCCGAGTTCATCGAACCGTATTTAAAATAAAATTGAGCCACTTTCCTCTTTCCAATCTATTAAAACTCACTTCTCCTATTTTACCACATTCTGCAATTTTTAGACAGAAAAACAAGCCCAAATGAGCTTGTTTGAATCACGGCCAAGTAAGGCAATTAACAAGAAATTCAAAAACAATTTTAGCAAGGTTCGGCTTCCACTTATGGAGCATTGCTAGGCCATAAATCATACTGAACAAGAAAAATGTGATAAGCAAGGGACCTTCCCACTGACTATGTGCAAATACCGTGGCAGTTAAATACAAGGCCAAGCCGCCAAGCATAAAGGAAAAAAGCATACGTTTCATATATTTCATAGCCAAGCTCCTCCTATTTGAATTTAGTATATCATATTGTGAACACCTTGTCATTTTTAAAGTGGTCAATTTTATGCTATACTTGAAAAAATAGAAAAGGAGAAATACATATGCCATTTGTAAAAATTGATCTATTCGAAGGCCGCTCAGAGGAGCAAAAAATCGCCCTAGCTCGCGAAGTAACGGAGGTTGTTTCTCGTATCGCCAAGGCTCCTAAAGAAGCCATTCATGTATTTATCAACGACCTACCAGAAGGAACCTATTATCCTCAGGGAGAAATGAAGCGTAAATAAAACAAATCTCCCATTGCCGAGCAGTGGGAGATTGTTCATTCTAGGATAATATCTAGAGAACTCGGCAACTCGACTGTATAGTCATAAGGTTTCATCAGATGAACGGATCCATTTTTATCGTAAATGTAGAAGACTTCCTCTCCCACCACCATTTTGTAGACTATTTCTGCCTCTTGCGGATAGTCCTCAACACTGGCATTTTTGAAGAAATAGGGCTTGACTGTTTCTAGTTGCATGAGAAAAAGCTGAGCTTCTTCACCAGATAGTTCTTTAACAACAGTTTCTTCTTGATAAATCACAACTTGTTCTGCATCCGGCAGGTTTACCGAAGATTTGAGTTGACTAAAAATTCCAAGACTGATTACAATGAGAATGCAGGCTGAGATGGTAATTTTATACTTCATGTTTCAGCCTCCTTTTTACAATTTTCTGTAACCTCATATCCAGTAACATGCCACAGACAAAAATACCAGAAATGAGTCCCAGCCAGTAAGATACAGGACCTAGATTGGTCGTAGCTTCTAAAAGGAAAGCTACGGGGAAGGTCATCCCCCAATAGGAGATAATGCCTAAAAAGAAGGGAACCGTTGTGTCCTTAAACCCTCTCAGAATTCCCTGAATAGGTGCAGTATAAGCATCAGCTAGCTGAAAAAGAAGGGCATAAGATAAGAAATGCGATGTCAGCTGGATAAAATCTGGGTCATTGCCATAGAGAACAGCCACTTTGGAACGAAAGAAATACAAGAAGGTCAGGGTTACACCAGCAAAACCAAAGGCAACCAAACGACCGATGCGGATGTATTGTCTGACATCCTTTGGCCGCTTAGCCCCAATCTCATAGGAAATGACGATTGGCAAGGTCATGGAAACACCTGCTGGAAAAGCATAGAGCAAGGTGGCAAAGTTCATTGCTGCTTGGTGCGAAGCAATCACTTGCGCTGAAAATTGTGACATATACAGGCCAACAACTGCAAAGATTGCAACTTCTGCAAAAACCTGTAAACCAATAGGAAGCCCCAAAGCAAGGCCATCTTTTATCAGACGTGGTTGGAAAGGCAGCCTTTGCCAAACCTTGTGTGAACGTACCTTTGGATGATAGACCATAACCAATAACACAATCACTAGAAGAAGCCAGTAGGCGAGAGAGGTCCCCAGACCTGCTCCTGCTCCTCCCATAGCGGGCAGCCCCATTTTCCCATAAATCAGCAAATAGTTAAAGAAGGAATTAAAAGGAACCAGTAAGAGCATGAGGTACATGGATAGTCTAGTCAAACCCAAAGCATCAAAGAAGGATCGAAAAACACTAAAGAGCATAAGGGGAAGGATGCCAAGACAGATATAATATAGATAGGACTTCGCAACTTGGAAAACGGGCTCATCTAATCGTAACCATCCCAAAACTGGTATAGCCCCAAACAAGACAATAAGGAGCAACACCAAGGATAAAATAAGTGCTAGATAAATGAAATGTTGCAGTTCTTCTCGTACCTGCCTATCATTTCCACGGCCCAAATGCTGACCAATAATGGGAATCAATGCCGAAACAATTCCTGTTAATAAGGAAAAAAATGGATTCCACAAACTGGTTGCCATTGAAACGCCTGCCAAGTCAACAGTACCGTACTGTCCAGTCATCATGGTGTCAATAAAAGACGCTGAATAATTAGCAAACTGATAGACTAAAATAGGCAGAAATATCTTTAAAAAGAGGACCAACTTGTCCTGCCACTTACTTGCTTGATACATATTCTCTCCTAAACAATTCTTTCCTGTCTTCATTCTATCAAGTTGAATCAGAAAGTTCAACTGCTGACTGGCATTGGCAAAGATTGTCGAAGCTAAGTCATACTGGTTAGATATTCTATTCAGGAAAAATAAACAAAAAGACCTGTAAAGCAGGCCCTCTGTTCCTAAATCGTGTCGCCATTCCAAATGGAATTTTTGACAATAACATAGTCTACATGTCGCAAGCTATCAAGATCACGTCCCCCAGCATAGGAAATGGAAGATTGTAGATCTTGCTCCATTTCAACTAGGGTATCTTTCAAGTGCCCCTTGGCTGGGAGAAGAATTTTCTTGCCTTCCACGTTTTTGTAAGCTCCCTTTTGGTATTCAGAAGCTGAACCGTAATACTCTTTGAAGGCTTTTCCGTCTACTTCTACTGTTTTTCCTGGACTTTCAATATGTCCAGCAAAAAGCGAACCAATCATCACCATGCTCGCACCAAAGCGGATAGATTTTGCTATATCTCCATGGGTACGAATTCCACCATCAGCAATAATCGGCTTGCGCGCAGCCTTGGCACACCAACGTAGAGCAGCCAGTTGCCAACCGCCGGTTCCAAATCCTGTCTTAACCTTGGTAATGCAGACCTTTCCAGGACCAATTCCTACCTTGGTTGCATCCGCACCGGCATTTTCCAATTCACGAACTGCTTCGGGGGTGCCGACATTTCCTGCAATAACAAAGGTATCTGGTAATTCTTTTTTGATATGCCGAATCATGCGAATTACGCTATCTGAGTGTCCGTGTGCAATATCAATCGTAATATAGTCAGGTGCATCCTGTTTCAGACTAGTTACAAAATCGTACTCATAAGCCTTAACCCCAACCGAAATCGATGCAAGCAAGCCCTGAGAATGCATTCGCTTGATAAAAGACATGCGGCTAGCTTCATCGAAGCGGTGCATAATATAGAAGTAGCCGTCCTTTGCCAACATCTCTGCTACTTCTTCATCAATAATTGTTTGCATATTAGCAGGTACAACAGGAAGTCTGAACTGATGTTTTCCCAAGGTAACCTTGGTATCTGCCTCAGAACGACTCTCAATAATACACTTATTAGGAATCAGTTGAATATCTTCATAGTCAAAAACTGGAGTTTCGTTGAACATGTTTTGTCTCCTCTATTGGATAAATGACCTTCCTATCTGATGACCTGCATCACATCGCTAGACTTCTAAAGTCTTTCCATATGCAATTATAGAAAAATGTTTGGCTTTTGTCAATATGGAGCGATAAAACAAGTTTATCGTTCGTTTATTTATAAAGATTATTGTTTTTATAAATAAAAGAGTTCGCATTTTGAGCGATATAAGAATAACTAGCAGCTATCACACAAGAATGTTCCTGTTTTCTGAATAAAAAAACTCCTAAAACGAAAAAATTTAGGAATCTTTTTATACAATTTACTCAAATTCATACAATTGTGGGAATTTTTCACACTCAGGATTCTTTGGATGGCAGACTTCACGACCAAAGTATATCATAGCCTGATGAGCTGGTAGCCAAAGCTCTGGCGGTAAGACCTCCATCACACGCTTTTCTGTTTCGAGCGGTGTTGCGGATTTCTTTACGATGTCGTGGTGTTTGCAGATACGACCGACATGTGTATCGACCGCAAAAGCGGGAATTCCAAAGCCTACACTTAGTACAACATTAGCGGTCTTACGTCCCACACCTGCTAAAGCCTCTAATTCTTCACGCGTTTGAGGAACTTGACCATGGTGGGCAGCCAATAGCTGTTGAGCACACTCCTTAAGGAATTTGGCTTTATTGCGATAGAGTCCTAGACGAGAAATAAAAGGTTCAATCTCTCTCACCTCAGCGCTTGCCATAGCCTCTGGAGTCGGAAAAGCTTTAAAAAGTGCTGGGGTCGCCTTGTTAACTGCTGCATCGGTCGTTTGAGCAGAAAGCATGACAGCTACTAAAAGTTCAAAGTGATTGCGAAAATCTAAACTAGGTTTTGCATCAGGATAAAGGGCAATGATTGCTTCAATAACTTTTCGGGCACGTTTTTTGGATAACACCATATTTTTTCTTTCTTGTTTCTTAGTCTGTTCCATTATATCATGAATCACACAAAATCATTCAATCAAGAAACCGCATTTCTCTCGTATATCTGCTGGAAGAATCAGATCCCCAGTGTAGCAATACAATACTAAAAATAACCAGAAAAATGCTTCTAACAGAAAACCAAGGTATTGAAGGATGGTTTTGTGATGAGAAATCGTAACGGTCCCTGATTCTTGAATGGTTAGATAGATCCTGCCATTATGGAGAACTTTCTCTGTTTCTACTGGCATTTTCAATTTCTTCATCTTAACTACTTCTTCTTCTGTTCTCAGTACTTTTTTCTGGGCAGCTTGACTGCCCTTGCCTCCGTTAGAGTAAGATACTTTGTAGCCACTGTACCCAACCTTGGGCACCACTAAACTGGTGGCTACACCTTGATTTTGTACTTCCACATCAAATTGAAGAAAATTATACCCATATTGAATATTTGACACTTTCACATTTTCTAGCTCAGAAAATTCTGCAAAATTATCTTGACGAATCGCCATATTATCAACATCTAAGGTATAGTACTCATCTCCAATCGGATTGATAAAGACATTTTTCGCATCTTCGTAGGCTTTGAGCATTAACTTATTGTGTTGATTCATCAATTTTTGGCTCATCTTTTGATGGGTAACTGAATAAGGCAGAACAAAAGAAATCAAGTAAACCAGGAAGACTGCACCTACTGCTCCTTGTAAAAACCGTCGATTGCACTCAATGGCAAAGATCATCATAATGAGTACTGGCAAGAAGTAAGATAGCCGTTCTGTGTATTGAAGATTTCCCAAGAAGGTATACTTTAATGTTGTATGCCAAGGCAAAATCCCTGTCATTGAAATATAGGTCAATACTATTACTCCAACCAATGATTTGGAGATAGGTTTCAACTGGAAGAAGTTAATAATAAAATAGAAAATAGCAATCTTGAGGGCTACATCATAGAGATTGGTCAAACTCGTAAAACCTGAATGAAAGTTATGGCTCATGTCAAACATGAGTTTATTGTCAACAGGAAAGTTTCGTGTGACCCAACTAAAGTAGAACTTTTGGGACAACACTTGTTCTACATACTGGAATAAGAAACCAGCGGATAATGCAAGGCCGATAAGTATGGATTTACCAAAAGAAAGCAAGACATGCAAGTTGATTTTTTTGGCATTGCAAGCGACAAAAAACATAGATGAAATCGCTAAAACAATTGTTGACAGAAGGTGCGTTTGAATTAACAGTGCTATCGTAACCCCAAGCAAAATAGGATTGTACTCTTCTAAATATAAGACCTTGTAGATAGCATAGAAAAGCATGGGAACAAAACCAATGACCATCGTCATCCCAAAACCAAATGCTGGATAAAAACAAGGTACAATCATTGCCACCAAAAAGCTGTTGAGTTTGGACTGAGTTAATTTTCGCGTGAAATGAAAGGTAGAAAGGATGGCGAAACTATTCATACAAAAGGCAAAGAAAGTATAGGCTCCAATGGCGTCTTTCGTAAAGATATAAACCATCGCTGCTGGGTAAAATTGCCAATTCCCATAAAACATGCTGGACGCATAACCTGTTCCATAAGAAAACAAGTGATTTAGATTTGGTAGAATATCGCCGTTGCTAATGGACTGGGCTAAGCCAACCATCCTAGCCAAATGAAACTCCATATCGTAGACCGGCAAATAGGCATTTATGACATAAATTGATAAGAACGTAAAGATAATTGCCCAACCAATCAATACAATATAGGCCCCTATTGTATTCATAGAAAGTGAAGGCTTTATTTCTTGACTAAAGTCATTCATTCCAAAACTCCAATTATTTTTGCGTATTTATTGTTGTATTTTCTTAAATTCTAGCAAAATTTAATCTTAAAATCAAGCTGGGACTGAATAGGGAGGAAAATCGTTACTAGCAAAGCTTCCCACTTCTTTTTCGGAATGGTATAATAATGTAAATAAGGAGATGACTAGGAGGAATATTATGCTAGACCTTCATTATTTGACCCAACAACTGATTCAGCCACGACCTCGTCACAGTCATAAGGGCACTTTTGGCCGTGTATTGCTAATCGGGGGGCTGTCCCCCTATGAAGGAGCTATTATCCTAACCTCCCTTGCCTGTGTCAACAGCGGAGCAGGATTGATAACAGTGGCTACCGAACCAACAAATATCTCTGCCCTCCATGCGCATCTTCCTGAAGCCATGGCATTTTCAGTAGATGATACAGAGCTACTGCTGGCCAAGTTACGGGAGTCTGATTTGGTTTTGATAGGCCCTGGTCTTGGGGAAGATAGCAGAGCAAAGCAGATTCTTTCTCTGACTCTTACTAATATATCCCAAGAACAAATCCTCGTCCTTGATGGCTCCGCTCTTAATCTTATTGCGCAATCCCAAAATATGACTTTCCCAACCAAACAGGTCGTCTTAACTCCCCATCAGAAAGAATGGGAGCGATTGTCCGGAACGCCTATTTCTGAACAAAATCCAACAAGTATACGACTTGCCTTGTCAAACTATCCTTCAGGCCTCATCCTTGTTGCCAAAAGCCACCAAACGGCCATTTATCAGGCAGGTAAGGTCGACAGAGCCCAACTTACAATCGGAGGCCCCCATCAGGCAACGGGTGGCATGGGGGATACTCTTGCGGGGATGATAGCCGGATTTGCTGTTCAATTTAGAGATTACAGTTTGTTTGAGCGGGTCTGCGCAGCAACCTATCTTCACTCCTACATTGCCGATCACTTGGCAGATAAGTATTATATAGTTCGTCCAAGTCAGATTTCAGCAGCTATTCAATCTACCATGCAGCAATTTTGCCAAGCAAAAACCAGTTTCTAGGATATTTCCTAAAACTGGTTTTTCTTTATTTGCGATACATTTTGAATTGCAGATAGAGGTCATTGTAGAAACCGAGTAAATCTTTTCCAAGGTTGTCATAGACTTCCATGTTTTTCATAGTTTCTTCTGAGGGATAGAAGGACTCATCGTTTTGTGTTTCTTCATCCAACATAGCCTTAGCGGCTGGAATTGGTGTAGAATAGCCAACGTACTCTGCATTGCGATAGGCATTTTCCGGTCGCAGCATAAAACTCATAAAAGCATAAGCCCCGTCGATATTTTTAGCTGTTTTTGGAATAACCATGTTATCAAACCAGAGGTTTGAACCTTTAGATGGAACGACATAACGAAGGTTTTCGTTCCCATCCAGCATTTCACTAGCTTCACCAGAGAAGCTAACCGCGATGGCAGCTGCATCTTGAATCATGTAGCCCTTGATTTCATCTGCTACAATTGCCTTGATATTAGGAGTTAGATTGTAAAGGTGCTCTGCTGCTTTTTCCACTTCCGTGTGATTCCGTGAGTTCAGGCTATAACCGAGAGATTGAAGCCCAAATCCCATCACTTCCCGCACACCATCAATCAGCATGATATTGTCGCGGTATTCTTCTGACCATAAATCTTCCCATTCTCTGGGCGGATTCTCTACCATTGTTTCATTATAAACAATACCGAGGGTACCCCAGAAATAAGGAATGGAGTAATCATTGTTTTTATCAAAACTCAGTCCCATAAATTGCGGATCAATGTTATTTAAACCATCAATCTTAGACTTGTCCAGTTTGTTAAGCATATCTTCTTCTATCATTTTAGAAATCATATACTCAGACGGCACCGCCAAATCATAGGTTGTACCTCCCTGTTTAATCTTGGTATACATGGCCTCGTTGGAATCAAAGGTCTGATAATCGACTTGGATACCTGTTTCTTCAGTAAACTCAGCTAAAAGTTCCGGATCAATATAATCTCCCCAGTTGTAGATGACCAGTTTATCAGTTGTTCCTTGTGTGGACTGCTCCTCCAAGCTCTTGCTGATAGCAAAGAGGAGGAGGGTAATTACGATAATGCCTGCAAAAAAGGAATACAATCGTTTCATTAGTCAGCCTCCTTTTCGCGAGAAATAAAGTAATACCCCACTACTAACAAGATGCTAAAGAGAAAGACGAGAGTGGAGAGAGCATTGATTTCCAAAGAGATCCCTTGACGTGCCCGAGAGTAGATTTCTACCGAAAGGTTGGAATAACCATTACCGGTTACGAAGAAAGTTACTGCAAAGTCATCCAAAGAATAGGTGAATGCCATGAAATAGCCAGCAATAATGGCCGGTGTCAGGTAGGGCAGCATGATTTCTCTCAGCATTTGTAGCTGGGTAGCGCCTAAATCATAGGCCGCAGAAACCATATCATCATTCATCTCCTTCAGACGAGGCAATACCATCAATACCACAATTGGAATAGAAAAGGCGATGTGACTCAGCAATACGGAAACAAAACCTAATTGGAAGCCGATAAGAGTAAAAAGAATCAAAAAACTAGCTCCTATCATAACATCCGGTGCTACCATAAGGATATTGTTAATAGACAGCAAGCTATTTTGCCAACGTTCCTTAGCTTGGTAGATATAAATAGCTCCAAAAGTACCAATCACTGTTGCAATCAACGAGCTGAGAAAGGCTAAGAGAAAGGTTTGGGCTAAAATGAGCATGAGTCGACTATCTCCCAACATGGACGAAAAATAGTCCAAGGTAAAGCCTGTAAAACCATTCATATCCTCGCCTTCGTTAAAGGCATAGGCAATAAGATAGAAAATAGGTAGATAGAGGATGAGAAAGGCTAAACTTAAATAGATTTTTGTAATTTTTTTCATGATTTCTTCCTCTCCTTCGTCACCCACATAATCAAAAGCATGGCAAGAATTAAGACTACTCCAATGGTTGAACCCATTCCCCAGTTTTGTGTAGTTAAAAAGTGCTGCTCAATGGCGGTACCCAAAGTGATGACACGGTTTCCTCCAATCAGACGAGTCAGCATAAACAGGCTCAAACTCGGAATAAAGACCGCCTGTACTCCACTTCGGACTCCATTCATAGAGAGAGGAAAGATGACCTTGGTAAAGGTCTGCCAAGTATTTGCCCCTAAGTCGCGACTGGCATGAATCAGATTGGGATCCAAGTCATCTAAGGCATTAAAAATTGGTAAAATCATAAATGGAATTTCGATATAACTAGCGACAGCAATAAAAGAAAAATCTGTAAAGAGAATTTGCTGGCTGCCAATGCCCATAAATTCCAAGAATTGATTGATTGCTCCATGCTGACCAAAAATTCCGATAAAGGCGTAGGCCTTGAGCAAAAGGTTTACCCAAGTTGGCAGAATAATTAGCATGAGCCAAAGCTGTTTATGCTTGAGCTGCGTCAGGAAAAAAGCCGTCGGATAGCTAATCAAGAGAGTAACGAGAGTAATCAAACCTGCATAGAAAATTGAGTTAAAGCTCATTTTCAAGTAGGTCATGTTGGGAGAGTTAAAGTAGGCTTGGTAATTTGCCAGCGTAAAGTGATTGTCGCTATCAAAAAAAGATTGGTAAACAATAAGGACGACAGGAGCTAGCACAAAGAGAAAGACCCAAAGAGCATAGGGAACAACAAAGAGTTTAGAGGTTTTCTTCATTGCGTTCCTCCTCGATAGCGTTAATCAAGCCATCTTCTACCTCTTCTACCTCTACATATTCTTCGATACGAGCATCAAATTCTTCTTCCGTCTCGTTAAGGCGCATGATATGGATGTCTTCAGGCTCAAAGCTAAGACCGATAACCTCTCCTACAATCGCTTTGCGGGTTGAGTGAATCATCCATTCATTGCCCAATTCATCATAGGCGATGATTTCATAATGAACTCCGCGGAAAAGCTGGGTGTCGACTTTGACCTGCAACTTTCCTTCTTCTGGAAGGGTAATCCGCAAATCTTCTGGCCGAATAACCACTTCAATCGGTTCATTTGGCCGCATCCCGCCATCCACCGCTTCAAAGCGTTTGCCATTAAACTCCACCAGGTAGTCTTCAATCATGGTACCAGGCAGGATGTTGGACTCACCGATAAAGGTCGCAACAAAGTGGTTGATAGGCTCGTCATAGATATCTACGGGTGTACCTGACTGAACAATCTGTCCTTCGTTCATAACAAAGATCCAATCGCTCATGGCAAGCGCTTCTTCCTGATCATGGGTCACGAAAACAAAGGTGATGCCCAAACGCTGCTGTAATTCTCGCAACTCATACTGCATTTCTGTACGCAACTTCAGATCAAGGGCGGACAGAGGTTCGTCCAAAAGGACAACTCGCGGCTGATTGATAATCGCTCTAGCAATTGCTACACGCTGACGTTGTCCACCAGATAATTTTTGAATGGCACGTTTTTCATAACCTTCCAATCGCACCATTTTCAGGGCTTCTGTGACCCGCTGCTTCATTTCATTTTTATCCAGCTTACGAAGTTTTAGAGGAAAAGCCACATTTTCAAAGACGTTCATGTGTGGAAAAAGGGCATAAGACTGAAAGACTGTATGGACATCACGTTTATTTGTGGGAATGTCATTCATTCGCTGACCATCCAAGAAAATATCACCTGAAGTGGCATCCAGCAGCCCAGCAATGATATTTAAAATAGTTGATTTTCCTGAACCAGAGGCTCCAAGAAGGGTATAAAACTTACCTTCTTCCAACTCAAAACTAATATTCTTTAAGACGGTTGTTCCGCTGTCTTCAAACACCTTGGTGACGTCTTTAAATTCAATAATTGGCTTTTTCAATTCTCATAAATTCCTTCTTTGTTACTAGAGTCTTGCGACTAGAGCGTATCGGCAGTAGCACCGATAATGCGTACTTCTCTTTCCAGAGTAACCCCTGAAACCTCTTTGACAGCTTCAATTACATGGGCGATAAGATCTTCGTAATCTTTTGCCGTCCCATCTGCCACATTTACCATAAAGCCAGCATGCTTTTCTGATACTTCAACCCCACCGATACGGTGACCTTTTAGACCAGCTTCCATAATCAACTGACCTGCAAAATGCCCTAAGGGGCGCTTGAAGACTGACCCGCAAGAAGGATGTTCCAAGGGTTGCTTTAGTTCGCGTAGATGGGTCAAACGAGCCATTTCTTGCGAAATGACAGTATAATTGCCTGGTTTTAGGGCAAATTTTGCGGAAAGGACAATGGCGCCGTTTTCCTGAAGCACAGACGAACGATAACCAAACCGCAAGTCACGATTGTCCAAGGTGACGACATAACCCGCAGGTGTTAAAATCTGAGCTGAAACTAAAATGTGGGCAATCTCGCCACCGTAGGCACCGGCATTCATAAAGACAGCACCACCGATACTTCCAGGGATGCCGCAGGCAAATTCAAAACCAGATAAGGAATGGAAAAGGGCAACTTTGGTTGTTTCAATCAGGTTAGCACCAGCTTCTGCTTCAATGGTATAACCCGAAACCGTCACAGAATTTAATTTATCCATACGGATTACAAAACCACGAATGCCCCCATCACGAACGATAATATTGCTAGAATTCCCCAAAACCATCCAGGGAATTTCTTCACGTTTAGCAAATTCGACAATACGAACAATCTCATAGCGATTGCGCGGGAAGGCCAGATAATCGACTGGGCCACCAACTTTTGTGTAGGTATATGTTTTCAAAGGTTCGTCGAATCGGATGTCAATTCCTTCCAATTCTTTCCTTATTTTTTCCTTCATAACTATCTCATTTCAAAAAATAATAATACAGTTCATTATACCAAAAAATGGAGGAGAAAACGATAAAAAGAGCCAAAAGAATATAATCTTTTGGCTGGTCACTATTCAATTAGTTTTCTTGCACCTGAATCCCTTTGGTGTCCACTTGCAAGACGTGAACTTGTCCATCCAGATCCAGTGCCTGTATAGCCCCAATCAAGGCAGCTTCCTTCTCCTTTGGAGCTAGAACCATCACGGTAGGGCCAGCACCAGATAAATAAGTGGCGTAAGCACCGATTTCTTTAGCAGTTTGCTTAATCGGGTAAAATTCTCTAACCAATTTTTGACGGAAAGGTTCATGGAAGCTATCTGACTCAATTGCCTTACCTGCTTTAATCAAATCTCCTGTCAAAAGAGCTGCAATAGCAACATTGGCTACGGAACTAGCAGCAACAGCCTTCTTGTAAGACAATTGGTTGGGCAGAACGCCACGGCTTTCACTGGTTCGGAGTGGGTAATTTGGTATGAAAGCGATGAAGCTTGCCGGTGGAAAATCAGTGACAACTGCTGCAACTTGTTTATTGACATAGCTAGAAATAACAAGATTTCCATAGATAGCTGGTGCTACGTTGTCCGGATGACCTTCAATCTGAGTTGCCAACCGTAGCTTTTCATCTGCAGTAAGCTGGAGGTTCCCCAGCTGATTCGCCAGTTCAATTCCCGCTACAATGACTGAGCTTGATGATCCCAATCCACGGGCAAGTGGAATATCGCTCGTCATCTTAATATGATGAGGAGGCAAATCTGACTTGACCTTCAGAGCTGTCTTAATCAGGAGATTGTGCTTATCACTGGGAACAAATTCCAAATTATGCTCAACAAGCCACTCCTCTCTGGGAGCTAGCACTTCAATCGTCAAATATTTTGATAGGGCGACGCCAACAGAGTCGAAACCTGGACCAATGTTGGCACTGGTTGCTGGTATCTTGATTTTCATATTATTCTCCCAAAACCTTGAAGATATTTAAGACATCGACATCTGCTGCCCCTGCCAATTTCTTCGTAACATTTTCTAATTGGGTCTTGCTCATAGTATGGGTTACAATGACCAAACGTGCTTGCTTTCCATCTGCCGCTTGCTGCAAAATCTGTTTGAAGGAAATTTCTTCGGAATTAAAAATTTCTGCCAATTGAAGCATCATGCCACTTCGATCTGCAGTGTTGATGGAAAAGTAATATTCACTCTTGACATCTTCTGGAAGCGCCAATTTGAGGGGACGTGAGAACTCGTTAAAGGCCTTGCCGACAGTTTTTTCTTTCAAGCGGCGCGCGATGCGAACGATGTCTGCCATGACGCTGGTTGCGGTCGGCTTTTGCCCGGCACCTGGTCCGTAATACATGGACTCACCAATACCGATAGACTCCACAAAGACTGCGTTCATCACACCGTTAACGCTAGCAAGCGGATGCTCCTTTGGAAGGAAGGTTGGAGATACTTCTGCTGCAATTCCTGAAGGTGTTTCTTGAACATCGCCAACAAGCTTGATAACATAGCCTAATTTTTGAGCTACTGCTACATCTTCTGGAGTGATGTTAGAAATTCCTTTGTGAGCCACACTTTCAAAATCAATTGCCATACCAAAGGCAAACTGGCTGAGGATAACTGCCTTGTAAGCAGCATCAATTCCTTCCACATCGTTAGTCGGATCTGATTCAGCATACCCCAATTCTTGAGCGGTTTTCAAAGCCTGGTCATAAGTCCAGCCCTCGTCTACCATCTTGGTCAGCATAAAGTTTGACGTTCCGTTTAAAACACCTAGAATACGAGTAACGCGATCTGAGGCAAGCGAGTTGACCAGAGTACGCAGGATAGGGATGCCACCTGCAACAGCAGCCTCGTAGTAGAGAGCCAGCCCTTGTTTTTCAGCAAGCGTACGCAATTCGCCACCGTGAACAGCAAGTAAGTCCTTATTGGCTGTCACAACGTGCTTTCCTGCCTCCAAAGCGCGCGTAATAAAGGTCTTGGCTGGTTCGATGCGCCCCATCAACTCGACCACAATTTCAATTTCTGGGTCTTGAATAATCTCATCAATATTGGTCACAAAAGGGTAGTTGTGGCCCGCAACCCAAAGGCGTTCTTTTTCTGCATCATCTTTGACCAAAACCTTAGCAATTTCAATCTCAGCCTGTGCTGCTTGAACGATTTTCTCGGTGTTTTCTTTTAGTAAAAATGGAACACCGCTAGCAACTGTTCCGAATCCCAATAATGCAATTTTTACTGACATGATAGCTCCTTAAAAAGTATTTCTCTCATTATACCAAATTTTCTGATAATTTGGCAAAAATTTTGATATAATAGGCCTAGCAAAATCAAAGGAGGCAATATGAATACACCAATAAGTCGTGCTACCCATCGAAAGGGAAAACGAAGAAGGAAACAAAAGCGAAACCTAACATGGCTGGTCCTTCTTAGCTTGGGATTTATTACTGCTGGTTTACTCTATCTCAACAGAGGATTTTTTACCCAACAAACAAAAGAAAGTGTCTCAACCACCACTAGCAGTCAGACCAGCAGCACCAGTTCTGAAGAAACCACTGCCACTACTTCAACGGTTAGCGAAGAACAAGGAGTTGTTTGGGAGAAGCAAGAAAATCCTGTCAATCTTCCGATTCTCATGTATCACGCCATTCATGTCATGGCGCCTGAAGAGGAAGCCAATGCAAATTTGATTGTTGATCCGACTACTTTTGAAAGTCATCTTCAGGCACTGCAAACCGCTGGTTACTACACTGTAACCCCAGAAGAAGCTCTTAAAATTTTAACAGAGAATGTCCTTCCTAAAGGAAAAAAAGTTGTCTGGTTGACTTTTGATGATAGCCTCTGGGATTTTTATAGCAACGCCTATCCTGTCTTGAGGAAATACAATATGACAGCAACGAACAATGTCATTACAGGGCTTACTGCTAGCGGAAATGCTGGTCATTTAACCTTGGAGCAGCTAAAAGAAATGAAGGATAATGGGATGTCCTTTCAAGGCCACACTGTCAACCATCCTGATTTAGAGTACAGCTCACTTGAAGCACAAACCATGGAATTACAGGAATCAAAGTCATTTTTAGATAACCAACTTGGACAAGAAACCATTGCGATAGCCTATCCAGCTGGACGCTATTCCACAGAAACCATCCGGCTTGCGCAAGAATCTGGCTATAAATTGGGATTGACAACCAATGAAGGGGCTGCTTCTGCCGCTAATGGTCTTCTAACACTCAATCGTGTTCGTGTATTGCCTCATTATAGTCCAGAACTGCTACTACAAGCTATGGGAGAATAAACTGAAACATCCACTAGTAACCGCTCTAGTGGATGTTTTCTTTATTTAGAATTTAATGGTGCCTTTTTCAAAGAGAGAGTTAGAACCGTCTGGAGCCTAAACATTCTAATATAAGAAAAAAGAACATAGCCGATAATTAGACTGGCAATCACTACTTCTGCGTGAACCAGCAGCGTTAGAGGAGGCTGAGTTACATATAGCCGACTAACAGCTAACTTTAAGCTAATTGCGGTGCTAACAAAAGGAAAAGTAAAGGCAGAAAACAGTGGAGAAAACCCATTTTTCATCAATCGGTACAAGGAGAATAAAACTAATCCATAGATAACCTGTGATAAACCTACCAGCCCTACTGCTAGAGGAATATTCACCTCATCTGCCAAAGATAAATAGGCGGTTAAGAGAAGGGATGTCGGTGCCGCAAAAATAGCAAGGATTGGGAATTGATTCTCAGGCAGAGGAATGAGAATCAGCCGATACATGACCACCGGTATTAACAGCACATAGGCTATACCGGCTATCAGAAGAGCACTCCAGCCCAGAATCGCTTCCTCGTAGACAGGTGCAGTAACAGCTACCATTGCAAATCCGACATAGACAATGAACCAACTAGGATAGATAAGACTGAGTTTTCTTTGAAATGCAAAGCGTTTAGTAAAGAATACAATATAGAGAAGATAAGCCAAAGCATTGAGATACCACAGCAGGTTCCCGAGCTTGTTTGGCAGAGGCAGGCTGGCTGTCAATAACTGAATAGCCATGAAAAAAGTAGCGAAACAAGAGGCCACCAATGGATTGTGAAACTCTTTTTTTACGGTTTTCCAGTCTTGTTTCAAGCGCGTTCCGACTAGCACTAGACCCAAAATAGCAAGCCCCTGTATAATTGGTTTCAGAGGTGGAAAAAATCCAGCCAAGATATTTGCAAGAGCTACCAAGGCTAATAGTAGACTTGACAAGGCCAGTGGTATACTTTTTATAAACTCCTTCATAAAAACCTCCTCTTTGAAAGCAAGTAAATGATTATCTATCCAATCCTATAGTGCATAAGGCTGCAACTCAGGGTTGATTGGTGTGTTAATTAGATTGTTTGCATAGTTACACAAGGTTGCTAGACTGACTCCGAGGACAACATCTAGGGCATTTTCAGGCGTGTAACCCGCTGCAAACAGGTCATCTAAAACTTCCTGACCAACCTTACCTTTGGATTGGATGACTGCCAGAGTAAATTTGGCAAGTGTATCGAGTTTCGCATCGCTTTCAATCGGAGTTCCCTGTCTAAGTGCATTGAGAACATCCTCAGGCATTTTGATTTGTTTAATAGAAATGGCTGTGTGACCTGCTACGCAAAAACCACAACCATTGGTAACTGCCGCAGTAATTTGAACAACTTCACGTTCTGTTGCAGTCAAGCTGTTGCGTCGGTTAATCGCTCCGACAGTCTGATACGTTTCAAGCGCTGTTGGTGAATTGGCTAATAGACCAATCAGATTGGGAATATAGCCGCCATTGTTCTTTTTTACGGCGGCCAGATTTTCTTTTAAACTTTCTGGTGCTGTTTCGATTGTGTGAATTTTAAATTCTTGTGACATGAGGGATTCTCCTTTTCAATGATTTGCATTAGCCATTTGCTAACAAAATCTATGGTATCAAAAAACGCCTTAAGAAACTAATATATTTTACCTATCTTGGCGATAGGAATAATCTATCAAGTGTCCTAAGAAAGTAATCAATTAAATTCCTCAACTCTTTCTTTTGGATTTTGAGCAATAAAAAACAGTAAACCGATGATTTACTGTTTAGCTAGCATTTGTTTCTCTCAGCTTCTTGCTCATATACAATAATAATGCATCATCGTTGCAACAATTTTCATACGGTGCCAATGGCTTTCCTTTGTACCAAACTCCTGAACCATCAGGGATATAGCCTCGTTTTGCATAGATTCTTTGTGCATTTCCATATCCAGCATGCAGTCCAACTGCTAGTGTTACTTGGTCGCTGTAATGGGAAGCATCATCTTCTGCACAATCTAACAGAATGCTTCCAATCCCTTTATTTTGAAATTCATTGAATACTCTTAAATCCGAAATTTCAGGTAGTTTGTCCTTCCAAGGGCCAGTTTGTGCCTGTAATAGCAAGGTGCAAAATCCGGCCACTTTATGTTTATACTCTGCAACGTATACTTTTCGGATACCCTCTGCTTGTTCCTTAAAATAACCGACATAGGTTTCTATCTCATGATGCCATCCATAGGTTTGAAAGACTTTTATAAATGCTTCGGCATCGGTGGCTATCATTTCTCTTATGATGACATGAGCTTTTTCAAAATATACCTTCATCTTCTTTCTCCTCCTACATGCTCTAATAGCGTCTTTGAAATACTCACTAGTATTAAATCATTTTTAAGGTATTTTTTCTACTGCCAGATTACCTGAAA
Organism: Streptococcus oriscaviae; assembly: GCF_018137985.1. Classification (NCBI taxonomy): domain Bacteria; kingdom Bacillati; phylum Bacillota; class Bacilli; order Lactobacillales; family Streptococcaceae; genus Streptococcus; species Streptococcus oriscaviae. Next base: position 294,615 of record NZ_CP073084.1, on the reverse strand, counting down.
ACAGAATTGATTATACAATTAGTGATGGCTTTGAATATATATACGAAAATCCCACCAAATATGGCGGGATTTTCTATTGTTTAATGATAGGCAAACCTTGATTATTTCAAAGTTACGCTAGCGCCAGCCTCTTCAAGCTTAGCTTTGATGTCTTCTGCTTCAGCAGCGTTAACACCTTCTTTAACAAGTGCAGGTGCACCGTCAACAAGTGCTTTTGCTTCTTTAAGACCAAGACCAGTGATTTCGCGTACAACTTTGATAACGCCGACTTTCTTGTCGCCAGCAGAAGTCAATTCAACGTCGAATGAATCTTTAGTTGCTTCTTCAGCAGCACCAGCTGCAGCAACAGCTACAGGAGCAGCTGCAGTTACACCAAATTCTTCTTCGATAGCTTTTACAAGGTCGTTAAGCTCAAGGATAGTAGCTTCTTTAATTTCAGCAATAATGTTTTCAATGTTCAATGCCATTGTGATTTTCCTCCAAATTTTTTAAATAAAAGTATATAGTTTTTGTAGCCCTAGGCTACCAGTTGACGCATTAAGCAGCGTCTTCTTTTTCTGCAACAGCTTTGACAGCGTATGCAACGTTGCGAACAGGCGCTTGAAGTACAGAAAGGAGCATAGAAAGCATACCTTCGCGGTTTGGCAATGTAGCAAGTGCTTCAATTTCAGCTTTTGTTGAAACTTTACCTTCTACAGCACCACCTTTGATTTCAAGAGCTTCTGCTTTTTTCGCGAATTCGTAAATAACTTTTGCTGGTGCTACTGCATCTTCATTTGAGAATGCAACAGCAGATGGGCCTACGAACAATTCAACAAGTCCTTCAAGACCAGCTTTTTCAGCAGCACGGCGCAAGATTGAGTTTTTGATAACTTTGTACTCAACGCTTTCACCACGCAAGTTGCGACGAAGAACAGTATCTTGTTCAACTGTCAAACCACGCGCATCAACTACTACGATTGATGTAGCAGCTTTCATTTGCTCAGCAACAGCATCCACTAATTCCGCTTTTTTAGCAATAATAGCTTCACTCATTTGTGTGTTTACCTCCGTTTTTATTTTGGGCTAGGCACAAAAAAATCGCACCTAAACCTAGACACGAAAGTACAATACGTTAGAAAAATATTCATTTACGTTTTGTGCCTCGGTAGGATGTTTATGAGTCCAGCTCCCCTACTGTCTTAGGTCAGTTTTTTCAAACCTTAATCATCATACCACAACTCTAACAGGATTGCAAGAATTTTCTTTGGTTTTTTAAAAAAAAGTGAATAGGTGGCAATCGCCACCTATTGTACACTATCTAAAATGTAATCCCAAGCCAAATCATAGCCCTGACGCGTTTCAGATGAAAAGACAACGAAACGATCTGACCTATCAAAATCCAACTTCTTTTTAATAATCGATTCGTGTTTGTTCCATTTGCCGCGAGGGATTTTATCTGCTTTTGTTGCCACGATAATCACTGGGATCTCGTAGTACTTGAGAAAGTCATACATCTGCACATCATCCGCTGTTGGTTCATGGCGCATATCGACCAAACTGACAACTGCTCGCAGGTTGTCACGGTTGGTTAAATACTCTTCAATCATCTTACCCCATTTTGCACGTTCTGCTTTTGACACCTTGGCATAGCCGTAACCAGGCACATCAACGAAACGCAGTTTGTCATCAATGTTATAAAAATTGAGTTGCTGCGTTTTGCCCGGCTTGCTAGAGGTACGAGCTAGATTTTTCCTTCCCAAAAGCGTATTGATAAAAGAAGATTTACCAACATTTGAGCGACCTGCGAGGGCTATTTCAGGGAGGTCATCCTGAGGGTATTGCGCCTTGGAAACGGCACTGAGGAGGATTTGTGCATTATGCGTATTGATCTTCATCCTGAATCCTTTCTTGGCCGATGCTAATCGACGCAGTTTTTCGTAAAAGGAGTCAGCCGGTGAGGTGGCTGACTTCTTGTTTAGGCCGTTTCGAGTAGAGGTTTTTCTATCCCCTTAACCGCATCCTTGGTGATACGAACACGTTTCACATTACTTTGACTAGGCACTTCAAACATGACATCCAACATGGTTTCCTCGATAATGGAGCGTAGTCCACGAGCACCGGTTTTACGTTCAATAGCCTTTTGGGCGATTTCTTCCAATGCATCTTGGTCAAACTCCAACTCTACATCATCGTATGAAAGGAGAGTCTGGTATTGCTTTACAAGAGCGTTTTTAGGTTCAGTCAGAATACGAATCAAATCATCGGTGGTCAACTGATCCAAGGCAGCAAAAACAGGTAAGCGGCCTATCAATTCTGGAATGATACCAAACTTCTGAATATCATCTGCAATAATATGCTGCATGTAGGAATCTTTTTCTTCGATAGCTCGATTGTTTTGGCCAAAGCCGATAATTTTCTCTCCAAGACGCTGCTTGACAATCTCCTCTATGCCATCAAAAGCACCGCCTACAATGAAGAGAATATTTTTGGTATCAACATGTATCATTTCTTGGTTTGGATGCTTACGACCGCCTTGTGGTGGAACGCTGGCAACAGTTCCTTCAATAATTTTCAGGAGAGCCTGTTGGACTCCTTCACCCGATACGTCACGGGTAATGGACACATTTTCACCTTTTTTGGCAATTTTATCAATTTCATCCACATAGATAATCCCTCTTTCTGCACGGTCAACATTAAAGTCTGCTGCCTGAAGGAGTTTGAGTAGGATATTTTCAACATCCTCCCCTACATAACCTGCTTCTGTCAACGCTGTCGCATCCGCAATGGCAAAGGGAACATTGAGGCTCTTTGCAAGGGTTTGTGCCAAAAATGTCTTGCCAGAACCAGTTGGACCAATCATTAGGATATTAGATTTCTGTAAATCTACATCATTCTCATCACGGTTATCTTGGAAGTTAATCCGTTTATAGTGATTGTAAACAGCTACCGCCAAGGCCCGCTTCGCACGGTCCTGTCCAATAACATAGTTGTTTAAAATATTGAGCAGCTCTTGTGGTTTCGGAGTATCAGCCAGGTCTGTCAGGACTTCTTCTGCTAACTCTTCTCGAATAATTTCCTGTGCCAATTCGACACATTCGTTACAAATAAAAACGTTATTTCCTGCGATAATTTTCTTTACTTCTTCTTGATTTTTGCCGCAAAAAGAGCAGTAAATTAGCTCAGGATGGTTGTGTACAGCCATTTTTTACCTCATGTATAATTGATATGTTAGAATAAAAAGCCATAAAAGGCATGGATGCTATTGACTAGATTGGTAAAAGCGTTGAGTATGAAAATCGCTGCCAAGCCATAGCGTTTTTTTTGTAGGGCCTGAATGGAGCAAAGAACACAGACGCCGCATAAAACAGCGGTAAACAGGCCAAATAAACTCTTTTGCATGAACTATTTCTCTCTTTTTTCAAATATTCTAACTGTAAAGTCAACTGGATTTTGCTGGTCTTTTTCTCTCAGCTTGCTGCTGACCTCTTCAAAATCACTCCAGTCAAAATCAGTTGGGAAATACACATCTCCTTCGAATTCCCCATGGATGTCTGTCTTGATGATTTGATTTAAAACGGGTTGAAAAGCGGAGAATATCTGACTTCCACCAATCACATAGAGATTTTTATCCTGTGAATGATACCAGTCCAAGACCTCCTCCAGACTGTGAAAGACAAGGACACGGTCATGATCGACTTGGTAATGTTTATCCTTGGTCAAGATAAGAGAAAGCCGGTTGGGAAGCACGCGCTTTCCCATACCATCAAAAGTAACACGTCCCATCACCATGGCATGACCGCTTGTTGTCTGCTTAAAGTGTTCCAAATCAGCCGGAAGCGACCAAGGCAGCCCTCCGCCTTTTCCAATCAATCCATTCTTATCTTGAGCCCAGATAGCTGTTATTTTTTTAGTCATTTTCTCTCACTTTCTCGTCTACTCATTCTATCAAAAATCCATAAAAAATGCACTTGCCAAGTATAGGCAAGTACGATTTTAATCACTCCACAGTCAAGGGCATTGACTATCAAGGCTTAGATTGCTAGATCAAATTTCAACTGCGGTTTAACCGGTTCATAATCTACTAATTCAAAATCTTCCGGCCTGATATCAAAGAAATTGGTACCGTCTGGAACGTTTAGAAGCAACTGAGGTGCTACTTCTGACGGAGTTCTACGGAGCAATTCTTCGGCCTGCTCAAACTGGTTATCGTAGATATGGAGATTGTTGATGAAGTAGAAAAACTTTCCAACCTTCCAACCAAAATGCTTGGCAATCATCATTTGAAGGGCTACATATTGCATGGCATTGATATGATGAGCTACTAGCATATCATTTGAACGTTGGGTCAAGGTCGCATCCAGATAAATCTCCCCATCCACCCGTCGAACATCGAACATGGTCTGAAAGGCACATGGTAAGAGACCTGCCGATTCTTCAAAGGCTTGGTAGTCCCAGAGAGAAATCACATTGCGGCGATTCCATGGATTTTCTTCCAGTTGCTTCAAAATCTTGGAAATAATATCGTGTTTTTTAACGATTGCCCCGTAGCGTTCTCCGATGGTTCCTGTTTCTTCCACTTCCCAGTCATTCCAATAGGTCACCTTGTACTTATCATTGAGAACTGACAGGTCATTGGTCTGGTCTTGGTAAATCCAGAAAACCTCTTTGATGGCATTTTTTATCGGAATTGGACGCAATGTGGTGATGGGAAACTCGCCCTTGGACAAGTCATACTCAGCAAAGGCGCCCGTAATGTACTTGGAATTAGCGATATTTCCATCTTTATAACGCGGGCGAGCATTCTCCGAAAAAACGCCCTCTTCCATAATCTTGCGAATGTTTTCTTTGAAAATAATATCTGCTTTTGTCATGGTTTTAGTATAGCATAAAGAAGAAGGTTTGTCTTAAAAAAGTTATGGCAATGCGGCCAAGACTAAGAAAAGCAGAGTCGCCTCTGCTTTCATGATTTATTTCAAAACCAATGATGCTGCTCCTAAGACACCGGCATCATTTCCCAAGGTTGCTAGTACCAACTGGGTGCTTTCTTTGATTTGTGGGAAGCTATTTTCAGCAAAGACCTTGCGTACGCCTTCCAATAAGAAATCACCAGCGGCTGATACTCCGCCACCAAGTACGATATAGGCTGGGTTCAATACAGCCGCAATGTTGGCACAGGCTACACCAAGATAGTCAGAGAAATGACGGTAGACAATCAAAGCTAGATCGTCCCCTTCTTTTGCCAAGTCAAAGACATCTTTAGCAGTCACATCTTGACCATCATCAATCATTTGTTTGAGTTTGGCATCCCCAGCATATTCTTCCGCATAACGGCGGGTCAAGTTGACGATACCTGTTGCGGAAGCAACGGTTTCCAGACAGCCCATCTTCCCGCAGGTGCAGGCAAATGGAGCGTCAAAATCAACAGTGATATGTCCTAGTTCACCGCCTGCTCCCTTGACACCGCGAATCAAGTTACCAGAAGCGATTACTCCGCCACCAACACCTGTTCCCAGAGTCATGAAAACAACGTCAGGATTATTCTCGCCAGCTCCAACCCACTGCTCACCGAGAGCTGCTACGTTGGCATCGTTGTCGATAAAGAAAGGCAAACCAAGCTCGGCCTCAAACTGTTCTTTGACCAGCTGCAAGGTCTTCCAGTTAAGGTTGTAAGCTCCGATAACCGTACCCGCTGTGCTATCAACCACACCAGGAGAGCCCATACCGATTCCTAAGAAATCGTCCTTGGTCAGACCGTGTGTTTCAAAACGATGTTTGATACTTTCAATAATATCAGGCACAATATGGCTGCCCTCATCCAAAATATTGGTCTTGATAGACCATTTTTCCTGAATCTCACCTGCTGTGGTCAAAATCGCCAACTTGACAGATGTACCACCGAGGTCAATACCGATAATTTTTTTTGACATAGTTCTTCTCCTCAAATCCATTTTTTCCATTATACCACAATGCAAAGGTTTGCGTAAAGCCTTTTCATAGATTTATAGGAAGAAAAAAAGAATGCCCTATCTAAACAGATAGAGCAAAATTAAAAATTGAATATGTAAGACAAAACGCCCGAAGGAAAACAGCATCACTATGGTAAAATTGCTCCCTTCCTTGCTACCATTATAGAGGAACAAGGTGGAAATAAAAGTAAATCCAAGGGCAAAACCTACCATCTGCAAGGCATGGTAAGACTGACTATAAAAATACAGCGTAACCGCAAGCAAAATCATGGATAAAACCGTCAGAATCAAACGAAGAGCATTCATCTTTTTGGTCTTAATATAACTAAATAAGGCCGCTCCCAAGGTCACCAACAGATAAATTCCCATATAGGACATGACAAGAACTTTCATCTAGCCCTCCAATTCACTCAAATACTCGTAGCGCTCGTATTTTTCTAAGAGCAAGTTATTTTTTTCATCCAACTCTCTCTGCAGATCGGATAGTCTGGTAAAGTCACTGCCACAGGTCAGCATCTCCGCTTCAATGGCTTCAATTCGCTCCTCAAGACCAGCAATATCCTCTTCAATGGTCGCCCACTCCTGCTTTTCAAAATAGGACATCCGCTTCTTGTTCTCTCTTATCTTCTCAGTTTTCTCCTTTGGTTTTTCTGGAGAAATAGCAGAGCTGGAAGCCAGGAAGGCTTTTTCATCCAGATAGTCCGTGTAATTGCCGAAGAAAGTTTGGATGCCATCATCCTCAAAAGCCAGAATTTTGGTCGCAACCTTGTCTAAGAAATAGCGGTCGTGGCTGACGGTGATGACTGGTCCAGCAAAGCCCTGTAAGAAATGCTCCAGCACTGTCAAAGTCGCTATGTCTAGGTCATTGGTCGGCTCGTCCAGCAAAAGAACATTGGGGCGTTCCAAAAGAATTTTCAGCAGATAGAGGCGCTTTTTCTCTCCACCTGACAATTTCTCGATGAGGGTACCGTGGGTGTTGCGTGGGAAGAGGAATTGCTCCAAGAGTTCGGCAATGGAAACCATACCTGAACTGGTCTTGGCCTCTTCTGCTACTTCTTGTAAGAAATTGATGACCCGCTTGCTCTCATCCAACCCCTTGATGGTCTGAGAGAAATAACCGATGCGGATAGTTTCACCAATCTCCAGCTTTCCGCTGTCGGCCTGCATCTCGCCTGCTATCAAATTTAGCAGAGTTGATTTGCCTTTTCCATTGTCACCAACAATCCCGATTCGATCCTTGTTTTGGACGAGGAGATTAAAATCCGTCAAAATCGGCTTGTCTGGATAAGAAAAGCTAACATGTTCAAAGTTGATGACCTTTTTACCAATCCGGGAGGTCTCAAAGTTGATGTCTAACTCGCTGTCATCTACCTTGTGGGCTAAATCGCCCTTCAAGTCATGGAAACGATTGATACGAGCCTGTTGCTTGGTAGCACGAGCCTGTGGCTGACGACGCATCCAAGCCAGTTCCTGCTTATAGAGCTGTTCTTTCTTGTGACGGAGGGCTGCATCGCGTTCGTCTTGTTCGGCTTTCAAGCGCACATAGTCTTGGTAGTTGCCTTGGTACTCGGTCAAGTTAGCGCGGTCCAGTTCAAAGATCCGTGTCGCCACATTGTCTAAGAAATAACGGTCATGGGTAATGAAAAGAACGGACTTCTTGGTATTTTTCAAGAAGGCGGTTAGCCACTCAATGGTTTCAATATCCAAATGGTTGGTCGGTTCATCAAGCAGCAAGAGATCCGCATTCCCTAAAAGAACCTGAGCCAATTGCACCCGTCTACGCAAACCGCCAGACAGCTCTGCTACTGTTTTGTTAAGGTCTGTTAAACCTAATTTGGATAAGACCGTCTTGACTTGACTTTCAATCTCCCAAGCGTTGAGGGCATCCATTTCAGCCATCACTTTTTCAAGACGGGTTTGGCTGGTATCGCCATAATGGGTTAAAAGCAACTCATATTCACGGATAAGCTGGATTTCTCGCAAATCAGAAGACAAAACTGTATCTAAAACGGTTTTACTCTCATCAAAATTTGGTTCCTGTGTCAAATAAGCAAACGTATAGGTGCTTTTACTGTGAAAGGGCGATACATCTCCGTCAAATCCGACACGACCAGACAAGACGTCCAATAGAGTGGTCTTCCCCGTTCCGTTGACTCCGATAATTCCAATGCGATCGCCTTTGTGAATGATGAAAGAGAGATCCGAAAAGACTGTCTTATCACCGACTGACTTGGTAAGGTGTTCAACGATAAAATCACTCATTTTCTAACTTCCCTTTCACAAATGTCAAGATTGCTTCTGATTCATTGGCTAGATGGCCTTCAACAATCTGGTATTCAACCTGTTTGAGAAGACTGCCCAAAACTGGTCCCGGTTTGAGAGCAAACTCTTTCATGATGTGGCCGCCGTTCACCACAATTTCATGCTTATCATGAATCGTCAAAGCTTGGTCAATCCGATCAATTTGCTCAAAATCTGTCGCCAAACCTTGAGCCTGACGGAGTTCTTCTACCAAGTAGAGCAAGTCTTTTCCGTATTGGAAGCAGATTTGCTTGGTGATGGGGCCTGTTTGGCGGTGATGATAAATATCGACCAACTTGACAACTGTGCGTTGAAAATCGTTGCTGGTCTTCCATTTCTTCAAGAAGGACTTGATGTTATCGATACCCAAGCAGACAAAGAGCATGGCCCAAGCTTGTTCAGAACTTGAAAAGCGGAAATTCTCTCCTAGGCTGGTCAGCATGCTTGCTAACTGCTCTCCCTTTCCTGCTAGGTCTGGCAGAAAGTTGTAGGCTTTTGAATCAATCATAGCGCGTAAGCCTTTTCTCCAATGCTTCGTTGTTAACAGTTTGTCAAATTCAATGAAAATTCGCTCTACTGATATTTTCTCTAAAAGCGGAGCGGTTTCTACCATTGCCTGAAATGTTTCGGGTTCAATGGTGAAATCCAAACTGGCTGCAAAACGAAAACCGCGCATGATACGGAGGGCGTCCTCATTAAAACGCTCAGAAGGCACTCCGACCGCACGCAAAGTGCGGTTTTCCAAGTCTGTCAGTCCATCAAAAAGGTCAACAATGCGGGCCTCTTCATCAAGGGCAAAGGCGTTGACTGTGAAATCGCGTCGCCTCAAATCTTCTTCTAGAGAGCGCACAAAAGCAACCTGACTAGGCCTGCGAAAATCAACATAGACATCTTCTGTCCGAAAAGTGGTAATTTCGTACTCTCGCCCACCTTCCAAAACCAATACCGTTCCATGTTCGATACCGACATCAATAGTCCGAGGAAAAATGGTTTTTGTTTCTTGAGGATAGCTGGATGTGGCAATGTCTACATCATGTATAGACCTGCCAAGAATAGCATCTCGGACAGACCCGCCGACAAAATAAGCTTCAAAACCAGCGGCTTTAATTTTCGATAAAATCGGTAAAGCCTCCTGAAATTCAGAAGGCAAAACAGTTAATTTCATAGTAAATGTTCCAACCCATAAACGAGCTTTTCTCGTTTAACTACTTCTTTAATTCCGAGATTCACGCCACTCATAAAAGAAACACGATCGTAGGAATCATGACGAATGGTCAAGCCTTCACCTTGGGCACCAAAGATGACTTCTTGATGAGCGACAAGACCAGGTAAACGTACTGAATGAATACGGAAACCATCAAATTCTGCACCGCGTGCTCCAGCCATCAATTCTTCTTCATCTGCTGCACCTTGAACCTGTGTTTGGCGCACTTGAGAAATCAATTCTGCTGTTTTTACAGCTGTTCCGCTCGGCGCATCTTTTTTCTTGTCATGGTGCAATTCGATAATTTCAAGATTTGGGAAATACTTGGCTGCCTGTGCTGCAAATTGCATGAGCAAGATAGCGCCAATAGCAAAGTTAGGAGCAATCAAGCCACCCAGGCCTTTTTCGGCTGAAAGTGCGGTTAGTTCTTCAATTTCCTCTGGAGTAAAACCTGTTGTTCCAACCACAGGTGCAAACCCATTTTCCAGTGCGAAGCGCGTGTTTTCATAGGCAAACTTAGGTGTGGTAAAATCCACCCAGACATCTGCATCAAGCTGCGCTACTTCTTCTTTTGTCTTAAAAACTGGCACACCGTCCATTTCTGTTTCGGTTGCAAAAGGGTCTACTAGGGCAGTTAAGGTCAACTCTGCATCTTCCTTGACCATAGCAACAGCTGTTGAGCCCATTTTCCCTTTAAAGCCAGCAATAATAACTCGAATGGACATGTTTACCTCCTAATCAATGATGGGAGAAATCCCAAAGGCGACAGCTCCTTCACCCAAATGGGTGCCGATAACCGAGCCAAAACTTACGACGGGAAGATCAGTTGCAATGCCTGTTTCCTCAAGGCTCCGCTTGAAATTCTCGGCTTTCTCAGGTGCGTTTGCATGGATGATGGCAATCTGATACTGACCATCCTTGGTTTGCTCCTGAAGGATTTCGAGAAGCCGTTTCACCGCCTTCTTCTCGGTCCGGACTTTCTCATAAACTTCAATCTTTCCTTCTCCAGTGAAATAAAGGATAGGTTTGATGCTGAGGAGATTTCCGAGCAAGGCCGCGCCATTAGATAGACGTCCGCCTTTTACTAAGTGATTCAAATCATCAACCATGATAAATGCGGTAGTTTTGCCAATCTCTTGATTCAGCTTGGTTAAAATCTCTTCGTAGCCACGACCGTTTTCTGCCCAAGCAAGGACATTTTCAACCATCATTCCCAAAGGAGCGGAAGTAATTTTTGTATCTGGAAAAGCAATACTCAGCCCCTCAAACTCGTCTGCTAAGTACTGAATATTTTGGTAGAAACCTGAAATACCCGAGGATAGAAAGAGTCCAATCGCATGGCTATATCCTTGTTCTACTAAACTGGCAAGGATTTCTTCTAATTCCAAAAGACTAGGTTGACTGGTCTTTGGTAACTCGCTTGAATTAGCCATTTTTTGGTAAAATTCCTCGGCAGTTAAGTTTTCTCCTTCAATGTAGGTCTGTCCTTCAATCGTCACGGGAATAGGAAGAACAAACAAATTATCTCTTTCTAAGGCTGCTGAGCTGAGAACAGCTGATGAATCCGTGATAACTGCTAACTTCATTTTAAAACTCCAAATTTACGCCTGGGGCATCAAAGGCGATTTCTGTTACATCATAAGTCATGCGTTTCAACATCTCCAAAAGTGGTTCTACAAGAATCCGCTTGTCTTCTGCTGAAAATTCTGAGGGCTCCTCAATATAGCAGTTTTTCAAGTGAACGCTTTGACTCATAGCACCCGAAATGACGTGGTATTCTAAGACAATCATAAATCGTAAAATGGTCACCATAGAGGTCCGATTTTCGTCACGGTTCTTCTCAATTAGCTGAAAATCAACCTTCATTTGAGTAGTTGGTGTACCATTTTCCTTTTCCCACTCTAAGTTGCGTGCATCAAAGTGATATTGGTTAACAAACTCTTTATCACGAATAATATCCATATCCATTCTCCTAATAACAATAGTAGGTTTATTATATCATATTTTTATGAAAGATAGAAAAAAACCTTGCCGAGAACAAGGTTTTAAAGGGGTTATTTTGCTTTACGAAGAGCTCCGTAAAGGACACCTGAAACTACCGCACCAACCAGTACAAAGGCGATGTAAAGAAGCGGATTCGTTGTCAAGGCGATAACGAAGATACCGCCATGAGGAGCCATCAATTTGATACCTGCTAGACCAACAAGTGCACCTGCAAGTGCAGAACCTGCGATAAAGCTTGGAATAGCGCGGGCTGGGTCAGCTGCTCCAAATGGGATAGCTCCCTCTGTGATGAAGGACAGACCCATAACGATATTGGTCAAACCTGAGTTACGCTCTTCTTGAGAGAATTTATTTTTAAAGAGAAGGGTCGCTACAAATACTGCCAATGGTGGAACCATACCACCTGCCATAACAGCTGCCATTGCTACTGAACCGCCTTCTGAAACAGTTGCTGCAAGGGTACCTGTACCAAAGACATAAGCTGCCTTATTGATTGGACCACCCATATCAACCGCCATCATACCACCAAGGACAAGTCCTAGGAGAACTGCTGAACTTCCTTCAAGACCTGCCAAGAAATTGTTCATACCAGTGTTGATAGCTGCCATTGGAATATTGACGAAGAACATCAAGAAACCTGTAATCGCTGTACCAAGGAGTGGCAAGAGGAGGATGGCATTTAGACCTTGTAAGGATTTTGGAAGGTTACGCAAAGCATTACGAAGAACAAGAACAACTCCACCGGCAATGAAACCACCAACAAGGGCGCCCAAGAAACCTGATGACACTGCAGCAGGGATTTCAGAAGTTGCAGCTCCGTAAGTAATCTTACCATAAGCAAGACCATTGTTTGCAATAGCACCCGCTACGAAACCTGCGACCAAACCAGGTTTTTCAGCGATTGAGAAGGCGATAAAACCTGCAAGCAGCGGCAACATGAAGCCAAAGGCTGCACCACCGATACTCATAAACATAGATGCAAGTTCATTGTACGAACCAAGGCTGCTGAGGTTTTCGTTTGGAACTCCCAACAGGTTATCAAAGAGGAAGGCAAGGGCAATCAGGATACCGCCACCGATAACGAACGGAAGCATTTGTGATACACCGCTCATCAAGTGTTTGTAGAATGCCTTACCAAGGCTCAGTTTTTCAGTTGTTTCCACGGTAGATGCTCCTTCCTTGGCTACATAGACGCTAGCCTGACCAGACAAAACAGTGTTAATCAATTCTTCTGCTTGTTTGATACCAGCTGCTACTGGACGTGATACCAATGGCTTACCATTGAAGCGAGGCATGTCAACCGCTTTATCAGAAGCGATGATAACACCGTCTGCACGGCTGATGTCTTCTGCAGTCAATTTGTTGCCCACACCTGAAGCACCATTGGTTTCAACCTTGATGTCAATGCCCATCTCTGCTGCTTGTTTTTTAAGTGCTTCTTCTGCCATATAAGTATGCGCGATACCTGTTGTACAAGCTGTTACAGCTACGATGAATGGGCGTTCTCCTGTCGGAGCAACAACTTCTGCCTCAGCCGCTTTGTTAGCTGCTTCTACTGCATCAAAAACAGCTAGTACACCTTCAGGAGAGGATACATTGCGTAGCTTATCTGCAAAATCTGGCTTCATCAAGTACTTAGACAATTCTGCCAAGGCAGCCAAGTGAGTATCGTTAGCCCCTTCTGGAGCAGCAATCATAAAGAACAAGTCCGTTGGTTGTCCATCCAAACTCTCATAATCAACGCCCTTCTTTGACTTAGCAAAAAGAACCGTCGCTTCTTTTACTGCTGCATTTTTAGCGTGTGGCATTGCAATACCATCGCCAAGACCGGTTGTTGTCTGTGCCTCACGATTCATGATGCCCGCTTTAAAAACATCAAAATCCGTTACAATTCCCTTATCAACAAGGTTAGCAATCATCTCGTCGATGACAGCTTCCTTGCTTGTTGATTGTAAGTCAAGAAGCATGACTTCTTTTCTCAAAACGTCCTGAATTTTCATAATTTCTCCACCTCTACTTTTTCATAAGTTTCTTTTATAAATGCCAAGCTTGCCAAATCATCTGAAAAGGCAGTTGCTGTTCCACAGGCCACTCCCCACTTGAGGGCTTCTATCGGATCTTGTGAATGGACAAATTCACCAGTAAAACCTGCCACCATTGAATCGCCTGCCCCTACGGAGTTCTTTACAGTTCCCTTGATGGGTTTGGCAAAGTAAGCAGCCTCAGGTGTTACCAACAAGGCACCATCACCTGCCATTGAAATGATGACATTTTTTGCACCTTTGGCAAGAATTTGGCGGGCGTATTTTTCAACATCCGCAAGCCCATTTAATGTGACACCAAAGATAGCTTCTAGCTCATGGTTATTTGGTTTGACCAAGAGCGGTTGGTGAGCAAGCGAATCCAGAAGGGTTTGACCTTCAAAATCGCAGACAACTTCTGCTCCCGCTTTTTTTGCAACTGGGATGAGTCTATTGTAGACTTGATTGCCCAAACTTGCTGGTGCTGAACCGGCAAAAACAACGGTATCTTCTTCTGTTAATCCTGCTAGGATAGCTTCCAATTCTGCTAGTTGAGCATCTGTCACAACCGGCCCGAGTCCGTTGATTTCCGTTTCTTGGTCGGCCTTAATTTTGACGTTGATGCGGGTATCTTGGTCTACTGCGACAAAGTTTGTCTGAATCCCTTCTGCTAGCAGGCCATCTTTGATGAACTGACCTGTAAAGCCTCCAAGAAAACCTGTCGCTGTGTTGTCGTATCCCAAACGCTTGAGAACCCGACTGACATTGATCCCTTTTCCACCAGCGTACTTGTCGTCGCTGTCCATACGATTGACGCTACCTGTTTCGACTCGTTCCAGTCGAATCACATAGTCAATGGCAGGATTTAGAGTGACTGTGTAAATCATACCTCTATTATCCTCGTTTTCTTTTTCAAAACCTCTAGCAGACCGCTCTCTGCATGATTACAGATTAAACTGGCCCTCTCTACCTCTGCTACCTTGACAAAGGCGAATTGTCCAAATTTGGAACTGTCCACTAAGACAAATGGCTGCTTGGCATTCTCCAGAACTGTCCTCTTGATAGCTGCTTCCTCCATATCAGGTGTCGTCAGGTAGTCCTTATCTACACCATTCATGCCGAGGAAGGCTTTATCAAAGTTGAGTTGGCGAATGTGCGCAACCGCCGACGCGCCAATAGAAGCATCTGTCGATTCCTTGACAAAACCGCCGATAATAATCGTTCTTATCCGCTCTTCTACCAGCTTGACTGCATGGTGAATCGAGTTGGTAACAACGGTCAGATTCTTTTGCCCCAGATGCTCAATCATTAGTTCTGTGGTCGTTCCAGCATCCAAAAAAATCACATCACCATCTTCTATCAATTCAGTAGCTTTTCGAGCAATAGCTCGTTTTTCCTGAATGTTTTTGACAGATTTTTGCTGAATCGATTCTTCCTGCTGCAAATTAGATGGAGCCTCTGCTCCACCATGAACCCGCCGAAGTTTTCCAGATGCTTCCAAGTCATCCAAATCCCTTCGTACTGTTGATTCCGACGTTTGTAACTCATCCACAAGTTCTTCCAATCGAACGAACTGTTGTTCTTTCAGTTTGTCCAAAATAACCTGTTTTCGTTCTGATTTTAGTATGGAAATCACCTCCTGCAATCGTTTACAGTTTCTATTATACACTATTTTCTA
This sequence comes from Streptococcus oriscaviae, assembly GCF_018137985.1. NCBI lineage: Bacteria > Bacillati > Bacillota > Bacilli > Lactobacillales > Streptococcaceae > Streptococcus > Streptococcus oriscaviae. The sequence goes on along the minus strand of NZ_CP073084.1, from coordinate 279,459 downwards.
TCAATGTCAATCAATATCTATCAAAAACCTTCATTTTTCTTCAAAAAAAAAAGAAAACGGACATTTTGGCCGTTTTCCTGACTACTATCATTAAAATAAAGTATCCTCGCTCTTAATCCTTGCTAAGATTGCCGCTTCTTCCTCTGTAAATGCGTAATTAGTCAACAAGTCAGGTCGCCTTTGGTAGGTTTTGCGCAGACTTTGCTCCAATCGCCACTTGCGAATATTCTCATGGTGCCCACTCATCAAGACATCTGGCACAGTCATCCCACGAAAATCGTATGGCCGCGTGTATTGAGGGTATTCCAAGAGACCGGAAGAAAAACTATCATCCTGGTGACTGGCCTCCTTGCCAATCACCTCTGGAATCAGGCGGACAGTCGCATCCACCATGGTCATAGCGGCCAATTCCCCGCCCGTCAAAACAAAATCTCCCAGTGAAACTTCGTCTGTCACCAAGGTCTTAATGCGCTCATCATAGCCTTCATAGTGGCCACAGATGAAAATCAACTCCTCTTCCTGGGCCAATTCTTCTGCAAAAGCTTGATCAAAGCGGCGACCTGCTGGATCCAGCAAGATAACCCGAGGATTTTTGGCATCAATCTTTTCAATGGTATCAAAGATGGGTTGAGCCCGCAAGAGCATGCCTTGACCGCCCCCGTAAGGCTCGTCATCCACATGGCGGGCTTTTTCAGCGTTCTCCCGAAAATTATGGTAGCGAATGTCTAACAAACCCTTTTCTTTGGCTTTACCGACAATGGAGTGTTCCAAAGGAGCAAACATCTCGGGAAAGAGGGTTAAAATATCAATCTTCATCATCCAAACCTTCTAGCAGTTCTACCTGAACCCGCTTGTTTTCCATGTCGACTTCCAAAACAACTGGTGGGATATAGGGCAATAAGAGATCGCGTTTTCCCTTGCGTTTTACTACCCAGACATCGTTGGCTCCTGGCTGCAGGATTTCCTTGATTTGACCGATCAGCTCTTCTCCCTCATACACATCCAAGCCAATAATCTCGTGGTAATAAAATTCCCCTTCATCCAAGTCTGACAAGTTTTCTTCTGCAATTTTCAGGCTAAATCCCTTGTATTTTTCAATATCGTTGATGTGGTACATCCCCTTGAACTTGATAATGTCAAAGTTTTTGGCCTTGCGGTGGCTGGCGATTTCCACATCCATGACAAATTGGTCCTTGTCATTGAAAAGAGCTAGCCTAGCTCCTTTTTTAAAGCGTTCTTCTGCGAAGTCCGTTACAGACAGAACTCGCATTTCACCCTGCAAGCCCTGAGTATTAACAATTTTTCCAACGTTAAAATAATTCATATTTTCTCCATTAAATCTTCTATCCTATTATTTTATCATGAGCAAGGAGATTTCTCAAGCCTAGAAAAAAGCCGTCCACGGACGACTTTCTCTTATTTGGCTTGGCTAAATTGGCTTTGATAAAGGTTGTAATAGAAGCCTTTTGCTGCCAAGAGGCTTTCATGGTTGCCCTGCTCGATAATCTGACCATTGTTCAAAACAAGAATCTTATCTGCTTCTTGAATGGTGGATAGGCGGTGAGCGATGACAAAGCTAGTACGCCCTTCCATCAGACGCTTCATTGCCTTTTGAATCAAGAGTTCCAATCAAGTGTCAACAGATGATGTTGCTTCATCCAGTATCAAGATTGCTGGATCTGCAAGAAGAGCACGAGCGATGGTTAAAAGCTGCTTCTGCCCTTGAGAGATATTGCTAGACTCCTGGTTCATCTCCATATTATAGCCACCTGGTAAGGTGCGGATAAAATGGTCTACGTTAGCAGCTTTGGCGGCTTGGATGATCTCTTCATCTGTCGCATCTAGGCGACCAAAGCGGAGATTTTCTTTTATCGTTCCTTCATAGAGCCAAGCATCTTGCAAAACCATACCGAATTGCCGGCGATAGGCTTGGCGTGACAGTGACCGGATATCCAGACCATCCACCTTGATAGAGCCTGATTGCACATCATAAAAGCGCATCAAAAGGTTAATCAAAGTCGTCTTACCGGCTCCTGTCGGTCCAACGATGGCAACCATTTCACCGGGCTGTACTTCCAGATTGAAATTGCGAATAAGTGGCTTATCCTCCGTGTAGCCAAAGGATACTTGTTCAAAGCTGACTTGGCCGGTCAGTATATGATGGACATCCTGGCTATCTTCTGTTAACTCATCCACTTCGTCAAGGACAGAAAAGATACGTTCGAGGGAGGATTTGGCAGACTGTAATTGAGGGGCAAGCTGAGTCAGGGTTTGAACTGGCTGAGTAATCTGCCAAACATACTGAACAAAGGCCTGCATATTACCGATGGTCAAATTGCCTGCTAAGACCTTAAGACCTGACAGCAAAGCAATGATCAGATAGGTCAGATTGGAAAATCCCTGCACAACAGGCATGAGAAGACCGGATACAAAACTGGCCTTAAAACCGACCTCCTGAAGGTTTTCAGTAATTTGTCGAAACTCCTGAGTTGATTGGTCTTCGCGGCCATAAAGTTTAAGAACATTAAACCCTGTGAGGTTTTCTTGGACAAAGCCGTTTAGCTTGCCAAGTGCTGCCGCCTGTTCCTTAAAGTAGGGTTGAGATTTTCGGATGATAAAGCTAGAACCGAAATAGGTGACAGGCACCAAAATCAAGACAATCACAGCCAAGGAGGCATCCAGCCAAAAACACATAAAGAGGGCCAAACTCAAGGTTAGAAAGGCATTGACAATCTGAAGAAAACTTTGTTGCAAGGCATTAGAAACCGTTTCGACATCGCTGGTAAAGCGTCCCAACAAATCACCATATTGTTGCTTGTCAAAATAAGCAACCGGAATCTGGTTGATTTTGACAGACAAATCTCGTCTCAGATGCTGAACAGCTCCCTGCACTCCCTTGGTCATAAAATAGTTTGAACCGTAAGCTCCCAGTTCATAGAGCAAGGCCCTAAGAGCATAGAGCGCTAATAGCAGGCCGATGTAAGAAACGTTAATCGTAGCACCTTCTGTTCCTTTGGCGATGTCGAGTAGATTGGCAGTTAACTCTGTAATAATCAAACCGAGTACATAAGGCTCAAGTGCATTCATCACTGCACTCAAAATTTTGAGAAAGACTGCTAGAAAAACGGATAGTTTGTACCGTCTTAAATAGCCCCAAACACGTTTAAAGACATTTTCGTTCATCTAGGCTTCCTCCTCTGTCAATAATTGGCGATTAAGCTGAGAATTAGCGATTTCTCGATAAATGCTATTATTTTCCATTAACTCTGTATGAGTACCACGACCAACGATTTCACCCTTGTCCAAGACGATAATCTGATCTGCATCCATAATCGTTCCAACCCGCTGGGCTACAATTAAAACCGTTGCTTCTTCTGTCACTTCTTTCAATCGCTGACGTAAAATTGCATCCGTCTTATAATCCAAGGCTGAGAAGGAATCGTCAAAGATATAAATATCCGGCTGCTTGACGATGGCTCGTGCAATCGACAGCCGTTGTTTTTGTCCGCCAGACAGATTGCTGCCACCTTCAGCCAGATGGGTGTCAAACTGCTCTTCCTTGCTCTCAATAAAATCTTTGGCTTGAGCGACATCGGCTGCCTCGTGCAATTCGGCTAAACTCGCATCAAATTTTCCATACTTGAGATTCTCTGCTATGGTTCCTGTAAAAAGCAGAGCTTTCTGCGGTATGAAGCCAATCTTACTGCGCAGGGCCTTGAGATTGTAGCGTCGCACATCCACACCATCTACCAAGATACGCCCTAACGTCACATCATAAAACCGAGGAATGAGGTTAACCAGAGAAGACTTACCAGAACCCGTTGAGCCAATAAAGGCAATGGTTTCTCCTGGACTTGCCTTAAAGGAAATATTATGCAGTACAGGCGACTCTGTTTCTCCAGGATAGGCAAAGGTCACATTTTCAAATTCCAAATAACCACGAGTTTCTGTTTGAGTCACTCCATCCTCATTTTTGGAGATGGAAATGGGCATATCTAAAACTTCCTGAATCCGTTGACTAGATACTGCCATCCTAGGATACATAGTAAATAAATTGGCAAAAAGTAAAAAGGAGAACAAGGCGTGAAAGCTATATTCAATAAAGGCTACCAAGTCACCAATCTGAAGGCTTCCTTGTGCCAAAGGTTCTAAGGCGAACCAGACAATAGCAACAATCATTGCAATAATAATCTGAACAAACAAGGGTTCTGTCAAGCCTGTCAAAACAAAGAGCTTACGAGAAGTCTGTGCATACTCTTGATTGACTTGATCAAAGCGCTCCTCTTGAAACTCTTCGCGCGCAAAGGCACGAATTACCCTGAGCCCCATCAGATTTTCTCTGACATACTGATTGATGGTGTCCAGCCGCTTCTGTTGCTGTTCAGATAAGGGACGTGTTTTCACCGCTACATAGACCACTACCCAGACAAGAAAAGGCATGGCTACTGCTACTGTCCAGGCCAAACCCGGACTGGTCAAGAGGGTCATAATGACGGATGCAATCATCATCATCGGTGTGATAATGCCCAATTTTAAGACCTGCTCTGAAAACTGCATAAGCACAAAAGCATCATTGGTCATACGAGTTACCAAGGATGACACCCCGATTTGTTCATATTCATGATGGGAATAGTCCTGAATTTTTTCGTAGAGATCATTGCGAATATCCTTGACGATGTGAGTGGTCAATTTTCCTGCTGCATAGGCCAACAAAACCCGACCCATCACTCCTAGGATTACAATCAATAGCATCATGCCGGCCCAGAAATAAAGCTGATGTACATCATTTTTAGTAATCCCCTGATCAATCATGCGGGCCAAAAAGGTAGGAAGCCCGAGATTGACGACAACAAATAATATAGCTGCAAATAGGTCCAAAATAAGCCACTTGGGATAGCGCTTGAGGTAGTTCCATATTAAACGCATACTTACTCCTCTCTAAAGAATAAGGGGAGCCTATGCTCCCCGTAATACATAGTCAGCTCCTTAATCAGCAGCCTTCCATGGAAAAAAACCACCCGAAGGTGGCTAAATTATTTCTCATCAATAACTAAACGAACTTTTTTGTCACTTGTCGGAACAGAATAGACAATCGTTCTTATGGCAGAAATTGTGCGACCTTTTCTGCCGATAACACGGCCAATATCAGACTGATCCAAGTCCAAATGATATTCTAAAAATTCAGGTGTGTCAACGATTTTAATCGTCAGACTATCCGGCTGTGAAATCAAAGGTTTCACAATTGCAATAATAAGATTTTCAATCATGTCCATAAGTGTTCTCGCTTAATGTCTTATTTTGAGAATTTTGATTCGTGGAATTTCTTCAATACGCCAGCGTTTGAAAGAAGGCTACGAACTGTATCAGAAGGTTGTGCACCTTTTGCCAACCACTCAAGTACACGGTCTTCTTTAAGGGTTACTGAATTTTCAGCCAAAAGTGGGTTGTAAGTACCAACTGTTTCGATGAAGCGACCATCGCGTGGTGCGCGTGAATCTGCAACGTTAATACGGTAGAAAGGCTTCTTTTTAGAACCCATACGAGTCAAACGGATTTTTACTGCCATTTTTAATGTTCTCTTTTCTATATTTCTAATTTTGGTCTGTCAAAAGCAGAACTTTTAACAACACATCCTATCTTATCACACCTTTAAAGGGCTGTCAAGAAAAAAACTTGACAGAGATTGTTTTTTTAATGTGTCGCTCCACCAACAAGTTTTAAGTCCTCTTTATCAGCATATTCAACGATTGCTACAATCGCCGCTTCCACACCGCGAACAATATCGGTAAGACTCATAGAGGCCAGATTAGGTTTGTCTACTACCTGTTCTGGAAGAAAAGGAATGTGCAAAAAACCTGCTCTAGTCTGTGGAAACTTAGTTGCCGTTAAATACAGAACCTGATACATGAGATGATTGCAAACATAAGTACCAGCCGTATTGGAAACCGAAGCTGGAAGCCCAATCTGATGAATAGAGGCCACCATTGCCTTGATGGGCAATGTGGAAAAATAAGCTGCGGGTCCCTCTTCTTGAATAAAGGTATCGATTGGTTGATTGCCTTCATTATCGGGAATGCGCGCATCATCCTGGTTAATCGCAACTCGCTCTGGTGTCAAACCAGTCCTGCCGCCAGCCTGTCCAATGCAAAGCACTGCATCCGGTTGCAAGGCGGTCATCTTTTCTTCTAAGACACAAGCAGAACGCCCAAAAACAGTTGGTACCTCTAACCACTCTATTGTAGCCCCTGCAATTGTTGCAGGTAATTTTTTGACTGTTTCAAGAGCGGGGTTAATTTTCTCTCCCCCAAAAGGGGTGAAACCGGTCACTAATATTTTCATCTTTCCTCCTTGATGATGATTTCTCCATAATGAAATTTTTGATTGGGGCGCACATGACGGAAAAAGCCGAAATTTCCAAAAACTTTATCCCTGAAATGGGCTTTGATAATGATTTTCTTTCTGGCCACTCGTCTGGCTTCTGTCAACAATTCTTTAGAAAAGACCGCATAATTTGCCAGAGGCTTAAGACCAGAAAGGTTTTCAGACTCTGTAATAACTTCCGAAAACATGGGGTCACAATAAATGACATCATAAGACTGCTCCGGCTGGCTTTTCAGAAAAGAAAGAGAGTCAACGCAGTGGGTGCGAATCTTTCTCATTGCTTGGTTAATATCTGGATTTCCAGTGTCAAAGGTTTGCAAGCCATGCGCAACAACGGTCTCGATAATCGGCTGGCTCTCCAAAGCAGTTACCTCATGCCCCGCAAATGAAAGGACAATACTGTCACTGGCCAAACCCATCGTCGCATCCAAAACAGACAGCGGAAGCCCACCAATCAACTCAAGCAAAGGGTCACGCGGCGCCTTAATCCGCAATATGGCCGTGTCAGGATGAAAGGAAAAGGATTGACCGTTGGCATATTCCAAGACCAAACCTTCCTTGGTTACCAAGAGAACATCACCAAATCGCTCCTGCAACTTGACCAAAGACTGTTTCTTTCGCTCCACATAGTCCAGATGCAGGACCTCCGAAAGTCTCAAGGCCTCCTCTTCTAACTCCCTAGTTAATCTAGAACTTGTTGTGATGATCAATTTCCTCATACCTCCCCTCATGGTCCTTCTTGGCTAATTGGGTATATCTTTGGATGAAATCTGTTTTGGCATCAGTATAGCTATCTCTATCGTGCTCAAATTGTTTCCAGAGGCCTAGTTTCATCTGCTCGTAGTCCTTAGCAACCTCTGGATGATCTAGCAGGTAATCTCTAAAATAAAGTTCGTCATGATCACCGACAAGGCGTAGATGGAGATGGAAAATTCGCTCTGCAAAGCCATCCTCAGTATAGCCCTTATTTAGACTACATTGGCCAGCATCCTGATTCATGGCGCGCCAGCCCTTTTCTTTCAATAGTTCCACAAGGACAGCCAAGTCTTCCTTGCTAGCTACTTCCAGCAGAATATCCACGATATTTTTAGCCCAAATGGCTGGAATGGCGGTGCTACCTACATGAGAAATTCGCTTCACCAAACCTCTGGCCACTGGCTTAATAGAGATCGGCTCTCTTCTTGGTACCAGTCAGCCCATTCTGCTCGGTGTTCCACCAAAAAAATGGGAAAGAGTTGCCAGAGTTCCTCTAAGGTCATATCTTCCAGTCTTTTCTTCATCTGCTTTCTCCTTTTTACTATTATATCACTTTCTCCATGTAAAAGAGTTTGGGACAACAGTAGTTCCAAACTCTATTTTTTTCGTTTTAGATACTTATAGCGCAGTGGTTGAGTGGGCTCTAATGCGCTGATAAATCAGCTTTTACAGCCCTACTCAACTGTGCGGAGGCGAGATGACGAAATCGAATTTCTTCGAAATTATCGATTTCTGTCCCACTCTCTGATTTCTTAAATAGCCTGTGTTATAAAGCTGCGACTTTCTAGGACACGAACCATGGCGTCTGCTGTGTCAAGGGCAGTAAAGAGGGGAATGCCCGCTTCAATGGCCGAACTGCGGATGATGTGACCGTCACCTTCTGCCACACGCTTTTTGCCAACTGTGTTGATAATGGCTTGAACTTTTCCTGCTCGCACCAAGCTAGGAATATCTTGATATTGCGAATCGCCCAATTTACCAACAGAAGTAACCACTAGACCTTGTGCTTTGAGATAGGCCGCTGTTCCATGCGTTGCCAGAAGTCCATAACCTAATTCATAGAAACGCTTGGCTAATTCAAGTGCTTCTTCCTTGTCCTCGTCGGCGATAGTGAAGACAACATTGCCAAATTCTTCTAAGTGCTGGTAACTGGCTTCAAAAGCTTTATAAAGTGCTTTTTCAAGTGTTACATCCGATCCCATAATCTCACCGGTTGACTTCATTTCAGGGCCTAACAAACTGTCTACCTTTGCCAATTTTGTAAAGGAGAAGACGGGTGCCTTAACATGGACTTGGGAACTTTCAGGGTAAAGACCGTCTTCATATCCTAGTTCAGCTAAAGTCTGACCTAAAATAAGTTTGGTAGCTACTTGTGCCATTGGAATATCTGTTACTTTGGATAGGAAAGGAACGGTACGGCTAGCCCGCGGATTTACCTCGATAACATAGACTGTTTCGTCCTTGATGACAAACTGAATGTTCATCATACCGATACAGTTAAGCCCAATAGCTAAACGCTTGGTATAGTCTGCAATTGTTTCCTGAACTTCTTTAGACAGAGTTTGTGGAGGATAGACTGCCATAGAGTCACCGGAGTGAACACCAGCTCGTTCGATATGCTCCATAATCCCTGGTATGAGCACATCCTTTCCATCTGAGATAGCATCAACTTCACATTCACGTCCTACAAGGTAGGAATCTACCAGAACTGGATGTTCTGGACTGGCTTTTACAGCTGTCCGCATATAGGAGCGCAAATCGGCTTCATTTTCAACAATCTCCATCGCTCGTCCACCCAAGACATAAGAGGGGCGAACAAGTACCGGAAAACCAATTTTGCGGGCCGCTTCTAGGGCTTCTTCTTCATTGGTTGCGGTTTGCCCTGGTGGTTGAGGAATCCCTAACTCTTTCAAGGCTTTTTCAAACAAATCACGGTCTTCAGCTCGGTCCAAATCAGCCACTTGTGTACCCAGAATTGGAATGCCAGCTTGAGCCAGAGGCTCTGCTAGATTGATAGCAGTCTGCCCGCCAAACTGGACAATAACACCTTTGGGTTGCTCCAACTCAATCACATTAAGCACATCTTCAAGAGTAAGTGGTTCAAAGTAGAGTTTATCCGATACGGAAAAATCCGTTGAAACTGTTTCAGGGTTGGAGTTCATGATGATGGCTTCATAGCCGGCAGCCTGAATAGCTTTCACCGAATGAACGGTTGCATAGTCAAACTCAACCCCTTGTCCAATACGGATAGGCCCTGACCCTAGAACAAGGACAGAGTCCTTTTTCGACTGAATGGATTCATTTTCCCATTCATAGGTTGAGTAAAAGTATGGTGTTGTGCTTTCAAACTCAGCTGCGCAGGTGTCAACCATCTTGTAGACTGGTACAATACCATGCTCTGTACGAATATGACGAATATACTTTTCCGTTCTCCCCTAAAGCTCCGCAATTTTTCGATCCGAAAAGCCGTATTTTTTAGCTTTTTTCAGCAGATCAATATCATCAAAGTTTGTCGCCAGTTCTTGCTCTATTTCAACGATATGAAGGAGTTTATCCAAAAAGAAGAGATCAATTTTGGTCAACTTAGCCAATTCTTCTACTGTGAATCCACGACGCAAAGCTTCCGATAAATAGAAAAGGCGATCATCTTGCGCTTTAACAATTTTTTCTACCAAGTCATCATCTGTTACTTGAGCCAGTTCGGATAGTTCATTGTGATGAACCCCAATCTCTAAGGAGCGGCAGGCTTTGAGCAAACTTTCTTCGATGTTGCGACCGATTGCCATAACTTCCCCTGTCGCCTTCATCTGGGTGCCTAGGCGGCGTTCTCCTTTTTCAAATTTGTCAAAAGGAAAGCGTGGAATCTTAGCGACCACATAGTCAAGTGCCGGCTCAAACATTGCATAGGTCGTTCCTGTTACTGGGTTAATCATTTCGTCCAAAGTTAGACCAACCGCAATTTTAGCAGCTAGTTTAGCAATTGGATAACCTGTTGCTTTTGATGCAAGAGCAGAGGAACGCGATACACGAGGATTCACTTCGATGACATAGTATTTAAAACTATGAGGGTCAAGAGCAAGCTGAACATTACAGCCTCCCTCAATCTTAAGGGCGCGAATAATGCTTAGACTAGCATCCCGCAACAGTTGATTTTCAATATCGGACAAGGTTTGTGTCGGAGCAAAAACAATCGAATCGCCCGTATGAATCCCAACAGGGTCAAAGTTTTCCATGTTACAAACAACAAGAGCGTTGTCAGCAGCATCTCGCATAACCTCGTATTCAATTTCTTTGAAACCAGCAATTGAGCGCTCAATCAAACATTGGGTAACTGGGGATAGTTTCAGACCGTTTTCAGCAATTTCCCTTAGTTCAGCCTCATCGGCACACATGCCTCCACCTGTACCTCCAAGAGTAAAGGCAGGGCGAACGATAACAGGATAGCCAATTTCACTAGCAAATGCCAACGCTTCTTCGACTGTTGTTACGATTGTTGATTCAGGGATAGGCTGCTCCAAGTCTTCCATGAGCTGCTTGAACAAATCACGGTCCTCAGCTTGATCAATCGCTGATAACTTTGTTCCCAAAAGTTCCACTCCAAGTTCATCGAGAACACCTGATTTGGAGAGTTCCATGGCCATATTGAGTCCCGTCTGGCCACCCAAGGTTGGCAAGAGGGCATCTGGTCGCTCCTTGCGCAGGATACGGGTCACAAATTCTAGTGTAATAGGCTCGATATAAACCTTGTCAGCAATCTCCTTATCCGTCATGATAGTCGCTGGATTTGAATTGACCAAAACGACACTATATCCTTCTTCTTTCAAAGCCAGACAAGCTTGAGTACCAGCGTAGTCAAATTCTGCAGCCTGACCAATAATAATCGGACCAGACCCAATCACCATAATTTTTTTTATATCCAAACGTTTTGGCATAATGATAAACGATTCCGGGCGTTAGGCTAGCACAAGAAACAACTATCTTTTGAGCTAAAACTGTCAATCGACCTCAGCTTCAACAAGCCGAGCACCTAACCACCCTACTCCTTTCTATTCGTCGCCTCACAGGGCGACATTAAATAAGTTTCCTCCGACGTTTGAAAGCTCAGCTCGATAATAGATGAGCTTTCAAACTAGTGTATGAGCTAGCAAAGTTCCCCCCTAGGACTTTGCGTACTAGGACAAATGCTTCAGCATTTAGACCTAGTTGCTCAGACCTTTCTATTCGTCGCCTCACAGTGCGACATTAAATAAGTTTTTTGACGCTTGCAAATGGATTCGATAGTAATCCTTTTGTAAGCTAGTGCAGGGAGTAGCTAATGCACCATAGTGATTAGCGTCACGACCTGCCGACGTGGTAAAATGGATTCAATTCTCTCGCTTATGAGCTAAAGCATTAAATATATCTCTTATAAGTTAAGCCAAGTTCCGACAGGACTTGGCCTAACTTATTTATTGCTTTACAGCTTGAAAAGAATCAATCAAATCCATAAATTCATCAAATAGATAGCTAGAATCATGTGGCCCTGGTGCTGCATCTGGATGAAACTGGACAGAGAAGGCTGGGTGATATTTGTGGCGCACACCTTCTACCGACTTGTCATTGATTTCTTCATGGGTAATCATCAGTTCCTCAGGCAGTTCTTCACGAGATACGGCGTAGCCATGATTTTGACTGGTAAAGTCAACACGGCCTGATGCGATTTCCCGTACAGCGTGATTGAAGCCACGATGACCAAATTTCATTTTGTAGGTCTTTGCTCCATTAGCCTTAGCAAAAAGTTGATGCCCCATACAAATCCCAAAGATTGGAATGTTGCCTTGGATACCTCGAATCATATCCAGCACCTCTGGTACATCATCGGGATTACCAGGGCCATTAGATAACATCACCCCGTCAGGATTAAGGTCTAAAATTGCTTCCGCACTGGTATCATAAGGAACAACAGTAATATTGCATCCTCGCTTGGCCAGCTCTCTCAAAATAGAATGCTTGAGGCCAAAATCAACCAGAACAATATTCTTGCCAACTCCTGGAGCTGGATAGGCAGTCTTGGTCGAAACCTGATGGATATTATTTGTCGGAAGAACGGTCGCACGCAGTTGATCGGTCAGATGTTCAACCGAGTCCCCAACATCCGCTAAAGTGGCCCGCATTGTGCCATGTTTCCGAATGATTTTAGTCAGAGCGCGGGTATCAATCCCTGAAATGCCTGGAATTTTTTTTGCCTTCAGAAATTCATCCAGAGTCATCTGGTTACGCCAGTTGCTAGCCCGTCTAGCCCATTCACTGACCACCACGCCCTTACAGGTCGGGCAGATGGATTCATAGTCATCACGGTTAATGCCATAATTTCCTACCAAGGGATAGGTGAAGGTCAGAATTTGACCATTATAGGATTGATCCGTGATAGACTCTTGATAACCGGTCATGCCTGTGCTAAAGACAATCTCTCCCGTTACATCCATATCGGCACCAAAGGCTTGGCCTTCAAAAATAGTACCGTCTTCTAAAATTAAACGTCTTTTTGACATACATACCTCGTTGGCCCTCTCTGGAGCCCTTTAACGCTTCTTCTTTCTTTATTAGGCCTTGCCGTTTAGGATGGCCTCCAAAATCGCCATACGAACAAAGACTCCGTTCTGCATCTGGCGTACGATACGAGCCTTAGGAGCTTCAACCAGACTGTCATCAATCTCAACATCACGGTTTACTGGCGCTGGGTGCATCACAATAGCTGTGTCTTTCAAACGCTTGTAGCGTTCTACTGTCAAACCGTGCAAACTATTATACTCTCCCTTCGAGAAACTTTCATTGCCATCATGGCGCTCATGTTGCACACGAAGCAACATAAGGACATCTACGTCTTCAACGATTTCATCAATCCCAACATGCTGACCATACACATCAAACTCTTCAGAATACCATTCACGCGGTCCTGAGAAGAAGATTTCCGCACCCAAACGCTTGAGAATTTGCATGTTAGACTTTGCCACCCGAGAATGTGTGATGTCTCCGGCGATGACAATCTTAAGCCCCTCAAAGGTTCCAAATTCTTCATAAATCGTCATCAAATCCAATAGAGATTGGCTAGGGTGCTGACCAGAACCATCACCACCATTAACGATAGAGGTTTGGATGGTTGGACTATCAATCAATTGTTTGTAGTAGTCTACTTCTGAATGGCGGATAACACAGATGTCTACACCAAGAGCGCTCATTGTCAAAATCGTATCGTAGAGCGTTTCACCCTTATTGACAGAGCTAGTACGCGCGTCAAAGTCAATCATCCCCATATCTAGTCGCAATTCTGCCATCTCAAAGGACTTATGCGTACGAGTAGAATCTTCAAAGAAGAGGTTGGAAGCGTAGTACTTGCGATCTGGTTTAATCTCAACTTCACCTCGTTTAAACTCCAGTCCCCGCTTAATCAAGCCTAGAACTTCCTCGTTTGAAAGGATTTCCATTGTAACTAAGTGTTTGAGCGATACTTTACCGTTTGTGATTGTCATCTTTTTCCCTACCTTAAATTTTAAAAGTCTATGTGAATTTGGACGATTAGCTAGCTTCGTGAATCAAGACTTGATCTTGACCATCAATTTCTGCCATATGGACAATAATTTCCTCCGAACGGCTGGTTGGTATATTTTTTCCAACATAATCCGCCCGAATAGGTAATTCGCGGTGGCCGCGATCCACTAGAACCGCAAGACTAACACGCGCTGGTCGGCCAAGTGAAACAACATTGTCAATAGCTGCACGAATAGTCCGACCAGTATAGAGAACATCATCCACTAGGATGACATCTCGATCATTGACATCTGCTGTCATCAGGGTTGTATCTTCTTCTACCTTCATATCATCTCGGAAGGGCTTGGTATCCAACTCTCCTAAGGGAACATCTATCCCTTCCAGCTGCTTAATCCGCTCCTGAATTCGTTGGGCAATATAGACACCGCGGGTCTTAATCCCAGCGAGTACAATATTTTCTATGTTCTTGTTGCGCTCGATGATTTCATAGGTAATCCGCGTGATGGCACGCTTCATCGTCATCTCATCAACAATTTCCTTTGTTTTCATCAAAGTCCTCCTGCTTTTGCTCCAAAGGGCATGAAAAAAATCTCCCAATACAAGGAGATTTCAGAAAATCTAGGCAGGACAAAAAGACCAACCCTATTTCACACGATACTCCTTGCCTGCCTCACGGGACAGCACTTAAAGGATATATTTTTTCACAGTATACCAAAAAAAATTGCAACTGACAAATATAATCGTAGTTTTTTTAAAAATAAATTTATATCGTTCGGATTTTAGTCTGTTTTAACCTTCAAGGCCCAGGAACTCTTCAAGCTAATTGACTTAATCCCAGCTAACAGAAAACCAGATAGCAGGTAGGCAAGAAAAATTGTTGCAGCATAGGTCAAAACATAGGCCCAACCATACTTTGGAACATTAAGGAAAAAGTAAGCAAACGGACTATCCTTGGCATCTGGGATGGGGATTTTGATAAAGAAGCCATTGCTTAGACCAAAAATCATGTAAGCGACAGGTAGGGCAGTCCACCAAATAGGGTCAAACCACTTGTACTGCTTTTGTCGGTCAACAACAAGGGTATCCAAAAGAAAATAGACAGGCACAATGTAGTGACATAGCATGTTTTCGACCCGCCAAAAATCAGTTGCCAGAGGCGCAAGCATAAAGTGATAGACAACGCATGTAATCATAATAGACATGGTAACTGCTGCCTTGATACGTAAAAAGCCCTGTTGTTGCAAATCCTTCCCCTTGGTCATGGCATAAACCATATAGACTGCAAAAATAGAAACCAACAAGTTGGACTGTACCGTATAGTACATGAGCATTCCTGGTCCGTACTTGACCAGTTGAATGGTAGTTCCTGCGATAGCGAGCGCCGCCAACAGACAGCGAGAGTAAAACAATCTACTTTGATGTTTCATAGCATCCTTTCTTAAACAGCAATAGGGAGCAGCCATTACATTTTCTATAAATGCAAAGACCGCTTCCCTATTTCACTTAAATTTTTTTCACAAATTCTGATTTCAATTTCATCGCACCAAAACCATCAATTTTACAATCGATGTTATGGTCGCCTTCAACAATACGGATATTCTTAACACGAGTTCCCTGTTTCAGGTCTTTAGGAGCCCCCTTTACCTTTAAATCTTTAATAAGAGTTACAGTATCTCCATCCGCCAGACGATTACCATTGGCATCGATAGCAACAACTCCTTCTTCTTCTGCAAGTTCTGCTGGGTTCCACTCATAGGCACATTCTGGGCAAACTAGCAAGGCACCATCTTCGTAGACATATTCAGATTGACATTTTGGACAATTTGGTAAAGTTTCCATGTTATCTCCTTTAATTTTATTCCGCTATCTAGTATAGCATCTTGAAAAGATTTGGGCAAGATGATAAGGTTTTCAATCTAAAAACCAAAGAATTTAGAAAAGAGTGTTGTCAAACCTAAACTGTAAATCAAGATAGAGGCTGGCTTGCCCAATAAAATAATCCAGATAAACTGTTTGTAAGTCATGGAAGTTGTCCCTGCCAAATAACATAAGAAATCATCTGGAGCAAAGGGGAAAAAGATGGCAATCGCAAAATACTTGGCAAATTGCGTATCTGAACTAGTCTTTTTCTCATAGGCAGCGATGGTTTTTGGGCTAAAAAGCAAGCGCAAGACCGGACGGCCATAAATTTTTGCAATATGGAAGGCTAGGATTGATCCCACACAAATACTTAGATAGTTCCAAACAAATCCCCAGAAAGGGCCGAAAATGACAACACCTGCTAAAGTAGTCACACCTCCCGGAAGAACAGGCAGGATAATTTGAATCAGCTGCAAAAGCATAAATAAGAGAGGCGCCCAGACTCCAGCCTTGCCAACTAACAGCCGCAATTTAGGCATGTCTGTCAAATAGCCTTGCTTATACAAATAATAGCCCAGCACACACATGGCGATAATCCCTAACCATGTAAGTATTTGTAAAATGATATGGATATACCGAAGTCTTTTTTCAGACTCTATTACTTTTAATTTCTTCATAAGAATATTATAGCATATCCCCGGCCGTAAACCATCCGTCTATGGATGTAGCCCATCTACTTTTTATCTACTTTCTCAACTCTTCCAAGGTCTTTTGAAAAATCGCTGGTGCTTCTACCGTAAATTCAACCAGTTCACCTGTTCTAGGATGAGTAAAACCAAGAGTCTGAGCATGGAGAAATTGACCATCTCCCTTTAAGGTCTTGCGAGGCCCATACACCTCGTCGCCGGCCACAGGATGGCCAATGTAGGCCATGTGAACACGAATTTGGTGAGTCCGTCCTGTTTCTAAACTCAATTCCACCAAGCTGTAATCACCAAAACGCTCCAAAACTTGAAAACGCGTTATGGCTTCTTTTCCCTTTGCGATTACAGCTTGTTTTTTCCGATCTTTTTCTGAACGACCAATCGGCGCTTCAATTAGCCCGCGGTCATTAGGGAGATTGCCGTGGACAATGGCTATGTATTTGCGAAGTGATTTTTTGGCTTTTAACTCTTCGGCCAACTTAACATGTGCCTCATCATTTTTAGCAACCATCAGCAAGCCCGAAGTATCCTTATCTATTCGGTGGACAATGCCTGGACGCATCACTCCGTTGATACCAGACAAATCCTTGACATGGTAGAGCAGGGCATTGACTAGGGTACCGGATGTATGACCTGCTGACGGATGAACCACCATCCCTTGTGGCTTATTGACAACTGCCACATCCGCATCCTGATAAACAATCTCAATAGGAAGATTCTCTGCTACATAGTCTAGGGCTTCCACCTCTGGTTCTTGGTACTGAATGACATCACCGACTTGGACACTATATTTCGCTTTTTTAACCTGACCATTGACCAGTACCTGACCAGCCTTGATTTGCTCGTTAGCCACTGAGCGCGACAAGTCCGTCAACTCAGCCAGCGCCTTGTCCAGACGCATACCACCTATTTCAACTCTTACTTCCATTTTTCTCTTCTTTCATCAAACAAATAAACAAAATTCCAACTCCAATAGTCAGGCAGATGTCTGCCACATTAAAGACTGGAAAATTGATGAAGTCTAAGTGAAACATATCCACTACATAGCCCAGACGCAACCTGTCAATAAAATTCCCCAACCCGCCGGCTATCATTAAGGATAGACTAAATAGGGTAAAGAAACTTCCATTGATATGTTTGATAAAGTACCAAACAAGACCAGCCATCACCACAATGGTCACAATGGTAAACAACCATTGTTGGTTCTGCAAAATTGAATAGGCAGCGCCGTAGTTGCGAAGGTAGGTCAAGCTCATGATATTAGGCAGAAAAGGCTTGACCTCATGCAAAGCTATCGTTTCAACCGTCCACCACTTTACCAACTGATCCAAACCAATTAGCGCCGCTATCCATAGCGGAAAAACAATTTTTCTCATCTTACTCCTTCTTCTTGTCAAAATAAGCCTGCATAACGCCGATAAAATCTTGAGCGCACGCTGTCAACTCTGTATCTGCCCGTTTGACATAAACCATTCGGTTATCACTTTCACCCTTGAACGGAATAACCGTAATCCCATGGACACTTTCGCTGTCCAAAAAGCCCGACCCAGTGGCATAAGCATCTGTCCGCTCCAGAATACCATTCAAGGTTGCACGATCTGTCACATCAAAGGTCACTGACGAATCTGAGGTATCAAAAAAGTTTTCTGAATAGTAGAGATAGGCTTCTTTTTCCTGCGTAAAACGTACCGTTGGCAAACCAGCTAAATCAGCCAATTCAATCTCTCTTTTCTCTGTTAGAGGATGCCCTTTGCGCAGGTAAATGTGGGTTTGAAAGCCAATCAAATCTTCCACTTCCAAGTTGAGTTTATCCAGCTTTTGCATAATCCCTTTTGTATTGCGTTTATTCAGGTAGATAATCCCAAGCTCACTATACCCCTGAGCCACCTCGTCCAGAATTTGAACCGTAGTAGACTCAAAAATCCTAAAGTTTGGATACTGAGGATGTTTCTTAGAAAATTCTGTTATAAGGGGCGGCAAAAAATCATAGTGTTGACTGGAAATCGAAAAAACCTTTTCTCCCTCTTCTGGCTGTAAATAAAAGTTCTCAAAATGATCAAACCCCTTAACCAAGGCTTGAGCCTTCTCATAGAATTCCATTCCTTTTTTGGTCAAAAAAGTTCCAGAACTGGTTCGACTAAAAATTTTAAAGCCCAGCTCTTTCTCCAAATCTCGCACAGAAATTGACAAACTCGGTTGGGATACAAACATCTTTTCAGCTGCCTCCCGAAAGGTACCACTATTGGCAATAGCTACAACGTATCGTAATTGTTGAATATTCATTGACTCGTCCTTTCTCAATTTCTATCTTTTTATTATACCACATATCAAAACATCAGCAAAATTGCTGATGTCTTTCTTTTTATAACTTTTTAATCATGATGAGACAAGGGTTCCACTCATCCCACAAAGTAGGAAATACTTCTAGTTTCACAAAACCGCAAGAGCGATAAAAAGCAATGGTCTGATCATACTCCTTATAGTGTCCTTCATCAACAGTTTTCACCTGAAGATAGGAATAGGACTTCTTCGCCCCCTCTTCTAAGGCTTGCATCAAGGCGTGACCCACACCTTTTCGGTGATAAGCTTTTTTAACCCCCATACAGTGAACTTCGCCACAGTCCTCAGAGGATTTTGTTAGGGTCACAAAACCAATTAGATCTTCGCCATCAAAAGCAGCCCAAAGCGGAAGCAAACTACCATCTTGAATATATTCCTTTGTACTTTCAGGCAAGCCAAACCATTCAGGTAAATCTGTCAATATTTCTTCAATAATTCTAAGCTTTTCAGCCAGATTCGTTACAGCAGCGATATTCATTTTTTCTCCTCTAGGAGATTATGCCAGCACAACCTCCACTCTATTGATTCTTATTCTGTCAACATTTATTATCTTCACTTTCATTTGAATCCCTCCCTTCGATTATAGTATGTTTATTGTACAATAAACGGTAAGAAGTTGCAACGCAAAATCTTAAATATTTTAGCATACAAGAAACAAAAAACAGGCCTTCCGAAACTCGGAAAGCCTATTGTTAAGCCATTTTTAGACTTATTTAGCGATTGGATAAACAGATACTTGTTTCTTATCGCGGCCTTTACGTTCGAAGCGTACAACGCCTTCTACTTTAGCGTAAAGGGTATCATCTCCACCACGACCTACGTTAGCTCCTGGGTAGATTTTAGTACCACGTTGGCGGTAAAGAATTGAACCACCTGATACAGTTTGGCCGTCAGCAGCTTTCGCACCAAGGCGTTTTGCTTGTGAGTCACGACCGTTTGACGTTGAACCTCCACCTTTTTTGTGGGCGAATAGTTGCAAATTAGCAAGATTCAAGTTTAACATGTGTTATTCCTCCAAAATTCTGTGATAAATGTTGTTTAGCTAGACCGCAATTATGCGTTGATAGCGTTGATAACAACTTTTGTATATGGTTGACGGTGACCTTGTTTGCGGTGGCTACCTTTTTTAGGTTTGTACTTGAAGGTAACAACTTTCTTTTGTTTACCTTGTTTTTCAACTGTACCAACTACAGTAGCGCCAGCTACAAGTGGAGTTCCGACAACAGTCTTCTCACCACCGACGAGAACAACTTCTTCAAAAGTTACTTCTTGACCTGCTTCAACGTTTAACTTTTCAACGTAGACAGCTTGACCGACTTCAACCTTAACTTGTTTGCCGCCAGTTTTAATGATTGCGTATGTGCTCATTATGCACCTCCTATGATTTTTGGGCCAGGCCCGAATTTATTGTGAAGACTCGCCTAGTACCGTGGGACGAACCACTTGAACGGTATTCGTGCGGTTGCACAGGATGTGTGCATAGTCAACCAATAGAATATACCATAAAACACCTGCTATTGCAAGTGTTTTGTGTAATTTATCTCAAGTTTTTTTTACATTTCAAAAGCTTCGCTCTCTTGCTTATTAGGCAAAAACAAGGCTAAGAGGATTCCAAGGATTGCCGGCAGCAACCAGGACAAGGACTGGTTGGCTAACGGAAGGCTAGCAAAGAAGGAAGATAGAGCTGTCCAGCCAAATTTTGAAGCCATTACTTCTACCAAGGACATGACTGTTACCAGTCCGACTGTCAAGCGCATCCCATAAACAGATAGGGGAAGAAACTTGTTGACAATGGTGATCATAACGATACAAATCGTCGTTGGATAAAGCACCAAGAGAACAGGGATTGAAAAAGCAATGATTGTGTTCAAGCCAAGATTAGCGATAGCAAAGCCAATCAAGGTAAAAATTGTCGCATACGTTTTGTAAGACAAGGCTGGAAACCGCTCATTGAAGAACTCACCAGTTGATACAATCAAACCTACCGTTGTGGTAAAGCAAGTTACCGTTACCATGGCTGCTAGAAAAATCTGAGCTCCAGGTCCGAAAATTTGCTGGGTTGCTTGGGTCAACACATAAACACCTTTATTGACATCTGATGCCATGACCTCTGCAGGAATTGGAAAACGATTGCCCAAGTAGGCAAGTCCGATATAAAGCGCACTAAAGGCAACTGTTACAACTGCTCCTACAATCCAAATGGTTGAAACATATTCTTTTTTGCTTGAAAAACCGAGCTGTTTCAAGGTATTGACCGCAATAACACTGAAAGCAACCGAAGCCAAGGCATCTAAGGTATTATAGCCTTCGATAAATCCTGTACCAAACGCCTGACCACCGGTATAGGCATCGCTAGCGGGCATTGGATTGTTTTTACCGTAGGCAATAAAACCAAGAACAACCAAAACCACAATTAACAGAGCAAAAACAGGCGTCAGGATACGACCAATTCGGTTCAAAATCTTTGAGGGATTGAGAGCAATGAGATAGGCCGCTACGAAGTAAAGGGCTGTAAAAATCAAAAGGGCTAGCTGAGCATTCACCCCTCCTAAAAGTGGGGCAATTCCCATATCAAAAGAGGTAGTCGCTGTTCTAGGAATGGCAAAGAATGGGCCAATAGCCAAGTAAAGAGCAACTAAATAAACTGTTGCAAACCAGGGTGATATTTTCCGTGAAATCTCATGGACATAGCCTTTGGGATTCAGAGTACCGATGACCAAGGTCAAAACAGCAATACCAACTCCTGAAACAACAAAACCGCTAACCGCAGGCCAAAACGCATCCCCCGATAGGGCACCAAGTGCAGGAGGAAAAATCAAGTTTCCCGCACCAAAAAATATACCGAACAGGAGCAAGCCTGTCAGTGATCCTTTTTTCATATTCTCTCCTTTATTTAAACAGATTAACGACCTATTATATCATATAAAACCGGTTTCAAAAAGGCTAACGACTCATACTTTTCAAAAATCAACCCCTCCTATCCGTTCAACCAAGTTCACAAGCCTCTGCTACAAATAGCAAAATCTTCCTTAATAAAAAACAAACAGGTTTCAAGTTTCTGATAACCAGAACCCAAAACCTATTCGCTTATTTTCATGAATGATTGCTAGATTACCCTAACTCTCCCAATAATGAAGAAGAAAATGTTTAGCCAGACTCTTCTCCTTGATATGATTGCCCATACCAATATAGAGTACCGTCTTACGCATTAGAGGAGTTCATCAATCAGAGTATCCAGCACGTCCTTGACTTCTCCTTTAGGTGTGATTTCTGTCACGATAATGCCTGCAACCGCTCGTTCAATCAATCCTTCTACGTCCAAGCGTGCTTCATATTGCTCAACGTTTTTTATCTTGGGATTGGTTTTAGGTCTGTCTGGTGCGAAAATCGTACAACAATCTTCAAAAGGTTGGATAGACAATTCAAAGGTATCGATTTCTTGAGCAATGTCAATAATTTCTAGTTTATCCATGGTGACAACAGGACGAATAACAGGTGTTGTCGTCACTGCATTGATCGCCTGCATAGACTCTAATGTCTGGCTGGCAACCTGTCCCAGACTTTCCCCGTTGATGATGACCATGCCAGAGCGCTCTTCGCGGATACGGTCTGTAATCCGCAACATAAAACGACGGGTTAAGGTCATCAAATAAACCTCTGGTGTTTTGTTTTTAATCTCTTCCTGAATCTCGGTGAATGGCACTTCGATGAAGCGAATATTTCCTCCGAAAGCTGTCAGTTTTCTGGTTAGGTCTTGGGCCTTCTTCAGTGCTCCTGGACTTGTATAAGGCGGACTAGCAAAATGAACCGCCTCAATCTCTACTCCACGTTTGAGGGCCAGGTAGCCTGCAACAGGGGAATCGATACCGCCCGATAGCATCAGCATCCCTTTACCAGAAGTTCCAACAGGCAGACCGCCTGCTCCTTTGACTTCCTCGTGAGAAATATAGGCCGCATCTGGACGAATTTCTACCCTTAGAGTAATGTCAGGCGACTTCATTTGAACCTGAACATTCGGAATGGCTGTAAAGACCGCATCTCCCAGTACTTGGTTGAGCTCACGACTGTCCAGTTCAAAACCGTGATCACTGCGACGAGCTGCGATTTTAAAGGTCATTCCTTCTTGATAGATGTTTTTCATAATAGCCTGAACTGCATCTTTCAAGGCTGGAACAGATTTCTCAACCTTGTAAGAAGGGGCAAAATTTTGAATCCCAAAAATCTTTTTCAGAGAGGCTGAAACCAGCTGATAATCAGCACCGTTCAGATAGACATGTCCCCGGTCACGGTCAAAATAAACTGTCACTTCTGGGTAGATAGCTAGGGCTTCTTGAATATTTTGGCGGAGTTTGTTTACAAAACGCATCTTGTTCTTGCCTTTAGTAGACAGCTCGCCATAGCGGATCATAATTTCTGAATATTGCATTTCATCGTACTTTCTTAGTGTTGGTATAAATTTGTTTGAAGATGGTCAAAAATTGCTCGATTTGCCCCATATCATTGTCGCCGTCAAGACTGATGCGAACAGCTGTCTGGGCTAGTTTTTGTGGAACACCCATAGCTATAAGGGTTCCTGCCGGTTTACCTGCCTTAGACGAACAAGCTGAAGTTGTTGAAACATAAATCTGGTGTTCTTCAAAGGCATGAACGATGACCTCACCGCGGACATTTTTGATACCAAATGTTAAAATATTTGGAACAAACTCCTCCATCCCTGAGAAGACGGTCACATCCTGATAAGAATCAAGCTCCTGCAAAAGAATTTGCTTCATGGCAGTCAGTTTTTTCTGCTGTTCTTGCGCCTTGTCCAGACTGAGACGCAAAGCCTTGGCAGTCGCTGCAATACCGGCTACATTTTCGGTTGTAGAGCGTTTATCCGACTCCTGACCGCCTCCCATCAAAAGCGGCGTAATCTTTTTGCCAGACTTAATATAGACAAAGCCCACTCCTCGAACCGAATGGAATTTATGGCCAGAAAATGTCGCAAAGTCTACGCGATCCGTCAGGAACAGATCCGTAGAAAGCTTGCCGATTGCCTGTACTGCATCCACATGGAATGAAATGGTTGGCTTGTCTGCTAATAGTTCCGAAATTGCTGAAATAGGTTGGATAGAGCCTATTTCATTGTTAACAGCCATGATGGAAATTAAAATCGTATCCGGTCGAATGAGAGCCTCTAAACGGTCAAGGTCTACAAAGCCGTTTTTGTCGACAGGTGCCAAGTCAACTTCAAACCCTTGGCTGTTCAGCCACAGGGCAGCTTCTTTTACAGCTGGATGTTCAATTTCAGAAACAATGATGTGTTTCCCCAAGTGCGCTTTTTCAAAAGCCACACCTTTTATCACCCAGTTGTCTCCTTCTGTTCCACCAGAGGTAAAAAAGATTTCCTTGCTATTTTTTCCCAAAAGCTCCGCAATCTGCTTACGAGAGGCTTCTAAAATCCGACTTGCCTGACTGCCTAAATTGTGGAGGCTTGAGGGATTTCCCCAGATTCTACTTGCGACTTCCGTGTAGGTCTGTAAGACCTCTGGGTAAACCGGTGTCGTCGCTGCATTGTCAAAATAAATCATGTTTACTTCCTTTTCTACAATAGATTTATTTTATCATGTTTAGGGGAGTTCTGCCAAACTTTAAGATAGATTTAACCTTTATCCCCTATTCTAGTGATAAATAGGAGGAAGAAACCATGCCAACTAGGAAAACCAAGTCACCTACTTCAGCCGCTAAAAAAGGGCTGTCATCCCTACAAAAAACCTTAACGTTTATCGGCTCCATTCTCGGGATTATCACAGCCAGCATCACCATTTATAGTTTCAGTTCCAGAGCCCAAACCAATTCGGGGGAAACCAATACTTCTACAACGGTCTACATTGTCC
This sequence comes from Streptococcus oriscaviae, assembly GCF_018137985.1. NCBI lineage: Bacteria > Bacillati > Bacillota > Bacilli > Lactobacillales > Streptococcaceae > Streptococcus > Streptococcus oriscaviae. The sequence continues at coordinate 255,014 of NZ_CP073084.1, read as the reverse complement.
CATCTACTTCTGAAGAAAGTAGCCAGACTACTACCGAATCCAGTCAAGAAGCTAGTACAACAACTGAAACAACCACCACTATTAGTCAAGAAACAACTAGTTCTACTGACAACCAAGAAAGTGTCACCAGTACCGAAGCAACTTCTGATGCGGTCAGTGGCGCCAGTCAATCTTCTGACCAATGATAAAAAACAGTGACTATTCAACATCTTTTAAATACAAGATTTCTTAAAAGCACCAAATCCCCTCTTTTGGTGCTTTTATCCATTGTTCTATCATGTGTACAAGCTCCTCCAAGAAAGGAAAGCTTATCACTAGCCTTATCAAGCAAACGATTTGAACTATAAGATTTTTTTCAATTCATCCAAGTCCTCTTGACTAGTTGACCAACTGGTTATTAGGCGAATAACAGTGTGGGTTTCGTCATATTTTTCCCAAAAGGAATACAGCAAACCAGCTTCTGTCAAACGTGGCAGTTCTTGGTTGTCTAGGATGATAAACTGCTGATTGGTCGGTGACTTGAGATAGAACGAATATCCCTTTTCTTCCAAGATAACTTTCATTTGCTCAGCCATTTCAATACCATGTCGCCCCAGCTCCAAGTAAAGGTTATCACTAAATAAACAATCGAACTGGATTCCTAACAATCTTCCCTTAGCCAGTAATGCACCGTGTTGCTTGACGATTGTCGTAAATTGCTTGGGTTGATTGTTTTTCGTAAATACGATTGCTTCACCCATCAAAGCCCCTAACTTGGTTCCTCCGATGTAGAAAACATCTGTCAGCTCTGCAATTGCTGCCAGATCTAAATCTGCATCCTTTGCTGCCAAAGCATATCCTAGACGTGCCCCATCCAAGAACAGGGGAATATCGTAGGTACGACAAATTTCAGCAATCTCCGTCAGTTCTTTCTTGCTATAAAGCGTTCCATACTCTGTCGGATGAGAGAGATAGACCATGCCCGGAAATACCATATGGCTATGGTTGGCATCGGCATAGAAATCCTCTAGAAGCTCTTTAATATCCGCAGCAAAAATCTTTCCTTCCTGATGAGGGAGAGTCAGCACTTTATGACCAGAAAATTCGATAGCGCCGGCCTCATGGCTAGCAATGTGACCAGTATCGGCAGCAATGACTCCCTCATAAGACTGCAACATGGCGCTAATAACTACCTGATTGGTCTGAGTTCCCCCTGTCAAAAAAGTCACCTGTGCATGCGGACATGCTGTTGCCAGCCGGATTTTTTCAATAGCGGCTTGAGAATAGCTATCGAAACCATAGCCTGAAAGACCTTGGTGATTGGTTGCCAGTAAGGCTTCAAGGATAGCAGGATGGGCACCTTTGTTGTAGTCATTTTCGAAGTGTAGCATGAAAAAGTCCTTTCTAAATAGACAAGAAAGGAGCTGGATAACCCAGCTCCTTATTCTAATCCACCCTGAGGGAATCGAACCCCCATCTCAAGAACCGGAATCTTACGTGATATCCATTACACTAAGGGTGGAAAGAAAAACTTGCTCTAGGCAAGTTTTATCGCGGAATTACAATTCAATGTCACCGAACAAGTCAGCCATTGAGAAACCAGATTGTGTTTCTGGCAATTCGTAATCACGTTTTTCTTCACGTTTTTGACGGCGTGGACGTGGTGCACGTTTTTCAGCTTTTTCTTCGCCTTCAGCTGGAGCAGGACGCTCTTCCAAGGCTTTGATAGAAAGAGATACACGTTCATCAGCAGCATTCACTTCAAGAACCTTAACAGTTACATCTTGACCAACTGACAAAGCGTCTTTTGGATTTTCAACACGTTTGTGTGAAATTTGTGAAATGTGAACCAAACCATCGATACCTGGCAATACTTCTACAAAAGCACCAAAGTCAGTCAAGCGTTTTACTTTACCTTCGATAACATCGCCGGCTGCCAATTTTTGCTCAACGCCGTCCCATGGACCAGGCTGTGTAGCTTTCAATGACAGTGATACGCGACCTTCTTCTTCGTCGATAGCAAGAACTTTTACTTCAACTTCTTCACCAACTGTTACAGCTGATTTAGGAGAAACGTTGCGCTCATGTGACAACTCAGTCAAGTGAACCAAACCATCAACACCACCGAGGTCGATAAAGGCACCAAAGCTAGTGATACGAGCAACCTTACCAGTTACTACTTCACCAACTGCCAACTTACCAAATACTTCGGCACGCGCTGCTGCAGCTGCTTCTTCAACAACTTCACGACGTGACAAGATGAAGCGGTTTTCAGCTGGGTCAACTTCTTTGATTTTTGCATCAAATTCTTGACCTACAAAACGCTCAGTGTTACGAGTGAAACGGCTGTCGATCATTGAAGCTGGAATGAAACCACGAAGTCCTTCAAATTCAACTGAAAGACCACCCTTAACAGCACGAGTAACTTTAACGTTTACTACTTCGCCTTCACGGCCAACCAATTTATCCCAAGCCTTGCGTGCTTCCAAACGTTTTTTAGATACAAGATAGGTAACAGTGTCTGTATCTTTACCAACTACTTGGCGAAGTACAAGCAACTCAAGCGTTTCACCAACTTTAACAAGGTCGTTGATGTCAGCATCGCGGTCGTTTGTCAACTCACGAAGAGTCAAGACACCTTCTACACCAGTTCCTGCAATCGCTACGTTTGCTTGACCAGCATCAACGGTCAATACTTCAGCAGTAACCACATCACCAGGTGTAACTTCACTTACACTGTTCAACAAATCTTCAAATTCGTTCATTAAATAAACCTCCGACAATCAAGTCTTTCGACTCAACATAAAATATATTTTATTAAGGCACACGCAAGGACAAACAACAATATGACATCTTTGACGAACTAGAGTTTCCTCTAGTACCTTGACTGGGGTAGCTGGATTCGAACCAACGCGTGAGGGAGTCAAAGTCCCTTGCCTTACCGCTTGGCGATACCCCAAAAAAGAGATACAATTCATTTCTTTGCTAGTCACAAGAAATTGAACTCGTGATTAGTTTCTTAGGAAAATAGATAACCTTCCTTGAGTGTAAACACTCAGCGTCAGTCAGCTAATTTTCTACAGAAATTTCTGGTAAACCAGAACACATCTCGTATCTAAGTTGAACACGGACTAAAATCCTAGTGAAAAAGATAAACTTCCTTGTGTGTTTGGCACACTGCGTCAGTTTCCTATTTTCATACGGATTTCTTAACGTCTTTTGTATCCTGTTCAATGGAAAGAGAGGGATTCGAACCCCCGAACCCGTAAGGAGCGGATTTACAGTCCGCCGCGTTTAGCCTCTTCGCTATCTTTCCGCAACACTAACAGCCACTATTCTAACATAAAATAGTGACTATTTCAAGTACTTAATTGCTCAAATTGTAATTTTCGATAACATTTCCGACCGCTTTTTCAAGGTTTTTATAAAAGCTTTCGGTATTTCCGTTTTTGACAACAGCAAAATTGTTCTCTTCTAATTCTGCAATTTCACCGATGGTTTTTTTACCAATCACCAGACGATAGCCTGAAAACTCTTGTCCATTCACAAGAACCGCGCTATCTTCTAGTTGAATTTCAATCTTTTTGTCTTTTTTACTCATAAAATTGATGAAGGCTCATTCTACATACTCAGATATCTATTTCCGAACAATAGACCTTCTCTTCCTTTCTTTGCTCACTTTCTCCATTTTACACGAAATGAAGAGAGCTTGCAAGTGCAAGCCCTTTTCTTTTAATCAACTGTTACAATCCAACCAGCGGGAGCTTCACGGTCTCCGAATTGAATTCCTGTCAACTCATCATAGAGCTTACGCGTTACGGGCCCAACCTCTGTTTCACTGTAAAAAACATGAAGTTTGTCATCAATTTGAACACCGCCGATAGGTGAGATGACTGCTGCTGTTCCGCAGGCACCAGCTTCTACAAACTGATCTAGTTCTTCGACAAGGATTTCACGTTCCACCGCCTTCATTCCCAGACGATGCTCTGCCAAATAGAGGAGAGAATATTTGGTAATGGATGGTAGAATGGATGGACTAATCGGGGTAACAAACTCATTGTCAGCCGTAATTCCAAAGAAGTTTGCTGATCCTACTTCTTCAATTTTGGTATGAGTTGCAGGATCCAGATAGATTACATCAGAAAAACCTTGCTGTTTAGCAAACTGACCTGGAAGGAGGCTGGCCGCATAATTCCCTCCCACCTTAGCTGCTCCTGTTCCATGTGGAGCTGCCCGGTCATACTTGTCTTGGATGAGGAAGTTGGTCGGTGCAAGCCCACCTTTGAAGTAGTTGCCCACAGGCATAGCAAATACAGTAAAAATATACTCATCCGCTGGTTTAACGCCGATAATATCGCCGATACCAATCAAGAGCGGACGAAGATAGAGGGTCCCGCCACTTCCATAAGGAGGAACATAATCGGCATTGGCTTTAACGACTTCTTTACAGGCTTGAATGAACAGGTCTGTCGGCACCTGTGGCATGAGGAGGCGATCTGCGGTACGTTGTAGGCGTTCGGCATTCTGATCTGGACGAAAGAGCTGGAGATGGCCGTCCTTGGTGCGGTAGGCTTTGAGTCCTTCAAATGCTTGCTGACCATAGTGGAGGGCTGGCGAGCTTTCTGAGATATGCAAGGTGGCATCCTCGGTCAAGCTGCCTGGCTGCCACTGCCCATTTTTGTAGTAGGCCATATAGCGGTAAGGTAGTTTCATATAGGCAAAACCTAGGTTTTCCCAGTCAATTTGTACAGTCATAGCGATTCTCCAAACTTATTTTTTACTATTTTACTATTTTTAACCTTGATTTTCAATTAAAAATTCAGAAAATTTTGTGAATAAGACCACTGCTATTGTTCAAAGACGACTTCTAATTGAAGGTCCGAAGAGATGGACTTGAATAAGTTATGATAATAGTTTTGGGCTGATTCCTTGATGTCGTCTTCATATTGGGTAAGAAAACTTGTTTGTTCAGCCGACTTGAATTCATCCGTAACTAATTGGCCTGTATCGATTTCTTCCGTTGTAAAACTGAGAATATCTCCACTTTTATCATAGAGAATATAGGGTTCTTTGGCATCTAGTTCCAAGCCGATCACCTGAAAACTTGGAACAGTGATGCGGTATCGCTTTTCTCCAGTCTTCTCAATCGTTACTGGACTTTTTATCCCAAACTTTGCTTTATAGTTAACGATGAGTAAGGCTGATTTTTCTGAGAAGGGCATCTCTTGTCCAAATAAGATGGTGTAGTTCTTGGCAGTGATTATTTTTTGAACGGAGGTATTTAAAAATACAAGTTCGTTTACCTGCTCAATATATTCAATTGTTGTGCTGACTTTTGCTTCGCTTTGCTTTTCCATAGAGCCGCTCAGATAGCCGTACCCCCACATACTCAGAAGGCCAAGTAAAACAGCCACAACGACCCATAGATAGACCTTTAGTTTAAAAAATGTTTTGATAAAATACATAAAACCTCCTTGCATGTTTACTAGACTCTAGCAAAAAGACTGCTCATAGAGCAATCTTTGCCTGCTATTTTGTCCAAGAGAACAAAACTTCTTCATCTGATATGGTGTCAGAAATAAAACTACCATTGCTCGTCCGCTCAGAAAGAGTCAAGTTAGCCAAGTTTTTCTCAATCACTTGCCCTGTCGTAGTGGTCACAAGAAGGAGTTGCTCCTTGCTGCTTTCTACCTCAGTAGCAAATAAATCGAGTTCTGCTCCGCTATTATCCGAGAATACTGGCCCCGCCGCAAAGACACGGTGGGGTTTGCTTTTGAGTTCACGCAGCACTTGCAAGCCTCGTTTTGCGCGGCTAGTCACTGGAATATCATCTGTTGCCATCCGTTTCAAACTGCCACGCTGGGTCAAGATGTAGATGCTGTTAGTATTGCTTAAAAAGGCCGCCACTACATGATCGTCGTCCTTCAGATTGATGGCTTTGACACCAGCTGCTTTGGCTCCGATAATCGGTACTTCTGATATGGAAAATCGCAGAGCGTACCCTTTTTGTGTGATAATCATGACATCATCCAAAACTACTGGTGATACTGCAACAACCACGTCTTCTGCTTCTTTGAGTTTGGCATACCTAGTTGACTTGGATTTATAGGTTCTCCAAGGAGTAAATTCCTTACGCTCCACACGCTTGATTTGTCCTAATTTTGTGGCCGCGAAATAAGTACCCTGATCAAAATTGTCAACCAGCTCAGCATAAATAATCTCCTCATTGGTTTCAAAGTTGGTCAGAGATTGACTGAGGTGCTCGCCGATATCTTTCCAACGGATGTCGGTCAACTCGTGTACCGGCCGGTAGATGACATTTCCTAGATTGGTAAAGAGCAAGAGGTGCTGAGTCGTCTTGGCTGGAGCTAGAAATACCAACAGGTCATCATCTCGTTTGCCCATTTCTTCTACTGTTGACGCGTTGAAGGATCTCGGACTAGTCCGTTTGATATAACCTGCCTTGGTCACGCTGACAAAGGTTTCTTCCTCGACAATTAGACTGGCTGTGTTGATTTCAATGGTTTCAGCCTGGTCTTGCAACTCACTCAGACGCGGAGTGGCGAATTGTTTTTTGATGTCACGGAGTTCCTTTTTCATCAGGTTAAACATGGTGCGCTCGTCACCGATAATGGCTGCCAGAGTTTGAATCTGCTCGCGCAAGGCTGCTTCTTCATTTTCCAGCGTAACGATGTCCGTATTGGTTAGACGATAGAGTTGCAAGGTCACAATAGCTTCGGCCTGCTCCTCGGAGAAATCGTAGCTAACCTTGAGATTTTCTTTTGCATCTGCCTTATTATCAGAAGCGCGGATAAGAGCGATAATCTCATCCAGAATCGAAATAACTCGAATCAAACCTTCCACGATGTGCAGGCGTTTTTCTGCCTTAGCCTTATCAAATTTGGAGCGAGCAATGATAATCTCACGCCGATGAGCGATATAGCTAGACAAAATTTTCTGCAAACCAACCTGACGTGGGGTGAAGTGATCAATTGCCACCATGTTGAAGTTGTAATTGATCTGTAAATCAGTGTACTTCAAGAGATAGTTGAGAATGGTCTGGCTATCTGCATCCTTTTTAAGCTCAATCGCAATCCGTAAGCCTGTTCGATCCGACTCATCACGAACTTCTGCAATCCCTGGAACACTATTTGCCACCCGGATTTTATCCATTGAGGCAACCAATTCGCTTTTTTTCACACCAAAAGGAATTTCTGTTACAAGAATCTGCTCGCGACCTGCCTTGAGTTTTTCAATTTCGCAACGGCTGCGAACGACCACTCGTCCCTTACCTGTTTCGTAGGCTTTTTTGATTTCATCTGCCCCTTGGATAATGCCGCCGGTTGGAAAATCTGGCCCTGGTAAAAATTCCATCAGTTTTTCCAACTTAGCCGACGGATGGTCAATCATGTAGACAACCGCATCAATCACTTCGGCAAGATTATGGGATGGAATATCTGTCGCATAACCAGCAGAAATCCCGGTTGCCCCGTTGACAAGCAGGTTTGGAAACGCGGCTGGTAAAACCGTCGGCTCTTTTTCTGTATCGTCAAAGTTCCAGGCAAAAGGTACCGTCTTTTTCTCTATATCCTGCAATAAAAAGCCAGCTATTTCAGAAAGACGCGCCTCGGTATACCGCATCGCTGCCGGTGGATCGTCATCAATAGAGCCGTTATTTCCATGCATTTCAACCAAGATTTCTCTATTTTTCCAATCTTGGCTCATACGAACCATGGCATCATAAATAGAGGAATCACCGTGTGGGTGGAAATTCCCCATGATATTACCAACTGACTTGGCTGACTTACGGTAGCCCTTATCAAAGGTATTGCCGTCCTTATTCATCGAATACAGGATACGGCGCTGAACAGGCTTCAAGCCATCGCGAATATCAGGCAGGGCCCGCTCCTGAATGATGTATTTGGAGTAGCGACCAAAGCGCTCTCCCATGATGTCCTCAAGGGACATGTTTTGAATATTGCTCATAAGATACAAAGGGACGGTTCGGCTTACCGAAAAATTCCGTAGGAAAATAGAAAATCGACCGATGATACACATCTAAGGAGATTTATCTTTTCACTAGGAATTTAGTCCCGTGTTCAGTTAGGGTTAACTGAACGTTCCTTTCTTATTTATTCGTACTAAAAGGAATATTCCTTTTTCTATTTTGATACTGTTCACCGTGGTAAACGTATCATGAGGAACAAGATTATCACAGAAATGATGTAAGAACAATCAGTTTCTTTTGTCATCTCCAGACGATATTCCCACCACCCCATGTCTTAAACCGATTCAATAAAAGTCAGCTCTTAAAATACCGTACTTTCTTCCAAGGTAAACTTAACATTATCCTCAATCCATTGGCGGCGCGGGGCTGGTTTATCTCCCATGAGGATGGAGACTCGGCGTTCTGCCCGAGCTAGGTCTTCAATGGTCACACGGATAAGGGTGCGGCTTTCTGGATTCATGGTCGTTTCCCATAGTTGATCCGCATTCATTTCCCCGAGCCCTTTGTAGCGTTGGAGAACAGCACCTTTGCCAAATTCGCGGCGAAGGTCTTCGAGTTCGCCATCTGACCATGCGTAGGCGATTTTTTCAGTCTTACCTTTTCCCTTACTCATCTTATAAAGAGGTGGAAGGGCGATGTAGATATGACCGTTTTCAACTAGAGGGCGCATGTAGCGATAAAAGAAGGTCAAGAGGAGAGTTTGGATGTGGGCACCATCCGTGTCCGCATCAGTCATGATAATCACTTTATCGTAGTTGATGTCTTCAAGGCTAAAATCTGCGCCGACACCAGCTCCAATGGTATGAATCATGGTATTGATTTCTTCATTCTTTAGAATATCTACCATCTTGGCTTTTTCAGTATTCAAAACCTTACCGCGAAGAGGAAGAATGGCTTGGAACTTACGGTCACGACCTTGTTTGGCTGAACCGCCCGCTGAATCTCCTTCGACCAAATAAAGTTCATTTTTCGCAGGGTTTTTGGATTGGGCTGGAGTTAACTTGCCGGATAAAAGCCCCTTATCTTTTTTATTTTTCTTACCGTTGCGTGATTCGTCACGAGCTTTTCGGGCTGCCTCGCGAGCATCTCTGGCCTTGATGGCCTTGCGAATGAGATTAGAAGCTAGTTCGCCGTTTTCTAAAAGAAAATAGGTTAATTTGTCTGAAACAATTCCATCGACAACAGGACGAGCCAAGGGGCTGCCTAGTTTGTCCTTGGTCTGCCCTTCAAATTGTAGGTGTTCTTCAGGAACTAGGATAGATAGGACCGCTGAGAGACCTTCACGATAATCAGAGCCTTCCAGATTCTTATCCTTTTCTTTGAGCAGATTTATCTTGCGTGCGTAGTCGTTCATAGCCTTGGTCAGGGCAGTTTTAAGGCCTGTTTCATGAGTTCCGCCGTCTTTGGTGCGAACATTGTTGACAAAGGATAGGATGTTATCAGAATAGCCATCATTGTACTGCATGGCCACCTGAACTTGAAATCCAGACTCTTCTCCCTCAAAGTAGAGGACTGGGGTCAGTGTTTCCTTGTCTTCATTCAAATAACTGACAAAATCCTGCACACCATTTTCGTAGTGGTAGTCTACTTCTTCGCCGCTACGCTCATCCTTGAGGCAAAGAGTCACTTCTTTGAGCAAGAAGGCAGATTCTTTCAAACGATCTGCAATGGTGTTGAATTTAAAATCAGTCGTTGAAAAGATGGTATCATCAGGCATGAAGGTTACTTTGGTACCCGTTTTTGATTTTGGTGCAGAACCTATCTTTTCTAAACCTGTTACCGGTTTTCCACCTTGTTCAAACCGTTGTTTGTAGACGGAGCCTTCACGGGTAATTTCAACCTCTAACCAACTAGATAAGGCATTGACCACCGAGGAGCCTACACCGTGAAGTCCACCTGAGGTTTTATAGCCTCCTTGTCCGAACTTACCGCCTGCGTGAAGTACAGTAAAGATGACCTCAACGGTCGGTTTTCCTGTTGCGTGCATCCCGACTGGCATGCCACGTCCACGGTCAGCGACTGAGAGGCTGCCGTCCTTGTTAATGGTCACTTCTATGCGGTCACCGAATCCGGATAGGGCTTCGTCTACCGCATTGTCAACGATTTCCCAAACCATGTGGTGGAGTCCGTTTCCGTCTGTCGAGCCAATGTACATCCCTGGACGTTTGCGGACAGCATCCAATCCTTCTAGCACCTGAATGGCGTCGTCATTGTAATTATTGATGGTAATTTCCTTCTTAGCCAAAATTGACCTCCAGTCATTTTATCCTAACTATATTACCAAAAAAAGGGGTCACTATGCAAGATTTTTCCCTTCCTACCCTAGATGTGGTATAATGGGAAAATGATGATGAATATCTTATTTTTATTGATTGCATATTTATTAGGTTCTATTCCATCTGGACTTTGGATTGGAAAAATTTTCTTCAAAAAGAATATTCGAGAGTATGGTTCTGGCAATACAGGAACCACTAATACCTTTCGAATACTCGGTCCAAAAGCTGGAACCGTAGTCTTTCTCATTGATTTCTTAAAAGGAACCTTGGCTGCTTTGTTGCCACTGCTGTTTCAGTTAGAAGGCATTTCACCAATTATCTTTGGGCTCTTGGCTGTTCTGGGCCATACCTTCCCAATCTTTGCACAGTTTAAAGGCGGAAAGGCTGTCGCAACTTCCGCGGGAATGTTGATGGGAATTGCTCCTGGATTCTGCCTCTTCCTGCTATTGATTTTTATGACCTCGCTCTATCTGACATCCATGGTGTCCTTCTCTAGTGTTCTAGCCGCCGCAGTTGCTTTGGTCGGGGTACTTCTATTTCCTGCCTTTGGCTTTATCCTGCCGAGCTACGACTTGCTCTTTACCTTGATTATTCTTTTCCTAGGAAGTTTTGTTATCATCCGACACATAGATAATATTAAACGTATCCAGAAAAAAGAAGAAAATTTAGTTCCCTTCGGATTAAATTTAACCAAACAAAAAACAAAATAGTTTTCTTAACTGCCAACTCGCTGGCAGTTTTTTTCAACAATGAACAATAAAAGACGAACAAGCTTGGTTTGGTTTCTTGTTCGCTTTTATTTTTTATGCAATTTTCTAAAATTTACATACCGCTTACTGATACTCTTTGCGTTTAGCTGCTGCAAATCCTAAGCCGACTAATCCCAGACCAATGAGGGAAAGAGCATAGCTCGCTGAATCACCTGTGTTTGGCAAGGTTGGTTTCTTGCTTGTTACTGCTTTATCAGAGTTTGATGCGCCACCCGCACCTTGCGCTGGATCGCTGATAGGTTTAGGTGTTCCTTGATTATTTCCAGATTGATCCACTGGTGGGTTAGCAGGATTTGACGCTGCATTGGCAGGATCCGTTCCATGAATATGCTCTACATAGTCTGGATAGGTATCGCCATCTGTGTCTAGTGTTTCTGAAACAGAGTACAGGCGACTAGCAGGATTCACTACTTCATACTCCTTAAGCAAGCCCAAGTCAGCTACCTTTTTGAGATAATCTGCAAAGACACTATCCATAGAAGGGCCTTCTTCACGCGCACCTCCAAGCATTGTGTATCCATCTCCTCCAGCAGCCAAGAAGTCATTCGTTGCTAGGTAATAAGTTCCTTCTAATTTTAATGGTTGGAAGGTCTTCGTTGCCGGATCCCAAATAGAAATGTGAAGAACCCGTTGGCCAGCTTCGCGGTTGACGTCATAGTAGACTTGAGCACCAGATGTGTGAAGGAAACCTCCGCTTGCTTCAAGCAATGGCAGACCGTTCTCGTCCAGAACAACCGCTCCAGTTGCTTTATCCACTTGATGTGGAGCAGAAACTGATTTTTCAAACATGGCACGAATCTGCTCGCCTGTCACTGTAATTTGTGAAATACTGTTACCAAATGGCAGAACAGCAATAATATCTCCTTTGGTAACCGGTTGATCCTTGGCAATGGTTGCACGAAGTCCACCACCATTTGTGACTGCCAAATGGGACGGATTGCTAAAGCCGGTTTGTCCATAATCATAGATAGCATCTGTCACGATATTACCAAGGTTGGTTTCGCGAACACGAACATTTGAGCGTTCACCGTTGAGTTCAACAGGATTAGTGTCAATGACTACTTGTGCATTTTCTGCTTCGTATTTGGCTTTGATATCAGCAACGAGGGCTGCAATTTTAGCATCAGGCTCTACATCTTTGACATCAGCAGCTTTAATCATACTCGTTTCTGCCAAAAGTTGGCCAGATTTAAGGGTAATTTTGCCAATGTTATTTAAGTAAGAACCTGTTTGGCTATACGTTACATTTGAACCATAGGTCGTAGATTCGACGGTGTGAGAATGGCCATCAATAACAATCACTCGCTTGCCAGCTAGTTTTGCATTTTCTGCAAGTGCTTGGGCAAGTGTTGAGCCACGCCATGCTTCTGGTGTTGTAGTATCTACTCCAAGGTGAGCCAAAATAATATAATTTTTATAAACAACCCCTTCTGCTTGCGCACGCGCTTCCACTTCATCAATCACTAGGTTTACCTCAGTAATTGGCTCTGTAAACACAACATTCTCGACATTCTTTGGATGGGTCTTCGTAGCTGTTTCTGGTGTGGTTACACCAATCACAACGAACTCATCACCTTTTACTGTTGTGTCTTTATCGATAACAGTAGAGGCCTCAAACAAACGTGCTCCATTCACATAAGTATTGGCACTCAATAGTGGGAATTTCAAGGTTTCTTTATACTTAACAGCCTGTTCCAAACCAAAGTCAAACTCATGGTTACCAACAGCCATGGCATCATAGCCCACTTGGTTCATGATGTTTGCGCGGTCTTCCCCTTGTGTGCTATTTGAAATCGGCATTCCTTGGAAAGCATCTCCAGCATCCAAGACCAAGGTGACAGGTTCTTTAGCACGCTCTGCTTCAATAACTGCTGCCGCTTTTGCATCCCCCATTACTCCACGGTCTTCCAAGATGCGACCATGAACGTCGTTGGTATGGAGGATAACCGCATCAACTGTGTCTGCTACTGGCTCAGTTTCTGTTGTAGTTTCTGTTGTAGTTGCTGCCACTGGCTCTGTTGAAACGGTTGATGCCGCTCCTTCAGTGGTCGTGTTTGTCGGTGCCGCTGTTGTTTCAACCGTCACAGATGGAGTCGCTTCCTGAGCTTCAACATGCTGTGACAAAACAAAGGGAGCTAACAAGAGCGTTGACAAGACAGGTAGGAATAAATCTTTCTTTTTCATACAAAATCCTTTCGTTTTTTGAATTCCTTTCACTATTATACTCTTTTTTCACAAAAACAACAAAAATTGAAATCCTTTACAGAGAAAAATGTTCGAGAAAAAACAGCTCAAATAATTATCGAGCTGTTTAGACGCTATTACTTACCGTAAACCAATTGTCCATCTGCAATGGTGTAATGCACGACTCCCTTGAGGCGGTCGCCGATAAATGGTGAGTTGCTAGATTTTGAAGCAAATTGATCAGAAATAATTCGTTCGGCTGCTGGATCGAAAATAACAAGATCGGCCGGGCCATTTTTGGCCAGATAACCTGCCTCCAGGCCGTAAAGTTTGGCTGGGTTGATGGTCATTTTTTCTAGCAATTCCAGAAGCGTTAAGTGACCTTCTTCCACCAGATGAGTCAAACCTAAGGATAGAGAGGTTTCAAGACCTGTCATGCCTGAAGGTGCTTTGGTCAAATCGGCAACATTTTTCTCATCTGCATGATGTGGGGCATGGTCGGTAGCAATTAAGCTGATAACTCCCGATTTAAGCCCTTCAATAACAGCTAAACGATCAGATTCTAGGCGCAGGGGAGGATTCATCTTAGCATTGGCACCCTTGGTAAGCAGCAAATCCTCTGTCCGAGAGAAATGCTGGGGAGCTACTTCTGCCGTAACTTTGGCCCCAAGCTTTTGGGCAAAAGCGACAACCTCAACAGACTCAGCCTTAGACAAGTGCTGGATATGCACTCGAGCTCCTGTTTCATAGGCAATCATGACATCACGGGCAATCATACTATATTCGGCAACACCCGTCGCCCCACAAACGTGAAAGTGTTTTTCAGCCACAGATTCGTTGAGTCCTAATACACCATTTAGCTGTGGATCTTCCTCGTGCAAACTGAGAAAGGTATCGTGTTTCTTGGCTAGTTTCATAGCTTCCCTAACCACACCAGCGTTCGTCAACGGGATTCCATCATCTGAAAATGCCACTGCTCCATTTGCTAAAAGGGCTTCAAAGTCAGTTAGATTTTCTCCATCAAATTCCTTGGTAATGGTCGCGACTGTATGGATATGAATATTCTCCTTGGCAGCAGATGCCAAAACTTCCTTCAGAGTTTCAACGCTTGAAATCGTCGGACTGGTATTAGCCATCATAACTACTGAGGTAAAACCACCAGCTGCTGCAGCCAAGGCACCCGTATGAATGTCTTCCTTGTGGGTCTGCCCAGGTTCACGGAAGTGAACATGAACATCCACCAAGCCAGGGGCAACTACTAATCCCGTCGCATCAATGACCTCTGCTTCAGAAGCTACGATATTTTCTGCAATATCAACAATGACTTTTCCTTCTAAAAGAACATCACAAACCTGATCCAAGCCTGATTGAGGATCAATCACGCGACCATTTTTTATCAACAACATAGCAACTCCTTTACTCATAAAAAACGACACTATGGTCTTGTAAACTATTCTCAGTATAGGTAAACTTTGCCGAGAAAAAGGGACGATTGTCCAATATCCAACGAAGAAAGATGAGGTCACCCTCCCAAGTTGGTTTCTGGAGAACTTCTTCATAGGGAACCCACTCTAAGCTTCCCTCGTCACAGTCTTTGATACTTCCCTCAAATGCTGTCACTTTAAAAACATAGGTATACCAGTCCTGATTTGGTGTGAAATCAGGAAACGTAATCACACCACATAGTTTCATGTCTGTCGCAACCAAACCTGTTTCCTCGAAGATTTCCCGCTTGGCACAGTCTTCTGGACTCTCACCTTTTTCAAACTTCCCGCCCACACCTATCCACTTACCGGCATGAACATCTTGAGGCTTTTTATTGCGATGGAGTAGGAGCAATTCCTTTCCATTATCTACATAACAAATTGTTGCAAGTTTGGTCATGAGCGAATCCAGTCTATTGGTTGGCTACCAGCTTTTTCAAGAAAAGCATTGGCTTGTGAAAAAGGACGACTGCCGAAGAAACCGCGATAGGCTGATAAAGGGCTGGGATGAGCCGATTCCAGAATCAAATGATGTGAGTTGGTAATCAAAGCTTTTTTCTTACGAGCATAAGACCCCCAAAGGATAAAGACAACAGGTTGCTCCAAACGGTTGACCACCTTGATAATAGCATCCGTGAATGGCTCCCAAATCAGCCCTGCATGTCCATTTGCATGGCCTGCTGGTACTGTTAAACAGGCGTTGAGCAAAAGAACTCCCTGCTCTGCCCATGAGGTTAAATCGTGACTCTTTTTAACACCGACATCTTCTGCCAACTCCTTTAGGATATTTTGCAAAGAAGGCGGAGCGGGTACCCAATCTGGTACAGAAAAGGATAAGCCCTGTGCCTGGTCTGGCCCGTGATAGGGATCTTGACCAAGAATAACCACCTTAACTTCTTCCAAATGACTGGTCTGAATAGCTGCAAATACTTTTTCACGCGGAGGATAAACGGTACCCTGACTATAAACTTGATTTAAAAAATCGTTGATACGAGCAAAATACTGTTCTGGCAATTCTGCCTTAATCAAATCATGCCATTTTGAATGCTGCATAGAAAACTCCTTTATCGGTTACTTCTTGCTCTTTTCCTTGACGAGATAAACCGGCCGCTTCTTGGTTTCCATGAAAACCTTAGACAAATACTTACCAAGAATACCAATGGTCATTAGTTGCAGACCACCTAAAAACAAAATGATACAGATAGTTGACGGCCAGCCGATAGTTGGATCTCCAAAAACCAAGGTCTTTATTACAACAAAAATCATCATCAAAAGCGATAAGATAAAGGTGAAGAAACCTGTATAGGATGCGATATTTAAGGGCATATCAGAAAAGTTGATAATCCCTTCAATAGAGTAGGATAGAAGACTCCAGAAGGACCAACTGGTTTGACCGGCTACACGTTCCACGTTTTCATATGGCAGATACTCCGTCCGAAAACCTACCCAGGCGAAAATCCCCTTGGAGAATCGATTGTACTCAGAAACTTCCAAAATCCCGTCCACCATGGGCCGGCGCATGAGTCGAAAATCGCGCGCACCGTCCACCACTTCCACCTGACTAATCTTGTTCATAATTCGATAAAACAGTTTTGCAAAAAAACTACGGATAGGTGGCTCTCCATCACGGCTAACTCGTCTAGTCCCCACACAATCTAAGTCTGGATCTGCATCCAACATAGCCTTCATGTCCATCAGCATTTCAGGTGGATCTTGCAAATCAACGTCCATGACCGTCACAAGTTCTCCGCTCGCTTCTTTCAGACCGGCATAGAGGGCTGCCTCCTTCCCGAAATTACGGGAAAAAGAGAGATAGTGAACCTGCTGATCCTGAGCAGATAATTCTCTCAAGACTCTCAAGGTGCCATCTTTGGAACCATCATTGATAAAAATATATTCAAAAGTTTCTTGCATCTGCAGACGAACCTTTTCCATCGCCTCATAAAACAAAGGGATGGCTTCTTCTTCATTGAAGCAAGGAACGATGACTGAAATCATAATGTATTCTCCTTATTGAGCCAAGTAGCAAGTCCGATACTTGACAGCAAGATAATTTGTGGTAAAAACTGGATGAGATAGCGGGTCTTGCCTCCTTCAAATACCATGAGAAAGAGGATGCCTCCAAAAATAGTCAGTAAATGATAATTGAGCTGGCGGTACCTTCTGTACTTCCAGACAGGTATAAAGGCACCCAAAGCCATCACGATCCAAATAGGCTGTTTGATTAGCTTATAGAAAACATAAGATGGGCTGTCGTATTCTATAATGAATTTACGAACCCATTCCGCCAAAGCATTATCCTTGGTATAAACATACAAAGGTGACACGAAGGCTGACTTCTCTTTCTCTGGCGCAGTGTAAAGCCAGTTCAAACTGCCATCAAAAAGGGTTCGTTTCAACTTGTAGAGGATATGGGAAGAAAAGCTGACTATCGTATATTCTGATAAACGACGCTTGATCTCTTTCCATTCGTTCTCATTAGAGAACATCCCATTGTTATAGTTGCCTCTCTCAGATTCTGGAACGTACTGCAAGAGGCCTTTTTTCATATCCCCTTGATCACTGCCAGAATAGGTCAAGCCCAAGTTGATAAAGGTTAGCCAGGATTTGGCTAATTCCTCTTCCTGCCTAATGACAACTTCATTTTGGTGCTGCTTGATAAAACTATTGAGCCCCATGGTTATCCCAAAACTTAAGCCGAAAATGAGGACAAGCTGAATCAGCTTCTTCCACGACTTTTCCAAAAACAGCAAGATGAAAAAGGCGATGGTGGAAATAGCTCCTGTCGGTCGAAAAATCAAGGCTAGAGTCGTCACCCCTCCAAGAGCAGCGACCTTTGTAACAGATACCTGCTTGTCCCTAATAATCCCCATGGTTAGATAGGTTTGAAGGGCCAGGAAAGGCAGACCAGTCAAATCTGTGTAGGTTTGGATGACATAAGGCGAAAATCCAAGCAAGAGCAAATAAAGACTAAAGGCTACATCTGCACTGGTTTGATTAAAATATGTTTGAGCCGTCTTATATAAAATCCAAGCTGTCCCATTGATGTAGAGCATCCCAAGAAGCTGCAGAACCCAAATAGCCTTGTATCCAAACAGATGATAGAGGCTTCTGGCATAAAGAAACATGGATAAATTATTTGGATTGCGCGTCAAATAGTTGGATATGGAACTATCACTAATCAGCTCAAAAGCACCATTGATGACAACCGCCGCATCTCTGCGCACCAACAGGTTAGCCGAAAGAATGACAGCCAGCTGAAACACAACCGCGCAAATAGCCAAGACCTTCTTGTGCCTCATCAGCCATTGGAAAGCGGACAGGAGCTTCTCTCTGTGAAAAAATGCATAGGCAACCAAAGCCAGAAAGCCAATTGTTACCAACCACGATAGCTCAAAGAGATGCCACAAAGATACAGCAATCCAGAAGGCAAAAATGACCCACATTAGCTTTTGAATCATCTTAAAAAATAGATCGTACATACTATCCATTATAGCATGATATTCTTTATCAATCTAATAAAAATCGAAAAGGACGCCCAATTAAGCGCCCTCTGTCAATTAGTCTTGCCAGGTTTCCTGATTTTCCTTGAATTTTTTGAGCAGAGTCAAGCCGTCAGCGTTGATGTACCCTTGTACCTTAGCCACCTTGATTAGTTCGCTGTAATTTGATAAGGTCACCAATTTGACACCTGCATCCGCAAAGTTTTTAGCTGCCTTTGGCAACTCATAGGTGAAAATAGCTACCACACCGAGAACCTTTGCTCCTTCACGTTCTGCAGCTGCAACAGCATCCAATACAGAACCGCCAGTAGAAATCAGGTCCTCAATAACCACCATTTTCTGACCTTTTACGATGCGGCCTTCCACCTGATTGCCTGCTCCGTGGTCTTTTGGTTTACTGCGAATATAAGCAAAAGGCAGGTTCATCCGATCCGCAATAATGGCTCCGTGTGGAATCCCAGCCGTCGCCGTTCCCGCAATGACCTCCACATCCGGAAATTCTTCCTTGATTTTTTGGACAAATCCATCCTCAATCAAGGTTCTGGTATCTGGATAAGAAAGAGTGATGCGATTATCTGTATAGATAGGTGATTGAATGCCTGAAGCCCATGTAAAAGGATTTTCAGGTTGCAGATAAACAGCCTTGATGTCTAAAAGGTGTGATGCGATTTGTGTAGCTAATGTCATCTAATATTCCTGCTTTCTATATTAAAAATTAAATTCGTACGTTTTCTCAATGGCCATCGTAGCAAACGACCTGACAACCCCCAAAAAGGCTGACACCATTCGTGTTCCCTTATTGCCTTTGCAACGCACATTGTTGGTAAAATGTTCTGACTTGCCATCGTTGTAGCGGTAGGTAAAATCATCAAAGAATGCGTCTTTAGAAACGTCCCTTCCCAGTTCTACCTCCTAAATGAGTTCAATCCATGAATCGAAATATTGCTCCAAAAAATGCGTTGCTTCTTGGATATCCTCTTTTGTCAGCGTTTCATCTTGACTGGTGATAACAAACTTGTCTTCTACATCATCACGACGATGAATAATAGCAGCAAGTTTTCCTTTAAAAATAGAGAGTGGACCATTGACTGAATCAGAGATAATATAAGCATCCTGCTCCTCGCCATCTCCCGCTAGCAACCCCGGAATATAGCCGTAGTTAATGGGGTAAATGGTGCCAAAGGAATCCTGATAGCCCACTGGTCTATCAACAAGGACTTTGTAGTTCTTATTCAGCATTCCATTCCTCTTTGATCTGCTGGTAGGCCGCAACTGGGTCGTCAGACTGTGTAATCGGTCGGCCAACCACGATATAATCACTGCCAATCTGGTAAGCATCAAAAGGAGTCATCACTCGTTTTTGATCACCCACATCTGCGCCAGAAGGCCGTATACCTGGTGTCAGACATAGGAAATCTTTACCAGTTGCCTCCTTAATCAGAGCCACTTCTTGGGCCGAACAAACTACTCCATCCAGACCTGCTTCACGGGCTTTTTTAGCATAATGAACAACTGAATCCTGAAGGCTGCTTTGAATATTTTGATAGTCTCTCATCTGCTCTTCTGATGTGGAAGTCAGCTGGGTGACAGCGATTAGCAAAGCCTCCTGCCCCAACCCTTGTTTGGCCGATCTCATCATTTCAACCCCGCCTGCAGCATGAACATTGGTCATATCTACACCAAGTTTGGATAATACCCTCATGGCAGACTCAACTGTGTTTGGAATATCGTGCAGTTTAAGGTCCAAGAAGATTGAATGACCTAAAGATTTAATGTAGGTAATAATTTCTGGGCCAACAGCATAGTAGAGCTCCATACCAACCTTGACATAGAGTTTTTCCTGCTTGGAAAAAAGATGTAAGAAAGCCTTAACTTCCTCAAAAGAGGGAAAATCAAGGGCGATAATTGGGCGCTGTTCTCTCATGAAACTCCTTTCGTTTACACAAAAACCCCGTCAGAATGGACAGGGTAACACGAAAACGGATGGCTCTCATCCTTATTCATGATCCCTTGCAGCCTCTCTGGACTTTTTTTAAAGGTTTTTTCTTTCAATAATACTATTTTATTTTACCTTTGTCAATAAAAGACCTGCTTATTGCCTCAATTCCTTGCGAATGCCCGCACGAAGATTTTCCAAGCTGCTGATGCCATACTTGGCCATCACTTTCGGTAGGTCTTCTATGATAGTTGGACAAGCAAATGGATCCGTGAAGTTGGCCGTTCCAACACCGATAGCAGATGCCCCTGCAATCATCATTTCGATGGCTTTTTCTGCACTATCTATACCGCCCATTCCTATAATTGGCAGGTCAGTCGTCTGGGCCACTTGTCGGATGAGTTTGAGCGCCACCGGAAAAACTGCTGGGCCTGACATACCACCTGTACCATTAGCAATGATGGGCTTTCTCGTTTTCAGGTCAAAACGCATGCCTACCAAGGTATTTATCATGGTCAAACCTGCCGCTCCTGCATCTTCAGCAGCTTTTGCAACCTGTGTAATATCCGCCACACTTGGTGTCAGCTTCACATAGACTGGAACCTCCGAAGTACGAACAGCGGCTTGAACAGCGGCGTAGGCTAATTCAGGTACCTGACCGATTAGCAGTCCTTGATTACCATGATCCACATTGGGGCAAGAAATATTTAATTCAATAGCCTTGACATTGGGTGCCTGTGAAATTTTTCCAGAAACATAAGCATACTCTTCATTGGAAAAACCAGCCACATTGGCAATAATAGGCAAATCAGGAAAGTGCTGGGCCAACCAAGGTAGTTTTTCAGCCAAAACAGCATCAACACCGGGATTTTGCAGACCAATGGCATTGAGCATCCCAGCAGGCGTTTCTGCCACCCGCGGTGTGGGATTGCCGTAGCGAGGGTGTTGGGTCGTCGCCTTTATCATAATGGAGCCCAGCTTATCCAAATCAAAGTATTCCGCGTATTCCTGACCAAATCCAAAACAACCTGAAGCGGGAATAATAGGATTTTTTAACTGTAAGCCAGGCAGGGAAATTTCCAAAGGATTCTTTGTCATCATCATCTCCTCCTATAAGTTCAGGCTGCCTGTTGCAAACACAGGCCCTTCCTTACAAACACGCTTGTTTTCATGAGCCGCTGCTCCTTTTGGATGAACGACACAGGCATAGCAGGCCCCCATCCCACAAGCCATCCGCGCTTCCAAGGAAAGATAAGCATGAGGGTGTTCTTCAAACTTCTGATCAACATAGGTCATCATAGCAGGAGCCCCACAAGCATACACCGCATCAAAGGACTTCTCCAGCCCATCAACAACGATCGACACATAGCCTTTTTGCCCATAAGAACCATCGTCAGTCGTAACCTGAACTGAACCATAACGGCTGAGTTCTTCTTGTAAAATGATAGCCTTATCTGTCGCAAAACCAATCACAGAATGGACGTCCACTCCCTTGGCATGAAGCTGTTTTGCCAGCTCAACTAGCGGTGGAACACCAATTCCTCCCCCAATGATGAGAGCTGACTGTCCTTTTTCAAGGAAATCAAATGGAAAACCTTGCCCAAGTGGCCCCATAATGTCCAAGCTTTGTCCGGCAGTCATCTTGGAAAAGACTTCTGTCCCCTGGCCTTCGACCCGGTAAATCAGCCGGCACTGACCCTTTTCTTTATCAATTTCTGAGATAGAAATCGGTCGCCGTAACAGCATAGACTGATCGGGAACTAAAATATGGACAAACTGCCCAACTTCCATCTCAGCTACCATTTGACCGGCCAACACCATAGAAAAAATAGATGGCGCTATTTCTTCCTGTGCAAGGATTGTCATTTTTTCTTTTAGAATCATCTTTCTCTCCTCAAAAAAACCTTGCCAAAGGGCAAGGTTACATGAAAAGAAGGCACGACTTGCCCTATTATCCTGTGAACCTTCTTCGCCTCTCTGGACTCAGTTAAAGGTTTTCTTTTCTGCATTATACATTTTTCTATATTTTTTGTCAATTCATGATACAATAGTAATATGAGAATCCAACAATTACATTATATTATAAAAATTGCTGAAACAGGCAGTATGAATGAAGCTGCCAAGCAACTTTTTATTACCCAACCCAGCCTGTCTAACGCTGTTCGTGAGTTGGAAAAAGAAATGGGAATTTCCATCTTTTTCCGTAATCCAAAAGGAATTACTCTGACCAAGGATGGAATGGAGTTTCTTTCCTATGCTCGTCAGGTGATTGAGCAGACTGAACTTTTGGAGGAGCGCTATAAAAATCCCGGGGCCAAAAGGCAGCTGTTCAGTGTGTCTTCGCAGCACTATGCCTTTGTGGTCAATGCCTTTGTATCCCTTTTAAAAGAAACGGATATGGAGAATTACGAGCTTTTTCTACGGGAAACCCGTACATGGGAGATTATTGACGACGTGAAGAATTTCCGCTCTGAGATCGGCGTTCTCTTCCTCAATAACTTTAACCGTGACGTCCTGCTCAAACTCCTTGATGACAACCGGCTCAGCCATACCCATCTCTTCACTGCCAAGCCCCATGTCTTTGTCAGCAAGTCCAATCCATTGGCCAATCGAAAGTCCTTGAAATTAGAAGATTTAGCTGATTTTCCCTACTTGAGCTATGAACAAGGAATTCATAACTCCTTCTACTTTTCAGAAGAAATCCTCTCTCAGGAGCACCATAAAAAGTCCATCGTTGTATCTGACCGGGCAACCCTCTTCAATCTCATGATTGGTTTAGATGGTTATACCATCGCAACAGGTATCCTGAACTCCAATCTTAACGGCGACAATATTGTTTCCATACCGTTGGTTCACGATGATCGGATCGAGTTGATTTATATCCAGCATGAGAAAACCATGTTATCGGATATGGGAGAAAAATTTATCTCCTTCCTCTTGGATGAGGTCAGATTTGACAAGGACTGATTGGAAACAAATCAGTCTGGTACAAGAGATTTATTAAAAATTAGTTGAATTCAGAAAGTAATGAAAGCTACTGTAAAAATATTTGAAAGTTTTTCAAATATTAGACAGGAAACGCTTTCATTATTTTTTTTCTTATGCTATAATGGTTTTATCATATATATTAAGGAGTGATTTATTTTGGCACAAAATAAAATGTTAGCAATGATTCTTGCTGGTGGTCGTGGTACTCGTCTTGAAGGTCTGACCAAAAAGGTTGCAAAACCTGCTGTTGCCTTTGGTGGCAAATACCGCATCATCGACTTTCCGCTCAGTAACTGTGCAAACTCTGGTATTGATATTGTAGGGGTATTGACACAGTATGAGCCAGTCCTTCTTAACTCTTATGTTGCCCAATCCCAACGTTGGGGATTGGATGTGCAAGGTTCAGGTATCTTCGTGCTTCCTCCAAGTGAGAAAATCGAAGGCTTCGGGCTCTATAAGGGAACTGCCGATGCAATCACTCAAAACATCGACTTTATTGACCTTCATGATCCTGAGTATGTCCTTATCTTATCTGGTGACCACATCTATAAGATGAACTATGACAAGCTACTTGATACCCACATTCAAAACGAGGCAGATGCTACCATCGCCGTAATTGAAGTTCCTCTCAAAGAAGCTTCTCGCTTTGGTATCATGAATACGGACAAAGACTATCGTATTGAAGAGTTTGAGGAAAAACCTGCTAAACCTAAGAGTAACCTTGCTTCTATGGGGATTTATATCTTTACTTGGAAAACTCTTAGAAAATACCTCTTGGAAGATGATAAGCTAGATACATCCTCTCACGACTTCGGTCACGATATCATTCCAAAATATCTTGCTGATGGTCGCCGCCTATACGCTCATCCATTCCGCGGTTACTGGAAAGACGTTGGTACCGTCAACAGCCTTTGGGAATCAAACATGGACTTGATTGACCATGCTGGTGATTTGGATCTGTCTGACGCTTCTTGGAGAATCTACTCAGAAGACTCTGGTTCTCCTGCTCAGGTTATCGGTACTAGCGCAACTGTCCGCAGTGCCTATATTGACAAAGGTGCTACAATTGATGGATTGGTAGAGCACTCTGTTATTTCTACCGACGCTCAGGTTCAAAAAGGCGCTTCCGTTAAAAACTCTGTTATTTTGCCAGGGGCTATTATCGGTGAAGATGTGGATCTTGACTATGTCATTGTCGCTGAAAATATTAAAATCGCAGATGGAACCAAGCTAGCTGGTACCCCAGATCAAATCTTGTTGATTGACAAAAATGTAACCAAGTAAGAGAGGACTGTTATGCTAAGAAATACATTAGGAATTGTAAACATTGAAGGAAAGAACGTTCAATTCGGTGATGTGATGGCCCACCGTGGTACCCAAGCCTTTGGTTTCCTAGGCCGTTACCGCTTGATTGACTTTGTTCTCTCTAACATGTCTAACTCAGGCATCACTGAGTTTCAGGTTTATATGCCTGCTAAAATGCGGTCAACTATCCAACACGTTGGTACTGGCAAACACTACAACATCAACAGTAAGCGTGGCAAACTTCGCTTGCTCAATAGTGCAACAGATCCTAACTCCATCTACCAACATGATATTAAGGCCTTCTCAGACAACCTTCACTACATTGAAAGTTCAAATAAAGAGTATGTCTTGATTGCTCCTTCCTACTTCATTTACAGTCAGGATTATTCAAGACTCTTGGATGAACACCTTGCTACTGGCGCTGATGTGACTGTTCTCTATAAGAACGTTACAGATGCTAAAGAAAACTTTATCGGCTGCCAAACCTTGAAGTTCGGTGATGACAAACGCATTGTCGAATTTGAAGAAAACCACGGTAAGTATAAAAACCGTCCAGTTTCCCTAGAAGCCTACTTTATGAAACGCACCCTCTTCCTTGACCTAATCAAGCGTGCTAACAAAGTATCTGCTCTCTACTGGCTCAAGGACATCCTCAATGACTTGGTGGATCAATACAAGATTGTCGGTTATGCACACCGTGACTTCGTTGCGTGTATCAATACGGTAGAGTCTTACTTCAAGACCCAGTTGGAACTGATTGACCGCGATACCCGCAAGCTTCTCTTCAAGAACAACTGGCCAATTCACACCCAAACTAGCGATAGCTCGCCAACTCTTTACGGACCGCTTGCTGAGGTAAAACGCAGCTTGATTTCAAACGGTGGAAACATCAACGGTCAGATTGAAAACTCTGTGATTGACCGTGACGTTGTGATTGAAGAAGGCGTTGTGATTAAGAACTCCATCATCTTGAACGGTGTCACCATCAAGAGCGGAGCAAACATTGAAAATGCCATTATCGATAAGGCGACAACCATTTCACACCCTGTCGATATTAAAGGTAGCGAGGTTTCACCAGCTTATCTGAAAGCTCATCAAATCATCTAGGAGTAAGGAATGACTAAAAAATCTGTTCTCTTTGTAGCTTCCGAAGGACTTCCCTTCATTAAAACAGGTGGGTTAGCCGATGTTATCGGCTCCCTTCCCAAGGAACTTGTCAACCAAGGAATGGATGTTCGGGTTGTCCTTCCCCTCTATCTAAAAATCGCAGTTAACAACCACTCTGATTTTGATTATGTAGCCAGCTATGATGTTCGTGCAGGCGATATTCAGTCAATGGCCAATGTTTATAGTCAAGTTGTGGACGGTGTTACATTCTACTTTATTGAACACCGCGACTTCTTTGAACGGGATGAACTTTATGGGTATGACGATGATGCGACCCGCTTCGGATTCTTCCAACATGCAACCTGTCGCCTCTTGGAAGCCCTCAATTTCTTTCCGGATGTTATCCACACACATGATTGGCATACAGCTGCTATTCCTTTCCTCTGCCGTACTTTTTATAGCTACCGCGAGGAGTTTCGTGCCATCAAACATGTCTTTACCATCCACAATCTAGCCTTCCAAGGTATCTTCCACAAACAGGCTCTCTGGTCCGCTTTAGGAATGAATTACAGTTACTACCTTGATGGCATTGCTCGCTTCCATGATGACTGTATCAGCTTCATGAAACTGGGCATCCTTTACGCAGATAAGGTAACAACTGTTTCTGAAACCTACGCAAGAGAAATTCTCACCGAAGAATTTGGCGAGAATATGCAGCACGTTTTGGAACTTCGCCGCCACGATTTGTTGGGGATTGTCAATGGTATTGACTATGATACTTGGGATAGCAATACAGACCAGTACCTCGTCCAAAACTACGGCCTGGACAGCTTGGAAGAAAAGAAAAAGAATAAGCTTGCCCTCCAAGCACAGTTTGGATTGCCTCAAGACGAATCTGTTATTTTGGTGGGAATTGTTTCCCGTTTGACCTGGCAAAAAGGCTTCTACCTCCTGACAGAAGTTCTCAGTCACTTGTTACAAGCCCATGTTCAATTTGTCATTTTGGGTAACGGCGAAACCGACATCGAAAACGCCTTTAATCACTTCAAGCACGCCTATCCTGAAAAATTTGCCTTCTACCGTGGCTACAACGAGCCGCTTGCCCATCAAATCTATGCGGCAAGTGACCTCTTCCTCATGCCATCTATGTTTGAACCATGCGGTATCAGTCAGTTAATTTCTATGCACTATGGTACCTTGCCACTGGTTCGCGAAACAGGAGGCTTGGTAGATACAGTCACTCCTTACCACATCGAAACCAAGGAAGGAACAGGATTTAGCTTCGGCGGTCGCGATGCCTACAATATGAAGCGCGTTTACGATTTTGCCCTAGAAACCTACTACGACCGACCTGATGACTGGAGAAAACTGATTGAACAAGCCATGACCCGTGATTTCAGCTGGAAGGCTTCTGCTCAACGGTACATCTATCTCTATCAGGAAATTACTCAGTAAATACTGGGCCTTATAAGCTCGTACTACAACCTTCGACAGTCTTCTTCTGACTGTTGAAGGTTTTTAGAAAGGAAGAAGAATGACCTCATTTAGTGATTTGGATCTCTATTTTATGCACACTGGTGAGCATACCTCACTCCACGAAAAATTTGGCGCCCATATCGTCAAAGAGGGCAATAAAATTTTAGGTACTCACTTCCGCCTCTATGCACCTAACGCTCGGGAAGTCTTTCTCGTCGGAGATTTCAATGATTGGCAAAAAAGCCATCCGATGGAATGGGAAGTAGATGGTGTATTCCAACTCTATGTAGCGGACTTAAAGTCGCTGCAAGATTATAAATACCTCATCATAACGCACGATGGCCGTGAAATCTACAAGGCTGACCCCTATGCCTTTTATAGTCAGCTGCGACCAAATACTGCTTCCACCACTTATAATGCACGCTATAAATTCAAAGACGACCTGTGGATGTATCACCGGGTTAACTACGATTTCAAAGAACAGCCTGTTTCAATCTACGAAGTCCATCTAGGATCTTGGAAGCAAAAATTTGCTAATAAAAACGAAGGCGGTGCTCCTGCTGAAGCCTTTTACAGCTACAAGGAGATTGCGCCTCTTCTCATCCAACACGTCAAAGAAAACGGTTATACCCACATTGAACTGATGCCCGTCATGGAACATCCCTTGGATGCTTCTTGGGGATACCAGATTACTGGTTACTTCAGCCCGACGAGCCGCTACGGTAAGCCTGATGAACTAAAATATCTAGTGGATCAATGCCACCAAGCTGGAATCGGCGTCATTCTGGATTGGGTACCCCTGCACTTCTGTAAAGACGCTCACGGTCTTTATCAGTTTGACGGAAGCTGGCTCTACGAATATGAACCTGAGCATGACCGCGAAAATCACCAATGGGGAACAGCAAACTTTGACCTTGGAAAAGGACTGACCCGCTCCTTCTTGCTCTCCAATATCAAGTATTGGCTGCAAAACTTCCACTTTGATGGCATTCGTGTTGACGCTCTCTCATATCTGATTTACTGGCGTGGGGAAACGGATGAGGATAAGATTAACCATACTGCCATTGACTTCATTAAACGAGTGAACGCCCTTGTCCACGAAGAGTTCAAAGGGGTAATGATGATTGCCGAGGACTCCTCCAGCTATCCAAAAGTAACCCATCCTTTAGATGAAGGCGGACTTGGTTTTGACATGAAGTGGGATTTGGGTTGGATGAATGACACCTTGGAATACATTAGCCGACCTGCTGTCTACCGTAAGTACCATTCCAAAGAATTAACTTTCGGTATGTTCTACAACCAGACCGAACAATTCCTACTTCCGCTGTCACATGACGAAGTAGTTCACGGAAAACTATCCATCGTCGATAAAATGAACGGTGACTACGAAGATAAATTCCATTTGGCTCGGGTATATTACAGCTACTACTTTGCTCACCCTGGTAAGAAACTGCTCTTCATGGGGAACGAGTGGGGACATATTCGTGAGTGGCATGAATACACAGAGATGGACTGGGGTCTAAAACTCTACCCTATCCACGACTCCTTCTATCAAATGATGAAAACCTTGTCTAATTTCTACAAAGACCACGATGCTTTTTGGAAATATGACTATCAAGCCCACGAAAAAGGCTTCAAATGGATTCGTATCGATGAAGAAGCAAGCCTCTTTGCCTTCTCTCGTTATAGCGATGATCAGGAAATCTTGGTTGTCAACAACTTCAACGATCAAGAACTCTATGATGTCCATCTGGATTTGCCGCAAGGCAGCGAGTATAAATTAGTCTTTTCTTCCAATGCCATTCCGACTGAAAACTTTAGTCTTTATCCAGACGAAAATGGCGCAACCATTACTATACCACGTCTAACAAGCTACTACCTCGAACGGGTGCAGCCTAAGAAGCCCACACGGAAGAAAGCACAGAAAAAAGCAAAATAGTAGCAAAAATCGCATGTCCAGACATGCGATTTTTCTTTATTCTGATGAACCAGAGATTGAGAGTTGGTAGGCGTCCTCTACCATCTGTGCCATCTTGCCAGATTCAACCAATTCTGTAATCACCTTATCTACCTTTTCCTTCAATGCTGGGTTATTTTTATTCATTGCAACAGCGTAGGAATCTGAAATACTGGTTTCAATTGCAATATCTGCAATTACCAAATCGTCATTGTTGGCAACATAGGCTTTGGCAATCGGTTCTTCAAAAACCACTCCGTCCAAATGCCCTGATTTTAGTTCATTGATTAGCTCCCCGTTTTGCTCCAATGAGATAAAGCTGGCTGTGGTAAATTGTGCCTTTGCGACTTCTTCTTGGATGGTTCCTTTCTGGGTACCAATGGTAGCACCTTCAAAAGACTCGGAAGTTGCATAGGTTGCTAGGTCAGCCTTACGAATAATAATCTTGTTGACAGACTGATAATAAGGTACTGAGAAATCGTAGAGTTTAGCACGTTCTTCGGTCGCTGAAATGCCCGAGATTGCCAAGTCAGCCTTGCCCAACTGTAAGCTAGTCAAAACGTTATTAAAGCTCATGCTCGAAAACTCAACCTCGACTCCCAACTCATCTGCAATGGCTTTGGCCAACTCTACATCTGCTCCTACTATTGTATCCTTACCATCAATCAGCGTTCTAAACTCAAAAGGAGGAAACTCAGGGTTCATAGCAATAACCACTTTTCCTTTTTCTTCAATTGAGGTCAAAACTTGGTTTTCTTGTGTAGTTTCACCACCGCAAGCAGTCAGTAGCAAACATGCCACTACTGCTAATCCGGTTGTCAGCATTTTATTCAATTTCATTTATCCATTCTCCTCTTCTATTTTTTCAGTCAACTGTATAATACTGCAGCAGCATCATCGGACTTTAAAAGCAATTTTCCCCATATTTTCTATCTCCTTTTCAAAAGATGAGTCTATTCTAATTCATTTTTATACATTTGTCAATCATTTTTTGTATTTTTATGCAATTTGTTTTATAAAAAAACTGCCTTTCGGCAGTCTGCTAGCGAAAATTGCGGTCCCAGTCGCCATCTTCTCCCTTTTGGGTATAGAAAAATTCAGATAGCTCTGGGCTGTCCATAACTTTTAAGACCTCTAGTAAGTCGTAGGCCAGATCAAGCTGGGGCAGTTCAGACTTTTTCACCCAACGGACTTCTCCTTCATCCGTTGAATGAATCTGACCTGAATAGTCAATGGCCTTATAGAGAAAGACTAGATAGCGGTCTCCCTCTTGGTCAGGCCAGTGCTTGATACCAACAAGCTGGGCCTTGTGAATCGTCAGTCCAGTTTCTTCGTAGACCTCTCGCACAACTGAATCGTAGAAACACTCCCCTTCGAGTAAGTGTCCTCCCGGAAATGCAACGCCAGACCAGCGATACCGTTTAGGATCACGAATTTGGACGACGACATGACCGTTCTGATCCTCAATAAGACACATATTTGTCAGTGTAACTGTTTGCTTTCGTGACATAATTCTCCTTTATTAAATTCTTAGGTTAAACCAAGTTAGTAGATCAACTGGTCGGCCTTCATCATTCCAACGATGATAGTCGGCAAAGACAGCAGAAATACTGCCAAAGCGCTGAACGAGAAAATCAATCGCTAGAAAACTGCGCCAGTACTTATAAAAGATAGAGGCATAATTGCCTTGATAGGTCGCTTTTCCAAACTCTGAGAGGGGATGGTAACCGTTTTGGGCCTGAAAAAGCTGGACGAGTTGCTCATTGACCCGTTTTTCAGCTTCAAATTCCTGATCTGACAAAAAATAGCAACGGCTGATGTATTCCACCATTCCTTCTTCAAACCACATGGTTTCTTCTTCATAGTCCAAAAAGCAGTCGCTTTGATGGGCTAATTCATGGCCGATGATTTGCAAGAGATGTCTATCCGACAAGGAGCTGTAATAGGTGGCTATTTCCTTGGTCTCAGGAGAAATAGGGTAGTCTTCTAATTGCCTGAGGTAAATGGACTTCCAGACTTCTATTTCTGGGGTCATGACCATGCGCACTTCGTTTGTATAGGCAGGTATCGGACAGTCTCGAAGGATTTTTGTTGCTGTTTCTAAATCTGTCCAGAGAATAGCCTGAGGCAAATCTGTCACTTGGTAGTTCTTCTTCAGATAATGGATATAGCTCTGCCATTTTTCCTGATGATGAATAAGGAAATCCTGATAGAGCTGTAACTGCTCCTTGTCTGTAACCAAATAAAGTTGCTTCATTCCTATCTCCTCAAAATCATTCTATGTTCCGTCCGCTCTGCTCCTAGATGGACAGTTTTTGTCACACCATCAAAGCGGAATCCTACTTTTTCATAAAAAGCAATCGCACGCGCATTCCCCTCTAAAACCCAGAGAGAAATGGTCACAGAATTAGCCATCTTAGCCAAAACAGCTTGGAAAAGCTGATAGCCAATCTCTTTGCCATAATGCTCTGCCAACACATAAATTGCATAGAGTTCGCCCGCATTTTTCAAATCCTTCTGACTAGAGGTGCCGTAACAGGCAAAACCTACAACCTGGCCATCAACTAGGGCTATCAGGGTGTTTTGCGGATAGCGGAAGGCCAAATCCTGACAGCGTTCTAACGTATAGGTGTTTTGAAGAAACTCTTGCGGTAACAGTCCTGCATAGGCCTCCTGCCATGCTTTCCAGTGGACATAGGCTTTCCCTTTAATTTCTTCCTCGGTTTCCATGTCTTTAATCTGCATGTCAGTCTCCTTCGCTTGGCTATATGTATCTATTATACTCCTTATGACAAAAAAATCAATGCAAACAAAAACCATAAACACAAGTAAACTGTGCCTATGGTTTTGTATTCCTTATGGATGGAAAATAGATTGCTTGAAGTCGTCAGTCGATTGAAGCATCGCGCTATACAGCTTATGCTTCAATGCATTGACGCGGCTATTGGCTACATAGTTGGTCGAATAGAAGATTCGATCCTCACTTGCGTCGGAGTCCATGGCTTCCTTCATCAATCTAACCATGTCTGCATAAGTAGAAATCACGACTTCCTTAGTAGAATTTGGCTTGCCAATCTCATACTGAATAGTAAATGGCTTGAGCTTATCCGTCTTATCAATGCGCTCTTGATACATCTTCTTCTTGAAGTCTGTCCATGAGGTGTATTCCCCTTTAAAGATGTGGTCAAATACATGCTGGTCTGTAATAAGTCCAATCGTCTTCTTAGACCAGTTGTCATAAATCGTAGAGCCGCTAGCCTTGGCTGCTTCTCCAAGCTGATTTGATACATAAGGGATAAAGCCATCTACGAAGCCTTTCTCAGCCAATAGTTCAAAGGCCATCCGGCGGAACATCATATCACCAGGTGCTCCATACGGGTTATCTAAAGCTGAGTAGATAGGTGCGAATAATCTAGCCTGATAATAACCATTCCGGTTCAAGGTCGCTTCGTTTGAATAATTTCTACGAGTAATAATACTGTGGTCAACCAAGTCCATAAAGTTTTGAAGTTGGGAAACCTCTTGATCCGTTAACAGACGAATCTGGTTGCCGGCATGGTTATTTTTACCGTCAGTAACCATATAGTAGTTCTCAATCTTACGCAACCACTGCTTCTTCATAGCATCCGACTTACTCAAAATAGCTGTTCCTTCCAAGTAGTCCAAGAGATAGATGGCATCCATCATATGACGGGCGTAAGTATTCAAGTCTTCTACATTGGTATAGCGATTGACTGGATCAATCGGGTGAACCCGCGTTGCAGACTCTGCTCCTGTCAGATAAGTGTTGATACCAAAGACTGGCTCAGAAAGATTATAGACATTCTGCAGGAGTCCTAAGGCAAAGAGTTCTGCTCCTTGGCCAGGACGACGACCATTTCCTTGGAAGTAAATATTGCCATCCTGATTGTGAACCATTTCATGGGTATAAAGAGAAGTACCGTCTTGATAGAGCATTCCTGCATTGACAAAGTGAGTTTCTGTACCATTTGCGTACGCTGTTAAGCCATTATCTCTATACCACTTATCGACTGGGCCAAAGAAGTTTTGGATTGAAGCAATATCAGACTGAAGAGTTCGGTAGGCTACCTGTCCAGTCTTGTCTATCAGCTTAAAGCTATCTGTATTCATGACAGAGGCAAACAACTTCTCCCTATTGGTTTCATCTAAAATCTTATACCAGAAATCTACATGATCTCTCTGCCAGATTGCTGCCTGATCAACCATGGCACGGACCTCAGACTTTGTTTCTGGCTTATTGACAATGTCTTTGTAGCGCTCAAAGGAGCCAAAGGAAATAGTGTTCATATTACTGATAATATAGATGGTTTCCTCTGGAAGAGTTAACAGCGGCAAGAGCATCTGTCGGAATCTCCAGCTTGGATTGGTAATTTTGTCGTATACTTCAACCGCATAAACACTATGCTTGGTTGCCGCATTTTGCTTGGCTAAAGCTGCTTCCACCTGAGATTTGCTCTCAACAATGTAGGCCTTGCTGGTTTCTTTAAACCACTGGTTATTGGTCTTGTCCGGAAGGAAACGTTCACGGTAGGTTTCAACAAAGTCGAAGAGGCTAGCTTTTCCAGTTTGCTGGGCCAAGTTCGTTGCATAGGTGGTGACATTATTACGCGGACGAAGGCTTGCATAGCCTGATTTGCCTAGGGTAATAATGGTTTCAAAAGCCGACTTGCTCTCATTTCCAAAGAAGTCCGGTTCAAAAATCGTCAAATCCTTGGTATTGAGATCACCATACTGGATATTGTACCAACGATCCAGATAAGAGAGTCCCAACAGGAAGGCTTCCTTGTTGTCTGCTATGGTCTGATAGAAATGATTTTCTGCAGCCTGCCCTTGTCCATTTAAGGATGAGGCAAA
This sequence comes from Streptococcus oriscaviae, assembly GCF_018137985.1. Classification (NCBI taxonomy): domain Bacteria; kingdom Bacillati; phylum Bacillota; class Bacilli; order Lactobacillales; family Streptococcaceae; genus Streptococcus; species Streptococcus oriscaviae. Next base: position 221,166 of record NZ_CP073084.1, on the reverse strand, counting down.
AAGTTTACCAAGATAGGTCGCAATGTTGGACTGCACATGTGCAAATGTTGGCTGTAAGTACAAGTTGTCCACTGTCTGACTGGCATCTGTCGCAGAAATTCCTAGGACAGATTTAACGGCGTCGGATTGCATATCAACAGATTGCAGCAAGGTCGACAAGCTAGTAATCAACGTACTTCGACTGGATAGGAAAGTCTCTGGTGTATAGATTAGCTCGCTGTCTAAAATCCTATATTCCACTACATGTTGGTTGGCGAAGTCCTCTTTGAACTGAACTTGCTTGTAATCAACGCTTCCGTCCTCATAGTGAAGCATCAACTTGTTCAGATTGGCTTTTTCAGCATAGAGATTTGCAAGGATGCTTCCATCCTTCATAGGTACTACATCTAGTAACCGGACTCTGTTTAGTTTATCTGTTACGGCAAGCTTATTGGCATAACGAACCAGCAACTCCTTATTATAGAACGGTAGTAACTTCTCCATATTGTAGTAAGCTGTCACTAGTTCAGGTTTTGCACCATCGACCTTGAGATAGTCCACTGAGTAACTATTGTTCTTCAAGGGAGTTGAATCCTCTAAATTCGTCGTGATTCCAAAACTTGCTTCCTTGGTCGATAATTCTTCCTGTGTCAGCAGAGTAATTTGTGGATTGTCACTATCTACAAGGTTTGCATAGGCGTTGAGAACTGTTGTGTTTGCCTGACCGGCTACTCCATAAATCGGATTAGCATTGGTCAGTTTTGCTGTGCTAATAACATTATCAACACGCCCCAGTGTCCATCCGCCTTGATTGTTACCAAATATGCCACCAAACATCTGAGAACTTCCTTGGTTGATTATTTCACCAGTCACAACAGAGTTTGTGACATTCGTCCTCGTCGCATTACGAGCTCCCGTTAACAAACCTGCAATTCCACCAACCGTATGATTGGCGCTTCCAAGAGCTGAAATTGTCGCATCCACATAGGCCCGATCAATGTAAGAACCTGTACTCTTTGCTGCAATTCCTCCAAGTTGCGACTCGGCCGGGCCATTCGTCTTGATGCTGCCTCTAAAGCTGACATTGCTTACGGTTGATTGATCCAGATGGTAGAACAAACCTCCCATCAGGCGACGGCCTGAAATAGTCGATTGAACAGACACATCTTCAACTCTTGCATTGACAGCAAAGGAAGCCAAGGCACCAATTTCAATATTGTTGGTTGTAATTTGACCATTTTTCAAGTCCAGCTGCTGAATAGTCGCACCAGAAATTCTTTTGAAAAGAGGTGCTTTGAGATTATGAATAGCATACTTACGGCCATTGTTTTCGCCAATCAATGTTCCTTGGAAGGTTTCTGTAATGTAGGCTGCCACATCTCCAACTGCAAGTTCGCTAGCATCCAAATCAGCCCCTAATTTAAAGGTTCCGCTTGGATTTGCCCGAATGGCATTGATTAACTCAGTAAAGCTTAGATAGGTACCCGCTTCTGGTATAACTTTAGGAACATAGAAATCATGGTTGGCTTTATATCTTTGACCATTATCTTGTACCAACTCATCAAAGGAAGAGGTGATTTTAAAGTAGTCTTGTCCTTCAATCGTTTCAGGCACCATCGAGGTAACCGGCAGGTAGAGATCTTTGAAACGGTCGGATGTAACCTTCACAAAAACATCTTCAAGGTTTTCTGGAAGGTCAGAAAGATAGTTCTGAGCTAGATAGACACCGTTCTTGCGTCTATACAGCACAGCGGCATCAATGTCCTTGATTTCGATTTTCTTGTATTCCAACTCAAACTGGCGAATGCTTTCTTGAATGCTTTCTTTGGCTTCTTCAGCCATTGTGAAATGCACACGGGTTTTCAATGTATAGTTCTTGTAGTAATCAAGTCCAGTTAAAGTCAGACTGCCATTGGCATCGTTTATACTTACTTCTTGAACCAATTGTTCGCCATCGTAGAGCAGCGCTATCGCCTGACGGAAATTGTTGCTAGGATTAGTCAGTTGATAGCTAACAGTTACCGACTTGGCATCCAAATCTTTGGTCAGTTGAGTGATGACAACCGTCGGAACTTCTTCTATTTTTTTCTTGGTGCCTCTTGCAACAATCTTCTTAGTAGGCTCTTTGACTACCTTTTCTGTGACAGTCGGATGTGGCTGACGAACTCCTTTGATGGTCACATAAGTGGTTGTAATCTCCTTACTGCCGTTAACCCCTGGCTGAATGACTTGTTCTTCATTCTCAAAAAGCTGGTCGCTGAGAACATACTCCGTTGGGTAGCTAACTTCTTCCTGATGAGTCTGGCTTTCTGTGCCCTGAATTGGTTTTGTTCCGCGTGCGATGTGGCGATTAACCACTTCTTTGGTAATGGTTTCTGTAACAGTCGGTTGAGGCAGGCGCACACCGTTTAATAACTGATAGGTGGTTGTAATCAGTTTTTCACCAGCACTACCTGGATGAAGAACCATTTCCTCATCTGTATAAAGCGCTGCATCACTTGTATAGACTGTTTCCGGCTGAATTAGCTCTGTCCGCTGTTCTGTTTCTGTTGTCAGCACATCTGACTTCTTCACTCCAATATGCACAATCTGCGGAACTGGCGCCGTCGTAATCGCATTGGAAACCTCCTCAGACTTAATCAATTGACCGTCTGCGTAGGTTTCCTTGGTTTCAATGGTTCGGATGCCGGTTTTACCTTCTTGAACCACCTGACGAACACCTTCTGCCAAACTGTTGTCGTATACTTCTTGCGTTTCAAAGACAAGAACTTCTGTACGGCTTACGGTTTCTTCCTTGATAGTGATGGCTGGTACTTCATGTCCTGGTGCGGTTGACGGAACCTCTGTCACCGGTTTGGTACCAATATGCACAATCTGCGGAACTGGCGCCGTCGTAATCGCATTGGAAACCTCCTCAGACTTAATCAATTGACCGTCTGCGTAGGTTTCCTTGGTTTCAATGGTTCGGATGCCGGTTTTACCTTCTTGAACCACCTGACGAACGCCTTCGGCCAAACTGTTGTCGTATACTTCTTGCGTTTCAAAGGCAAGAACTTCTGTACGGCTTACGGTTTCTTCCTTGATAGTGATAGCTGGTACTTCATGTCCTGGTGCGGTTGACGGAACCTCTGTCACCGGTTTGGTACCAATATGCACAATCTGCGGAACTGGCGCCGTCGTAATCGCATTGGAAACTTCCTCAGACTTTATCAATTGACCGTCTGCGTAGGTTTCCTTCGTTTCAATAGTGCGGATACCGGTTTGTCCTTCTTCAACAATTTAACGAGTTCCCTCGGTCAAGCTATTGTCAGCTATCTCCTGAATGTCAAATGCAACTGTTTCAGTTCGAGTTACAAGCTTTTCTTCGATAGCAATAGCAGGCAACTCGTGGCTTGGTGCTGTATCTGGTAGCTGAATAACTTCTTCCGTCGTAGTAGGCTGCTCGGTCTGTTGGGTCACATCGCTGATTTCTGTTTTTCGGCTGTCCTTCAAATAACCTACATACCGGTAGCCTGGGATAGTCATTGGCGCAGGCAGTTCCTGACCAACTGTCACTTCCAGTTCCTGATTATAATGAGCTAAAATCTGACCGGTCAAGGCAGAAGCTGCTGGACTTAAGAGGGTAAGACCTGTTGCCGATACAAGCGCGACCGCTACTAGGTGCTTCTTACCATCTTTGCCTAGCTTAAATGCCAAAACAAGAAATGATAAACCGGCTATCGCCAAAAGACCGTTGGAGAGACTGCTTCCTGTGCTAGGCAGGCTTGCCTGTGTAGCCTTTGTAGCTTGTTGTTCGACTGGCTTGTAAATCAGATAGTAGGTAGCATCTGTTGCCTGAGCAATGTTTGGCATCTCCCGGACAACAAGATTTTTTTCGGCTGGTGTCAACTCCTGCTCCGCCACATATTGATAACGAATCTGTTGGCTAGTTGTCTGAGCAGCAACCTGATCGGCTGATGTCGATATAAAAAAGAGACTTGCAACAGCAGCTGAAACAAGTCCATGAGATAATTTACGAAAAGCAAAACGCTCTTGCTTTTCACCTCTTATTTTTTTCATGATAACCTTCCATAATCCCTTTAAATTGCACTATCTATTATAGCTATTTTAAGTGATTATTTCAACTAAATCGTGTCCAATTATTTACTCTATTTAAACGCTGGTTTTCGTAAACGCTTCTATTTGATTTTGAGCAATAAAAAACAGTAAACCTTGCTGATTTACTGTTTTGCGAATCTTTAATGATGGGAGGAACGATTCAAGATTTCGATTTGCTTCTTTCGCTCTTGACGGACAAGTTCAAGATTACCAGGATTCGATCGATTGATAAGACTAATAGCAAAATCTGTTGCCCATAGAGCATGAAATCACACATGAGGGCTGGCTAAAAGCTGAGAGATAGTATGGTAGAAGCGTTTTCGAACCCTATCCTTTTCGTCACGAATCTGTCGGTTTAGGGCAAAACTTGAGTTTCTAGTAGGATGATAGTTTACCTTATCATCCTGCCAATCCTTCATGGCTTCAAAACCCTGTTCAATGACAGGTAATACTTCACAGGGATAGGTAGCCAGCAATTCCTTACTATAAAGTAGACAAAACCGAACCAGGTCTTGCTTACTTTTGGTATCGAAAACTTCAATAAATTCCTATCTCAGTTCAGGACTGTCTTCAATTTTTCCCAGTAATCGTGTATAGGCATAAAAGTCCATACTCCTACCCCATATTCTTCAACTCAATGACCATATCGCGAATCTGAGCTGCCAGTTCGAAGTCAAGGACTTCTGCTGCTTCCTGCATTTGACCTTCCAGTTTCTTAATCATGGCCTTGCGTTCGTCCCGGTTGAGGCTATCAAAATCAAGGACTTCTTCCTTATCCTGTGTCACCGCCTTGGTCACGCTGATTAGGTCACGGATTTCTTTCTTGATGGTCTGTGGAACGATACCATGTTCTTCATTATAAGCCATCTGGATTTGACGGCGGCGAGCTGTTTCATCCATGGCCTTGCGCATGGACTCGGTTACCTTGTCTGCGTACATGATGACATGTCCCTCAGAGTTACGGGCGGCACGACCGATTGTCTGGATGAGCCCACGCTCGTTGCGGAGAAAGCCTTCCTTGTCAGCATCCAAGATAGCAACCAGACTAACCTCTGGCACGTCAATCCCTTCACGCAAGAGGTTAATCCCTATCAGGACATCAAAGACACCCAGACGAAGGTCGCGGATAATCTCTGTCCGCTCCAAGGTCTTAATATCCGAGTGCATATACTTGACCTTGACCCCCATCTCTTTCAGGTAGTCAGTTAGATCTTCTGCCATCTTCTTGGTCAGGGTGGTGATAAAGGTTCGCTCACCTTTCTCTGCACGAACAGTGATTTCGCCCAAAAGGTCATCCATCTGCCCCATGGTTGGACGAACTTCCACCTCCGGATCCAAGAGTCCGGTCGGCCGGATAATCTGCTCAACAACGGTATCGGTTTGCTCCATTTCATAATCACCTGGAGTCGCGGACACATAGACAATCTGGTGGACATGGCTCTCAAATTCTTCCCGGCGCAGCGGACGATTGTCCAATGCACTCGGCAGACGGAAACCATAGTTGACCAACATCTCCTTGCGTGAGCGGTCGCCATTGTACATCCCCTTAATCTGCCCCATGGTCATGTGACTCTCATCAATCATGATGAGGAAATCTTCTGGGAAAAAGTCCAGCAGGGTGTACGGGGGCTCGCCCTCGCTTCGCCCATCCATGTGGCGAGAATAGTTCTCAACTCCGTTGGTGTAACCCATTTCCCGCAGCATTTCGATGTCGTATTCGGTCCGCTGTTTCAAACGCTGAGCTTCTAAGAGTTTGCCTTCTGCTTCAAAGACCTTGAGCTGCTCTTCCAGTTCTGCCTGAATCTTGGCAATAGCCACCTCCATGTGGTCATCGTTGGTCACAAAGTGAGTCGCTGGGAAAATTGCCAAGTGGTCTACCTCTCCCAGAACCTTGCCTGTCAAACTCTCAATCTCACGAATGCGGTCAATTTCGTCGCCGAAAAATTCTACTCGAAAGGCGTGCTCGTCACGAGAGGCTGGGAAAATCTCTACTACATCTCCACGAACACGAAAACGCCCGCGTTGAAAGTCGATGTCGTTGCGCTCAAACTGAATATCTACCAAATCATTGAGTAGGCGGTCACGGGAAATTTCAAGTCCAGGCCGCAAGCTAACTACGCTATCTGAATATTCCTTAGGTGAACCCAAACCGTAGATACAAGAAACAGAAGCCACCACAATGACATCATTGCGTTCTAGCAGAGCTGAAGTCGCAGAGTGACGGAGTTTGTCAATCTCATCATTGACAGAACTGTCCTTCTCAATATAGGTGTCGCTGGATGGAACATAGGCTTCTGGCTGGTAGTAATCGTAGTAAGACACGAAGTACTCGACTGCATTTTCAGGGAAAAACTCCTTGAACTCGCTGTAAAGCTGACCAGCCAAGGTCTTATTGTGGGCGATGACTAGGGTAGGTTTGTTAACACGGGCAATGACCTGACTCATGGTATATGTCTTACCCGTACCTGTCGCCCCCATGAGAATCTGGGCCTTTTCTCCCCCCTCGATATTGTCTACCAAGGTTTCAATGGCCTGAGGCTGGTCACCTGAAGGGCTGTATTTAGAAACCAGCTTAAATTGGTTACTCGTAGTTCGTTCAATCATGATTTTTTCTGCTTTCTCTTCGCTTTTAGGATTATTTTACCACATTTATTCGCTGAGCAGGTGGAATGATACCTAAGGTTCAATCTCTAACTTGGTTACCAATCATGTTACATCTTCTAACATGAGAACTTTGCAAATTTTCGGAATTTATGGTATACTTAGAGAGTTATTTTATTATAGAAGGAGAAAGGAAATGAAGAAAAAGTGGCTTATCCTATTGGCAAGCATCTTGCCAATGTTCTTTATTTTTACGGGTGTAAAAGCTGACGATACCATTGATATTGTCTCTGACTCTACCTATGCACCCTTTGAGTTTAAAGACTCCGATCAAGTATATAAAGGAATTGACGTTGACATCATCAATGAAGTGGCTGAACGCTCTGGCTGGAAGGTAAACCAAACCTTCCCAGGTTTTGACGCTGCGGTTAATGCTGTCCAATCTGGGCAGGCAGACGCCCTTATGGCGGGTACGACTATCACGGAAGCCCGCAAAAAGGTCTTCACCTTCTCAGATCCATATTTTGACACAAAGATTATTATTGCGACTAGCAAGAGCAAGCCAATCACTTCTTATGAGGAGTTGAAGGGCAAAACAGTCGGTGTTAAAAATGGTACCATCTCTCAAACCTTCCTCGATGAAAACAAGGAAAAGTATGGCTACACTGTGAAAACCTTTGACACTGGTGACTTGATGTATAACAGCCTGTCAGCAGGTGCTGTTGACGCAGTGATGGATGATGAAGCTGTGATTCAATTTGCCATTCAGCAAGGTCAGGATTTGAGTATCAACATGGCTGGTGAATCCATCGGTTCCTTCGGTTTTGCTGTTAAAAAAAGCAGCCAGTACGAATACCTAATTGAAGATTTCAACAAGGCACTAGCTGAGATGAAAGAAGACGGCACCTACGACGCCATCATAAAGAAATGGCTGGGTTCCTCTTCTAGTTCAAGTGCTGAAACAGACTATTCATCACGACTCAGCTTGACTGGCAGTGCAACTGCCAAAGCAACCCCTATCAAGTCAAGCTATACCATTGTTGCGGATTCCTCCTTTGCACCATTTGAGTATCAAGACGAAAATGGCAACTATGTCGGTATTGATATGGAGTTGATTAAGGCTATTGCCAAACAGCAAGGTTTTACCATCACCATTCAAAACCCTGGCTTTGACGCAGCTCTTAACGCTGTTCAGGCAGGTCAGGCCGATGCCGTTATCGCTGGTATGTCTATCACAGATGCTCGTAAAGAAATCTTCGACTTCTCAGATGCCTACTATTCTTCAAACATTCTTTTAGCTGTAAAGAATGGAAGCGACATCGCTTCATACGAGGATTTGAAAGGCAAGACTGTCGGTGCTAAAAACGGTACTGCTTCTTACACTTTCTTAGAAAGCAACAAGGCAAAATACGGCTACAATCTCAAAGCCTTCGATGAAGCCTCTACTATGTATGACAGCTTAAACTCAGGTTCGATTGATGCCCTTATGGACGACGAAGCCGTCCTCCTCTACGCTATCCAGCAAGGCCGTGACTTTGCAACACCAATTCCTGGTGAAAAATCCGGAGAGTACGGTTTTGCAGTGAAAAAAGGCAACAATCCTGAGCTGATTGAAATGTTTAACAATGGCTTAGCTGCTCTGGTTGAATCTGGAGAGTACGATGCCATCATGAATAAATACTTCAATTCTGAGGAAGAAAGTACAGAACAAACAAGTACCGTCGATGAAACAACCATCTGGGGCCTACTTCAAAACAACTACGGTCAGCTGCTTTCAGGTCTTGGAATCACTGTCGGACTTGCGCTACTTTCCTTTGCCATTGCCATCGTCATCGGGATTATCTTTGGTATGTTTGCAGTTAGCCCAATCAAGGCACTCCGCGTTACAGCTTCTGTCTTCGTAGATGTGGTTCGCGGTATCCCATTGATGATTGTTGCTGCCTTCATCTTCTGGGGTATTCCAAACCTCATTGAGTCTATCACTGGACAACAATCTCCTATCAATGACTTTGTGGCAGGTACTATCGCCCTCTCTCTCAATTCAGGTGCCTACATTGCTGAGATTGTCCGCGGTGGTATCCAAGCCGTTCCAGCTGGACAAATGGAAGCCTCTCGCAGTTTGGGAATTTCTTATGGCACAACCATGCGCAAGATTATCCTACCTCAGGCTGGTAAGATTATGCTTCCAAACTTTATCAACCAATTTGTTATCACTTTGAAAGATACGACCATCATCTCAGCAATCGGTTTGGTCGAGCTCTTCCAAGCAGGTAAGATTATCATCGCCCGCAACTACCAATCCTTCCGGATGTACGCTATTCTTGCGATTATCTACTTGGTAGTGATTACCCTCTTGACACGCTTGGCTCGTAAACTTGAAAACGGAGGAAAATAATGACTCAATTAAAAATCAATGTCCACGACCTGCACAAGTCCTACGGCGACAATGAAGTTTTAAAAGGTATTACTACCAAATTCTATGAAGGAGATGTTGTTTGTATCATCGGTCCTTCAGGTTCTGGTAAATCAACCTTCCTGCGGACAATGAACCTATTAGAATCCATCACTAGCGGATCTGTTATCGTAGATGGCTATGATTTAACAGACCCTAAAACAGATGTGGATGCCTTTCGTGCAAATGTCGGCATGGTTTTCCAACACTTCAATCTTTTTCCTCATATGACTGTCATCGACAACATCACTTTTGCTCCTACTGAGCACAAACTCATGGACAAGGCAGAAGCTGAAAAAGTCGCTATGGAATTGTTGGAAAAGGTCGGACTTGCAGATAAGCGAGATGCTATGCCAGACAGTCTTTCAGGTGGGCAAAAACAGCGTGTCGCTATCGCACGCGCCCTTGCTATGAATCCTGACATCATGCTCTTTGACGAACCAACTTCTGCCCTGGATCCAGAAATGGTCGGCGATGTACTGAACGTTATGAAGGATTTGGCAGAACAAGGGATGACCATGTTAATCGTAACTCACGAGATGGGCTTTGCCCGCAAGGTGGCCAACCGCGTTATCTTTACAGACGGCGGTGAATTCCTTGAAGACGGCACACCCGAGCAAATCTTCGACAACCCACAACACCCACGTTTGAAGGACTTCCTAGATAAAGTTTTGAACGTGTAAAAACTTTAGGGACAGGAACAAAACGAGCCCTTGAAGATAAAAAACGAGCATTTCCGCAGTTGGAGATGCTCATTTTTGTTTATCGGGCTCTATGTATCGATTCTAACTATTTCTGTGAGTGCCTTATCCCGATAGATTAAGTCGTCGCGAACGGTAAAGCCTAGGCTCTCCCAAAAGCCATTTCCGATTTCATTTCTATCGAAAACGACCAAGGCTACCTTGTTGATACCTATCCTCTGTAAAGCAGTCATCGCTGTGTCAACAAGACTTTTGGCGATGCCTTGTTTTCTGTATTGCGGATTTACAGCTGTATGATAGATATAGCCTCTTCTACCATCGCTTCCAGTCATAATCACTCCTACAATACTCTCTTCTACTTCCGCAACAAAACAGGTATCAGGATTTCGTTGAAGAAATTTTTCTATCCCCTCTTTTGAGTCGTCGAGATTATTTAATCCCATACCGACACAAGACATCCATAGCTCATATATTTTTTCATAATCATCAAGTTGCATTAAGCGAATCTTCATAGCTGACCTCCATACAATCAAGCTTTCTTAGTAGGTGGTTCTAAGAGTATTTTATTTATCATCTTTCCTGTTTGCACAAGACTTTTCGATAAGACCAGCCCTTTGCTGTCTTTTTTACTGCCTCAAAACCGCATTTTTCAAACAACCTACGAGAACCTTGGTTCCAATCGTAGATTTCCTCGACCAGTATTTCTGCAAACTCTAGCTCTCTAGCCCGCTCAATCATACGATTCAACACTTTAAAGCCAATCCCTGCTTTCCAATAGCGTTTATCACCAATGGCGATGGCAAAATCATCGGTAAAGAGGGTTACATCACCGATTGGAACAAACTGTCCACTTTCAAAAACTTCGATAATATAACACTCTCCATTTGCAGCAAGAAATGCATACATCCGATCCAATAAGTCTTGCGTATAAAGTTCCTTATCACCGTCAATCAGCCAGACTAGCTCTGGGTCTTGGTGCCAAGCAAAAGAAAAAGCATGAACACCATCGTAACGCCTCAGACGAAGATTGTCATCAATTGGTAGGAACTCTTTCTGCTCTATTCCCTGTATCGGCATATTCCCCCCTCATTCTTTTGCCCTATCTACTGTTCAAACTGAACATCAATGTCGCCGGAGGTGGTTTTTACTCGTAGCTGCTTGTAGCCTTCATCTAGTTCTTGAGGCAGATTATTAGCTCCGGAAGTTACCGTGGATTGAATGCTATATTCTGTCATTTTGCCAAGCAAATCACCTCTAATATCTCCAGAGGTCGCTGACAACTCCGTTTCCTGTCCAGCCTTAAATTGAGAGAACCTAATAGCGCCAGAAGTCGTTTCCATAGTCGTTTGATTGGCTACTATGACCCCATCAACCTGCAAACCACCTGAGGTAGCTTTGAGATACAAATCTTTTGATACGACATTGGTCAAATCAATCTCGCCACTGCTCAGCTGCACAGAAGTTTCGCCAGCAACTGTAACAGTCTCTAGCCGGACATCACTTGAGCTGAGGGACAAATCCAGATTTTCCTTGATGACCAACTTTTGAAACTCCACATCACCAGACGAGCTATCCAAAGTTACATTGTCGAGATTATCCACGGGAAGAATCACCTGAACAGTCCATGCTTCTGAGGAAAAGAAATCAAAGGTAAAGATGCCAAGTATCGGCTCTTTTTTTTCTGAGATGATCAGTTTACCATTTTCTTCTATTATGGTATAGGTCCTGCTCTTGCTTTCAGGGTATTTGATAAGAACTTGGTCTGTGTCTGCACTGCCGGTCACTTTGACATCCGAAGCTATCATTTCAAAACTAAGCTCTTTAATCTGGCTTACCTCAAATGTTTTTTCTTTTTGCACCTGATTCTCATTGCCTAATTGTGAAAAATTACCACCTGTCCGAACAAGAACAATTCCTCCAACAAGGAGACCGATTAACAAGAAGGCGCCAGCAATACGTTGAATGATTTTCATAGAATTACCTACTTTCTATACTGTTTGACACGGCTTTTGATAAAGCGAAAAAGTTGGACTAGCCAGCTAAAAAAGATCAGGCCCAGTCCGACGCTGAGACAAGAGATTGCTACACTAAACAAGCGGCCATCTAAGCTGCTGTTTGGATTAAATGGTGCCATAAACAGCATGACTATCCCAGCGAAAATACTGGCAATAGCACCAAGTCCAACTGAGACAACTACCACTACCACCGAAATTAGTATCGCCGCTACTGCTAGGAGCAAACTTCCCCAAATCGGGAATCCCAGTATCAGGAGAATGATTTCCCAAGTGGCCAGACGGCGTTTTGGAATTATCTTATCTTTAACACGATTGACCAAGGTCTGGTTTTCCATTAATAATTTGGTCGCAATATCGTTCACAGGCCCCATATCCGCAACGGCCTCTTCTTCTGTCATACCCTCATCTATCCGGTCATCAATCATCTCATTGAAATAAGCCAGTGATGACTGGATTTCCTGTTCTGGTAAATCTTTCAAGGCCAATTTTAAAGCCTCTATAAATTCTTCTCTTTTCATGCAATCTCCTCTCCAGCAATGAAATTATAGGCTCTTTGCAGCTTGTTCCATTCCTCCTTAAAATCCTCAATCTTCCCCAAACCTGCTTGAGTAATCTGATAGTACTTGCGCAACCGTCCATTGTGCTCGATGGAATAAACAGTCAGGCTCCCATTGGACTCCAAACGTTTCAATATGGGGTAGAGAGTCGACTCAGAAATCGAGAGGTAAGGGGTTATGTCTTTTATAATCTGGTAGCCATAGGAATCTTGCTTGCGAATAGCTGCCAAAACACAGACTTCAATCAAACCGCGTTTGAGTTGTGTTTGCATACGCATACCTCCTTTACACTTATACTATACAACACATAGTATAGCCTGTCAAGTAATATCAAAAAAACCTCATAAAGGACATGAGGCTTTTAGCTCTTAAAGTAAAAATCCAACCAGGGCTGTGATGATGCCGTAGATGAACATAGGAACAGCGGTTTTCTGCATGATATAGCCTTCCTGGCGATGAACACCTGAAACGGATGAGGCTGCGATGATATTGTTGACACAGGTCATATTTCCCATGGCCCCACCAACTGACTGCATGGCAAGGATACTGGTCATATTGAGGCCGGTTTGGGTTGCGATGGACTGCTGGACACCGCCAAATATCAGGTTGGAGATGGTGGCTGAACCAGAGAAGAAGGCACCGATAGCTCCCAGATAGGAGGCAAAGAGCCCCCAGAATGGGCCTGTTGCTGCGGCCAGCGACATACCAATGATGGAGACCATAGAATTATCTCCATTGAGCAACATGAACTTGACCATGGTGACACCACCCAGAAGGGCGAAGAATGGCACCAGCATCTGTTTGGCCGTTTGGCCAATCATCTTCCAAACACGACCTTTCATGCTTGGATAGAAGCCTGACAGGGCAAAGACGATCAGAAAGAAAGGAATAAAAGCTGGAGCATAGAGCAACTCATACGATTCGCTAGAACTAGTTCCAAAGACATTGGCCAGACTAAACTTGAGGGCCTGAGTGACTTCCAAATCCGCAAAGCCGAGATTGGCCCTGAAAAGGATAGCATCCGTCCGCATCAAGTCCTTGATGCCCAGCTGGGGCACACGGGTCACCACCAAAATCAAGACCAGACTAATCAGGGGCAAGAGAGCCATAAAGAGCTCTTTGGGACTAACTGGAGTAGCCGTCAGGCTTTCTTTTTCCGACTTGGCCAAGCCAATCTTTTTCTTAGCCAGCCAAATGGAAATGATAAAGCCAATGGCTCCACCTAGAAGTGATGGAAACTCATAGTTAATGGTGGCCAACAGGGTCATGGGCAGGGCACAGGCAAAGACCGTCAAGTAGATATAGAGGAGGTTTTGTTTGATTTGTGCCCAACTGAAAACATATCGAAGGGCAATCAATGGAATGACCAACCCCGCAGTCAAATGAACCAGGGCTGCTTTTAAGCCCAGTTCCCCAATCTGCTGACTGGTCAACCCCAGAGAGCCAAATCCAAACCAAGTCGGTGTCCCAACCGCCCCAAAGGATACCGGCATGGAATTAAAAATCAGAACCGCAATCACTACTTTGAGCGGTTCAAAACCAAGAGCAATCAGAATAGGCGCTGCAATGGCCGCCGGTGTTCCAAATCCCGAAGCCCCTTCAATCATAAAGGCAAAGGCATAGCCGATTATCATCATCTGGGCAACTGGATTGGGTGTCAGGCTAGACATCCAGCGGTTGATAACGGTTTGATTGCCTGTCTGCTGCTGGAAGTTATTGAAAAGAACAGCCCCCATAATCACTGTAATAGGGGTCAGGGTCGCCCAAAATCCTGTCACCAGACCAGAATTGAGAAGGGCAAAGTCCGTCTTGAAGTAAACCAGCAGGATGAGGTAGACCAGAACTGCAATGCCAGGCAGGGCATAATTAGCTGGAACCCGCATTTTTATCATCAAAAAAATCAAAATGACAATGGGCAAGACACTCAATACAATATCCATATATTTTTCATTTCCTTTTCATTTTCAGGCATGGGCCCAAATACTTTATCCTATTATACCTTATGAAGGCAAAGATGGGCAGTTGAACGCACTGTTTTTAGGTAAATATCCGTTTTCCAAGACATTGACAACGCTTCCAAATTTTGCTATACTATCATTAGAAAAATAAGGAGGTAAGGGAGTCATGATCAACTAAGAAATCACAGATGAACATAGCGTGTTGTTCCCAAACGAGACGCTAAACTTTATCAAGTTGTGGTTTTTTAGTGTGCTCTGCTTCTCCCCTCTACTAGTCATTTTTTGTCTAGTCTTTTTGAAGTAGCCAAACTATCCCTGCTTGATAAAGTAGGGATTTTTGATTGCAGAGATAGAAAGGAAAAGATGATGAAACACTTAGACCAACTGAAAAAACAAGTCAAACAGCCACAAGGGAAGGAACAAGCTGGCAAAACAGCTGATAAAAATGTCCGCCCTGGCCATACCAACCAGCACAGCAAACCTATCATCAGTCATAATCTAGGAAATCGCTAAGCTGGTCTCTTCTCCTAGGGAGGACCTATGCTACAATTAGAAAAACTCACCATTACCCATCAAAAGGATTTGCAAGACCTGGTACGAGACCTGGATTTAGTCCTAAATCCAGGCGAAAAACTAGCCATTATCGGCGAGGAAGGAACTGGCAAATCCAGCCTCATCAAGGCCATTGTTGCTCCCGAAATGCTTTCTTCCTATGCCCAACTTTCGGGAAACATCACCAATCATTTTCACCAGTTCGGTTATTTGCCACAAGCTTTGGAAAATGAAGAGCTCCAACTAACCGTCATGGATTTTCTCTATCGTAATCTGGACTATGGCCTCTTTGACTTTAACCTTTTTTACAAATACGCCGACCAATTTGGACTTGATTTGGACAGATTTGACGCTCAAAATCAGACTCTAGTTAGTCTATCGGGCGGGGAACGCTTAAAAGTACAATTGCTGAAAATTCTAGGCAATGACCCTGACTTGCTGATTTTAGATGAGCCTTCCAGTGATTTAGATTTAGAAACCCTGCAATGGCTGGAAAACTTTATCCGGCAATCAGACAAGGCCATCCTTTTCATCTCCCATGATGAGAGTTTACTGGCTCGGGCAGCTACTGCTATCTTGCACCTTGAATTGCTCAAAAAGCGGACGGAACCCCGGGCAACTTTTTACCGTGGAAACTACGACCACTACCGTCAGGAGCGTAGGGAGAAGTTTGAGCATCAGCTCCAAGTGGCCAAAAAAGAACGGGAAGAATATGCCAAGAAGATGGAGCGCCACCATCGCATCCACCAAAGCGTTGAGCATGTCCTGCGCCATACCCATGACAGTACGGCAGGCCGACTCTTGGCCAAGAAGATGAAGAATGTCCTCAGCCAAGAAAAGCGGCTGAAAAAAGAAGCCGAAAACCTGACCGAAATGCCGCAAGACATGGATGCTATCCAGCTCTTTTTCTCAGAAATAAAGCCCCTACCTGCCAGCAAAACCATCCTCTCTTGGGAGAAAATGCTACTTCCGACAGGACAAACGGTCAACTTGCAGATTCGGGGGCAGAATAAGCTGGTCATCACTGGCAAGAATGGCATTGGCAAGACCAGACTGCTCAAGTTACTCTTACAGGACTTGCGAGCGAGGACCGACCTGTCTCTTGGCTACATGCCCCAGCACTATGAGGAGGAGTTTGAAGCCCAATCTACTCCCCTGTCTTTTCTAGCTTCGGTAGCCGATGAGGAAAAGGCACGAACCCTTCTAGCCAGTCTGAAATTTACCAGACAAGAGGTCATTCATTCCCTGCATGATTTATCTGGTGGGCAAAAGGCCAAGCTCTTTCTGGCTCGGATGGTCTTGGCCGGAAACAATGTTCTAGTTTTGGATGAGCCGACCCGCCATTTTTCACCAACCAGTCAGCCCCTCATTCGTCAGCTCCTGATGGACTATCCAGGCGCCATCATCAGTGTTTCCCATGACCGTCACTTTATCGAAGAGGTGGCATCACTCCACTACCAGCTGAATGAGGAAAGCTTGTTGAGGACACGATAAAATGAAGCCTACTGCATGAAAACAGTAGGCTTCTTTAGCTATTATCTCTAGTCGTTTAAGCACGAAGGCTTGAAACTTCTTCTTCTGTCATAGACAAGTAGGGTGCAATTTCCTCGTCTGTCATATTGGTTGCCAACAAACGAAGGACAAATTCTTGACGATTGGAATCCATCTTAAGATTAGACATATTTTTTCCTCACCTTTCTTTAATGACAGTATTATAGCACAGGATTCTGAAAAAGTAATGCTTCAACTGTGAAAATTTTCATTATGTTGGAAAAACCTGTCAACTACTGATAGAAGGCAGGTTGCAATTTATCTTTCTTCTTGTTCCTTGGCCAATCTCTCCCGCTCTAGGCGCAATTTGCGATTGGGGTTGAGCTTATTAAAGAGTTCTTCCAATTTTTCAGCGTTCCAGACATCAGCTGCCGAAACAAAATTTCCATCCTTGTCTTTGAAGGATATAGGTTTATCTCCCATACAAACCTCCTATGTCATTCACTAAAATTTCATACTAATGATGATCAAAAGTTCCATCATGACACCCACAGCCATAAGATAGCTAGCCAAGGTTCAATAGGACTTGGCCTTGTTTGACTGCAAGTTACCTTGCAGGTGAAACTACTAAGCTAGCTTTCGGTTTTTTAGGGGGCACTTTCCAATTTCTCGGCGACCAGCTGAGACAGTCTATCCCCAGACTTCCTCGCTTTTAAATTTCTTGGCTCGGATTAAAACTGTCCCCCGGACATGGTCGCTTCCTTGTTTCCAGGCGGCCAGCTGAGACAGTCTATCCCCAGACTTCCTCGCTCTTGAGTTTTTTGGCTCAACCAAAGCCACCATACCTGACTGGTTACGACACGGAACCCAAATGGTCGATAATACCATTTGGGTGAAGTTAGTAAGGTTGGTAGGTAGATCGCCATAGCGACTACCGTATCACATCAAGTCCTTTAGGACTTAGATGTGATTCCAACGTTAATCCACAAACTCAAATTCAAACTTGCCGATGCGAACGATGTCACCGTCTTTGGCACCACGCGCGCGCAAGGCTTCGTCCACTCCCATGCCACGCAGTTGACGGGCAAATTTCATGACTGACTCATCTCGGTCAAAATTAGTCATGGTAAAGAGTTTTTCTAGCTTATCACCAGAAAGAATCCAACTTGCATCATCTGCACGGCTGATGTCAAATTCTGGCTCATCAGGGTTCAATCCATAGTAGGCCTCTTCCTGCTGGAAGTCGGACTCGTCATAGAGCAAGAATTCTGGTGTTTTCTCTAGTAATTCAGCCGTTGCTTCTAAAAGATTGTCCAAGCCTTGGTGGGCAATTCCTGAAATTGGGAAAATCTGTGGCAGTTCATCAAATTCATCATAGTTGGCTGCCAATTTTTTCTTAAATTCCTTCAGATTTTCTTCCGCCTCTGGCATGTCCATCTTGTTGGCGACGATAATCTGCGGGCGTTCCATCAAGCGAAGATTATAGGTTTCCAGCTCATGGTTGATGGCCTCGTAATCTTCATAGGGATCTCGTCCCTCACTGGCAGACATATCCAAGACATGAAGAATAACGCGTGTCCGCTCAATATGACGGAGGAATTGGGTTCCAAGACCCACCCCTTGACTTGCCCCTTCAATCAGACCTGGTAAATCTGCAACAGCAAAAGATTCACCCGACTTGGTACGCACCATGCCTAGGTTTGGAACGATGGTAGTAAAATGGTAGGCACCGATTTTTGGTTTAGCAGCAGTAATGACACTGAGAAGGGTTGATTTTCCAACAGATGGGAAGCCGACTAGGCCGACATCAGCCAAGACTTTCAATTCTAATTCTAGGTTTCGTTCTTCACCTGGTTCCCCATTCTCTGCAATTTCTGGGGCAGGATTTTTAGGAGTCGCAAAGCGGATATTCCCGCGACCGCCTCTTCCACCATGAGCGATAATAAACTCTTGACCGTGTTCAACCAAATCTGTAATGATTTTTCCAGTATCTGCATCGCGGACAGTTGTACCTTGAGGAACACGGACAATCAAATCGGCTGCACCACGACCGTGCATCCCTTTGGTCATCCCTTTCTCACCGGCTTCTGCCTTAAAGATACGGTTGTAACGGAAATCCATCAGGGTACGCAAGCCTTCGTCAACGACGAAAACAACGTTGCCCCCACGCCCCCCATCGCCACCCCAAGGTCCACCGTTGGGAACGTATTTTTCACGGCGAAAGGCCACCATGCCATCGCCGCCTTTACCCGCCTTGACCTTAATCTTCGCGGTATCTAAAAACATACTCATCTATTTACCTATCTTTCTTGCTTGCTAGTGATTGACTGGGGAGGAAGACCCTCAAAAATGGGGCTAGGAAATCTCCCAGCCCTCTTTTTACATAATGGCACTGATTGCTGGTAATACAAGGCCTGCAATCGTTGCTAAAACCATTAAAACAACGATAATCAAGGTTACTTTCTCAAAAGTTGTTTTCTTATGTTTGTCTTCTCCGAAAGCCATTGGTTTCTCCTTTACAGTCGTTTGCCCTTCATTATACCATGGAAGTCGCATTATTTCAACGAATGAGTTATCATCGCGGCATAGTGGCGATAACCGTCGATTTCTGCTTCGCCCCACAAGTTGAGTTTTTGGCGGTAGTCGATATAGCCGTCTTCGGTCATCAGCTCGGTGATGGTGCCGATTTGGTCGCTGACGGTATAGTGCAACATTAAGAATTGTTTACTAAGGGATTAATTAACTAAATATCAATTTTTACAGGATTTATCTCTGCTATTCTAGCTACATCAGAAGAATTAAATAAAACCACTTGGTATTAAATAATAATGAACAGTTTCAGAATAAATGCTCGAAATCAGAAGCAAGTGGCTAGTTTTAGTCTGTTTTCTTGTAAAATTTCAGCTAAAATAAATCGTTTACTTACCCTCCTTTCATTCAACTCCCGTTTGCAATAAAACTATTTATAAACTCGTCAAAAGAATCCCATTCACCATGTATTTCAGCTTTTTCCTCTAATACATAAAAATATATTTTCCCAAAGTCAGAATCTCTTAATGACATTGCGTAATTACCTGAACCTGGGTCATAAGCAAAATGCAATAAATTCTCGACTTTAAATCCCGAAGGAAGCACATCTTCGTCAAACCATTTCAATGAATCAATAATTTCCGTCAATGAATAGAAAGCATTAAAAGGGAAAACATGTTTTTTATCATGTACATAAAGTAAATTAGGTTGTCCTCCATTATATTTTAGATAAAAGTTCATCATTGAAATAGGCAACTTTTGTTTGATTTTAGTTTCAAATTCAAAAAAATCTTCCTTAGAAATTTTTTCGTCTGTATTTTGTAATAATAAGGTCATTAGTTTCTTCCCCATGCTTGAAAAATATAAGATTCTATATCTGGATGCGCAGCCTTATAATCAGCAACCCCTCCCCGATGAGGAATTCCTCTATGCGCATCTTGTTTAACTAATTGCATTATCCCCGTATTGGTCTGTGGATCATAATCCATATGGTGCCAAACATAACCTCTTGGCGTACTTTTTTGTCCTAATGCTTGCATACTAGCTCTTTCAAAATCAGTATGATAATCCCCTGTATATTCAATAGTTTGAATAGGGTTTACGTCTGGTTTTTTAGGATTACTATAAAGTGCATTACTACCAGAATAATCTAAACCACCATTTTGAGTTTGTGTAACTCCTTCATATCCTCTATCCTTTAGTTTTTGGATAGGACAAACCGCCGACCCCAACGGATCCACCCACCCCGTCGGGTTAAACGCATACCCATACGGATTAAATCCGCCTAGCAACCCTATCGGTTCTGAGCTGACATACTGCCCCGTTTCAGGGGAATAATAACGGAAACGGTTGTAATGCAAGCCGCTTTCTTCGTCGTAGTATTGTCCGACAAAACGGTGATTACAGGTGAGGGGTGTGCTGTCATTCGCCGCATAATGGCGATAGCCGTCAATCTCCGCTTCGCCCCATAAGTTGAGTTTTTGGCGGTAGTCGATATAGTCGTCTTCCGTCATCAGCTCGGTGATGGTGCCGATTTGGTCGCTGATGGTATAGTGCAGTTGTCCTTTCTTATTCTATAACGTATTTATCCCAATCTTTTTCTACAATATCTTTCCAATCGGCTGCTTGGATTGGTTCATTATTGTAAGTTTCAACAGTATTATTCATGATATTAGTTGGATCTCTCCATTCTGACTCACACTCGGAACAACATAAGACTAATTCTCCTGTAGAAATAACACTCACTATTTCAACCCATCCTTGATCACATATAGGACACCATTTTGTTTTATAATATTCTGATCTCATAATAAACCTCAATATGCTTATTTTATACTTATCTAATTCCAAAATTCGCCTCTGTTACTTTTGGACCAGATGAGGGAAATGCCGTAATTATTTGATTTGAACCTGATTTTGTTACTATAGTTATATGATTTAGATTTTGACCTTGTCCAGAGTATCCCCCTGCATAGCCAGAATTAGCTCTTGGAATATGATAAACATCTGTTCCACCTTCAGATATAGGTGTGACACCACCTTTATTACTCCAAGCACTATTTGTTACTTCCACTGGATCTCCATAGAAAACCCCATGATTTTGTTTCTGCAAATCGTTTTGACCATGTAAGCGGTCGGTTTCGGCTGATTTTTTGCAAATTTTTGGCTAAATTCGACCGCAATCGCCCCACTAAGTGATATGTAAACGAGCTAAATCAAAATCAAAAACGTTACCGTCCTTAATATTATACAAAAATATTCCTTACTATTATCAATCCTCGCTTCCCAACTGCTCCTTCACTTTCTCTGCTACTTTATAAGGAATGCCGGCTTCGGCAATTTCCTGAAGGCTGGCAGCTTGTATATTGGCAATAGATTTAAAGGTTTTGAGCAGGGCTTGCTTGCGCTTTGGCCCCAAGCCTTCGATACCATCCAATCTGGAACTAAAGGAATTCTTAGAGCGGAGCTGCCGGTGAAAGCTAACCGCAAAACGATGGACTTCATCCTGTATGCGCTGCAAAAGGAAAAATTCCTGCGAATTGCGCGGCAACTCAACCACTTCCAGAGGGCTGCCATACAGCAATTCATGAGTTTGGTGTCTATCATTTTTTTGAAGACCTGCGATAGGAATAGTCATTCCCAGCTCATCTTCGACAACAGACTTGGCAACATTGACCTGTCCCTGCCCGCCATCAATGATAATCAAATCAGGCGGTGTCAAACCCTCTCTCAACACCCGACTGTAACGCCGGCGGAGGACTTCCCTCATAGAAGCATAATCATCCGGCCCATCAACTGTTTTAATCTTGTACTTTCGGTATTCTTTTTTATTGGCTTGTCCATGTTCAAAGACAACCATGGCAGACACTGGACTGGTTCCCATGATGTTGGAATTGTCAAAGGCCTCAATCCGCAAGGGCGTTGGTATCCCTAATAGCTTACCAAGATTATCAACTGCTCCCTGAGTTTTTTCTTGATTTTTCTCAAGAAGGTTGAATTTTTGTTCCAGACTGACCCTTGCATTCTTGGTAGCTAGATTTACTAGCTGTTTTTTCTCTCCAATCTTAGGCTTAACCACCTTGGTGTCCACTAAAGCACGGACTGCTTCCTCATCAATATCTTGCGGTATCAAGACTTCATTAGGAATCAAGTGCTGCTGATCGCGGTAAAATTGTCCAATGTAGGTCAAAAAATCCTGATCCGCATCATTGTAGTAAGGAAAGAGATTGACATTCCGCTCAATCAATTTTCCTTGACGGACAAAGAAAACTTGCACACACATCCAGCCCTTGTCAACATAGTAGCCAAAAACATCGCGGTTCTGCAAATCTTTCGCCATGATCCGCTGTTTGGTGCGCAAGGTGGAGATGGACTGGAGCAGGTCGCGGTACTCTGCTGCCCGCTCAAACTCCAAATTAGACGCGGCAGTCGCCATTTTTTCTTTGAGTTGCTTGATAATCTTATCGTCATGTCCTGTCAAAAATTGACTGACCTCTGCTGCCATTTGGGCGTAATCTTCCCTGCTAGGCAACTGCTCGCCATGGGCTAAGCATTGCCCCAAATGGTAATACAGACAGAATTGGTGTTCAGGTAATTTGCATTTACGAAATGGATAGAGGCGCTCAAGAAGCTTGAGGGTCTGATTGGCCGCTCCTACATCTGGATAAGGCCCAAAGTATTGACCGCCATCCTTTTTAATCTGGCGAGTAATCATCAGTCTTGGGTGCCGTTCATTGCTAATTTTTATGAAAGGATAGGATTTGTCATCCTTGAGCATAATGTTATAACGCGGCTTATTCTCCTGAATCAGATTGATTTCCAGTAGGAGGGCTTCGATATTAGAATCCGTCACAATAAACTCAAAGTCAGCAATCTCAGCAACCAACGCCTCTGTCTTGGTATCGTGGGCACCTCGAAAATAAGACCGAACTCGATTTTTCAAGTTTTTGGCCTTGCCGACATAGATAATTTTTCCATATTGGTTCTTATGCAAATAGCAGCCTGGGCTGTCTGGAAGCAGCTCCAGCTTATGTTTGATTGTTTCATTCATGGCTCTATTATACCAAAAATAAAGGGATTTGCCCCTTCTAAGTTATTTGTTGATTTCTACCTAAAAATACTTGACAAGAAGGGCGAAAGTAGTATAATGACGGTAATGAAAGCGTTTTATAAACTGATAGTTTTTTATGGAAAAGAGGTAGAACAATGATTCAATTTGAGCAAATTACCAAACGATACGGGGAAGTGCTTGCCCTTGATAACCTGAACTTGACGATAGAAAATGGGGAAATTTTCGGCTTAATCGGTCATAATGGAGCTGGAAAAACCACTGCTATCAGTCTCCTGACTTCGATTATCACTCCTAGTCAGGGAAAAATCACCGTGGATGGATTAGAATTGGAAAAAAATCGAGAAGCCATCAAGAAACGGATTGCCTATGTACCTGATTCGCCCGATATTTTTCTCAACCTAACAGCTTACGAATATTGGCATTTTATGGGCAGCATCTACGGTGTGCCCAAGGAAACGGTTAATCAACGGATTCAGCAGTTGGCCGAACTTTTTGATATGACTAGCCGTCAGCATGAAGCCATTGATAATTTTTCGCATGGTATGCGGCAAAAAACCATTGTCATTGGTGCCTTGGTTCCTAATCCTGATATTTGGATTTTGGACGAACCCCTGACAGGTTTAGACCCGCAAGCTTCTTATGATCTCAAACAGCTGATGAAGGAGCAAGCTCAAGCTGGCAATACCGTCATCTTTTCGACCCACGTTTTAGCTGTGGCCGAGCAACTCTGTGACCGCATTGCTATTCTCCGAAAAGGAAAAATTATCTTCGTGGGCAGTCTTGAACAGCTAAAAAGTCATTATCCAGACAAGGACTTAGAAACCATCTACTTAGAACTAGCGGGCCGCCAAGTTCAAGAGAAAGCAGGTGATGACTTATGAAATGGGCCGTTATTTGGGAACTTATCAAAATCAACATTCTCTACTCCAACCCGCAAGGTATGGTGGCTGTCAAAAAGGTTCAGGCTGCTCGCAAGGATGCTTCTTTTTCAGCTTATAAGAGTGTCTTGATGCGACAGGCAGCCCTGCTTTTCTTTTTTCTGTTTATCTACTTATATCTTTTTATAGGAATTGATTACAGTAAATCTATCGGCTATTTTTCCATGCAGCTGGCTCTTTTGACTCTTGTCGCTACCATCTATGGTTTTACAGGGCTTTTCTCTGTCTTTTATGATAGCCATGATACAAAAATTTATCTGGCTCTTCCTGTCAAACCTCAGGAAGTCTATCTAGCCAAGCTCCTCTCTTCTCAGGGAATGGTCTTGCCCTTCCTCATGCCTTGTCTTAGTCTTCTTTTGATTTGCTATTGGCAAATCAGCCAGTCTGTATGGGTAACCTTGCTAGCGATTCCCAGTTTTTTCATCCTTTTTCTAAGCGTCAATGTCCTAGCACTGATTCTCCTAAATGTTATCGGTCAAGTCCTGACCCGTAGCCCTTACAAAAAGACCATTTCGACTGGTCTCATGGTTCTTTCTTCTCTCTTGGCCTTCATGTCCATCATGTACCTGCAGACCAACCACACGATGACAATTCACACAGACGGCTCTATTTCAGCCCCTATTCTCCCTTTCTTTAGAGGACTTCATGACATCATTGCGCAGCCTTTTTCCACTGACAGTCTGCTGCATTTTTGGCTACCACTTCTCTTATTAGGGTTCTTGCTTTTCCTAGTCTATCTCCGCATTGTTCCTAATTACTTCAATCAGATTCTCCATATTCAGGCCAGAGGTACAGGTACATCCAAAAAAGCTAGCCCCGTCCGCAAGGAAGCTAGCACTCTCCGACAAGCACTCATCAAACATCACCTATCAACCCTAAAGGACAGCACCCTTATCACTCAATCCTTTATCCAGCCCATCATCTTTGGAGTCGCCATGATTCCACCCCTCCTTAATAACGGCGATAAAATGAATCTATCTCAGCTGGGTAATGATTATTTTGGTATCTTCCTTCTGGCTGGTGTCATTATGGGCTGTTTCTTTGTTGGCCCAAGTACCTTTCTCGGAGTTGCAATGTCTTTAGAAAGGAACAATTATCATTTCATCAGAAGCCTGCCGCTCCCATTTCAAAGCTTTACCATTCAAAAATTCCTCTTACTTTCCTTCATCCAGTTTAGTATTCCAACTCTGCTCTACTTCCTAATCTGTCTGTTGCTTTTTAAACTTCCTCTCTTGCTTACACTCAGCTTTATAGTTGGTATTCTTGTTTCCGCCTTTCTGTTGGGACAGCTTTACTACTGGAGAGATCAACGACTCCTCGTCCTCAACTGGCAGAATATCAACCAACTCTTTACCAGAGGATCGGGTCAATGGATATTTGGAGGAACAATCCTCTTGGGTATGCTCGGTGGCAGTTTGCTGCTGGTTTTAAGTTTCTCCCTTGCACAAGTCATTGACCCGCTAATGATTAGTTTAGGTTTATGCTGTATCCTCTTTCTCATTGCCCTAAGTGCTCAGGCGTTTTTCCTTTTTGCCTACTGGAAGAAGCTTGTAATAAAATAAGGTTGGATCGCTCCAACCTTATTTTTCTGCGTAAAATTCTTGACCGTAGCCTGCTACCTCTGCATTGATTTGCCAATTGATACCGAACTTATCTGTCAAGTTTCCATAAGCTGGTGACCAAGGCACCGCCTGCAAGTCCATGTGGATCTTCTGTGCCCCATCAGACAGCTTGGCAAACAGTTCTTGAGCTGTTTCAGCATCATCCGTAATCAAAGCGACTGTGATATTGTCACCTTGAGTAAATGGCATTTCAGGATTGTTGTCAGATAGCATGAAGCGCTGACCGTTCAAACGGAACTGGGCATTCATGACAAAATTTTCCAATTCAGCTGGGCAATCCGGCAAGAAATCCTTGTAGAGATTGACCTGCTCAACGGTTGCACCGAGTGCTTGTTTATAAAACTCAATAGCTTCAATACCGTTACCGTTGGTAACCAAATAAACTTCCATGGCTTTTAGCATGATTTTCCTCCTAGCCCTATGGGGCTTCTTATTATATCATGTAACATTGGTACGGACAATTGTAACGACTTGCAAAAAAATAGAAGGTTGTCACCTTCTATTCGTAGTCACCTCCGGGAACGCCATAGTATTCCTCTAGAGTTAGTCCTGATTCGTAAATATCTGTGGCTTCCTTGCCAATATAACGGATATGCCATGCCTCTGCCATATAGCCTGTGATTCCTTCTTTTTCAGGTAAGTAACGGACAATAAAGCCATATTCATGGGCGTGATGACGAAGCCATTGAGCTGCTGTTGGTTCTTCTAAGAGATTGCCGCTAGCGTCAATCAAATCGAAGGCTAGGCCTGTTTGATGCTCACTGTAACCAGGACGGGCTGAATAGCGGTCAGCATTTGCTTGTCCATCCTGACTAACATAGGACTGGTACAAGCCCGCCTGAGTTTCATAGGAACGAAAACCACTATAACTCTGGGATAAGGCAAATCCCTGTGCTATCATATCTGCCTGCAGCGTTGAAAAAGCGGCCTTGGCTTCTGGATTTTCTCCTGGGGCGTAGTCACTGGCTAGGGGATGCTTCTTGTTGACGATAATCACTTCGCCATATTTCCCCTCAACACTGTAATAACTGCCATTATGGTTAACCGCTCCGCTGACAGTCTGGGGCGTTTCTGTGGTGGTTTCTGTACTGGCTGAACTGCTGGTGCTGGTTTGATGCTGACTACTTTCCTGACTCTCCACTGTTGAAGAGGAGCTGGACGACTGCTTGGTTTCCGTCGGCTTACTGCCACACGCTGCTAAAAGTAAGAGGATGGGCACTGCGCACAAGAGTATTCGTTTCATCTCGATCACCACTTTCTACTTGAACAAATGACGGCTTCTTTCTGTCGTATCCATTATACCAACTATTTCAATAATTGCAATAATTCTTGGTAATTGGATACTGTATAGGTCGGTTTAGCAAGGCTGGTATTGGCTAAGCGGTTGGGATTGTACCAAACAGTGTCAATTCCAGCATTGTTTCCGCCTTGCACATCCGCGGTTAAACTATCTCCAATCATCAGCGACTGTTTCCTCTCAAAACCAGCTATCCGCTCTGCTATTTTTTCATAAAAAAGCGCTTCGGGCTTCTGGGTTCCCATCTGCTCAGAGATAAAGACATCCTTAAAATAAGTCTGGATTGGGGAGTTGGCCATGCGGTTAACCTGAATGTAGGTCACGCCATTAGTCGCTCCATAGATCTGATATCCTCTATCAGTCAGCTCTGCTAAAAGTTGGTCTGCCCCTTGGAAAATCTGTCCCTGACGGCCAATGAACTCCTGATAGGTTAGAGCCAGCTTGCGGCCATCCACCTGCCGGCCAAAATGAGCAAAGGCGCGTGAAAATCGAGTGTTAATCAGTTCTTGTTTGCTGATTTTCTTTTGCTCCAAATCCTTCCACATGGCCTGATTCATGGGGCGATAATAATTTTTAAACGCTAGAATATCCTCAACCCCCATCTCCTGCAGAAACTGGGTCAGGGCCACTTCTTCACCCGCATTAAAGTCCAGCAGGGTGTGGTCAAGGTCGAAAAGTAGAAATTTGTAAGGCATGGGTGGTCCTTTCGCGTGTAGCAATAAAATTATCTTCATTATACCATATTCCAACTGATTCCCAAGCTTGTCTGCAAGAAATGGCTATAAGGATTTTTGGGATCATCATATTTTGTAGGTTTCTAAAAATAACCTGATGAAAATCAATGGGTGACTGGGATGAGTTTATCTATAATATCTAGAACATCTTCTTTTGAGCGGTAACTTTTGTAATAACCATCTTCTTTGAAATCCTCTTCAGAAAATTTGTCCGAGATTTTATTATTCCAAAACTCTAAGGCATCTCGGCTCTCTCCCTTTTCTTGAAACATTCTTATAATATAGTTATTTGTTTCATCAGAATAATGTATTTCAAATGAAGTCATCTGTTCTTTATTGCCAAAGCCTAATACTAAGTTATCTTGCCGATATTCATTTTGTCCTTTCCCAAACCCAATATTAAGATTTTCTACATCTGGATATTGTGTCTTTACTTCTTCAGTTAATAAAATTGTTTCAATATTACTGTATCTATAAGCTTGAATACGATCATTTGTTTCAATGAGTAGCTGAACTTTTGAGTTAAAATCTTTGTTAAAGATTTTATAGCTTTTCATGTATTTTTTATGAAATAAAATTGGATATTTAATAAGTGGACTATAAAGAGAATTTTGATCAAATCGATCAACAAGTGAATTTATTTGATTTTGAGAAAGTTGGAGATATTCTTTTAATTTTGTTTTGTTTTCAGAAATTAGCTTCAACCAGTTGCTTCGAGCATCTCTACTAGTCGGACTTTCAAGCAATAAGTATTCTTGGGGAGCAGTATTCGGTCGATTTTTTATTTTTCCAGCATTCATAGGATAATTATTGAGTCCAAATGCTAGCAGAGAACGTCTAAAAATTTCCTGTGAATCTTCACTCAGGGTAAGCGAATTTAGTTTTTCGTAGTGTTCCACATGGAAATCTTCCCACACAAACTGATTCTCATCATCAATATGAATCAAATCACGAAGTCTACCAGAAAAGAGTTTTTTACTTTCGGCTTCCAATATTAGTGATTCGTACAACGGGTTCTTTTTAATTTGCCTACATTTTTGAATTTCTTCTATCACTTGATTACTTGCAAAATCAGATTGCAAAGTGAAAGAGCCTGATAAGTAGTCATATATAGTGTCAGAGTAGTCACTTAATTCATTGATGAGTTTCAAAGCACCAATCATTGATGGTACACTATTTATATCAGCGTTGTTGACAATATTCCATGAAATCCGCATCCATTGTTTAAAGGCAACCTCCTCTATTGTAGACTTAGAAAGATAGTTTGAAATTGCTAAAAAAATGACTCGGTTAACTTGTGTGATGGGGTTAATATCTGATTGATGATAGTTGGGAATAAAAGAGAATTCTAATTCTTTTGCAAAATCCGGAAAGAAGTCACTCACTTTTTTATTCTGCAAATTATCCAAAACACTACCTAATTTTACCAAACTTTTTTTAGTCATCACCTCCTTCACAGCGGAGAACGTAACTTTAAAATCCTGACTAGATAGGACTTTGTATTCCTTGGACTCTTCAACCTCTTTTGCAGTCTTATCCGTTTTGATTATCCACTCATTTAACAAAAATCGAATAATAAAAGCGAGGTAGGCTTCATCAATTTGAAAATTCTCTGAACGATATTCCCAAAAAACATCTGCCCAAACTGTATCCAACTTCCTTGAAAATTCACTCAGTTCTCTCTCATCAAACCACTTGTTTTCTTTGCAGTAACTAAGCAAAGCAACTTTAAAATTCTCAAATGGGGTTAGCGCTACTCCCCGAGAATTCATTTTTAAGTAAAGCTCCTCAGGTTGTCCCAGTTCTTCTACATCTAAAAAGGAAAAACTCACTTTATTTAAGTCTGACAGTGTTACTGCCGAATAATCTTCAAAAACTCTCGTAATCGTATCTAGGGTCGCAATCATACCGGAAATTGTAGGATCATATTTCCAAGAATTATAAAACCACTTAACTTTCAGGCGATGATTGTCTATATCAATGTCCTCGGGCTGCCAGTCATTTTCAATTAAGGCTTGACAAAATTCTCTGGAACTTGTTCTAGTTGCATAGTAAAAGTTGTTTAACCAGACTGCTCCTTCTTTCCTTCTCTTTGAAATATAAGTAGCTATTAGCCACAAGGTAGTAATTCTCTGTTGACCATCCAGCAGAATAAAACGATTATTGATTTCTTTACCATAAAGAAAATCAAGATGAATCCCAGAGCAAGACATTTTTTCAAACAATGTCTTCACAAAAAGCTCACGTTTTTCTTTTGCTTCACGACGGCCAAAGGCGTAGTCACGCTGAATAGATGGAATTTCAACGATATATTCACTAAGTAATTTTTCTATCTGGTACCTTGTTCTCATCTGTACTTCCTTTAAACTGCTCTAACAGAGCCTTTATTTCTAATTTATATTTTTCAGCATCTTCTTGACTCCAGCTGAAATTATTGATAGTTAATCCCGAATAGTATTTTAAAAAAACATTTTTGGTTGTGGGTAATAGATACCGATTATAATCTTGCATGGCATCTACTTCGATGATTTTCTGCACCTTCAAGGGAAAGGGTTTATTGCCATAAGAACGATTCGTTTCTGAATCAAGTAAGCACAGATTCCCAATAGAATCAATATCATCTTCCCCAAGGCGCTCATTGTCTATTAAACTAGAATACAATTTGTTGAACGTTGCCACATTTTCATCAACAGCCTCCCCCACTTCTTCAAGCTGTTCATTAAAAAGACCTGATCTTCTCACCTCAGCCAACCACTCTTTTCTATCTTTCTCTCCCATATTATCGAATCCACTTTTAGGAGAAATATGCTCGATATCATAAGCTGTTGCTCTATACGCATCAAATCTGAATTGATTCTTAGTTTTGATACAAGTTAAAATATTAAATAAGAGCAATAATTTTCTTACTTCTGTACTATTATCTATTGTCAATTCATCTATGTTACCTAGAAGTTTCTCGATTCCTATTTTCTCGTTAAATTGTAAATTTCCACTATGATATTCTTTAACACAGGCTCTTATTGCGTGTGTTTTAAAGTCAACTTGATTCAAATAACCGATGTAATGGTAAATTTCAAGATCATCGTACCAATCTTCTAGTGTCATAAAACATTTCTTAATTTCTAACCAAGTATCTGATGTATTTTTCTGGCCACCAGATTTTAATTTTTTAGCAAAAAATGGATAAAAATCATCCTCTTGGGCAACTATTTTTAATATGAAATCAATCCTTGGCTGATCAGTTTCATCTTGTCCTAACCAAGCCCAAAAGTTTTTATCTCTTAATTTCCGCTCTATTCTGTCCCATTCACTAGAGATTTCCACAATGGAAGTTATCGCTGCACTCTCATCAAAGTTGCTACTTTTAAGAAAGAGCCCTTTAACCAATTCCGAATCAACCAATGGAATTTTTCCAGCATTTAAATTTGAAAAAATTTCTTCAGAGCTTCGATTGTCACCAGCCTGACTAGCATTGTATACAATCAAAAATGCTCCATAGTCTGGATGCGTCAAATGGTCAAACCATTTTTTCTTCCTCTCTTCATCTTCTTCAAACCAATCTTTAGCAGTTTCATAAGCTTGATTCATAAAAAAGAAATCAATATTTTCAGTAGCTTTCCTCTTGTCTGCTAAATAGTTTACTAGAAATTGTTGGCTTCCAATACTCCCCTCTACGCTCCTATCTCTCGTTTCATAAGCTAGGGAATAGTTTACTGGTGGAATATCACGATTGACTTCTCTTAGAGCCTTCATAATAATGAATAGAGTTGTCAGTCGCTGCTGACCATCTACTAAATCATAATCAAATTTCTCTCCTTCATGCGTTTTCAATACTATCGGTTGCAATGAATATTTTAGAACCTTCTCTGATTTTGCTGTGTGAAAAAACTTTTCCTGGTTCTCACCCCATTCCCAAATATCATTGAGCAAATCTTCTACTTGTTTTTTTGTCCATCGATAACCTCTTTGGTAGGATGGGATATAATATTTTGTAGAACTTTGAAGAATTTCTTTCAAGTTTCTTGTGATAATTGGTTCAGTTGGAGAAAAGTAACCTATCACTGCTCCATTCCTTGTTAATTCCACTTTTTCACTAATTTCTGTCCAACTCTCAACATCTTCTATTCTCAACTGCTTCATTTGAATACCTCATCATTTACTTATATCTATTATATCATAGCATATCTTTTATATATAACCCCATACCATACAAACTGGTCTCTTAGCCAAGTTTTCAAAGATTTACTTGAAGTTGCAACTGCAAGAAACTTTCTCTCATCTCCAATTGCTAAAACAGATTTATAAAAAAAAAGCCCTGAATCAAGCATTCAGGACTATTGCCCCAGTCTTTGCCGCAACTTTTCCACAAAGAGATAGGCTGCTGGGCAGATCAGGGTATTTTTGAGGGTTAGGTGGTTGATTTGGTAAATCTTCTTGCGGTCTGTATGGGGAAACTCGCGACAGGCCTTGGGTCTGACATCGTAAATGGAACAAAGATTGTCTGAATCCAAAAATGGACAGGGCATGCACTGAAACACCTTGTCCCCATCCTCATCCACTTGAAGATAGGCCGCTTCAAACTCCTGCAATTTCATACGAAAGTGCTTGGAAATTCGAGTGATGTCTGCTTCTGTCAAATCAGGTCCCAAATCTTTGCAACAGTTAGCACACTGGGTGCAGTCAATTTCCGAAAAGACTTCTTCATGGATTTCCTGAACAATTTTGTCCAGATTTTTCGGGGCTTTCTTGCGTAAGGTGGCCAAAAATTTCTTGTGTTCCACCCGCTTTTGCAGGGCTAATTGCCTGTATTTTTCAATGTCCATATCAGGTTTCTCACTATTTCTTCCGTTTTCGATTGCGGACAATAAAGAAGAGATTAACCCCGATAAGGATAAACCAGACTCCGGCCATGAGATAGTTACCAGTTCGGAGGTTGGTGTAGACACCTAAGGCGTAGAGCAGGATAAAGAAAATTCCTGACATGCTGCCCAAACTCAGCCCCTTTTCTGGAGTGTCTTGGTTGGAGTCGGCATCTTCTTGTTTCTTTAGTTCTTTGATTTTCTTTGGTTTTGTTGACATCTTATTTCTTCACTCTTTGCTATTTTTTAGTTGGATAATTGTTTAATAAATAACGCTCAATGGCTTCGGCGCAACCACCGCTATTGTTGTCTGCAACAACAACATCAGCCAAGTCCTTAATCCTGTCATTGGCATTTCCCATGGCCACTCCAAGACCTGCTACCTTCATGGCACTCTCATCATTATCTGCATCACCAACAGCAATACAGGCTGCCAAAGGGATGTCTAGCAAGCGACTTAAAAAGCCTAAGCCTTGACCTTTTTCCATACCTTTTGCGGTCACCTCTACTCCAGACACTTCTGACTTAACGATAGTGATAGATTCCTGCGAAAGTAGTTGATAGGTGAGGTCACGCGCCTCTTTTGTGCGATGGTAAAGATTGATTTTTTCAAAATGATTCCTCTCCTGAGCCAGCAAATCACAAGAGTTTTCAACCAAGACAGCCACTTGATGATAGAGAGATTGGTAGGGCGACATATGATAGGCTGCGATTCCTTCAACATGGGAAGCCTGAACATAGACCTGACCATCAATCATAGCTACTACCATCAAGTCTTCCTCAGCAACCTGTTTACGGATGATGTCCACAATAGAAGCTGGTATGGCCTGTTTAGCTAGAACCTTTTCTTCCTGATAATCATAGACCAAGGCTCCGCTTGCTAAAATGGCATAGCGGACAGTGGGTAAGTCCTGCCGATAGAAGGTTGTTTCAACAAGCGCACGACCAGTGGACAACACCACTTCTTTACCTGCTTGACTGGCTGCCTGAATGGCTGTTTGACTCTCTGGCGCAATGAGGTGCTGGTTGGTCAATAAGGTACCATCCATATCAAAGGCGATTAGCTGATACATATGTTCTCCTGTTTACTTTTTCCAGCTCTCAACATGACAGGCTGCTTTTTCCCATATTGTCGAATCCTGCTGACCTACAAAGAGGTTGGGCGCAAAGTCCAACCTCTCGATGCAAAAATATCAAGACCTAGCCTATGACAGATTGAGAGAACCCATTCTATAAAGCTTTGGGTATGTGCTGCTGCTTACTTTTTATCGTCGTCATCCATGCTAAGGACACTGAGAAAGGCTTCTTGAGGCACTTCGACAGAACCAATGGCTTTCATCCGTTTCTTGCCGGCCTTTTGTTTTTCAAGGAGCTTGCGTTTACGGGAAACGTCGCCACCATAACACTTGGCCAAGACATTTTTACGAAGGGCTTTGATGTCGCTGCGCGCCACAATTTTGTGACCGATTGCCGCTTGGATTGGCACTTCAAATTGTTGACGAGGGATAATTTTCTTAAGCTTGTCCACGATGATTTTCCCGCGTTCATAAGCAAATTCCTTGTGAACAATAAAGCTAAGCGCGTCAACCTTATCGCCATTGAGGAGAATGTCCATCTTAACCAGTTTGGATGAACGATACTCCGAAATTTCATAATCAAAACTTGCGTAACCACGGGTTGAAGACTTGAGTTTGTCAAAGAAATCAAAGACGATTTCTGCAAGAGGAATTTGGTAGATGACATTGACACGGTTGTCATCAATGTAATCCATGGTAACAAAATCACCCCGCTTGCGCTGAGCTAACTCCATGACAGCGCCCACATATTCTTGCGGCACCATAATCTGAGCCTTAACGTAGGGTTCTTCGATGTTGCTGATCTTGGTCGGATCCGGAAACTCGGACGGATTGGCTACTTCCAACATTTCCCCGTCTGTCATATTGACATGGTAAACGACCGACGGTGCCGTCATAATCAGGTCGATGTTAAACTCACGTTCAATCCGCTCTTGAATAACGTCCATGTGAAGCAAACCAAGGAAACCGCATCGGAAACCAAAACCAAGAGCCTGTGATGTTTCTGGTTCAAATTGCAGGCTGGCATCGTTGAGCTGTAATTTTTCCAAGGCTTCACGCAAATCATTGTATTTGTTAGAATCAATCGGATAGATACCCGCAAAGACCATTGGATTCATCTGCTTGTAACCATCCAATGGGGCAGCTGCCGGATTGTCTGCTAAGGTCACTGTGTCACCGACACGGGTATCTGCAACAGTCTTGATGGATGCTGCGATATAACCAACATCACCTGTTGCAAGGAAGTCCCGTCCAACAGCTTTGGGCGTGAAGATACCAACCTCTGTCACATCAAAGGTCTTACCATTACTCATCATTTGAATGGTGTCACCGGGCTTCACCACACCATTGACAATACGGACTTGGAGAATAACACCCCGATAAGGGTCATAAACCGAGTCGAAAATCAAGGCCTGAAGTGGCGCTTCTACATCACCTGTCGGCGCTGGAACCTTTTCGACAATCTGCTCCAGAATTTCTTCAATACCGATTCCAGCCTTGGCAGAAGTCAAGACTGCCTCGGACGCATCTAGTCCAATAACGTCTTCAATCTCCTGACGAACCCGCTCGGGATCTGCTGCCGGAAGGTCAATCTTGTTGATGATAGGCAGAATTTCTAAATCATTATCTAAGGCAAGGTAGACATTGGCAAGAGTTTGAGCCTCAATTCCCTGAGCCGCATCCACTACCAAGATTGCACCTTCGCAGGCTGCCAAGGAACGGGATACTTCATAGGTAAAGTCAACGTGTCCTGGGGTATCAATCAAGTGAAAAATATAGGTTTCCCCATCTTTAGCCTTGTAATTCAGCTCGATAGCGTTGAGCTTGATGGTAATGCCTCGCTCACGCTCCAAGTCCATGCTGTCTAACAACTGGGCCTGCATCTCACGACTGGAAACTGTTTCTGTTTTTTCTAAAATTCGGTCTGCCAAGGTTGACTTTCCATGGTCAATGTGGGCAATAATGGAGAAGTTACGAATCTTCTCCTGACGGTGTTTTAATTCTTTTACGTTCATCATTCATCCTTTTAAAGGTATTACTCTTTATTATATCAAAAGACAAGGAATTTAGCTAGATAGAATAACGGCGGATGGGGAGAAAAACTCAGGGTGAAAAAATTTGAACTTGCTAAACGAAAAAGAGTTCGCTAACATCTGTATCGGTCAGATTGGAGTGTAAAACACAAGCCAAGTTGACGTTGAGATGTTAAGGCGAACTCTAATAAGTAAAATCAGTCTACCTACCAATTTCATTCATTTGAAGACTAGTGCCCAAGCCATAGGGCGATTTCTCGTTCGGCCGCTTCTGGACAGTCTGATCCATGGACAACATTGTAGAAATTTCCATCCACAGGTGCCGTTGCATAATCCCCTCGGATAGTTCCTGGTGCAGCTTCTAAAGGATTGGTTACACCCATCATATCTCTCCAAGAGTTGACTACTTCAGGGCCTTCAATAATCCCAGCAACCAGAGGACCACGAGTCATGTAGTCAACTAGTTTTGGAAAGAAGGGCTTGTCCACGAGGTGGTCATAGTGAGCAGCAATTAAATCCTTATCTGCTGTCATCATCTTGAGTTGAACAATGCGAAAGCCTCTGCATTCAATGCGTGTAAGGACTTGTCCAATCAGACCACGTTCAACAGCGTCTGGTTTAATCATGAAAAATGTTCGTTGCATGGATACCTCCTTATGTGCGGGAAACTTCCCTAACCTTGTATTTTTCTTCATTATAGCATAAAAAACCAGCTAAAAATGCTGGTTTTTTCGCTTAATTCATTGAAATGACCTCAATTTTTTCGCCTCCAAGGAGAATCAAATAGGCTTCGACCTGTTCAATCTGGTAAGCTTTGGATAGGGCTTGTTGATAAAGGGTCATCTGCTGTCGGTAGCGGTCTTTGATTGTTTGGGCATCCTTGTAACGATCCGTCTTGTAATCAAACAAAACAATGCGATCTGAATAGCGGATAAAGCCATCAACAATTCCTCGAAGAACAAAATATTCCTTAGAAACGGGATCTTGTTCTAAACTGGCAAAGGCTGCTTCCCGTCGCAGTTTGTCCTGATTGGCTAAAATTTCCTTCCCTAATTCTGTACTGAAGAAGTCAAGGATTTTCTGACAGTCGATACTAGATTTGACAGCTTCGGTTGCTGCTACTTTGTCTAGCGTTCTTTCGATCAGTCCAAGGGTCATAGGGGCATTGAGAGGCAGGGCTTGCATTAGCTCATGCAGAGTAGAACCCACCTGAGCCCCAGTAACAGGAGTTTTCTTAGAGAAATCAGGTAGTTCAAAGGTTAAACTTGGTCTTACTTTCTCCATAACTTCCAAACCATCTTCAGCTAAAACCGGCTCATAAAGTTTTTTTATCTGGCTAGGTGTCCGAACACTTGGCAGTTCAATCGCGAATTTGTAGCGTTGGTTGAGTGCCTCAACAGAGGCAAGTTGATCCAAGGCTAGCCGAATGTCTTCTGACTGACGAAGGTTTTTTACATCATCAGCGGAAATTTGGGTTTCCATCCTGAGTTGACCAATCTTATCAGGAGTCAAGTCCTCATCATCAATAAAGCGCTTTTTAAAGTAAAGCTCCTCTCCCTGAAAGGCTTCCTCAATGGCCAAAATCCAATCTTGGAAGTTGTTCATACTTTCTCGGCTGGACGCAAGCAGAACCCCTTCTCTGCGTTTGCCATCATAGCGATCCTCTAGCTTTTCCTTGCTAGCTTTACCGACCAGATAGAGCTTGCTCTCAGCCCGTGTCATGGCCACATAAAGGAGCCGCATTTGCTCAGACAAGTCTGCTAGTTTGAGTTCTCGTTGGTTGAGCTGATAGGGCAGGGTGTTCATCGAAACGCGGACATGGGGTAACGGGGTTTCGAACTGGTCTTTCATATCGGCAATGAATTGGATGCCCAGCCCATTTTCCCGACTGAGAATGACGCTGCTACGGTTTTCTGTCGCATTAAAACTCTTATCCATGTTGAGCAGGAAGACATATTTAAACTCCAGCCCCTTGGACTTGTGAACAGTCATCAGCTGAACTGCATTTTGCGCAAGAGCAACTTCTACATCAGCCAAATCGTTATCACTTGCCAAGAGTTTATCAATAAAAGTGATGAAACGCGACAAGCCCTTAAAACCAGTTTTTTCAAAACTGTTGGCCCGCAATCCCAGAGCGTAGAGGTTAGCCTGACGCTTAGAACCGTTGGGTAGGGCTCCCACATAGTCATAGTAGAACTTTTCATTATAAATCTTCCAAATCAGGTCGTAAATGGAATGGGTCTTAGCATAAAGTCGCCAGCTCTTGAGATAATCCAAAAAGGCTTGTAGCTTGCGCTTAAAAGCAGGATGTATCAAGTCGCTTGCCTGTCTAGCATCCGCTACGGCTAGCTCCATTTTTTCATAAAAGAAACCTTTGTCAGCCTGCAAGGCTATCCTAGCCAACTCATCCTCATCAAATCGGAACATAGGTGACTTGAGCAAGGCAACTAGAGCATAGTCATTGAGAGGATTGTTGAGGGCACGCAGGGTATCCAACATCACCATCACTTCCAAGGACTTGAGATAGTTGGCTTCCCCTCCATCAGATACCAGAGGGATGCCATGCGTTTCAAAGCTGTTTAAAATCGCCTGATTGCGTGTCCTTGAAGGTACAAGGAGGGTAATGTCAGAAAAGGCCACACCTTCTTCATTATGAAGGCGGATGATTTCCTTAGCGACCAATTCAACTTCTCCTGACGTTAGGGCTGACGGATCTGCTTCAGCCGTCGTATCCTTGTTGTAAATCAGGTATTCCATGGTATGCTGAGGCTGGTGTATCTTTTGTCGGTCGCTCCCCGCCACTAGCGTATGTGTCTGGTCGTACTTGATTTGTCCAACTTCCCTGTCCATTAAGCGCGTAAAGATCGCATTTGTTGCTTCTATTACTTCATTTTGGCTGCGGAAATTCTCTTTGAGTAAAATCAGCTTGCCAGCACTTGGGTCAGCCTGATAGCGTTCAAATTTTTCCTGGAAAATATGCGGGTCGGCCTGACGGAACCGGTAGATAGATTGTTTAATATCTCCCACCATGAAACGGTTCTGACCATTTGATAACAAATCCAGCATGCGCTCCTGAGTGTGGTTGTTATCCTGATACTCGTCAACCATTATCTCATGATACTTGTCTTGAAAAATCTGACGGATGCCTGGGTTTTCTTCCAAAATCCGAATAGCAAAATGGCTGATGTCGGAGAATTCAAAGCAATTTTCCTGTATCTTTCGCTCCAAATAACGAGCTGAAAAATCAAGGAGGAAGGCTTGCAAGACCTGCAGGATAGGCAGAGCCTGAGGTTGATAAGCCAAGACGGTTTCCAAATGCTGGATGTCTAGCAAGCGAGCCTTGAGCAATTTGAAAATCGGATACTTGGTACCTGCAACTGTTACCTCACTTCCAGAAGGCAAGAGGTTGTTTAATTGACCTGTCAACTGAGGTAGCTGCTCTGCATCCATCTTTTCTTTGAAGTTGCTGGCCAAGTTCCGTAGTTCCTCAAAAATAGCCTGATGCTTCTTATAGTTAGCAGTCATAGCCCCTTTAGCTGTGACCTGC
The DNA here is from genome assembly GCF_018137985.1 of Streptococcus oriscaviae. NCBI lineage: Bacteria > Bacillati > Bacillota > Bacilli > Lactobacillales > Streptococcaceae > Streptococcus > Streptococcus oriscaviae. The sequence continues at coordinate 182,055 of NZ_CP073084.1, read as the reverse complement.
TTATAATCAGGATGATGGGTCAAGTCTTCTAGGTCATCCGCAGCTTGATTCATAGCATCCAAAAGACCTATCAAGAGCGAGGGTGGCAGGCTGTCCAGACTGTCAAAGTCTTGGTAGCCTTTGAGCAAGGTAGAGCGCAACCACTGCTCCGGATTGCTAGTTGACTGACTGAATCCATGAATCTGATAAACAATTTCTCGAAAGCCCTTGTTATCCTTTCGATTGCCAGAAAAATTCCGAACTAACTGTTGAAAAACAGTACCTTCTTGTCCTTCTAAGTAGGTGGCAAATAGTTCTGCAAAGACTTCATTTTTCAATAGGTCTTGTTCGCTCTTATCCTGCAGAATCCGAAAATTTGGGGAAATCCCTAAGCTGTAACCATAGCTGGTGACCAATTTCTGAGTAAAAGCATCCATGGTACCAATATCAGCGTTTTCAAGCTCAGTTAGCTGGCGAGATAGATGACGGCGTACCTGTTCGTCCGAAACAGCTAGAATCGCCTCATTCAGTTTTTTTTCAATCCGCTCTTTCAGTTCACCAGCCGCCTTAACCGTGAAGGTGGAGATAAACAATTGTTCAATCTGGATACCACGCAAGATTTTATCCAAAATCCGCTCAACCATGACAAAGGTCTTGCCAGAACCTGCCGAAGCCGAAACTAGGACATTCTGACCATGACAATAAATCGCTTCAATCTGTTCAGGGGTGCGCTTTTGACTCTTATCAGACTCAGCTTCTGCTAATTGTAGCTCACGGATTTCTTCAGCCTTTAAAAATGCTTCAAACATCATGCCTCTCCTCCTTTCTTCATACGCTCCAACCAGTCTTCCTTCTTTCCTCCCTTGGTTAGTCGGCGAGCCTGACCTAAGTGAAGATTCGCTTCAAATCCGGTAATGGCTTTAAGCTGCTCTCCTGCTACGGAACGACCATCTTCTGTATAGGGATTGATGGCAAAATTCCCCGATAAGATTGTTTGCGCTGCGTCTTTATACAGTTTTTCATGATAGGTCAGCATGGTTGCCAGCTCCTCTCGACTATATAAGGAAGCCTTGGTTTTGTGATACAGCTGATTTAGCTGATTGCTTTCTTCTTCTAGGAAAAGTCCCTTGTAAACTAAGCTCTTATAGGTTTCTGCCAAAACCTGGTCGCTTGTTTTGGCGTCAGTTAGCTTGACAATCGGATCCAAAAGGTGCAAATACATAGCCCCAAAGATTTTTTCGGACTGACTAAACTCGGGTAATCGCTGAACGGCGGAAAGATAGGTCATCAGTTGAGGGCTCAGACCATTATAAAAGCGGTCAATGTGAAACTGATTGCTGCTAGATTTATAATCCACAACACCAAGGGCCCCGTCAGCTGTCAGCCGATCCAGCCGATCCATTTTACCGGTGATATTCAGCTTGCGTCCGCCTTCTAAATCAAGGTAGTTGCCCGTGTCCTGACCAAAAACAGCCTCATTTGCCAACACTTCAATCTGACTTCCTTCTCGCAAAACGAGTGAACTCGCCCGAGCAATATCCAGAAGAACTTGCTCTGAATAGTGACTATCCGCATCTTCTTGATAAAGCGCCGCAAAGCCTGGTTCTTTTCTGGTCTGCTCAATAGCCAGCTTGAGCTTGTCATCAAAACTAGCTGGAGAGGGATCTTTAGTCAAGCGCTCAAAAATCCTATGCAGAAAATTACCATGACTGCGAGCATCTGGACGTAGACTATCCTGTTCCTGCAAACGAAGGACATGTTTAATAAAGTAGAGGTATTGGTTTTGGTAAAAATCTGTCAGACTGGATGCGGATAACTTGAGTGGCTTATCAATCGGATAAAGCAGACTAAGGGTTTCATTTGCTAAAGGCTGAGTTTGAACTTGATTAGAAATCGTAGGAATCACTATGCCTTCTTCATCCAGTTTCTTTCTCAGGTAGCGAAGGGCAACCGACCAAAATGTAGCCTCTTCTTTGGACCAATTTGCGTCAAAATCACCTCGATTGGCCTCGATTACACGCGATAACAAGCTCTTATAGTGACCAATATCACTAGCTGATAAGGTCGTTCCCCGCCCCTTTTGTTCGGAAGGAACTCCCATCTCTTTGAGAAGTTTTAAGTAAGGTGACAGACCATCTTCTGCTTCATTGTAGAGCTGCGGACTGGAAAGGACTAAGCCTTCACTTGCAGAATTAAGGAGAGAAATCATAGCAAAATGATTCTTCTTGATATGATCACGACTCACAAGATCAAACTGTCCTTGCTGCCCACTTACTGCATTAACCTTGGCCTTTTCTTCCTCAGTCAGCAGGCTCTTGGGCTGACTAATCTTAGGAAAGTTGGACTGGCTAAGACCGATAGCGTAGACATACTTGGCACTGTGTGGCTCAATCAAATCATAGGAGCGAATATTAACCACATCAACGGTTGCCGGAACTGTACGGTAATGACTGGCTAGCATACCTGCCCGCAAGAGAGCTAAAAAGTCATCCAATCGTAATTTCTCGTGCCCAAAAATTTCCTTCAGCTGCTCCAAAATGTGACAGAAGGCTTTCCAGACTTGTTCTTGTTTTTCCTGATCGATTTCATTGGAAAGGCTAGCTAGCTTTTCCATATTGACTGGCAGGGCTACGGCCTTCAAAAAGCGAGTAAACTTTTCTAGTAAGCTAGATACCGACTGGGTTTGGGCTTTAAAAAGTTCTTCTAAGGGCTGTATGAGGCTTGCCCGAATCTGGTTGAGCTCATCCAAATCATAGCCTGCTCTGCTATTGACCGTAAAATCACGACTAAACTTTGCCCGACCCTTGATGTCTGCAAAAAGGATATACTGTTCAAATCGGTCCAGCTCTCTCTGCTCAAAACTGCCGTACAAGCCCGATTTGACAAGATTGAGCAGATCTTCTGGTCTGAAATTATAGCGTTTAAGGCGCTCTAAAGATTCAACGAAATGCACCAAGGGATGGTGACTCATCTCTTCGGCCTTGCCAAAGTAATAAGGAATCTCATATTTGTCGAAAATTTTGCCAATTTGAAGTTTGTAGCTCTCCACATCTCCCAAGAGCAACAAAATATCCTTATAACGGCTTCCTTGATGCAGTCTATTGCGGATGGCACGCGCCACCTCTTCGACCTCTTCCTTCTGGTTGGTTACTTCCCAAATCTCAATCTGACTGGTATCTTCTTCTGTCAGCTCCAGATAAGCACCAGAAAAATCATAGTGGTTTTCAATATTTTTGGAAATCTTGCCAAAACCGTCCAGGTATTCGTCTGTCGGTAAAAAGACTGGCTTAGTTTGGTAGGTCTGTGCCAATCTCCTTAGAAATTCAACCCCTGCCTGATAGAGATTGCCCTCAACATAGCTTGCCTTATAGGCCTTTTGACTGGCGTAAACCGCAATTACTAGTTCGGCCACTCGGCCATCTAGGGCAGCAATCAAGGCTTCCTCTTCTGCTGAAAATCGGGTAAAGCCATCTACCACCACTACCAGCTGAGCAAGCTCTTCATCCAATCCTCCGCCTTCAACCAGATGCCGGAATTGACTAATCTTGCTTTCATTTTCATAGTCTTCTTTGCGGAGTAGTTCTTCAAAGGCTGTAAAAATCAGATGTAAATCATCGTATTTATCAGGCGTATCCATAGCCTCCAAGTCCAGAACTGTTAGATTGGAACGCTGCAAGTCTTTGTAAAGAGCAACCAATTGACTGATAAACTGCATATCAGTCTTCAACTGACCATAGACCTTGAGGTCACTGTCGTCAAACTGTGAGAGCAGGCGAAAGAATAAGATGGACAAACCTAGATCATCCAAACTGACCTGTTGCTTAGTTTGATTAAGAACCAAGTAGCGAGCCATTTGAGCGAAACGGGTAACCATGATGTCAAAAGAGGCCTGATTCTCCAAACGCTCCAAAACAGCCCTTTCTTTTTCAAAAGAGAGAGAGTTGGGAGCAATATAGAAGACCCGTTTGCCCGAACGAGCATAATCACAGGCAGTTTGAGCTAAGAAAGCTGTTAAATTATTGGAAATGTCTGTGTAGTAGAGTTTCATCTGTTTCTCCGAAATACTTGCTAGTTCTATTATAGCAAAAGACAGAAAAACTGTCTGAGCCCACAGACAGTTTTAGGTGAATGAAGTCCTAGTCTTCCTTTTCAATAGGTGCTAGACTGGCTAGAACTTTTTTCAGTCCCAAATCTGGGAAATTTATCTTCAATTCTTGATTGCTGCCAGTTCCTGACACTTCAAGTACCGTACCTCTCCCCCACTTCTTATGGATTGCAATATCACCAATGGACCAATTGGTTCCACCAGAGCTAGCTTTGCCAAAAGGTAAATCGCCTCCTAGATGGCGACTAGGCTGAACAGCAGCCTTACGACTTTGCAAAGCTTGAGACAGGCTCATCCCCTGACCAAACTGTGTTGCTCTGCCATTGACATAAGAAGCCTTGAAACTGGTATTGGCAGGACGTGCTAAACCTTGATAATCCAAGAGCTCACTGGAAATCTCGCGAATAAAGCGGCTAGGCTGATTGAAGCTACTGCGACCATAGAGCAAGCGGGAATTGGCATTGCAGAGATACAAAAGTTCCTCAGCCCGAGTAATCCCCACATAGGCTAGCCTGCGCTCTTCTTCCAAATCGGCTTCTTCGTCAGTAGCCCGAACCAGCGGAAAGACATTTTCTTCCATTCCGATAATAAAGACAACTGGGAACTCCAAACCTTTAGCAGCATGCAGCGTCATTAGAGTGACTTGACTTGCCTCACTTTCACCATCATCTGTATCCGCAATCAAAGCCAAATCATTGAGGAAACGACTGAGACGGTCCAAGCCTGTTTCGTCTTCTTCCTGCTCTTTTTCATCAAATGATTTCGTTACAGAAAGAAATTCCTGGATATTCTCAATACGGGCATTCGCCTCCAGAGTCGCCTGAATGGCAAGAGATTCCATGTAGCCAGTCTTAGCAAGGATAGCCTCCGTCAGGTCTGTCAAACTGAGGTGATCCAGTTGGTTACGCAAGTCGTAAAGCTGATTGGCCATCTCATTGACCGCAGTTGCCGCCTTACCTTTAATAGGGGAAAAGAGAAGCTCCTGCGAGGCTTCTAGCATGGACAGTTCTTGTATACTTGCAAAACTACGAATTTTTTCCAGTGTTCCAGGCCCTGCTCCTCGCTTGGGCTCATTGACAATCCGTTCAAAGGAGATGTTATCGGCAGGATTAGCGATAAGATTAAGATAGGAGATGACATCCCGAATTTCCTTACGGCTGTAAAATTTCGTTCCGCCCACCATAGTATAAGGAATATTGGACTTGAGTAGGGCTTCTTCAATTCCACGCGACTGGGCATTTGTTCGATACAGAACGGCAAAGTCCTTATACGACCGCCCTTTAGCAACTAACTGGGAAATTTGACTGGCTACGAAGATGGTTTCATCCCGCTCATCATTGGCCCGGTAGTAAACAATTTTTTCCCCTTCTTGATTTTGCGTCCAAAGTTTCTTTGGCCTACGATTGCGGTTGTTTTCAATGACTTCATTGGCTGCCTGCAAAACGCGCTTGGTTGAGCGGTAGTTTTCTTCCAACAAAACGACCTTTGCCTGCGGATAGTCTTTTTCAAAGTCTAGAATATTTTGCATATCCGCTCCACGCCATCCGTAGATAGATTGGTCCGCATCACCGACTACGCAGATATTTTTAAAACGGGAAGCCAATAATTTAACCAATTGATATTGGGCATGGTTGGTATCCTGATACTCATCCACATGGATATATTGATACCGCTGCTGATAATAGGTCAAAACATCTGGATGCTGATCAAATAAGCGAAGCGTTAGCATAATCAGATCGTCAAAATCAACAGCTTCTGACTGACGAAGTTCCTTTTGATATTCCTTGTAACACTTAGCGACTATCTGCGTATAAAGATCCGCAGCCTGGGTTTCATAGGCCAACTCATCAATCAGGTCATTCTTAGCATTGGAAATGGTGCCCAAAATCGTACGCTCGCTCCACTTCTTGAGATCCAAGTTTAGATTTTTCATGATTCGCTTCATCAAGGTGCGTTGCTCACCTGGATCTACAATGGTGAAATTTCGATTATAGCCGATATGGTCAGCATCACGCCGCAAAATTCGCACACACATAGAGTGGAAAGTCGCAATCAGACTATCCTGGGTGGCAGGATTAAGAGCAAATGCCCGCTCCTTCATCTCACGAGCTGCTTTATTGGTGAAGGTAATCGCCAAAATATTCCATGGATTGACATATTTTTCATCGATCAGATAAGCAATCCGGTGGGTCAGCACTCTCGTCTTTCCTGAGCCTGCTCCTGCCATAATCAAAAGCGGTCCTTCCGTTGTCTGCACCGCTTCTGCCTGTCTTTCATTCATTCCAGTTAATAGTGGATTCATTCTTCTCTTACTTTCTAGTAGTTTCGTATTTTTTATTATACCAAAAATTCAAGAAAAGCTCTTTCTTTAGAACATACAAAACCGAGATTGCTCTCAGTCTGTTTTCAGGCCAAAAGAAAAGGCCCATTGGACCTCTTCTCTCTTAGATAACCCCAAGCTTTTGAGTTTCTAGGCTTGGATTACAGCAGTTTCCCAAACTAGTTTAATCTTTTGCAGAAAGTGCTGCCATTGTGATGTAGTTGTATGGCTTGTTAAAGTGTGGCAAGAAGAGGATGTCAAGAAGTTGCAATTTCTCGATCGTTACACGCTCTTGAATAGCCAACGAGAACATGTGCATACCCATAGAAATATCTTCTTTAGAAGCCATTTGCGCACCGAGGATAACACGAGTATCTTTGTCGTAGACGATGCGGATTTTCACTTCGTGGTTGTCATGTTCCATGAATTCTGGTTTTTGAAGGTCTGAGAAGTCAGTTGCCACTGCATTGAAGCCAAAGCGTTTTGCTTTCTCAAGTGTCAAACCAGTTGAAACCATCTTAAGGTCATAGATAGAAATACCATTTGAACCTTGAACACCAGCAGTTTCAAGTTCTGTACCACATGCATTGTGAGCAGCAACAATAGCTGTACGAACAGCGTTAGAAGCAAGTGCGATGTAGTTCGTATCTTGAAGAGCGTTGTCGTAGATAGTTGCACAGTCACCGATTGCATAAACATCAGGGATGTTAGTCTCACCTTTTTTGTTTACAAGGAAAGCACCGTTGCGGAAGAGTTCAATCTTACCAGCGCCAAGTTCAGTGTTTGGACGGAAACCAACAGCCAAGATAACCATATCAACGTCAAATGTTTCTTTGTCAGTTACAAGACGCTCAACTTTGCCGTCACCTTCAACTGCTTGTACAGTTTGACCAAATGCCAATTTGATTCCATGCTCTTCCAAGTTTTTGTTCATCAAGTCAGTGAATTCTGGATCATAGTAACCACCGAGTGATGATTGAGCGATGTCTACCAAGATAACTTCCTTGTTCAAACGCTCAAACGCTTCAGCAAGTTCAACACCGATGTAACCAGCACCAACAACTGCTACACGTTTGATGTCTGGGTTGTTGAGCTTTTCAATTACTTCAGCAGAGTTTTGGTACAATTTAACAAATTGAAGGTTTTCAAGAGTCGCCTTGAATTCGCGTGAACCTTCTTGGATTTCAGCACCTTTGATTGGTGGCAAGATTGGTTGTGAACCAGTAGCCAAAATCAACTTGTCGTAGCTTTCAACGTGTTTTTCACCATTAACAATAGCTGTCACTTCTTTTTTGTCATAGTCGATAGATTCAACTGGAGATTCCATGTAAACTTTAGCGCCAGCTGCTTCCAATTTTTCTTTGTCTGAGTAGAAAAGACCTTCTGGACCAGAAATTTGTTTACCAATCCACAATGCCATACCACATCCCAAGAAAGAAATGTTGTTGTTTTGGTCGAAAACGACAACTTCGTTTTCTGCACCATAGTTGTTCAAGATTGTGTTGATTGCTGATGTACCAGCGTGGTTTGCACCTACAACAACGATTTTAGCCATATTGTAAAATCTCACTTTCAAATAATATATTTTTTTACAGACTCCATTATACACTACTTTTGATACCGATTACAAAAATAATGCTCAGAAAATCACAACAATTTTATAATGATAAAAAGGAGGGATTATTTCCCTTCCTTAAGCTGTTTTATATAGGTGTGATAAAGGTTCCTTTCCAGATGAACACCCGTACTTGCCACAACGTGACTGGCGACAAGATTGGCAAAATCCAAAGCCTGCTCTAATTCAAATCCAACATGTAAAGCAGCCAATAATCCGGCCACATGACTGTCCCCAGCCCCTACTGTATCCACTACCTGGCTGGCATAGGCAGGTAGGTCATACCAACTCCCATCATAAGCGATCACACCCTCGCCTCCCTTGGTCACAACCACTACATTTTGAGTTGTTGAAGATAATCTCAGTACTCCCTCTTCCACTTCTTCTGTCTGAGCCAAAGCCAAACATTCCATTTCATTCAAATGCAGGATTGGGCCTAGTGTAAGCAGCTTATCCAGTCTTTCTCTTGGAATCAGATTTCCTCTCGGGCCAGGACAAAAAACAATCTGTCCTTCCAGATGAGCAAGGGCCTCTACGAGTTCTTCTCCGGTAGCCTCTTCAACTTCTAAACCACAGACATAGATAAAATCAGTCGGTTCAATCTCTATCCCTTCAAGCCAGCTGGCATCAAAGCTATATTCCACGCCGTGCTCAGATAGGAAGGTACGCTCTCCATCTTCTTCAATGAAGCAGTAACAACATCCATTTGCCCCTGATAAATCAATCGTACTCGTCATACCTAGTTGTGACAGTTCCTGACGGACAAAATCTCCATAGAGGCCCTTTCCTACTGGTGATACAAACTGATAAGGCAAGCCTGTTTGATGTAGAAAATGAGCCACATTAAAAGCGCAGCCTCCCAATCTCATCTCCTGACGGCGGATATGTGTATCTCCTTCCCGACTCGGCAGGCGATCTACATACACAAATACATCACACACTGTCGACCCAATGACTACAATCTTAGACATAAATTCCTCTCTAGTACTGATGGACTACCAGTCTTCTCATCTTTGTTAGTTTTTCTGATTAAGACCAGTATAACATAGTTATTGGCTAGAAAAATGACAAAAACGCTAGAGCACATGGTCTAGCGTTGTGGAATCAAATTTGATTAGTTTCATTTTCCAGTGACAGTGCGAACACGCATGGTGTTTGTAGAACCTGCAACACCAACTGGCACACCTGCAACGATAACAATGTCATCACCAGGTTGAACAAGACCTTGCTCAAGAGCAACTTTTTCAGCCAATACGAACATGTCATCTGTTGAAGCTGGTTTTTCAGTAACCACTGGGATAACACCCCAGTTCAGCATCAATGATTTTTGTACTTTCTCAGTGAAGGTAACTGCCAAAATATCTGCATTTGGACGGTATTTAGAGATAGCACGAGCTGAGTAACCAGTTTCAGTGATTGTAACAACCAACTTGATGTTCATGGAGTGAGTTGCATCCTTAACCGCTGAAGCGACAACCTCTGTCTTAGAAGCACGGTTGAACTTATCTGAGTTCAAGCGACCGTACTCTTCAAGGAGAGTTTGAGCGTTTTTAGCGATTGTTGCCATTGCACGAACAGACTCAACTGGGTACTTACCGTTTGCAGACTCACCAGAAAGCATCGTTGCATCTGTACCGTCGATAACCGCGTTGAAGACGTCAGATACTTCTGAACGTGTTGCACGAGGCTTATCTGTCATGGTTTCAAGCATGTTGGTCGCAGTGATAACAGCCTTACCAGCAGCGTTCACTTTTGTAATGATGATCTTTTGATAAACTGGAACCATTTCAAACGGAACTTCAATACCCATATCACCACGGGCAATCATGATACCGTCTGATGCTTCGATAATTTCATCCAAGTTATCGATACCTTGTTGGTTTTCAATCTTCGCAAACAATTGAACGTGTTCGTTACCTGTTTCTTTACAGATAGCGCGTACTTCTTCTACGTCTTTTGCTGTACGAACAAATGAAATCGCGATGTAGTTCAAGCCTTGTTCCAAACCAAAACGAATATCTGCGTTATCACGTTCAGCAAGCGCTGGGAAAGGAATCTTGGTGTTTGGAATGTTTACACCTTTTTGTTTTGCAATGATACCATCATTTTCAATTTCTACTTCAAATTCACGAGTAGCTGCATCTTTGCCAACAACAGTCAAACCAAGTTTACCGTCGTCGATGAGGATTGTTTGACCAAGAGCCACATCGTCAAAAATGTCCAAACCACCTGCAACGTTCAAGGCAATCACTTCTTTTGTTGATTCTACGCCTTGTTTAGTTGCTACGCGAAGTTTGTCGCCTGTTTTATAGGCATATTCTTTCGCTCCGTCTGCGAACAATTCTGTACGCATTTCAGGACCTTTGGTATCAAGCAAGAAACCAACTTTTTGACCGGCAATTTCTTCTGCACGGCGAACAGTAGCCATACGTTCGCCTTGCTCTTGGTGGTCGCCGTGTGAGAAGTTGAAACGGAAGACATTAGCACCTTCTTTGATCAACTGAGCGATTTTCTGAGCAGATGCTTCAACATCTAGTTTTTCACCCCAATAACCGTCATCACCAAATTTTTTACCGCCACGGATTTCGACAGCTGGACCAAGTGTAGCAACGATTTTAACACGTTTATTCATGATTAGATAAAAGCTCCTTTTATAAATTATGATCTTATGATCACATTAACAATAATAAATAGACTAGAACGAAATTTCTCTGTTCAATGTAGCAAGGTTCAAGTCAGCCTTGTGTGGATTGTTGACAATAATCTTGCCTTCTGGAGAAAGACTAAACAAAGCACCTTCTTCAGCCGTTCCGAGGATTGGATTTTCAACCATTTCTTCGTTACGGATACCAACAGCAAGTCCACCACGGCCTTCTTTGAGCAATTTAACAGCGTGGGCACCCATACGCGATGCTAAAACGCGGTCGCGCGCAGTTGGTGAACCACCACGTTGGATGTGACCGAGTTCGGTTACACGCAAGTCGCTCAAATCTCCAGCAGCTTTCAATTCTTTAGCAAATTGAGTCACTGGCATCACGCCTTCTGCAAGAACGATGATGCTGTGTTTTTTACCAGTATCATAACCTTGTTTGATTCTAGCAACGATTTCTTTGATGTCAAAGTCTTCTTCTGGAACAACAATGACATCTGCACCTGCTGCGATACCTGCCCAGAGAGCAATATCACCTGCATGACGGCCCATTACTTCAACAACGAAGGTACGGCGGTGACTGGATGATGTATCACGAATTTTATCAATCGCATCCATAGCTGTTGTCACGGCTGTATCAAAACCAATGGTAAAGTCTGTGCCAACAATATCGTTGTCGATTGTTCCAGGAACGCCGACAGCTGGGAAGCCATGTTCTGTCAAACGCATCGCACCATGGTAAGAGCCGTCACCACCGATAACAACAACACCTTCAATGCCATGCTTTTTCAGCTGCTCAATCCCTTTTAATTGACCCTCAAGCTGGGCAAACTCTGGATAACGAGCTGAACCAAGGAAGGTACCTCCGCGAGAAATAATATCGCCTACAGAGCGGATGGTCAATGGAGCGATTTTTCCAGCTACCATACCTGCGTAGCCTTCACTGATTCCATAAACTTCCATGCCTTCTGAAATTGCTTGGCGAACAACTGCACGAATTGCAGCATTCATACCAGGGGCATCGCCACCACTGGTTAAAACACCAATACGCTTCATTTGTTAATGCTCCTTTATATTTTCATATTAACTGCCCTATTATATCACACTTGGGCTAAACATGCTTGTATTTTTACAAAAAATTACCGAAAAACCGTTTTCATAACAAACTCTTGCAGTTCTTCTACCATGAGCGGGGATTCTTGAACCAAAAATTGCTTTGCTTGAACCGTTCGATTGCTGTCTTGATAGTGAAGAACGACCGGAATTGTTCCTCGATAACGCTCCAAGATTCGGACGATGGCTTTGTCGTGTTGATTATTCTCCAGAAGAAGCCAGCATTTCTTCTGACTGGTCGGCTCAATAGACTCTGCCACAAACTGAACGTGTCCGTCACGCTCCTGAGCCTTCCCTGTCAAATAGAAAATCCCTGACTCTTCTAGTAAGTAAGCATACTTCTTATAGGTGGCCGGAAAGAGAGTCACATCTAGCTTCCGTTTGGTATCTGTTACCTGTAAAAAAGCCATCTGCTCCCCCGTTTTCTTGGTCCGAATCACACGAATGGTCTGAATTTGTACCAGCAAGGTAACCTGGTTGCCGGCCACCAAATCAGCTAAATCAGTTACCGTTCGCTTGGACTCTTGACTGATTTTCACCAGCGGATGTGGACTAATGCCAATGCCGATTAGATGTTGCTCTAGCTGGTATTTCTCGCTGTCAGTATAATCTTCAGCATCTGTCCAGCTATACGTTTCTTCCGCAAAGAATGAGCCAAAGGCATCCGCAAAGACAAAGAGATTCTCTAAGTTGTCAATAATTTTACGACGGTTAGCTTCAAAATCGTCAAAAAGCCCTAGTTGAACCAGTGGAATCAGCAGCTCTTTTTTCTTATAAGTTTCCGGAAGGCGCAATACAAAATCTTCAACTCCCTTGAAAGGCCGATTTTCCAATATCCAAAAAGCCAATTCTCTAGGCAAGCCCTTGATATTTTTTAAGCCCATGTAGATACGATTGTGGTCAAATCGATCATGGTAAGGGATATTATTGACTGTCAGACGAGCTAGCTGAAAGTCAAATTGCAGGGCATCTGTAATGTAGTCTGCACTGGAATAATTGAGCATGACATCGAAGAAGACATCTGGATAGTGGGTCTTGAAATAAGCCAACTGGAAGGCTAGAGCTGAGTAAGCATAGGCGTGACTACGGTTGAAGCCGTATCCTGCAAACTTGGCCATCATAGCAAAAATGTCCTTGGCTTTTTCAAGAGAATGTCCTTTCTCCGTGGCGCCTGCCAGAAAGGCAGTTTCCATACCCTGCATCTCTTGAGCATTCTTTTTGGACATTGCCCTGCGGAGCAAGTCGGCTTTTCCAAGAGTAAAGCCTGCATAACGCTGGGCAATCTGCATCACTTGTTCCTGATAGAGCATGATTCCATAAGTGGGCTGCAAGATGTCTGCGATAGAGTCCTCTAGTAAGTCAATTGTTTCTTGTCCGTGCTTGCGTTTAACAAAATTATCAGAGTAGTCACTAGCTCCTGGCCGATTCAAACTAGTGGTTGCAACGATGTCCTCAAATCGAGTTGGTTTGACCCGTTTCAACAGACTGATCGCTCCTGGTTGCTCGAACTGGAAGATGCCTTTGGTTTGACCAGCAGCAAATAGCTGTAAGGTGGCGGCATCTTCCAAGTCAATGGCTGCAATATCCACTTTTTTCTGGTATTTTTCCAGAACTCCTTCTGCCATTTTCTGGACGAAGGTCAAATTTCGCAAGCCTAAAAAGTCCATCTTTAACAAACCATTGGCTTCGACCGCAGGTGCATCATACTGAGTAATCAGCATATCTTCACCAGCCTTGAGCGGAATCGTATCCGTCAACTCCTCATCACTCATCACGACACCTGCTGCATGAATAGAGGTCTGCCGCGGTTGACCTTCGATTTGCTTCGCTATTTCAAAGGCCTTCTGGTATTCAATTTTGCTGTTAATGAGCTGCCGAAAGGAAGCATTTTTTTCATAAGCCGACTGCAGGCTATCCTTAAAGGAAATCTTCTTGGTAATGTTTGTCAGCTCGTACTCAGGTGTTCCAAAGCGCTTAAATACATCTCGAATCGCCTGCTTGGCACCGAAGGTAGAATAGGTGACAATTTGGGCGGCGTGTGTGCTTCCGTAGCGGTCACGGACATAGCGGATAAAATCTCCTCTATGAATATCTGGAATATCAATATCAATATCCGGCATGCTGTAACGCTCCAGATTTAAAAACCGTTCAAAAAGCAGGTTGTGCCGGACAGGGTCTATTCCTGTAATGTCCAAAACGTAAGACACTAAACTGCCTACCGCCGAACCGCGCCCCATCCCCATATAATAGCCCTGGCTGCGACCAAAGCGTAATAAGTCCCAGACGATTAAGAAATAATCATCAAAGCCCATCTGGTGGATAACTGCTAATTCCTCTTGCAAGCGCTCTTGATAGTTCTCGCCTGTCAGTCCTTTTGCTACTAACCCAGCTTGAGCCCTTTCAGACAATTCTTCTACCGCAGGACGTTCTCGATTAAAGCGTGGCAATTTTAAACTGGTATCCATCTGATAAGTAATAGGAGCCACAAGCTCTTTCAAATTCACTACCGCCTGAGGAAACTTATCATGAAACCTTGCTTCCAATTCTTGAGCGGATAGGAGCTGTTCTTGACGAATCAAATGGTTGACCTGATTGAGCTGAACATTATCACGAATGGCATGGAGAACCTGCAGGGTTTCCACCTGCTTCTCATCAAAATAACGGACAGTATGGAGGGGCAAGATGGGGTTCTTGCTCTCAAACAGCGGACTATCCTCACGCACTCCAATATAGTAGTCCACACCAAGATTGTAATTCTCCACTCCTTCTGCATAGGGAAGAACGATGGCGACATCTTTCAGAAATTGGCGAATATCTTCAAAATCCTGGTGCCCGGTCATCTTGGCTGTTGAAATTTTCATCAGGTTCCGATTGCCATTGCTGCTGAGTGCGATAAATTGCATCAAAACCGGATCTTGATCCGCTGCCAAACTCCATTCTATCTCACAGCCTATAATCGGTTGGATTCCCTTTTTCTGACAGGCCTGAATAAAACCATAGGCAGCATAGAGATTGTTTCGATCCATGATACCGAGATGGCTATATCCCAAGGCCTTAGCCTTCTCTACATACTTTTCAATCGTTACCATGCTATCCAAAAAGGTATAGACGGTTTTGGTATCCAATTGTGCTAGCATGGCGCTCTCCTTTAACTCTTTTCTATCTATTATACCCTAAAATTTGAGAATGGTATAGATAGACTTCCTTTAGCTCTAGTAAATTTCCTGATTATTTTTCAGCAAAATGCTTGCCAACTGGAGTATATTATTGTACTATGTATATAGAACAATAAAACAATTAGCTAGAAAGGAAGATGATACATGGCTTGGAAATTTGATAACAATGTTCCGATTTACATTCAAATCAGTAATACCATTAAATTACAGATTGTGACCAACCAACTGAAATCAGGGGATAAACTTCCGACTATTCGCGATTTGGCGGAAACGGCCGGAGTCAATCCCAACACCGTTCAACGGGCCTTATCTGATCTCGAAACGGAAGGATTTGTTTACTCCGTGCGGACTACCGGACGCTTCGTAACAGATAACCACGAATTGATTCGTAAGACTCGACTCCAACTGGCCCAGGAAGAATTGGAGAATTTTGTCAACAATATGTTGGACTTGGGCTTTACTCAGGACGAGCTGGTTCAACAACTGGATGCGTATTTGAAAGGAGACTTCCATGAATAGACACTTAACCCTTGTTGAGTTGCAGCAGGTATCCAAATCTTATGGCGGTGCTGTTGCCTTGAACAATGTCAATCTGAAACTATCTGCGGGTAGAATCATCGGCCTTCTTGGACCAAACGGTTCTGGGAAAACCACCCTGATTAAACTGATTAACGGACTTCTTCAGCCAGAATATGGACAAATTCTGATAAACGGCCGCACACCTTCTCCGGAAACCAAACAAATTGTTTCCTATCTTCCAGACACCACCTACTTGGATGAGAATATGAAGGTTTCGGATGCCATCGCCTTTTTCAAAGACTTCTATGCGGACTTTGACCAAGAACGAGCCCTCCATTTGCTTCAGGATTTACGTATTGACCTGCAAAGTCGTATGAGACACCTATCAAAAGGTAACAAAGAAAAGGTGCAGTTGATTTTGGTAATGAGCCGCCAGGCCCAGCTTTATGTTCTTGACGAACCAATCGGCGGAGTAGACCCAGCAGCCCGGGATTACATCTTAAAAACCATCATCAACAACTACTCTCCAACTGCTTCTGTCATTATCTCAACCCATCTCATCTCAGATGTGGAACAAATCCTTGATGAAGTGATTTTCCTTCAATACGGTAGCGTTGTCCGCCAAGGAAATGTGGATGACCTGCGCATCGAAAGCGGCGAATCCATTGACGAACTCTTCCGTCGTGATTTCAAGGCCTAAGAAGAGAAAGGAGAAAATATGTTTACGAAATTATTGAAATACGAGTTTAAATCTCTCGGAAAATGGTATATCAGTCTGTACGGAGCCGCCTTGGTACTGGCTACGGTGATTGGTTTTTGGATTCAGACCTTAATGATGCGCTCACCAGAAAGAGGCTATTCATTTAGTAGCGAAGTGGAAACTGCTGAAGGATTCTTCTTTGGTATCATCATCTTTGCCTTTGCTCTCTTAATTGGAGGACTCATTATCTCAACCTTCCTCTTAATCATCAATCGCTTTAGGAAAAATATCTATGGCCGTCAGGGTTACCTAACCATGACCCTACCAGTTAGTAGCCATCAGCTAATCCTCAGTAAATTTACCGCAGCTATGATCTGGCTTCTACTGGCCATCCTAACAGCTGGCCTCTGTGCTTTGATTACTCTCAGCATTCCAGCACTTCCATATCTATCTCAAGCATTTAAAGGCTTCTATTACTATGCTGCCTATTTTGACTTTGGTATTTTGGTACAGTCTATCCTGGCACTTTTCCTAGCAATAGCTGAAGGAATTTTGTTGATTTACTTCTCCATCTCCTTGGGGCAATTGTTCCACGACCACCGTACGTTAATGGCTGTTCTCTTCTACTTTGGTATTAGCTTTATGGCTGGTATCATCGCCACCTTCTTCCAATTGAATCAGTTCAGTGCCACCTACGTACCATTCTTACCGCATCCGATTACGATGGTATTTAGTTTCATTTTATCGATAGGCTACTACTTTGGAACTCATTACATCATGACAAAGCGGCTCAATCTTCAATAAAAAGAAAAAAGAGCTCTATCTCTTCAGGTTACTCTCCTTGAAGTTATAGAGCTTTTCTATATTAAGAATGATAGGCCAACTGTAAAGCCGTCAGAAGCGCTTGTTTTTCTTCTTGACTGGCAAAACTTGCATGAATAGCCTGTTGGTTGAAACGATAAAAATCATCCCTGCTGGTTCCAAAATATTGGACAAAAAGACCGTACTCCTTGGTTAGATTGGTATCTGATACCGTCCGATTGTCTGTGTTAATGGTTATCTTGGCTCCGGCATCATACAATTCCTGATAGGGAAAATCTGCTAAACTCTTAGCAGCACCCGTTTGGAGATTACTAGTCAAACACATCTCGACAGTCGCTCCTTGCTCAACAAACCTTGCAATGGCATCCGCTTGCCCGCTGAGAGCTGTGGCATGACCAATCCGCTTGATTCCAAGCGCTAAGGCCTGACAAATATTGGTGACACAACCACATTCTCCGGCATGAAAGGTCAATGGCAAACCTAATTGTTTGGTTTTTTGAATGGTTTCAAGCAGATTCTTTGTTGGATAGTCTGCCTCGTTTCCGGCAAAATCAAATCCAACCAAGCCTCTCTCAGATAACACTGCTACCTTTTGGAAAATCTCTTGGGTCATATCTGCCGGACTCTGTTTAAGGCCACAGACCAAGACCTTAGCAACGATGCCAAAATCCTTTCTTGCTGCTTCCAAACCATCAAGAACTGCTTCAAGGGTTTCCAAGGCTGTCAATCCCTGATCCATGGACAATTCCGGTGCATAACGAATCTCAATGTATAAAACATTTTCTGCAGCCGCCTGACTAGCAACATCATAAGCCGCCAACTGCAAGGCTTCCTTGGTTTGTAGAAGGGGACGGATAACATCGAAAACCTTGAGATAGTCTATCAGCGACTCTGTTCTGGCAGGAGCTGTTACCAAGTCTTTCAACTCCGTGTCATTCTCAGGCAGAGCAAGGTCTGCCATCTCCGCCAATCGGCGGATTGTTGCTAGCGATAAGGAACCATCTAAATGGCAATGCAGCTCTGCCTTGGCCAACTGTTGCAAGTCTATTTGCTTCACTGAAATTCTCCTTTACTTCTAGGTATATTGTTATCTATCATAGCACAATCCCTAGGAATTTCAAGTTTTTCTGCACAAAAAAACAGTGCCAAGCACTGCTTCTCTCTGACGGAAGACATGGGATTCGAACCCACGCACGCTGTTACACGCCTACCGCGTTTCCAACACGGCCTCTTAAGCCTCTTGAGTAATCTTCCATATTGAATATGATGGAGCCGGTGGGAGTCGAACCCACGTCCAAACACCTGCTAACTTATTCGTCTACAACCATAGGTTATGTCTTGATTTAACCAGTTGCCGGCACATAACTCAAGCCGACAGCAGGCGAGTCAGTTTATCTCTTTTAGAACAGCCTGACTCAGTTCTAACGTAGCTCGCTAAATTAAGACCAATCAACAAACGCAAGCAATCTGTGACCAGTCACGCAGGCAGGTTATTAAGCTGCTAATGCGTAAGTGTTTGTATTTTTTGCAGTTATATTTAAACTGAGCGGTTACGCCGCCATTCGGGTTGCAGAACAAGCCTCATAATGCCTGTCGAATCCGTAACGACCCCTCATAGGATACGTTAAACATTATAACAGATTTTTTTAGAAATAGCAAAATAATTTTTTCCTTTTTCCTTAATTTGAAAAAGGGATAGTTTATGGTAGAATGATAGTATGTATAAATTATTGCAAAAAACAATCCATGTATTGAGCATCATTACTCTAATCGCAACTTTCTTCTTTTTAGTTTGGCTCTATCGGATTGGTATTTTAAATGATCAAAATGTCCTGACCGAATTTATTAAAAGTCATGGAACCTTCGGTGGGCTTATCTTTTTAGCTATTCAAGTCATTCAGGTAGTATTCCCCATCATTCCAGGGGGTGTGACAACTGTCGTTGGCTTCCTCGTTTTTGGTTTCTGGTGGGGCTTTATCCTCAACTATGTTGGCATTTCGATTGGTAGCATCATCCTTTTCTGGCTGGCTAGACGCTATGGGAAGAAATTCTGCCTTCTCTTTATGACAGAGGAGACTTTTTACAAGTACGAAAGCAAGATTGACAATAAGCGTGCATACGAAATTTTCTTTATCATTTGCATGCTATCCCCAATTTCACCAGCAGACATTGTCGTGATGATTACCGGCTTGACCAGCATGAGTTATCGTAAGTTCATCACCATCACCCTACTTTGCCGCCCCTTCTCCATCGTTGCTTATAGCTTCTTTTGGATCTACGGTGGCCAGTTTGTTCAACAACTGTTCCAAAAATAAGAAACGAAAAACCGCTAGGTTCTCATATAGGAGCCTGGCGGTTTCTTTGGTTTAAGACTGATGCTTGTAATAATAAACTGCTAACTGAGTCCGGTCCCTAAGCCCTAATTTGTCCATGAGGGCAGAGACATAGTTGCGCACAGTTCCCTCACTCAAAAAGAGGATATCGGCAATTTCCTTGTTGTTGAGACCATCCGCAACTAAGTGCAGGACTTGGTTTTC
Organism: Streptococcus oriscaviae; assembly: GCF_018137985.1. Lineage (NCBI taxonomy): Bacteria > Bacillati > Bacillota > Bacilli > Lactobacillales > Streptococcaceae > Streptococcus > Streptococcus oriscaviae. The sequence goes on along the minus strand of NZ_CP073084.1, from coordinate 162,519 downwards.
ACGCTCCGTCAAATGCTCGATGACCTGCGCTTCTTTCTTGGGGTGGATGGACTGGATAATTTGAGAGTCAAAAACCAGATGGCCATTTTCAACAGCTTCGATGGCGGGAAGGATACCCTTGATATTTTGTTTTAATATGTAGCCGCGGCAGCCCAAAGCCATGGCTTTTGTGATATAGTCATCGTCCTGAAAGGTGGTGATAAAGAGAATCTTGGCCTCCTTGTGCTCCTCCAGTATGTCGGCTGCTGCCTCAATGCCTGACATGGGCTCCATGCGGATGTCCATCAAAAGGAGGTCGGGCTGGTGCTTCTGATAGAGGTCAATGGCATCTTGACCACTGTGGCCAGTCGCCACGACAGTTAGATTTTCCTTGGAATTAACAATGGTTTCCAGGGCCTGAACCACCAAATAATCATCATCGATAATCACGAGTTCTTTCATAGCTCAATGGCCTCCTTTCTAAAAATCAAGTGCAGGTGATAACCATCTACTTGGTCAATGGTCATGCTTCCCTTGTATTTTTGGACAATTTCTTCAATGGAATAAAGTCCAATCCCTTTCTGGCTCTGGGATTGAAAACTGCCATTGTCCTTGTAGGTCAGGCTGAAAAAGCTGGGCTGCTCCACTAAGACCAGCCTTACCTGGCTGCTGTTGGAATGCTTGCAGCAGTTGGTCACCAATTCCTTGACAATGGTCACAAAATCAAGCTTGACAGAAAGGGGCAAGGGCGACTCCACACTGTAATGAAAGGTCAATTCCCGATTGCCGAGTGGCTCCAAACTTTCTTCTAGGCGTTGGTGGAGGTCAAAGGAGTCATTGTAGAGCTGATGGAGGGTCTGGCGGATGTCAGTCATGCCTGTCTGCAAATGCTCTGACAGAACCTCCAGATGTTGACGGGTGGCCTCTTCCTGACTGGTTATCTGAAGGGCTTCTAGTTGCAAGATACTGCTGCTGATGAGGTGCCCGATAGAGTCGTGCAAGCTATGGGCAATGCGGTTGCGCTCAGACAGGGTGGCAATTTCCATATTTTTGACCTGATCCTGTTCCAACTGCTGTTGCTTGCGGCGCAGGGCCATCTTGTCCTGGGCCAGCCGATTCTGGATTTGTAGATTTTGCTTCCTAAAAGCCTGATTTGCCTGCCTTTGATAGGCCATGTAGGCCGCTAAGAGACTAAATAGGATGGTCAGAGGAGTCGGTAAGAAAAAGAGAATGAAGAGACAAAGCCAACTCCAATTAGGAATAATCTGTACGACCGAGTAAACAAAGAGGGGAAAGAAAAAGAGAGCTTCTGGCTTCAGCAGAAACAGCAGGCCATGGGTCAGTAATAACCCCACTTGTATCCTTTTTTGCTGGAACAGCTCCAGCAAGAAAGATAAGATGAGGGTTAGGAGCAAGAAAGCCACACTATTTTGCCCCCTATCCAGCAGAAGCAAGGCTGCATAGGAGAGCGTGCTCAACAAAATTTTTTCAATGATGGTAGGCATCCTGTCTCCTTTCACAAAGAATATCCAATCTAGTTTTAGTATACGGTATTTCAGCCAGAAATGCTAGTCTTCCAGGAGAAAATATGACTATTTTCATATCAATATATGACTGGGGACACTGCTGATTTCTGATCTAAAGAGCTATAATAGACTTGAAGGAAAACAATGTTTATCTGCTAAAAAAGGAGTTTATTATGAAAACAATCGAAATCAACCAGTTGGTCAAACGCTACAAGGAACTCCTTGCTCTGGACCATTTTAATTTGGAAGTCAGAGAGGGTGAAATCCTTGGATTTTTGGGTCCAAACGGTTGTGGGAAAACCACTGCCATCAACTGTATGTTGGGTCTCTTGACCTATGACAAGGGCGACATACGGATTTTTGGGGAGGCCATGACTCCAAACACCTACCATATCAAGGAAAATATCGGACTGGTGCCTCAGGAGCTGGCCTACTTTGAGCAGCTAACCGTCTATGAAAACATCGACTTCTTCTGCGGCCTCTATATTAAAGACAAGCAAAAACGGAAAAGTTTGGTGGATGAAGCCATTTCCTTTGTTGGCTTGGAAGATTATCGGAAATTCTTTCCCAATAAACTGAGTGGAGGACTCAAGCGCCGCCTCAACATCGCCTGTGGCATCGCCCACAAACCCAAATTGATTTTCCTGGATGAGCCAACGGTCGCTGTGGATGCTCAGAGTCGGAATTTCATTCTTGAAGGGATCAAACGGCTCAACAAAGAAGGCTCAACTATTGTCTATACCACCCATTATCTGGACGAAGCGGATCAGCTTTGCGACCGCATTGTCATCATGGATAAGGGCCACAATGTGGTGGACGGTACTCCGGAAGAACTCAAGTCTATGATTGCCACCAAGGAAATCATCCACCTGGAATTGGTGGAGGAGGCTTCTGCTGACATCGTGCGAGAAATGGAAAGTTTGCCTCATCTGCAGCTGCTGGATAAAAACAAGGCAACCTATATTCTCCAGTTTACCCAAAAAGGAAGCAACATTGTTGCCCTGGCCCAGCTTTTAAACCAACACGGTCTTGCCTACTTAAAACTCTATAGCGAGCAGCCGAGCCTCAGCGATGTCTTTCTCTCATTTACTGGAAAGGAGTTGCGTGATTAAGATGACTGATTTTCTAAGATCTACCCTTTATCTGGCCAAGGCGACCCTGCGGGAGAAGAGTTTTACCTTCTGGGTCCTGCTCTTTCCTCTCCTACTGGCTACCTTCTACCATGTCGCCCTCTCTAATATTTTTTCCGCTAAGGTGGAAAGCATCCCTGTTGCCGTTCGAGAAGAATCTTTTGCGGCCTATGTCTTTCCAGAAACAGGGCTTTTTGATATGACCCTTGTGGAGAATGACGAGGAAGGGATAGACTTGCTGGAAGCTAAAAAAGTCGAGGCTTATGTTAACAAGGACTCTGAGATGGTGGTGAATAGCTTGACGGGTGTCAACCCCTCCATCATCCGTTCCGTCCTCAGCCAGATGGAACAAATCATGCTATTGGGAGATGCTGCTAATTATCTTGATTTTTCAAACTCCCCTGTCCGACAGGAGGAGCAAAAAACGAATCCCATGGCGGTTTACTTCTACTCCCTCTTTGCCATGGCCTGCTTCTATTCCATGTTTGGGGCCATTTCCAGCTGCATCATTATCCAGCCCAATTTGTCTACCCTGGGTGCCCGCCTGAATTCCTCCCCCTTTAAAAAGTCAACCTTCATCCTATCTTCCTTTTTCGTCACCATGGGCTTGACCATGATGGCCAATCTGCTTTTGTATGCCTATGTGGTCTACATCTTGAAGGTTCAAGTCTTCTTGCAGCCGCTCGAAAGCCTGCTCTTACTCTTCATGGGCAATCTCTGCGGCACAGCCCTGGGATATGCTTTGGGTGCTATTGAGAAACTCAAGGAAGCAACAAAAACCATGATTGCTGTCCTCTTGACCAATTTTCTAGCCTTCGCAGCAGGAATGATGTCACTTCAGGTTCGCTTTCTGGTCTACAAAGTTGCTCCACTCTTTGCCAAATACAATCCCATGTCCATCCTAACGGATACCCTTTATCAGGTAAATAATCTGGCAAATCGAGACAACCTGCTTTTTGCCACCAGTGTTCTGGGAGTCTATGCCCTCTTGGCCCTTGCTTTGGCCACCCTATTGTTAAGGAGGAATCGCTATGACAGTCTTTAAATACTTGATGACCAGCATCTGGCGGATGAAGTGGCACATTTTCACCTATGCCCTTATCTTCTTTATCCTTTCGGCAGTTAACCAGGGCCTTGACCCTCAAGAAAGAGGGGATTTTTCAAATACCCGTCTGGATCTGATTCTGGTTCGGCAGGAAGACAGCAAACTTGGTGATGCCTTCCAAGACTACCTGGAAGAAAACCACGATGTCGAATTGTCTAGCAAGCCAATTGAAGAATTGCGAGAACGCATTTTTATCGGGGAAATAGACGGTATCATAGTTCTGCCTGAAGATTTGGAAGAAGGGATTTTGAAGAAGACCTCGCCTGTCCAAATCATCACCATCAATAGCAATAGTTCCAGCCTGGTTTATTCCATGACCAACGGCTACTTCACCTTTGTCAATGCGGTGCTAACCGCTGGCCAGACCGACTTTGAAGCCCTCAATCAAACTTTTTCCAAAGAAGCCAAGGTGACCCTCATGCAGGCTCCGAAGTCAGACAAACGAACCGAAGCCAGTATCTGGGCCAGCTTCTACTTTAACTTTGTGACCTATGTCCTGATTGCCATCTTCATTGCCCTATTTGGCCTGCTCTTGTCCAACTTTCAGGAAACAAAGGTTCTGCAACGGCAGTTGATTTCATCCACCAGCCTTGTATCCATCAACAAGTCTAAGCTAATGGCCTGTGGCTTTGTGGCTTTCTTTATCACGGCCCTCTTTATCATCGGTGCCCTAGCCTTCAGGCCTAGCCTTGTCACCCAGCCTATTTTCCTTAAATATGTGCTGGTATCTCTAGCCTTTGCGACTGCTGCCCTTTCCATGGCTTTTCTGGCGTCTGTCATCATTGGCAATAACCGCTTCCTCTACTCAGGTTTGTCCACTGTCCTCGGACTTGGCCTTTCCTTCACATCGGGGGTCTTTGTTCCCTTAGAGATGCTATCTGAACCTGTCCTCCATTTTGCCAAACTCTTCCCTGTCTACTATGTGGTCAAAAGCAACCAGATCATGGATAGCAGCCTTTTCAGTTACCTGCCGACTGTTGGCATCCTCCTTCTCTTTGCCCTCTTCTACTTTGTCCTTGCCATGGCCATCAGCCGCGTCAAAAGCGGCAATAAATTGATTGCATTTTAGGAAAAAGTAAAAGCCCTTGCTTGAGGGCTTTTACTATTTTACGAGTCAGTCCGCCTGACTTACTTTTTCCTGTCTGAAAATAGTTGGGCTACCCTATCCGATAGGACAACAACTTTGGCTGTGATGGCTAATTCAGGAAACTGAGTTAGAAGACTGGCATCTTATTCTGCTGCTTTTTGCGCCAATCGTAGGTAATCCGTCAAATGCTTATTTTCTATATCTTCAAGCGTATGTAATTTGACATGACGGCGGCCTTTGCCTTTGCCTTCTAATAAACCGTGCGGGTCTACAATCTTGGCACCATGACTAAATTCAACAGAAACATGTTGCTTATAGACAAAAATGCCGCAAAAGGGTATAGGTGCAGCAAACAGAATACCGCCATATTTCACTTCTTCGCCTACTCTATCGGCCAGTTGCAATATTTTCGTGCGGACACTACTCGCGATTTCATACAAAGCGGGATTGTCAATTTCCCAGTCATCCAGCAGATTTTTTACTTTTTGGTCCATATTCGCCTCCTCATTTGGATTCTGTATAAGTTAATTAACCATAGTATATCAAAAAAAAAAAAAAAAAAAAAAAGCGACTTACATATTTATATGCGCTTTTGAGACCTAAATAAAAACCAGACAGGAAAGTCTGTCTGGTAATATACACCCTTTTCGTAAGTTATGAGATACTACACTTCATAAGGGCTTTTTCTCCTTATTCCACAATCTTCTGATACATATGTGGTCGGCGGTCTCTAAAGAGTCCCCAGTCCAGACGCTCACGCGCTCCCTTGTCCAAATCATAAGTGGCCAGCAAGACTGCTTCTTGATCTCGGCCAGCCTTGGTCAAGAGGTCTCCTGTTTCTCCTGTCATAAAGGAGGAACCGTAAAAACGCAGACTGGAGGACTGGCCTCCATTTTCCGCAGAAGGATGAACTTCTTCCAAGCCAATCCGATTGGCCGCAATGACCGGGGTGATATTGGCCGCCGCATGCCCCTGCATGGTCCGCTGCCAATGGCCTTGGCTATCCGTATCCAAAATCGGCTCCGAACCAATAGCTGTTGGGTAAAAGAGCAATTCTGCCCCGTTCAGAGCCAGACAGCGAGCGGTTTCTGGGAACCATTGGTCCCAACAGATGCCAATCCCGATTTTGGCATAACGGGTCTCCCAAACCTTGAAACCAGTGTTGCCAGGTGTGAAGTAAAATTTCTCCTGATAATAATGGTCATCAGGGATATGAGTCTTGCGGTAAACTCCCAAAACGGTCCCATCCGCATCAATGACTGCGATGGAATTATAAAGGTTATTGCCATCCTTTTCATAGAAGGAAATGGGCAAGACCAGCTGCAATTCCTTGGCAATGGGGATAAAGTGCTGGATAGCGTCATTCTCTTCAACAGACTTGGCATAGCTGTAATAGTCATACTGGCGTTCCTGACAAAAATAGGGACGCTCAAAGAGCTCTGGCAGGAGAACAATCTGCGCTCCCTGACCAGCAGCCTGCCTGACCAAACGCTCAGCGGTCGCCAGATTTTCCCCCACATCCTGACCGCACTGCATCTGGACAGCCGCAACAGTAACATTTCTCATAATTTCAATCCTTTTCGTAAGTTCTTTATGGGCGATACAATGGCTCTGAGACAAGGAAGGACGGAGCCGGCTATACCGGAGTTTGCCAATCCGGCTTGACGCTGTATCAGAGTCATTTAGCCCCATAAAGGGGAATCTGCTGGGTGATGCAATGGATATTCCCACCCCCAAGCAGGATGTCACGGGCTGGAATGCCGACGACTTTTCTGCTGGGAAAAAGCTGCGCTAGTAGCTCAAGTGCCACCGCATCATGCTCATCACCAAACTGGGGCACCAAGACCGCACCGTTGCTGATGTAAAAATTGACATAGGAGGCCGCCAAGCGTTCGCCTGCAGTCCGTTCTTCTTCCCCCGCTTCATAAAGATAACCTGGCAAATCCGCTTCAGTCACCAGAATGGGATGTTTTGGAATGGGGAGTTTGTGGACGGTCAACTTTCTGCCCTTGGCATCCACTTGCTCTTCCAAGTAGTCCCAATCAGCCTTGGACATGGCATATTGGGGGTCGGCTTCATCATCCGTCCAGGCCAAGACCAGTTCAGCTGGGCCGACAAAGGCCGCGACATTGTCCACATGCTCGTTGGTTTCATCATTGTAGATACCATAAGGGAGCCAGAGGACCTTTTCAGCACCTAGGCTATCTAGGAGGACTTTCTCGATCTGCTCCTTGGTCAAATGGGGATTGCGGCCCGGACTGAGCAGGCAGGATTCGGTCACCAAAATGGTTCCCTCACCGTCACTATGAATGGCTCCGCCTTCTAGGACAAAGGGATGGACATCATAGACTGGCAGACCGATGGCCTGGCTAAAGCGGCTAGCCACCTGATCATCTGCCTCATAGTCCTGATAGAGACCATCATAACTTCCACCCCAGGCATTAAAGGCCCAATCGACAGACAGAGCTCTGCCATTTTCATGAACCAAAACCGTCGGACCTGTATCCCGCGCCCAAGCGTCGTTTGTGGGAATGTCTAGGTAGGTAACGCCTTGACCCAACATGGACTGGGCTTCTTCACGGTGGACCTCATCGACCAAGAGATAGACCTGCTCACTTTCAGCAATGGTTTTGATGGCCTGGCTGAAGGCTTTTTTTGCCCCCTGACCATCAAAGGGCCAGGAACCAGGCCGGGTCGGCCACACCATGAGGGTGCCATGATGGGGCTCATACTCAGCTGGCATGCGGTAGCCCGCTGCTTTTGGACTTTCGATCATGACAGCCTCCCCTTGAAATTTTCATAGCCAAAACTCTTGACAATCCGGCAGTCGCCAGCCTTGTCCATCAAGACCAGACTTGGCAGACCGATCCCGTTGAAGGTATTATTTTTGACAAAAGAGTAGATGGCCATGTCTTCAAAGTAGAGCTTGTCACCAATCTCCACAGGTTTTTCAAAGGAATAATCGCCGATGATGTCGCCAGTCAGGCAGGTATTGGAAGACAGCCTGTAAGTATAAGCCTTCTCCCCAGCCTCAAAACCATGACGAAGCGGTGGGCGATAGGGCATTTCTAGTACATCTGGCATGTGACAGGTAGCCGAAGCATCCAGCACCAGGGTTTCAATGCCATTCTCCACAATATCCAAGACCTCTGTCACCAGATAGCCCGCGTTGAGGGCGATGGCCTCACCGGGCTCGATATAGACTTCCAGCCCATATTTTTCCTGTATCTGCTGGATTGAAGAAATCAGCAAGTCCAGATCATAATCATCTCTGGTCACATGGTGGCCGCCGCCCATATTGAGCCACTTGATGCGGTGGAGATAAGGGCCAAACTTGGCCTCAACAGCCTCCAAGGTAGTTTTCAAATCATCTGAATTTTGCTCGCAAAGTGTATGAAAATGCAGGCCATCCACCAAGTCCAGCAGGTCTTCTGAAAACTGGTCAATCCGAACACCGAATCGAGAACCCACTGCACAGGGGTCATAAAGGGCATGATCACCCTGAGTGGAACATTCTGGATTGATCCGCAGACCGATACTAACTCCTGCTGCTCGGCACTTGTCTACGTGCTTGCGCAACTGGCGCTCGGAATTAAAGACGATGTGGTCTGCAATTTCCAAGATTTCTTCCAAATCTGCGTCCTTAAAGGCTGGGGCAAAGACATGGACTTCACCCCCAAACTCCTCACGACCCAGCTTGGCTTCATAAAGGCCAGATGCGGTGGTTCCAGTCAGATATTGGCTAATCAGCGGATAGGTGGCGTACATGGAAAAGGCTTTTTGAGCCAAGAGGACCTTGCAGCCTGTACGGTCTTGGACTGACTTGAGAATTTCTAAATTCTTTACCAGCTTGCTTTCGTCAATGACATAGGCTGGCGTTGGGACTTGATCCATTCTCATCTAGTCCACCAAAACCGGATTTTCTACTACCTGCCAAGGTAGGCCGTACTGGTTGAGCAAGTCCATAAATGGATCAGGATCCAATTCTTCCAAGTTATAGACGCCTGGTTTTTTCCAGGTTCCATCCATAACCAGCTTGGTTCCAATCATGGCTGGCACACCAGTTGTGTAGGAAATAGCCTGTGAACCCACTTCCTTATAGCACTCTTGATGGTCACAAACATTGTAGATATAGATAGTTTTCTCAACGCCATCCTTAACACCTGTGAAAATACAGCCGATGTTGGTTTTGCCAACGGTGCGTGGACCAAGGCTGGCTGGATCTGGCAGGAGAGCCTTGAGGAATTGAATGGGCACCACTTCCTGACCATTGAAGTTGATTGGGTCCGTCCGCAGAAGACCGACATTTTCCAGACATTTCATGTGGGTCAGGTAGGATTGGCCAAAGGTCATGAAGAAGCGGATCCGCTTCACACCTGGGATATTTTTAGCCAGGGATTCGATTTCTTCATGGTGGAGAAGGTACATGTCTTTTTGACCCACTTCTGGGAAATCATATTCCCGCTTGATAGACATGGCTTCCACTTCCACCCATTTGCCATTTTCCCAGTAGGAACCTGGTGCTGAAACCTCACGCAGGTTGATTTCTGGGTTAAAGTTGGTCGCAAATGGATAACCATGGTCACCACCATTACAGTCCAAAATGTCGATGTAGTGGATTTCATCGAAATAATGCTTGAGTGCGTAGGCTGAAAAGACGCTGGTCACCCCTGGATCAAATCCGGAGCCCAAAAGTGCTGTCAGCCCTGCTTTTTCAAAACGCTCCTTATAAGCCCACTGCCAGGAGTAGTCAAAGTAGGCCGTAAAGCCCTCTTCAGCACAGCGTTTTTCGTAGATGGCCCGCCATTCAGGGTCTTCTGTGTCCTCAGACTCGTAGTTGGCCGTGTCGATGTAGTCCACACCAGTCGCCAAACAGGCATCCATGATGGTCAAATCCTGATAAGGCAAGGCCACGTTCAAAACAGCCTTGGGCTGGTAGCTTTCGATCAAGGCAATCACTTCTTCTACCTTGTCCGCATCTACTTGGGCAGTTTCGATATTAACGGATGTTTTTCCTTCCAAGGCAGCCTTCAAATCATCACATTTGGACTTGGTCCGGCTGGCAATCATGACCTCCTTGAAAGTATCTTCTGCCTGACAAACCTTGCTGATGGCAACCTGGGCTACGCCGCCGCAACCAATGACTAATAAACGACTCATTTTCTTTTCTCCTCTTCTTCTAAGATGTCTTCCACATAACGGGGCAACATGAAGGCTCCCACATGTAAATTAGCTGTATAGTATTCTGTAAAAAGCTGGCGCTTCTTCCATTTTTCCCGGTCAAAATCTTCGATGGGATGGTATTGCTTGGATGCAAAGCCAAAAAGCCAATAGCCCGCCGCACAGGTTGGAATATGGGCCTGGTAAACGCGGCTGATTGGGAAGGACTGGCTGGCCTTTCTGTGCATGGAACGAAAGGCGGACTCATCTTCATCATAGAAGGGTGAGCCATGCTGATAGACCATGATGCCATCTTCCTTCAAGGCCCGATAGGCATTGCCATAAAATTCCTTGGTAAAGAGCCCTTCCGTATGCCCAAAAGGATCGGTAGCGTCATTGATGATGATGTCGTACTCGTTTTCACAGTTGCGCAGGAAACGCAGCCCATCTTGCAGATAGACTTCCACCCGCTCATCTTCCAAGCCCGTTGCGTAGTCAGGGAAATATTCCCGACAGACTTCGACCAATAATTCATCTGGCTCGACCACATCGATGCGCTCAATTTCAGGATACATGCTGAGAACCTGGGCAACGCCACCATCTCCGCCACCCAGAATCAATATTTTCTTGGGATTGGGATGGACAGCCATGGGCACATGGGCCACCATTTCATTGTAGACAAAGTCGTCGGCATCTGAAAAGAGAACCCGACCGTTCAGGGTCAAAATTTTCCCAAAGGCTGGGGAATCCAAAACTGCGATGTCCTGGTATTCACTTTTTCCTGCAAAGAGCTGCTGGCTGGTCCGAATGGACAATTTGACATCTGGCGTCTGGACCTCTGAAAACCACATTTCCATGCTAGACCTCCTTAATGACATTGATGAAGTTGACATCTGGATCTTCTGTCCCTTGGACGGAGCAACCGCGCTCCTTGGCGAAGATGATGTAGTCTACGATTTCCTGGGTCACGCGCTCACCAGGTGACAAAAGCGGAATCCCTGGCGGATAACACATGACAAATTCCCCACAGACCTGACCAACCGCTTCTTGCAGGGAGCGGCTTTCCCGATCTGCATAAAAGGCTTCCTGCGGTGACAAGACCAGCTGGGGCTGGATGTATTCGCCTGAAATCAGATCTGAACCATCGCGTGAATAGAGCCGCTTGATGTCAGCCAGTGCTCCCACCAGCCGCTCGATATCCTGCAGGCGGTCACCGATGGAAATATAGGCCAGGATATTGCCAATATCCCCAAATTCAATCTGAATGTCGTACTCATCCCGCAGCAAATCATAAACTTCAATCCCTGTCAGGCCGATTCCTTGCGTGTAAATAGACAACTTGGTAACATCAAAATCATAGACCGACTTGCCATCAATCAATTCTTTGGAATAAGCATAGTAGCCACCGATGGCATTGATTTCCCGGCGAGCGTATTCCGCCATTTCAATGACTTTTTCAAAGGATTCCTTACCTCGAAGGGCCAGATTGCGGCGGGAAATATCCAGACTGGACAAAAGCAGGTAGGAGGCAGATGTAGACTGGGTTAAGTTAATAATCTGACGAACGTATTCCACATTCATATCTGGACCGACCAGCAAAATAGAGCTCTGGGTCAGACTACCGCCTGATTTGTGCATGGAAACAGCGGCCATATCAGCCCCCACATCCATAGCAGCCACTGGCAATTTGTCCGAAAAATGCAAGTGAGCACCGTGGGCTTCGTCCACCAAGACCTTCATGCCCGCTTCATGGGCCAGCTGGGTCAAGGTCTTTAAGTCTGAGCAGATCCCATAGTAGGTCGGGTTGTTGATTAGAACCGCCACCGCATCGGGGTGTTCTGCAATGGCCCGTTCAAAGGCCTCATTTTCTAAGCCAAGGGCAATCCCAATCCGTGGCTCAACGCTCATATCCACATAGACGGGAATGGCACCACAGAGTACCAGGGCATTGAGGGCTGATTTGTGGACATTTCGAGGAAGGATGATTTTATCCCCCGCCTTACAAGTCGCCAGAATCATGGTCTGCACTGAGGAGGTTGTTCCCCCAACCATGAGAAAGGCATGACTGGCACCAAAGGCCTCTGCAGCCAATTCTTCTGCATCGCGGATGATGGAAACTGGATGCCCTAGATTGTCCAAAGGTTTCATGGAATTGACATCGATGCCAACGCACTTTTCGCCCAATAACTCTACCAATTCTGGATTACCACGGCCCCGCTTGTGACCAGGTACATCAAAAGGAACAATCCGTTTCTTCCTGAGTTTGACAAGCCCCTCATAAATAGGGGCCTGATGTTGATTTTTCATGCTGAAAAATTCTCCTTTGCTAGATGATATCCTCCCTCTTTAATACAAAGAAAAAAGAGCAAGGTTCACCCTGCTCTACAATCGCTATTGACGCTTTTTATTCTTCTCTTGAGTTTATGTGCCTATCGTTTCCTACTCTCCAGTGCAAATATATACGTACTTTATTGACCGTTTCACAAGATGACGTGTGCTTTCACCACACTAAATTTGATACGAATTAGGAGCTGACTCCTAACATCAACTTATAAAATTCGAGCTTTTAACTCGATCAATAATGTGGCTTTCGCCACGCTTCGGCATTCGACCCGCCTGTCCGTAGGCTTTGGTTATGACAAGATTTTGTCCCATATAGGTCTGATATTTGCTAGAATAGGTATCACTACTTTTCCTAGGCCTGTTCATTGTAACACGAATGTTTCTGTTTGACAAGTATAAAATCTGATATTATTTCCGTAAATACCAAATATTACAAAAAGCATAGCTCCGAATGTTCGAAACTATGCTTTATCTATTACTTAATTCCAAGTGCAATCCGAGCATAACGACTCATTTTTTGCACCGTCCAAGCAGGTGACCAAACCAAACGAACATCCACTTCTGTCACCTCAGGAACAGAGGTGAGAACATCATGAATTTGGTCTGTAATCAAATCTGCCAGAGGACAACCCATGGTAGTTAGGGTCATGTCAATTTCCGCCTTTCCTTCAACAAAGCGAATTTCATATATCAGACCGAGATTGATAATATCAATGCCCAATTCGGGATCGATAACTTCTTCAAGAGCATGAAAAATACGCTCCTGAATGTCCTTAATTTGATCTTCTGTATACGCCATTTTTCTCTCTTTCTTATTCACAATTCGTCAACAATCCCCTTGAACCCAAATGAGGCAGCGAGTTGAGAAAGCCTATCCGTAGGCTTGGCCGCTTTCGTGTTTCTAGGCGGCCATTAAAAAGGTTCCCCGGAGGCGCTCCCTTTCTCATTTCAAGGGGAGCGGTTAAAATAGCCCACTGGGCTTGGGCCGCTTTCGTGTTTCTAAGCGGCCGTTAAAAACCTCCCCCGGAGGCGCTCCCTTTCTCATTTCAAGGGGAGCGGTTAAAATAGCCCACTGGGCTTGGGCCGCTTTCGTGTTTCTAAGCGGCCGTTAAAAACCTCCCCCGGAGGTTTTTAATCCTCAATAAAGTCTCTGAGTGGTTTGCTGCGGGATGGGTGGCGGAGCTTGCGGAGGGCTTTGGCTTCGATTTGGCGGATGCGTTCGCGGGTCACATTGAAGACCTTGCCCACATCTTCTAGGGTACGCATTTTTCCATCATCCAGTCCGAAGCGCAGGCGGAGGACATTTTCTTCTCGGTCGGTCAGGGTATCCAGGACCTCATCCAGTTGCTCACGGAGAACAACACGAGTCGTATAATCTACTGGATTTTCAATCACTTCGTCCTCGATAAAGTCACCCAAGTGGCTATCATCCTCTTCGCCAATTGGCGTTTCCAAGGAAACTGGTTCTTGAGCAATCTTGAGGATTTCACGAACCTTATCAGGCGTCATATCCATCCGTTCTGCAATTTGTTCTGGAGTTGGGTCTTGTCCCAATTCTTGCAGGAGGTTGCGTTGTTCCCGCACCAATTTGTTGATGGTTTCAACCATGTGCACAGGAATACGGATAGTTCTGGCTTGGTCTGCAATGGCACGGGTAATGGCCTGGCGGATCCACCAAGTTGCATAGGTCGAGAATTTGAAACCTTTTGAGTAGTCAAATTTATCGACCGCCTTCATGAGACCCATATTTCCTTCTTGAATTAAATCTAGGAACTGCATACCGCGGCCTACATAGCGCTTAGCAATAGAAACCACCAGACGCAGGTTAGCTTCTGCCAGACGCTGCTTGGCTTCAGGATCCCCAGCTTCAACAGCCAGGGCCAGTTCTTGCTCTTCTTCGTTGGTCAAAAGAGGCACAACCCCGATTTCTTTCAGGTACATGCGGACTGGGTCGTTGACCTTGGCAGAATTGCTGCCCAGCAACTCTTCATCGCTCAGTTCAGGTTCTTCTTCTACTTGCATAACGCGAGCACTAGGGTTTCCGGATTTATCAATAATTGAAATTCCTGCATCTTGAATGCGTTGCAACAAGTCATCAATGCCATCAGCATCCAAAGTAAATGGAATAACCAGCTTGTCATTGATTTCATCATCAATAGCTGTACCTTCCTTTTTATGGTTGCGGATAAAGTCCGCTACTTGAACATCAAAGGTCGTTACTTCTGTTTTTTTATCTGCTTTTTTGCTTGTCATAATTACTCCATTTTTCTTTTCTGTGCAATCAGTTGTGCTAATTCATCCAGGGCTAAATCATCATTTCCAATATGGGAATGTTCCCGGATAAGGCGCGTTTTGGCTTGGCTTTCCTTTTTTAACAATTCACGATGGCGACGTTCTTCCAATTCTTCTAACTCATTTTCGCCTATTTCGATTGGTAATTTTTCTTCTAAGACACGATACCAGGCACGTTGGACAGCCTCGTCTTGCTGGGCAAGGTCATAGGAACTGATTTCTCCATGTTTCTTGAGCAAGAGAAAAAGTGTCTGCAATTCGGGTGTGATGAAGTAAAAATCCTCTCTTAAGCGATAATTATTCAGAATATAGGCATGTTCTTTCATCCGATAGAGAAGATGATTTTCCGTCCGCATCAGACTCGTAATCTTTGACTGACGAGGAAGTTCCTGCAAAGGCGAGGTAGGACTAGATTGCTGATAAACCTGCTGACTACGTTCTTGTCTGTGTTGCAGTCGCACAGTATTGACCGCTTGTTCCACCTGACCATAATCAAAATCAGACAACAGATCCGCCACTTTGTAGATATAGGAATTCTGCGCGGTAATCGAGGCAGTTTTTGCAATAATTGGAGCGATTTGATCTACAAATTCAATCTGCATCTGCAAATTGTCAGGATTTTCCGGTTTTAGATAATGAATCAAAAACTCAACATCGCTAATCCTAGACTTAGTTAGGACTTGTTCTAGGGCTTCTTCTGAATGGCGAGCAATAAACTCATCCGGATCCATATTGTCAGGGAGGGTTACAATCTCCACTTGGAAGTCTTTCAGTTCCTCCAAGGCCTTAACAGTTGCCGCTTGTCCTGCTGCATCCCCATCATAGGTCAAAACAACCTTCTTGCAAAACTTAGATAGGTGTTGAACCTGTTCTCGCGTCAAGGCTGTTCCCATCGAAGCTACTGCATTGTCAATTCCTGCTCGATGAGCAGCAATCACATCCATGAATCCTTCCATCAGATAGACTTCGCGACTCTTTTTAATCGTCGCTTTTGCCTTGTCCAAATGATATAGTTCGTAACTCTTATTAAAAATAGCAGTGCTTCTACTATTTTTATACTTGGCTATCTGCTTGTTGGCTAAATCTGCCGCTTGCCAGATTCGACCAGAGAAGGCAACGACTCGACCGTACTCATCTGTCAAAGGAAAGATGATTCTTCCCTGAAAAGCATCGTAAACTTGGTTGTTGTCAGCCGCATTAAACAGACCAGAATTTAGGAGATCCGCTTCGGAAAATTTTTGCGATAAGCCTTGAAACAGATAGTTCGGCTCACTCGGTGCAAGACCGATCTGGAAAGTCTTCATCACTTCATCTGTCAGACCACGCTGGTGCAAGTAGGCTCTCGCCGGCTCCCCCATCTTGGTCGTCATCAAAAGAGCATGGTAGAACTTGGTTGCCTCACTATGAATGTCGTATAAAACCTGATGAGGATGCTCCTTTTTCTCTTGTGGGGAGAAACTAGGCTGAATATCCAGCTGGAAACCAGCCTTCTCTGCAACCACCTGCACACTGTCCACAAAAGAAATGCCTCGATAGTCCTCGATAAATTTGAAGACATCTCCAGATTTCCCACAACCAAAACAATGATAGAATTGTTTATCCTCCACGACGTTGAAGGAGGGCGTTTTTTCCCCATGAAAAGGGCAGAGCCCCAAATAATTACGACCAGCCTTGGTTAGTGCGACGGATTCTCCAATAATATCGACAATATTAACCGCTTGTTTAATCTCATTGATTTTATCTTTGTTCAGCAATCCGCCACCTCCTTCCAATGCAGGTCTAAGCACAATTCGACAGTTTATATTGTATACTAAAATGACAAAAAAGTAAAATTTTCAGGACATATTACTTGTAAAAAGTAATTTTTTGTATATAATAGAAAAGAAATCATTATGAAAGGACGTATTTAGGATATGTTGAAAGATTTGAAAGCTTTTTTGTTTAAAGGTAATGTGCTTGACTTGGCAGTTGCTGTGATTATCGGTGGAGCTTTTGGTGCTATCATCACTTCTTTGGTTAATGATATCATCACACCACTCATTTTGAGTCCAGCATTGAAAGCTGCAAACGTTGAAAACATCGCACAACTTGCTTGGAACGGTGTTAAATACGGTAGCTTCTTGAGCGCTATCATCAACTTCTTGATTATCGGTACTTCACTCTTCTTCGTAGTGAAGGTTGCTGAAAAAGCAATGCCTAAAAAAGAAGAAGCTCCAGCTGGTCCAACTCAAGAAGAACTTCTTGCAGAAATCCGCGACTTGTTGAAAAACAAATAATGAAAGAGCAGGCTTTATGCCTGTTTTTTTATTCCAAGAATAAATCAGGTATGGGCAACCCATACCTGATTTATTCTTTTGAGGGGCTGAGGCCTTTTTTCTCAGACTCTTTTATTCCCGATAACCGTTTGGATTCTTGGACTGCCAGTTCCAGGTATCCTTACACATATCCTCAATCGTCTTCTCTGTCTTCCAATTCAACTCTGCAAGTGCTTTATCTGCATTGGCAAAGCAAGTTGCCACATCCCCAGGACGGCGTTCAACAATCTTATAGGGAACTGGAATCCCATTGACCTTTTCAAAGGCCTGCACCAATTCAAGCACACTGGTTCCCTGCCCAGACCCTAGATTGTAGGTATGTACACCTTTGGTGTTAGCAATCTTTTCGAGAGCCTTAATATGCCCAAGAGCTAAATCAACCACATGGATATAATCCCGGACACCTGTTCCATCTATTGTATCGTAGTCATTACCAAATACGCTCAGTTCTTGGCGCTTTCCAACTGCAACCTGAGCGATGAATGGCATCAGATTATTTGGAATACCAGACGGATCCTCCCCAATCAAGCCAGAAGAGTGGGCACCAATTGGATTGAAATAGCGCAATAGAGCAATGCTCCATGAGTTATCTGCAACTTCTACATCGCGCAGAATTTGTTCTAGCATAACCTTGGTATAACCGTAAGGGTTTGTAGCGCTGGTTGGCATAGTTTCCACTAGAGGAGATGGATTATTGAGCCCATAGACAGTGGCGCTGGAACTGAAAACAATCTTCTTCACATCAAATTCAGCCATAACCTCAACCAGAGCCAAGGTTGACATGATGTTGTTTTCATAATACATAATCGGCTTTTCAACCGACTCACCTACCGCCTTATAGCCTGCAAAATGGATGGCTGCCTCAATCTTCTCAGCTGCAAAAATCTGACGCAAGCCGTCCTTATCCGCTACATCCAATTCGTAAAAAGCGGGACGTTTGCCCGTAATCGCTTCGATGCGATCTAAAACCAGAGGACTGGAGTTTGATAAATTGTCTACAATGACAACTTCTTGCCCCAAGTTTAACAATTCAACAACGGTGTGGCTACCGATATAACCAGCACCACCAGTAACTAAGATAGACATAATTAGCTCCTCCAAATGGTTGGCTCACAACAAATAAACAAAAAACAGCCTTGCAGCTGTTTTTCATAACAATTAGAATTTCTTACGCTTACGAGCTGCTTCTGATTTACGTTTACGTTTTACAGATGGTTTTTCGTAGAATTCGCGTTTGCGTGTTTCTTGAAGAGTACCAGCTTTAGTAACCGCACGTTTGAAACGACGAAGAGCATCATCAAGTGATTCGTTCTTGCGTACTACTGTTTTTGACATATTTTTCACTCCCCTCAATTTCAAAGTCCTACTCATTATACTGTTATTACGACTTTTTGTCAATCTTTTTTTGTCAAATCACGCATGAAATTTTCAGAGTGTGAATGAAAACTATTTTTTTCTAGTTAACCAGACAAAGCTTAGACATAGCACTTCATAAATCAAGAAAAAAAGGACAAAGCAATGCAAAAAGAATTCTTGCGGCAGTATATAGATGACTGGATCCGTTGCAGGATTAAAGAGCCAGGTACTATCGCCAACAAAGAGAACCTGATGAAAAAGGACAAAGAAGGCATCAAAACCAATCAGCAACCCCAAAATCCCGATTAGCATAGGCAGTACTGCTGCCCAAATAAAGCCCTTTTGAACTAGAGGACCGTACCCTTTCTGAATCACTTGTTTGAAAAAAAGCACAAGAATAGGTATTGTCAGCACAAAAATAGCCTGCGTCAGATGGAAAAGCCATTTGACCTGTTCAAAATGATGAAGTCCATCAGCTGAGGACGAAAAATTTGGCATCTCAAGTACCTGCACCAACGGATTGGTCAGGTAGTTAAGCAAGACATTGAAGTTGTAAGAAATATCTGCTGCTTTCATATAGACAATGCCTTCCAAGTTCAAGACATTGATTTCTACTGGATAAAAAAGCCATGCAAGATAGATCGTCGCTAGAATGGCTCCTGAAAGAATAGAGAGGATAACCGCAAACTGTTGTAATCTAGTTTTCATCAAACCTCCACTCATCCAGACTAGATAGAACATGGGTCGGAGCAATTGGCAAATCAGACACCTCCTCAGCTTTAGTGAAGCCTGTCAATACAAGGAGAGTTGGAAAGCCATTATCAATCCCAGCCCGAATGTCCGTCATATAGTTGTCCCCTACCATGAGGGTCTGGCTACGCTCGGTACCAAGCAAGGCCAATGCCTTGTCCATAATCACTGCTTCTGGCTTGCCAATAAAGATTGGTTTAACCCGTGTCGCAGCCTCTAAAAGGGCAATCAGCGAACCCGCCCCAGGTAATAAGCCGCGCT
Source organism: Streptococcus oriscaviae (assembly GCF_018137985.1). Lineage (NCBI taxonomy): Bacteria > Bacillati > Bacillota > Bacilli > Lactobacillales > Streptococcaceae > Streptococcus > Streptococcus oriscaviae. Next base: position 143,215 of record NZ_CP073084.1, on the reverse strand, counting down.
CTGTTGGAATATTGAGGTCAGGATTAGTTCCGATAAAGGTGGCACCATTTTCAATAGCAAGGGTAGCAATTGCTAATTTCTCGTAAGTCACTTCTGTATCCAGTCCAACCACGACATAGGCTGGTTCTTCTTGATTTTCTACATAGCCTGCCTCAAAAATAGCAGATTTAAGACCATCTTCTCCGATGACATAGACTGTCTTTTCACGCCCCAAGTCATTCATATAGTCAATCGTAGCCAAACTTGCGGTGTAAATGGTCTTCAAAGGCGTCTGGACATTAAACTCTTCCGCCAACATCTGCTGCACCGCTTCTGGCCTTCTGGTCGTGTTATTGGTCACAAACAGATAGGGAATCTGACGTTTCTGCAATTCCTGCACAAAACGCTCACCAGCCGGTATTCGGCTTTTCCCCTTATAAATGGTTCCATCTAAATCAATTAAATATCCCTTGTAATTCACTCATTTCTCCTTAATCAAATCGTGTTTCCCAGTGCTGGGCCTGACTTGCTTCAAAGCAAAGGGCCAACTGTTCTGGAGTATTTTTAGCTAGTGAAAGGGCAGGAAGATTATCGAGAGCAAAATAGCCACTAGCTACGGTTTCTATATTGGGTTGAAAACTTCCTCCTAGGCATCGGCAGAGAAGGAAAATCTTGGTTACTCGGATGGCTGATTTACTAGGATTATTTTTGGCCTTGTCCAAGATCGCCACTACCCGCTCCACTTCCACATCCAGCCCTGCTTCTTCTTTAACTTCTTTGACAACATTGTCCTTGACAGACTGATCCACATCGCACCAGCCTCCTGGTAGGGCCCACAGACCATCTTTCTCTTGCACCAGTAGAATCTTTCCGTCTTGAAAAATGGCTGCGCGAGTATCAAGCTTAGGCGTCTGGTAACCAACTTCTTTACAAAACAGCTCCTTCACTACCTCAAGGGGCTGTCCTGAAGGCTCAACCAACATCTCGGCAGCAATCTGCCTGATCTCCTCAAAACGCTCAATGTCGTAAACATCACGTCCATAAGCCAAGCCTGCCTGTGCTAGGGCCTGCAAACGAACAGCCCATTCTAGCCATTTATCCTGTTCTGTCATCTCTTCTCCCATTCAATAACAGCCTGAGCATGAATTTGTCCTTGGTAATCTATCTCATGCTGGCTGACAAGACCGTCTTTTACAAAACGTGAGAAAATCGTTCCGCCCGGTGAAACTTCTTTCACATAGCGCAGCTGCATTTTTTTTGGCTTATGCCCCAGAAGAAAGTCATAGTCCAAGGCCTCGTACATCCACTCCAAGTACTTACTATTATTGACATGACCGTTCATATCAATATCAAAGTAGCGAACTGTAAACTCCTTGCTATCAGCATCGATCAAGTCATTGTACTTAGGTGCCCGTTGCAATTTTTTGACCTTTTCAGACTGATAGGGTGCTATCAAGTCATCTGGAACTGGGCTGACCTTCCTAGTTTCAAAATCAATCAATACAAAATAACAGAGCAAGTCAAACAGCAACTCTCCATCCTGATCATAGATAAAGAACTTCCGATAACAGAAGAACTTGTTATAGGCAACAGCTTCTGTTTCGATTGTGATGGTTTCATTGTAACGGGGAAGACGGTTGATTCTCAACTCATAATCTGTTACTACCCAGATAAGTCCGTATTCATCGAAAACGAACAAATCGCTACGCCCGATGGACTCAGACTGTCTACCTGATACACCCAAACAATAGGAAATGAATGGCGGTAGCTTTAACTCTTGTTTGACATCAACCATGTCAAATGGAATAGTAAAGTGTTCTTGGTATTTCAGTCCCATAATCTTCTCCTTATCTACTGATTATTCTTCTAGAATAAAGCGTTCCGCAACCGTGTCTCCCAAGAAAAGGCCCTTTTTCGTCATGCGGATGCGGTCTCCTTCTTGCTGCAGAAGTCCTTCTTCCTTCAAGCCTTGGACAATCTGGCCATAGCGGTCCTGGAAGGACAGGCCAAATTTTTCTTCAAAGCGGGCAATGGAAACACCCGTTTTCTTCCGCAGGCCAAGAAACATCTCTTCTTCCATCTGTTCATTTGGGGTCAAATATTCCTCGTGAAGGCGGGAGTGCCCCTTTTCTCGGACAGACTTGAGATAGTGCTGGATGGGCCCCCGATTGCGGTAGCGCATGCCATTTAGATAACCTGATGCTCCTGCACCTAGGCCGTAATACTCCGCATTATCCCAGTACATGAGATTGTGGCGACTTTCAAAGCCTGGTTTGGTAAAGTTGGAAATTTCGTAATGCTCAAAGCTATGTTTTTCCAATTCAGACAGGATATAGTCAAACATCTCGGATTCGACATCTTCTCCCGGAAGATAGAGCCGGCCTCGTTTTTGCCGGTTCATAAAGACTGTATGATTTTCCAAAATCAAGCTATAAAGGCTGAGATGGGGTATATCAAGAGCCAGGGCCTTGGCTACATTGTCCACGACCTGGTCCATGGTCTGGCCAGGAAGGGCATAAATCAAATCGATGGAGATATTGTGAAAACCAGCGGCCTTGAGGCTATCGATGGTTTCATAGATTTGGCTCTCATTGTGGCTGCGACCGATGCGTTTCAACATCTTATTGTCAAAGGTTTGAACGCCCAAAGAAATCCGATTGCAGGCCGATTTTTTCAAAACCGCAATCTTATCCGCCGTCAAATCACCTGGATTGGCCTCTATGGTAAATTCTTCCAGCTGGGAAAAATCCAATTCATTTCCCAAGTTGGTCAACAGGTAACCCAGCTGTTCAGCCGAGAGGGCCGAAGGCGTTCCCCCACCGATGTAAAGGGTCTTGAGGGCTGGAAGTTCATAATGACGGACCTCTTCCATCAGAGCCTTTAAATACTCATCAACAGGCTGATTTTTGATAAAGACCTTGGAAAAGTCACAATAGTAACAAATCTGGGTACAAAAAGGGATATGAATATAGGCGGATGTAGGACGATTTTGCATAGACCTATTATAGCACAATGTTTCATTTTCAGAAGAAATCGGACACAAAGAAAAACCTGGATTGCTCCAGGTTTTATCGGACTGTGGCCTCGCTGTCCTATTTCTGGGCTCGGGATATATGGCCCTTTTCCAATTTTCAGAGGGTCAGCTGAAAGAGTCTATCCCTAGACTGTACCTCGCTCTTTTGTTTCAAGGCTCAGGTACAAACAGTTCCCCAAACTGTTTGTATCCCCCGGACTGTGGCCTCGCTTTCTTGTTTCTGGGCTCGGGATAAAACAGTCCCCCGGACTGTTTTATTTTTCCAAATGCCAGATGTCTTGGTTGTACTGCTCGATGGTGCGGTCAGATGAGAAGAAACCTGCTTTGGCGATGTTGACAATAACCTTGTCCAGCCAGCTATTTCGGTCTTCATAGTCTGCCAGCATGCGTTCCTTGGTTTGGATATAGTCTTCCAAGTCAAGAAAGGTCATGAAGTAGTCGTTATTTTTGAGGTTGTCCTGTAAACGCCAGAGACGCTCATCGATGCCCCCAGCATGACGGACTACATCACTGGTGATAAAGTCAATCAAAGGACGAATGCTGTCGCGCTCATAGAAACTATATGGATGATAGGTTCCATTTGCATAGTGGTCAATAACCGTTTGACTGTCTTGGCCAAAGATGTAGATATTGTCATCGCCTACCAATTCGTGAATTTCCACGTTGGCACCGTCATCGGTACCAATGGTCAAAGCACCATTGAGCATGAATTTCATGTTACCAGTACCGGACGCCTCCTTAGAAGCCAAGGAAATTTGCTCAGAAATATCTGCCGCAGGAATGATAAAGCTTGCCTCAGTGACATTGTAGTTCTCAATCATGACAACTTGCAAGTGTGGAGCCACTTCTGGATCATTTTTGATAACCTGTGACAAGACCAGAATCAAGTGAATGATGTCCTGAGCAATGGTGTAGGCAGGTGCAGCTTTACCTCCAAAGAAGACAGTCAGCGGACGGGCAGGAATGTTACCAGCCTTGATGTCCAAATACTTGTGGATGACATAAAGAACATTCATCTGCTGGCGCTTGTACTCATGCATACGCTTGATTTGAACGTCAAAGATAGACTCAGGGTTAACCTCAACACCTTGGTTTTTCAAGATATGGCGTTGCAACTTCCGCTTGTTGTGCTGCTTGATTTCTTCCAAACGTTCTTTGAAGTCTTGACTGTCCTTGAAGTTCAAGAGTTGTTCCAACTCAGAAGCATCGTGGTGATAGCCATGACCGATCAACTCATCCAAATAGTGGGCCAAGCTAGGGTTGGCGTGCATGAGCCAGCGGCGGAAGGTAATACCGTTGGTCTTGTTATTGAATTTTTCTGGGTAAAGGTCATAGAAGGCCTTCAGCTCAGAAGATTTCAAAATGTCTGTGTGGAGAGCTGCAACACCGTTGATAGAATAGCCGTAGTGAATATCCATGTGGGCCATGTGTACACGGCCATGTTCATCAATGATATTGACCGCAGGATCATTTTTCACTTCTTTTGCACGGCGGTCCAATTCCTCGATAAATGGTACCAAATGCGGTACGACACGGTTCAAGAAATCAAGTGGCCATTTTTCCAAGGCTTCTGCCAAGATGGTGTGGTTGGTGTAGGCCGTCATCTTTTTAACAATTTGAACAGCCTCGTCGAAATCAATGCCACGCAGCTCCAAAAGACGAATCAACTCTGGAATCACCAGCGATGGGTGGGTATCATTGATTTGAACCACTGCGTAGTCTGGCAAATCATGGAGATTGGAACCCTTGGCAATCGCTTCGTCAATCAGAAGCTGAGCCGCATTGGACACCATGAAATACTGCTGGAAGATCCGCAAAATCTTACCTTGATCTGTGGAATCATCTGGATAGAGGAAAAGGGTCAGGTTGCGGAAGATATCTTCCATGTCAAAGCTGATACCATCGTCAATGATATTGTCATCAACAGAGGCCAAGTCAAAGAGACGGAGGCGGTTCTTACGCTCAGTCTTGTAGCCTGGAACGTCAATGTCATAGAGTTTAGATGTCAAGGTGAAGTTAGCAAATGGCACCTTGTAAGAAATTGGTGACTCTGTCAGCCATGAACGGGGAGTAATCCACTCGTTTGGCACAGCAGATTGTTGGTGGTACTGGAACAACTGACGGAAAAGGCCGAAATGATAGTTGAGACCAACACCATCCCCATTGAGGCCAAGGCTGGCAATCGAATCCAAGAAGCAGGCAGCCAGACGGCCCAAGCCACCGTTACCTAGAGATGGTTCCATCTCCACATCTTCAATGGCCAACAAGTCCTTGCCAGCAGCAGCCAACTGCCCCTTAACCTCATCGTAGATGCCCAGGTTAATCAGGTTGTTGGACAAGAGTTTCCCAATCAGAAACTCAGCAGAAATGTAGTAAACTTTCTTCTTTTGCTCATTGGTATACTGAGCTTCACTGCGGTGCTTGGACAGGGCCAGTAGAGCATAGTAAAGTTCTTGATCAGAACAGTCTTCAATTCTTTTGGCATACATGGCCTGCACAAAATTTTGTAAGTTAATCACGGATAGGTCTCCTTTGAATAAATATCGTAAAGAATCAGAAACGTTTCAGACAAGAACTGGAAACGTTTTCCCTATTATACCCCATTTTCGTAAAAAAGACAAGCCATTATAGGCAAAGGTCTATAATGGTTCGTCATCTGCTATATAACAAGGATTACTCAGCAATCAGGGTTTCTAAGCCTACCTTCATCATATCCGTAAAGGTGTTTTGACGCTCTTCTGCTGTTGTGTCCTCTTCTGGATTAACCAAGCTATCAGAGATGGTCATGATGGCCAGGGTTTGAACGCCGAACTTAGCTCCCAGATAATATAGAGCAGCTGCTTCCATCTCCACTGCTTTTACTCCCAGCTGACCCAGTTCAATGTTGCGGCTGAAGAGCTTTGGAGAATAGAAACTGTCTGATGATAGGACATTCCCAACGTGGGTGGTCAGGTTCAGGTCCTTGGCGATATGGTAGGCCTTGTCCAAAAGGTCAAAGTCAGCAATCTGTGGCAAATCGTATTCTGGCCAGTCGATATTAATCATCTTAGAGTTGGTAGCCGCAGCTTGCGCCAAAACCAGTTCGCGGACATGAACATCCTTGTTGAGAGAGCCTGCAGTTCCGACACGGATTAGTTTTTTTACACCGTATTCGTTAATCAGTTCATGGGCATAAATGGAGATGGAGGGCATGCCCATTCCTGTTCCCATGACAGAAACACGATGGCCCTTGTAGGTTCCAGTGTAGCCAAACATGTTGCGAACCTCATTGAAGCAGACAGCATCTTCTAGGAAATTTTCTGCAATAAATTTGGCGCGGAGAGGATCTCCTGGAAGCAAGATTTTATCAGCGATGTCGCCTGGTTTTGCGGAAATATGGATTGACATTTATTATTACCTTTCGTTTTGAAATCGGATAAAAGGAGAGCTCCAGTTCAAATGAGTAGAACTCGAACTTCACTTCGTGTTAGTTTACAACTCCGCCAAAATTGCCTTAATTAGACCCTTGAAGTTGCCCTTGATTTGTTGGGTGACTTCGACCACTTCTTCGTGGTTGAGCTCGGATTGGAAGCCAGCGGCAAAGTTGGTGATGGCTGAGATGCCCAGGACCTTGAGTCCTGAATGGGCTGCCACAATGACTTCTGGCACGGTTGACATCCCAACAGCGTGGGCTCCCATGGTTTGAAAGGCACGGATTTCAGCAGGAGTTTCATAGGTCGGACCGGTCACACCCAGATAGACACCCTCGTCTAGCTTGATCCCCATTTTTTCAGCAATAGCATGGGCTTTTTCACGGTATTCCTTGGTATAGGCATTGGACATATCTGGGAAACGAGGACCAAATTCTTCCAAGTTTTCGCCAATCAGCGGATTTTGACCGGTCAGATTGATGTGGTCTGTAATAGTCATCAGGGTACCTGGGCCGTAGCCGATACCGCCTGCTGCGTTGGTGACAATGACACCTTGACAGCCCAGGGCCTTCATGACACGAACTGGGAAGGTTACGACTTCCATTGGATTTCCTTCATAGAAATGGAATCGTCCTTGTAGAGCTAAGACCTTACGTCCTGCCAAGTCCCCATAAACCAGTTTTCCAGCGTGGCCGACAACTGTTGATTTGCCCCAGTTTGGAATGTCGGCGTAGTCGATGACAATGGCATTTTCCACTTCTTCTGCCAGTTCACCCAGGCCTGATCCCAAAATCAGACCAAACTCAGCCTCTGTCAATCCTTTTTCGACCAAAAAGTCTTTTGTTTCAATAATTTTTTCTAATAGTGACATGTTGTCTCCTTTTAATATTTAAGATGATAAGAAGTGTAAAATTCGTTTATTAAAATCCTTTGTTTCAATATAAGCTGAATGACCAAGTTTCTCATAGATGAAATAGTCACAGTTAAGTTTGTCTGCTAATTCAAGCGATGACTCTCCACCGACAACCTTATCTTCTTTACCGCCAATTACAAAGACTGGGCATTTGATCTGTGGCACATCCAAAGAGTTATCAAATTTAAGTATCGAACTTGCGAGAATGATAAAGCGATCTAACTCTTTTACCTTCATGAACTTTGACATCAACCAAATAAGGGCTCTATGGTGGCTAATATAAGTTTCAGAATAGACTTTTTCCATCATATCTACTACCATTTTTTTCCTGTCTCTATTTTCGGCCAATTCTATCCAATTTCCAATAGTCTGGTAAACGGTGTCATTTGCTTTCATAGTTGTGACACCTAGAACTAATTTGTTCACCAACGACGGATAATTCACTGCTAAAATTTGTGCAATCATTCCTCCTTGAGAAACACCAACTACATCCGCATTTTCAATATGGAGAACTGACATAGCTTGGGCCACTTCTTCTGCCATATCCGAAATAGTATACCCTTCACTAACTTCATCTTTACGATCAAATAAAAATACTTGATAATCTTTAGCAAAAAGACGGTAGAAATATGCCATCTGGAATGCTTTCCCTCTAAGCCTCTCAGTGCTCAATCCTGGGATAAGAATTAGCGGCTTCACCCCTTTCCCGAAATGAATGTAATCCATTTTAATTCCCTGAAAAGATAAAACTTTATTCTTAGCATGATAAAACATATTTTCTAGTACTTTTAGCCCGTATTCAGTTAAGCGAATATTTGCATCTACTTAATTGAACATTCCTTTCTAAAATGGTCATAATATTCTTCATTTTTCCAATAAGGTTGCCTGAACCTTTTTTGGCAGCTTGCTAACCACGAGTTGGTAGGAGCTTATAATGAGTGAGGCTAGCATTTCTTTACCAATCTCACCCGAAGTCAAATCAATGGAATTCCAATGAACTTTATTGGTGTAATAACCTGGTCGGATAGCTTGATAGCTTGCCCTCAGTTCTTCATTTACCTCGGGTAAATTTTTCAAAGTGATAAAACTTTCTCCCCCAGACTTTGCTGACAGCAAACCAAAATACTTGCCTGCAATATCAAAATAGTAACAATCCCAATCTTCACGATAGTAAACTTGGGCACCTGCTAGTTTATTCCCCTGAGCTATACAAAATTCAACCCTTTCTTCAACTGACATAGTAGCCTCCTTACAAATACTCCGACCAGTCGTAGTCTGGCATTTTTTCAGCAATAATCTCCACAGGGCGGCAGAGAAAGGCTGTGTCTTCTCTCTCAATAATGGGTCTGTTGAGCAGGTCTGGTCGTTCAACCAACAGCTGCAAGAGGTCCTCATCTGTTTTATCTTGGCACTCCTGCTCTGATAATCGAATTATGTCGCTCGGTCTCGCTTTCATCTTCAGCAAGAGGTCAGTCAAGTCAGATTTCGATAAGGGATTTTCCAGATAGTATACCCACTTGACCGCTAAGTCTTGACTTGCTAACAAAACCTTCAGCTTCCTGCATTTGCTGCAATTAGGATTGAAATAGACGGTTATCTGTTCGGCCGTCATAAGCTACCTGCTTTCTTTTAGACCAATCTACCCAAGAAACTCTCGCCAATCATGGCTTTTTCCACACCAAAGTTTTCTGCGACTGTCGCTGAAATGTCTGCAAAATGTCCGACTGGCAACACTCCGCTGCCTTTGAAAGACTTGCTGTAAGCCAAGAGAGGCACATATTCACGCGTATGGTCGGTACCTGCATAGGCAGGATCATTGCCATGATCAGCAGTGATGAGGAGCAAATCATTTTCTCTCATGTTCTCAATAATCTCTGGAATACGAGCGTCAAACTCCTGCAAACAATCGCGGTATCCTTCAATATCACGGCGATGGCCATACACTGCGTCAAAATCAACTAGGTTGGTGAAGGAGAAACCTTTCTCAAATTCTGGCAGTTTAAGGGTATCAATGAGAACATCCACACCGTGCATGTTGGACTTGGTATGACCCATATCGTTGGTAATGCCTGAACCATTAAAAATGTCACTGATTTTACCAACGGAGTAGGTTGGTACACCTGCTTCTGCCAGCTTGTTGAGGACGGTATCCTCAAATGGTGACACGGCATAGTCATGACGATTGGCAGTTCGTGAGAAGTTACCTGGTTCACCCACATAAGGGCGGGCAATAATCCGACCAAGCAGAGCCGGACGCTCCAAGGTAATGGAACGAGCATATTCACAGATTCGGTACAACTCATCCAAGGGGATAATATCTTCATGAGCCGCAATCTGAAGCACAGGGTCTGCGGATGTGTAGACAATCAACTCACCAGTTTCCATTTGGCGAGGACCAAAGTCATCAATAACAGCGGTACCTGAATACGGCTTGTTTGCTTCGCGGATGATTTTACGGCCTGAAAATTCTTCGATTTTTGTCAAAATATCCTCTGGAAAACCATCCCAGAAAGTGTCGAATGGTTCTGTGATGTTGAGCCCCATGATTTCCCAGTGGCCTGTCATGGTATCCTTACCGAGCGACACTTCTTCCAGCTTGGTCACATAACCTGTGGGATTTTCCTCAGATGGAACGGTCGCAAGTGCTGTATCACGCGGGATATTTCCCAGACCCATTTTGGCCATATTTGGTACAGAAAGCCCTGCTTTTTCCGAAATATGACCAAGGGTATCTGAGTCTGTATCTGCTACACCTGCGTTGAAGAATTTATCTGAGTCAGGTGCTGCACCAATCCCCACTGAATCCATAACAACGAGATGAATACGATTAAATGTAGGCATAATCTACTCCTTTTTCTAATACTCAACAAAACCCAGCAACAAACTGAAAATGGCGTGTTTTTCTTCCACTGCTACAAGCTTCTTAACGAGTTTGATTGTTGAATGTTGAAAAGTATAAACAATAAATGTTCGTGTTTTCATTATATCATATATTAAATAAAAAAGCCCTCTCCAGACGATTCTGGAAAGAGCGATTAGCCATCAATTTTTTTCAAGTATTTGCGGCCCTTCAGGTCGACCGACAATCACCTTAGAAATCAAGCCGATAAAGAGACCGTGCTCTACAACTCCAACCGTATGATCCAATTCATCCGACAGAGCCCGAGCGTCTTCTATCCGCCCTAAATCTAGGTCAATAATAAAGTTCTGCATGTCTGTCACATGCTTTTTCCCATTGGTAATCCGAAAACTAGGTCGATAACCTTTTGTTTCAAAAAGACGGAAAAGATTTTCTGACCCATATTGCACAACCTCTACGGGCAATTTAAAAGCACCCAGTGTTTCTACCACTTTGGACTCATCCACTATCCAGATGCAGTCCTTGCTATTCACTGCCACAACTTTTTCCATTAAAAGTGCTGCGCCTCCGCCTTTTATTCCGTTGAATTGGCTATCTACTTCATCTGCACCATCCACGGTCAAATCAACAGACTCAACGTCATCTATATTTTTTAGGGGAATCCCGAGGGACGCTGCCTGTTCAGCTGTTGCATGCGAAGTCGTTACGCCAACAATCTGCAATCCTTCTTCCTTGACTCTGCGGCCAATTTCCTGCACGAAATAATAAGCTGTTGAACCTGTTCCCAAACCAACAACCATGCCGTCCGTTACAAACTCTGCCGCCTTGATTCCAACTTGTTCTTTTAAGTTTGACACACTCGTACTCCTTTAAGGTGAAACAATTACAGGCTCATTATATCATGGAACGAATCGTTTTTCTATAAAAATCACTATTTTCTTTTTAGATTTAAAATAGTTTGATGGGGGGATAAAATAGATTGAGTAGAGTTGGACCTGACGGACTTAAATCTTGAGAGTACAAAAACCATGGAAGATATTGAAGAATTTGTCATTAGTTTTACAGTTACTTAAATCTTGAGAGTACAAAAACCTAAGAAGTAATGAGCCTTGGTCGAGTAATGTTTTACAGTTACTTAAATCTTGAGAGTACAAAAACCTATTAGTCAGGTAGCTATTAAAACTGGATGTTTTACAGTTATTTAAATCTTGAGAGTACAAAAACACGGTGACGAGGTAACATTCCGAGGAAGAAGTTTTACAGTTACTTAAATCTTGAGAGTACAAAAACTCGCTCACGTAACCGTAAATACTTATTCTGGTTTTACAGTTACTTAAATCTTGAGAGTACAAAAACTTAACTGTTAATTCCGGTAATTCGAAGATAGTTTTACAGTTACTTAAATCTTGAGAGTACAAAAACCGCCATACATCTCGATTTGGTCGACAGTAGGTTTTACAGTTACTTAAATCTTGAGAGTACAAAAACATAACCCATCATTTAAAATTTTAATAGCGGTTTTACAGTTACTTAAATCTTGAGAGTACAAAAACTGATACCGTAGTTTTGGAAAAAAATGGGTAGTTTTACAGTTACTTAAATCTTGAGAGTACAAAAACGAATATTGATATTGATTTTAGATTCATTGTGTTTTACAGTTACTTAAATCTTGAGAGTACAAAAACCTCAAATGAACTTTCTGGACTCTTCAGTTAAAGTATATCGTGCTAAAACTTTATTGTCAATAGCCATCTCTCAAGTAACTAATAATCATTGAATTTGTTTTTTCAATCTCGATTGGTACCGAAATGCGGTATTGATAAAGGGCATTAACAATTTTTAAAGTTGTAAAATCAGTCATAGAAAGGCTGATGTGTTGGATTTCTGAGCAGAAAAGATAACTAGCAATTTTTCTCAGTGATGACAGAAATGCATGTTCATCTAACCTGTCATTAGAAGGATGAGTATTTCCATAACATTCATACATAAAATCAAAATCATAGAAGTGTTCAATCTGTTCTGATATTATATTAACAAATTCAATGTGGGCTGGCGTTAGGTAAAGGTAACCTTCGTTGGATGGAAAAACAATAGTATGAAACTGCGGGTAGGTTTGGCACATTCTTTCCAATTCTTGGCATATTGAATAGAATGATGAGTAAGTAAGATAGTCATCTAAGTTCTTGAAAATCAAGAGTACTTTCCTAGAGTGTTGCTGCAAGATTTCTTCTAGCATATTCAGAAAGAAACGTAATTTAGTCTCATTATGCACAAACTCAAAAGCAATGTTGTATGTTGAATAATTAAACCGTGGCACAAAATACTTTGTTAGCAACTGTTCAATTTGTAATTCAACAGTTTCTGTTAAATAAGAGGTTTCACCAATTGTTAGATTAAGATTATGATTGATTTTAGAAGCAATTTTTTCGAGATGAATATTCATTTGCTCTAGCTCGTCCATAACTTCAACAGTCTGTAATTTGGACGCCATGTAAGCATAACTGACGCTTCCTTTTTTATAAGACATCTGTTCAATAATATCTCGTACATCTGATATAGAGAATATCTGGTATTCATTACGTTTGACCGTTTCTTCAGAACAACAGATTTGTGGCTCTGCCTGTTGAAAAAGTGATAAGTCCTCTTCCTTATACTTTTTGCCATCAAAATACCAGATAAGCAGTTGCCAAATATAATATTTCAATTCTTGATTTTGCCCAACAATCTGAGTAAACTGACCAAAGTTAATTGTTACATGTTCTTTTGTAGGATGGGTAAATGTTAATTTCATATAATCACCAACTTATTATCGCTAATAACTTCTTCTTGTCTGGTCTTCCCACCAACAATTAAGACCATTTCTGAAAATTGCTTCTCCGTTACAGCTAATAATCGAACATTGCCTGCTGGTAACTGACTTTTCTGCAACTTCTTATAGAATTTATTAGCAAAACTTCGATTTGGACATGTTCGATAATAGACTGAAAATTGTAACATCTCGAATCCGTTGGCAATCAGTTCTTTACGAAAGTTGCGATAGGTTCGTTTTTCTTGGTTGGTTTCCATTGGCAAATCAAAAAAACAAAGTAGCCGCATTGCATCATACCTCATATATTTTCCACCTCTAAACTAGAAACCATCGGACAAAAGAATTGATTGGTTTCCTTATCTTCCATGCATTTAATAAATCCTTTCACAAATTTATCCATAGCTCCCGTCACTGTACAAATCTCCTTCCCATAACGGATTTTTGCATTTAATAGATTGGTTAGAGCCAATCGATCCGTATAACGCAAGTATTCTCCATCTTTCAAATGTCGATAAACCCATATATCAACAATCTGTCGAAACGGCTCCATTAAATCGTCTACAAGATTAAATTGATTATATTCGTTTTTATGGAAAATACCTAGCAGGGGATTCAGACCATATCCTGAAACAATGCGAGCTAATTGAGCTCTAAAAATAGTGTAGCCATAGTTTAATCCAGCATTAACAATGTCTGCTTCTTCTTGTGTAACGCGAGAAAACTGCTTTCCAAATAATTCATTAAAATACACTTTTTCCGCATGACCTTCTCGATTTGTTTTATCTCCAGGTTCAACGGCATTTTTATAATCAGACAAAAGCTGGATGGCTTTCAATTCCTTCTCTAACACCGCTAAGACATCTTGTTGATTATTTATTTTAAAATAGGTAATGATTTGCCACAATTTATCTTTTTGTTCTTGCGACCATGCAAGCTGACCAAGTAATTTCTTATAAGCCCTAAAATGTCCGTTTTGGGCATGAAATATCCCAGTCGGTAGATGTTGGTTATCACAGACAATCAAGGCAATATTATATTTGCTTATGACGCTTAATAAACGTAATGTCACAACTGTGTCACCACCTTCTGCAACAATGATAGAAATATCGCTCAATGGAATAACAAACTCTTCTCCTTGTTTGCTAATTAACAGATTGTCCAATTTTAAACGCATTTTTTCACTTTGATGAATATGAACAATTCTCCAAGTCATACTTTCCTCCGCACAACGAAAAGCACCCCATACGAAATGGGGTGCTTGATTTCGGCATGAAGCCTTATCTTTGTAGGCTCAGCAAGATTTAAGTAACTGTGTAAGGCGTCCCTTACACCTATAGTTTACACTATCTACTTAAATATTGCAACCCCTTTCTCACTCATTTTTTAAATTTCAATGTAGGTTTCTCACCTTCTTTTTTTATAAAGTGCTTGTATCCTAAAATATCAGTCCTTACCTTGTATATAGATAGGTTAACTTTGCTCAATCCTTTGATACACTGACCACCTTTTGAAACTTTTCCTAAAATTGACATCAACGCTTGCCCACCTTCAAATTTGGATTTGTCGTATGGCTTTAATTCTACATAATGCTTTTGATTCGGCAATGTCCTTGATAGAAAACGGAAAATTCTCTCCTCTTTCGTTTGTATATCTTTAATTAAAATAAGATCATTTTTATAAAGTGTAAATTTAAATTCTGATTCCTCTGAGATTCCCTCCTTCAGCTTTATTTCGTTATATTTTTCTTGAGTGATTCCATACTGACCTGTCCCTTTTTCAAAACTGAGATCTGAATACTTAACACCCATCAGCTCATATTTTCCTGTCTTGGGATTAAAATATAGATCAGCTCGCCAAGGATTGACTGACTGTAAGACAACTAGATTGCGACTATTTTCCGGTGTGATTGGGATATGATTTCCTAACTGACTATCATAGTATTTCAAAGACTTAATTGCAGGCCCCTTACCTTTCCGGCTATATTTTTTTACATAGCCGTTTTCCTTGTAGTATCGTTCAAATGGATTTCCGATTTCCTTTCCTTTGTCATCAAATTCTCGGTAATCACGTAAAATAATCTCGATAACCTTTTCCCATGTTTCAGGATCTTTTTGATGCATTAAAAATAAAGTCTTATCTTTGTTATAGCGTTTCAAAAATGCTTCATATCCAGCTTGGGTATAGATATCTTTAATTTTTCCAAGAACATATGTTTCTTTCGTCTTATCCTTGCCAAGTTGAGCTTTGCGAGTTGCATAAATTGTTGCATCTGAAATTTTACGATTCACCTTTGAATCAACTTGGTATGAAAAGAGAATCTCATCTTCAAATCCGTCGCTTGTAATGGTATTAACAAATCCTTTGTGTGGCGGTTGATAAACCAGTTCCTTATACTGTTCATCCGACATATTCAGAATCTCACCCGTTTCCAAATCAAGCCGTTCGCCGTCTTTATAATTAACAATAAGTGGATTGTCTTGCTTTTTCCATAATCGTAACTGGCTGGATGCTGCTATTATTAAGGCATCCACTGCATGATGATGATAAGTATCACGAGATTTTTCAATCTTCCATTGACGACGCAGCTGAGAAGTGAATTGCCCACGAACAACAGAAACTTTAGTTTCTTTCCCCAGAGCCTTTAGACCATCTTGAAGGGCTGTTAAAACAACTCGTGAAGCATAACGTGTATCAACAAGGTTTCGTTCGATAAATCTTGATCGAACTTCATAACCATTGATATTTTCCTCAAATAGTAAATATTCTCTCTTTTTCTTGCCCAATCTTTGACATCCTAGAACATACGCTTTATATTCTTTATATGTCCAAGATCTGTTAGCAGCCAATAGATACTGATACGGCGTCCTCTGTCCTTTTTCTTGGTTTGCTGTCGCTTCTACTAACACTTTGTTTGATAAACTGTCGTCAAAGGTTAAAGAAAGTGGCAAAATATGATCAATTTCGTATTGACTTTGATTGTGAATTAAGTCATGAATGGAAATTGTCTTGCCTGTATAAAGACACCTTTCTCCCTGTTGATACCACAACCGAATTTTGGTTGCTAATTGATTGTGTCCGTGATACAGATGTCCAGGTAATTCCTTTTTGCCACAATAAAGTGTTGCTGCATGACTTAGCGCATCTTCTTTTTCCTTTGCATTCGCCTTTTGACCATCCGCAATTCTCTTTCTCTCCTCTTCCTCATTCCGATCACGAGGCATTTCAATCACAATTTGTTCAAAATCTCCAAATCGCTTATGTGCCTCGTTAATGATTTTGATAGTTTGTCGAACAGACTTGGCAACTACAGGATTATAAATTTCTGAAACCATTTCAACTGGATCCAATTTTTCTCCCGCTATGCTAATCGTATGTTTACGAACAGTCTTTCCAAGCCTGTTTATAATGGTCATTTGTTCATCTGAGGTTGAATACAGCTCTGGGATTAACTCTAGCATAATTTTTGCAGATAGACTATGCCAGCCTCTACCGAATAATTGACTTTTTGATTTTCTAAAGGATGCTAGTTCTTTTATTTGTTCTGAAGTAAATAGTTTCGGTAAGTCATGTGATAAAGCTTCTTTGATTCCTTCATAGTCTGTATTTAACGTTAAAATATGTGCTAATATATCCAACTGTTCACGAGTAAGTTTGACTCCCCCTATTATCCCCAAACACTCATGAAGTTGACGATATGCATCAAAAGTATGCATATCAGGTTTATCTTTATTATCAAGCCGATATCCTTTTATTTCATCTACTTCGCAAGGGATGAGTTTTGCTATCTCTTTTAATAGTTTTGCAGGTCCTAATTTGGGAGTATTTTTAGCGTATTCAACTAAGTATTCTTTTTGCTCTGTACTTAATTTCTTCGTTTCTGATGGTACTGTTAAATTATTTAAATCATTGAGAAAATTGAACTCCTGTGCTGTATAGGATACCTTAGAGGCACGAAATTCCTCAGGATAGTAGGTACATTTCCCGATAAGAATATCAAATAAATTTTTCTCTGTTTTCCCACTTGTTTTATAAATACCATAATCTGTCCTAGATTTTTCATTTCCAGGACCAATGTAATATTTCCGCTTGCTTTCTAATAAGCTAATAAACTCTTCAATAAATGAATGAGTGAGTTCTTCATGGAATGATTGTTGTTTTTCTAAAATACGTCGTGCTTCTTTAACATAATCTGATGTCTAGAATACATTGATTACTTGCTGAGGTTCACCGTTCTCGTCCTTTACAATAAAATTCCCTCTCAGTTGACCATATCTTTCAAGGCGCTCAAGTTGAATTTGACCAGGAGTTTTTTCTGAAAGTAATTGTCTATTGCGTTCGATAGCTTTCGAATAGTCTGAGCCACTTGTTGTTTCTTCTACTGCATCATCAAGATAGGAAATTCCTCTACGTTTTACTAAATTCCGTAGTACAATGAATAACTCATCAAAACTCAACTCATTTTCTAAGCCCTTTACACGCAGTTTGTATGGATTGACATCAGGTAAAAGACCTTCTGTATGAATCTGATACTTATCAAACAAATCCCCCAGTCTCTTTACACGGTGTTTTTTTCGACGAGTCAATCGATGACCACCACGAAATCCTCTACGTTCCGCATTATTTGCAGCATTTGCAGAAGGAAAAATACGAGAGCTGGCATGTACTATCTCTCCTGTTTTTGCATCAATAATTCCAACTCCAACCGATCCCACACCAATATCCAGACCTAAAATTCTATTATTTGACATAAAATACCTACTTTCTATTTTTATTCACACCTTATTATATCAAATTATAAACCGTTTTCAATATCTATATTAGGATATTTCATCTTTCAGAGGTGATTTTTTTTATCTTCCATGTTACACTTATAGGTACCATACCTAATAGAAAGAATATCCGCATGATTACCAAAGAATTTGACACTATTACTGCTATTTCTACTCCGTTGGGAGAGGGAGCCATAGGAATTATCCGCCTGTCGGGAACGGAGGCTTTCTCCATTGCCAGCAAGGTTTTTAAGGGGAAGAATTTGGCAACAGTGCCCAGTCACAGCCTTAACTACGGTCATATTGTAGATCCTGCTACCGGACAAGTTTTGGATGAAGTGATGATAGGAGCGATGCGGTCACCACGAACCTTTACTCGCGAAGACATTATCGAGATAAATACGCATGGCGGGATTGCTGTAACCAATGAAATCCTGCAACTGCTGCTTCGCCAAGGAGCCCGCATGGCAGAACCTGGAGAATTTACCAAACGTGCCTTTCTAAACGGCCGAGTGGACTTGACCCAAGCTGAGGCCGTCATGGATATTATCCGCGCAAAAACTGATAAGGCCATGCACAATGCTGTGAAACAGCTAGATGGTTCCCTCTCTCAACTCATCAACGATACTCGCCAAGAGATTCTGACAACCCTTGCCCAAATCGAAGTCAACATTGACTATCCAGAGTATGATGACGTTGAAGAGGCGACTACTGAGCTGGTGCGTGAGAAAACCGAGCAGTTCCAGCAACTATTGGAGAACCTCCTACGAACTGCTCGCCGCGGTAAAATTCTACGCGAGGGGATTGCAACAGCTATTATCGGTCGACCTAATGTTGGAAAATCCAGCCTACTCAATAACCTACTCCGCGAAGATAAGGCCATTGTGACCGATATTGCAGGAACCACCCGAGACATCATTGAAGAATATGTCAATATCAAAGGCGTCCCCCTCAAGCTCATTGACACTGCTGGTATTCGAGATACAGATGACATCGTTGAAAAAATTGGTGTCGAACGTTCCAAGAAAGCCCTTGAGGAGGCCGACCTGGTTCTCCTAGTCCTCAACGCAGCCGAGCCACTAACAGAACAAGATAAGGCTCTGCTCACCATTTCAGAAAGTACAAACCGAATTGTCCTTCTGAACAAGACAGACTTAGAAGAAAAAATTGAGTCTGACCAACTACCTGACGATCTTATTCGTATCTCCGTTTTGGAAAACCAAAACATTGAGCAAATAGAAGAAAAAATTAACCAGCTCTTCTTTGAGAATGCTGGATTGACTGAACAAGATGCCACCTATCTTTCCAACGCCCGCCACATCTCGCTAATAGAGCAAGCAGTTAAAAGCCTACAAGCTGTCAATGAAGGGCTAGCGATGGGAATGCCTGTTGACCTACTGCAAGTCGATCTGACCCGTTGTTGGCAAATTCTGGGAGAAATCACCGGAGATGCCGCTCTTGACGAACTCATTACCCAACTCTTTAGCCAATTTTGCCTCGGGAAATAGGAAAAAACAGCAATGAAAAAGCTGTAACCGAAACAGTTTTCTGCTTTCAGTTACAGCCTTTCTTCTTTTACTGACAATCAAAAATAATAATAATCATCGTCATAATACTCATCATCTGAATAGGCACTATCAAATTCTTTCATAAGAGCTTCTATTAATTCTTTTCTGATTTGGTCATCAGACAAGCTCCGTACATAAGCTGGTAAGTCAAGTATACGCTGGGCAGCTGCACACGTGCATTCATGTGATTGAAAAAAACAAGCGTGTTTCCTACACTGGGACAATACCAAGTCTGAATAAGGATTTCATTTTGATAAAAACTACAACAGGTCACATCAATTTGAAATTGAAAGACATTATGAGTATTGAACTTGTAGAGGAGGTGCTTTATGAATCAGCTTGAGTTTCAGCGTAATCACCTGCAAATGGACTATTACAGAGAGAGCTACTAAGATTTTGACCGTGACTTCTACCGCTACTCCAACATGAATATTCCATTGACCTTCCTGACCGATGATATTCTCAAAACAATGGCGACTTCACCTAAGAATTACTTTGTCCTCAATAAGGAAAAGGCAAGAGATAACAGTGATCACTTCTTCATTTTTGAGGTAAATACCATAGATGAAAATCCGCTAAGCTACCGCTATTCGTATATGAAAACTACAACGTATTTAGTACAAAAATAGGAACTGTTCAATTGACTGTTCCTATTTTTAATCTTCATAAAATCTAAGCTATTCTATTTTGAAAAATTTACCATCTTCGAATATTTTTACCAAGGGATCAGATGGTTTAAAACTAGGTCCCTGCCGACCAATTATTAATTTTCCTTCCCAGATTTCCTCAGGGATATTACTATCCGTTAACTTAAACAAACTTTTTGAGTTTCCAGGTCGTCTAAAATATACTCCAGAATAAATTGGCTCATGATTACTGTCATATGTGATTAAAGGATCTTCATTCGAAATGTAAAAATTAAACTCGTTACAATCTCTCCCAAAATAAAAGATTGGTATTTCAAGCATATTACCATTTTTTCTATTCTTTAATATTTCTTACCAATGAACTAATAATTTTATGTTATTATTTTGACTTTAAAATCTTAATCATCAAAATATCATCGTCCCTACATTTCACAACTTCAAAACCAAATTTTTCATAAAGATGGATCGCATTATTTCCATAGCTAACACTTAGAGAAACTCCTTCTCTACCAATTTCCGATAATCTATCAAAGAAACCTATCATTAGTTGATTACCAATCCCTTTTTGTCTATGGTTAAAATCAATGGAAATCATTAACTCCGAAAAGGAGCTTTTATAATATCCGTAACCTCTTTTATCTGCATCAAGCAATCTCTCCCAAATTGCACCTATAATTTCATCATCTTCAACAGCAACTAATACTACTTCTCGATCTAAATCAATATCTTTATAATACTTAGATATCTCAGGTTGAAAAACTATTCCATATGGAAATTTTTCCTCTCCTTCTGGAACGTATAAAGCCAAATAAGTAAATTTCTCTAAAACTTTTAATTCATCTTTCCTTAAGTTTCTAATCTTCAAACCACATATCACTCTTTCTAACCTCAATATTTTTTACTATGAAATATTAAGGCATGCTTGAACTAATGTTCCTATTTCTTTTATAACTGTTTATTTAAAAATATATTCGTTTCTCTCACCAGACATTTATACCCATTTCATCATTTGATGAAGAATAGTTTTATATTGGCATAGATGACGGAAAATTTCGATTAAGTCCTGTCTAATTTTGTAGTAAATGGATTTGCGTCGATACTTTGGTGTGAAAACAATGTGATATTTGCACATCCATTTGGTGTGTGATAAACTATAACTAGTTTTAGCCATTTATTTTTCCTCCTTTATCTAACCTGAACAATTAGATTATACATGGAAAAATAAATGGAAGCTAGAAGCCTTGTCAGCCACCAGCTTAGCTGGTGGTTTTTTCATTTTTCTCTACGAGAAAAACTGGCTGGAAGCCATAATAATTAATGCAGCTCGTCAAATAGCGGGCTGCATTACGAGCATCAACTAAAAAATGGAGCCATCGAAATGATGCGCTCCATTTGTATTTTATCATTCCGAAAAATAGGTATTTTCCGGAAAGGAAATTAGCAGTAGGGACAATAGTACGCTTTCCTATCTTTTAATTTTCCACATTCTGGACATGGGATTAAATCAAGCTCGTCTGACTCAAATAATGTACGACTATGACATTTTGAACAATAGAATGTATCATCTTCATCCCATAATTTATCTGTATCAGTATTCCCACAATAAGCACAAATCATACAAGCCTCCATTTATAAATTTAAGAATAAGATAACAATAGACTGTAATTATGCCTTTTTCTTAAAGTCTACAGTTACTATATTACCGTCAATTTTTGTTACTAAGCCTTCATCTTGTTGTAATAAAATTTCTTTTGCATAATTTTCTGCTTTTAAACGTGCATTTTCATGCTTCTGTTGTTCAAGTTGTGCTTTAGATGATTTTGATTTTTTATGAAAATATACGATTATTCCACCTAGAGCAAATCCAGCTATCGCAGCAACTCCTAAAGCTCCAATTTGATTCATCTTTTGGTCTTCCATTGCATTACTATAACCGTCCCAATAACCATCATTATAACCATTTTCATAGATGTCTGCTATCAACTGTTCTGGTCCACCGTGATTTTTTGCTAAACTGGACAGTGCTGCATTTGCCCACTCAATACCAGTTCCCAAAAATTCTTTTGCTGCAATATTCATAATTTCCACCTCGTTTTTAACTTTCTAGTGTAATTATATATCTAAAAACATTTCCTGTCGTTCACGGATTGTGAAATTTTTCAACTTTTATAAACTTTTTTTATAAAGTTGAAATATCTTTTAGCAAATGGGTTGTTAATATTGGTAAGATCTAATAAAAGATAAATTCCAAGTTGCTGATTCAAAATTTGAGACAATCCGTTATTAACAATACCATAGACGTACCGGAGTGCAAAATAATAATCTGCAACTTTGTAAAAGTGGGTATCTTTTTTTAGATTTTCTATTATATAAAGGACAGTTTCATCAAACTCTTTAACGTCAGGTATCTCTTCATTAAAAGAAATATCGGTCATAACACTATTTAGAATATTATTAGAAATTAAAAATTTCGCTTTTTTTCGAGTATTTTTTCCAACATCTGTCTTCAAAAAATCCTCTAATTCATCCATAAAAGGAAATGCTAATTTCCCAGCAGCAATTAAAAATAAGAAGCTAAGAATATTTGCTCCAGCTGATGGATACCCTCCCTTTTCAAATAAATCTGTGAATATATCAAAAAACAACTCAAACTCTGATGATTCAATCGTATTTTCATCACCTTTTCTGACCTTTTTTTGAATCTCAAGTGCTTTTAAAAATCTTGCGTCCTCTTTTTCGGACTCCGTTGCAAATAAAGGGAACAATCTCATGTATTCCTTAATCAAAGCATCTCCTCCATCTTTTAAGTTCACAAAATAGTCAACCATTGATGGAAACTCTGAAAAATCACCATAGAGTAGGTCATCTATCGTAACCTGATAATGTAATGAAAGTAATTTTAGAATATCATTATTAGGAGTTCTCTTACCGTTCTCCCACTGAGAAATAGTACTTACGTTAGTATCTAAAATACTAGCCAAATCAACTAGGGTCTCCCCCCAGCAATTACGTATATTCCGTAAGTTAGCGCCAAACGAACCCATATTCACTTCTCCTGCATATATTATTGAATATATTATACCACGGAAACACTTTATTAAAACAATGAAAATGAGGTCGCACTGTTACGACCTCAAGAAAACAAATGTTTTTTCTGATAAGTGTGTGTAAAATAGATTATACTAATCTACAACTGATGAATCATTCTTACGGAAATCAGCAAGCTCTTCAAACTTTGAAAGCTCAAAGACAAAGGCCTTGTCTTCTGGTATATGAATGCCCTCTACTTTATAACGCTTTTCAGGTTTCCATTCAGGCATGATGTGAAGTATATTTCTAAATTGTAATATAGATCATCAATTGTTTTTAATATGATGATCCAGTTCCTTCTTTGATTCAGAGACTTTCTGAAAAAAGCAATACTCAACTTCTGTAAAGTAACAAAAAACTTCAGCACACTCAATCAGTATTGGATTTAATTCTTCTCTAGGTGGTAAACCTACTGAAAATTCAACGATTCCATCTTCTTTAGTCCAGAAACTCTCATGGAATGCTACTTCTGATAAGTGAACGTATCCCGATGATTTATTATACACTGTTTCAATGGAAGGATAGTACTCTGAAATTCTTTTTTTAAGATAAGCATCTGTCATTTTCTGATTATTAGTATCTTTCATATTCCTTATTGGCTTACCACTTAAGTATTTATCTATGAAAGAAGTTCTATCTTTAGAAATGAATGCCGCAAAAACTCGCATAAGATTATCTAGCTGAGTTCGAACTAACACTCCAGCACAAGTAAGATTCCTTGTATTTAACAGTTCAACTATTCCATCAATAAACTGTACTCGCCGATTCAATGCCGAAACAAAAAACATCTCATCTTGGGTAAAATTTTCACCAATCATACCAGCAGCAAGTGTTTTAGACTCTTCCTTATACTGTTTTAATTGTATTATGTATTGCTCAATTTCTTGAAGATATTCTTCATTTGTCATAAAATCACCTCATTTCAACCTTAAAAATATTATCGCATATCCCTTAGAACAACAAAGATTTTGTATCAATTACTGAACTCTTACTTCAATCGACCATTCAGGCGATATTAGAGGTGGGTACGTTTCTATTCCCACAAACTCCTTGTCAATGGAAACAAACACGTACCCACAGGGTAAATGGAAATAGATTTTGATAATTTCTTGCTATCACTTCTACTCATTCCAAAAATTTTCTCACTCTGATACTTCCCCACCTCAATACAAAAAGCCTTAGTGTCAAGACTTTTCAGTATCCCTTTCGTTCCAAGGTTTCTAGGCTTTTACGAGCAGAGCAACACACTCAGCGGTTCGCTGTTACCGCATCACTGTGTTCTGCGACAGCTATCGCATGGGCAGAACATCTGCTTCTACTTTGCTGATAAATCAACTCGTACAAGCAGTGATACTGCCTCCACATGATGCGTCTGCGGAAATAAGTCCACAGGCTGAACCTTGGTCAGTTTGTAGCCAAGTTCTTGATAGAGTTTAATATCACGCGCCATGGTAGCTACATTGCAAGAGATGTAAGTAATCTTTTCAGGCTGAACAGAGGCGCTAGCCTTGACAAAGGATTCTGTTAAGCCTTTGCGAGGTGGATCAACAACAATCACGGTCGGTTGAACTCCTTCTTTAGCCCATTTGGCCATGGCATTTTCCGCACTGTCGCAAAGGTAGGTCACGTTTGAAATACCATTTCGCTCTGCATTTTTCAAAGAATCGGCAACCGCTTCTGGAATAACCTCAACTCCATAAACGTGTTTGACCTGTTTGGCGAAGGACAGACCAATCGTTCCAATGCCAGAATAGGCATCAATCACGACATCATCAGGCCCGACCTCAGAAAAGTCAATAGCCGTCTGATACAGTTTTTCCGCCATCTCCGTATTAACCTGATAAAAGGAGGGAGCCGAAATCTCAAACTCATTTCCCAGCATGGTATCTACAATGGTTTCTTGACCATAGATCAGACAGAATTCCTTCCCTAAAATGGCGTTGGTTTGTTGGTCGTTGATATTTTGAAGGATAGAAACCAGATTGGGAAAGGCCGCAGTCAAGCGCTCTACTAAACTGTCTACACGGAAGATTTTCGGACGAGTCGTGACCAAAATGAGCATCAGTTGACCAGAGTAGTGCCCTCTACGCACCACCAGACTTCGGATGAGCCCTGTTTGCTCCTTTTCATCGTAGGGTTTGAGGTCAAGTCGCCTCAACTGATCACGCGTATAAGCAATCAGCTGATCAATCTCTGGGTGCTGGATGTAAAAATCTTCAATCGGAATCACATCGTGAGAATTTTTGCGGAAAAAACCTGTGTCTAAGAGTCCATTGACCCGACGAACAGGAACGGCTGCCTTATTGCGATAGCGGATTGGGTCATTCATACCCAGAGTATCAGCCACAGGAAGGTCTGTCAGACCCGCTATCTTTCGCAGACTATTGACGACCTGTTTCTTCTTGAAAGCCAGTTGGGCTGGATAGGTCATGTGGCCCAAATCAGCAATTCCTGTACGCAAATACGTCAGTTCAATATCCTGATTACGCTCCGGAGAGAGGGTCAGATAGCGTTCTACCTTTCCAAAACCAACCGTTTTTTTGACCTTGAGCACCCGCATGGCAATTTTCTCACCCGGTAGGGCATTGTCCACAAAAAAGACAAATCCATCTAGCTTAGCAACTCCTTGTCCTTCATGGGTCAAATCAACAATTTCAACTTCTACAACATCGTTTTTCCTAATCATTTTTCTACTTTCTATTGGAGGTCACGAAAAAAAGTGACCGAAGTCACTTCTAGTATATCATATTTTAGATGCTTATCGGATTCCTAGCTCAGCCAAGCGCTGCTGATACTTGTAAAAGTCAATCCGCAAGCCCAGACCATCGTATACATCATAGTCATCATACCAGTCCCCATTCTCAGGAATCGTAGTTCTTTCAATCCCCTTGGCTGCATCAAGCGCTGCAAAAGGGCCATTGGTAAAGGCAAATGAGAGAGGAACTGTGGTCGGAGTCATAGCGTAGACCTTACCAAGAGCCTCAGACCCCGTAAAGAGCTTGGTTGGGTCCTTCATCTGAGTCATAACAGCTGACAACACTTCCTGCTGACGTCTGGTTCGGCCATAATCTCCCTCATCATCCTTACGAAAACGAGCATAGTTCAAAAGAGTGCGGCCATCCATCTGCTGCAATCCGACTTCGATAGTTTGATTTGGAACAGTGCCGTCAGGTTGAATATTCAAATCATCTGGAACCTCTACCGAAGAAACGGGAACACCGTCTACTGTTGAGAACTGGGCATTGATGGTTACCCCTTCTGGGAAGAGGGTATCAATGGTCGTTGCAAAGGTTGAAAAGTCAATCATCGCATAGTACTTGATGTCAATATCAAAATTTGATTTGAGTACCTGACGGACGCTTTCTGCACCCTGACTCGCATTTTGCTCCCCAAGGGTATAGGCAAGATTGAGCTTGTAATCGTAACCGTCAATATCTACCAGAATATCCCGCATAAAGCTGACCAGTTTGACGGTCTTGCTGCTGTTGTTGACATTCAGAACCATGATTGAATCTGTCCGGGTCATATCAGATGTCTGTCCCAAGCGACCATCTGTTCCCAAGATTAGGATATTGACGCCATCTCGACTGTCCTGACCGTTAAACACCTCAGGTACCGCCTTTTGCTCTACACTGTTCATTCCTTTGACAAACATAAAGCCCATCCCTGCAAGCACTGCAAGAATGAGGACAAGCACCAGCTGAAAGAAGCGTTTCAGTTTCCATCTCAGCGGTTTACGAGGGCGAGGCACCTTTTCCTTACGAGGACGTTTAGGACGTCTCTCCCGCTTTTCCCGTGGATATTCAGGGAGGTCAAAATCATCCTCATAGGAATAGGAATCTCTATAACCTGGTTCGTATTGGTTTCCATAATCCATCGACTCCTCTTCATAGGGAGTATAGACTGGTTCTGGTCTGCGAACTGGAGCAGGCTGACTTCTACGCTTTGGAGTCATACCGGAGTAGAGATCTCTTTTGTACTCAAGATAGATGAGCTCTTTGCGTTCTTTTTCGTTTAGATAATGAATATTTTTTTGTAAATAGTCTAATCGTAATTCCTCATGATGATTGAGGTTTCCGTTGTTTCTAGCCATGGTCAATCCTTTTCTTTATCTAGCTTGAAAAACTAGATAGTCCCCTAGAATTTTATAAGAAATTCCCAAGCTTGTCAATTCTTTTAAGGCAAATTCCAATAATTCAGGAGCCTGATTATCTACATCAATAATAAAGAAATACTCACCCAAAGCTGTTTTCAGCGGGCGACTTTCAATTTTTGTCAAGTCAATCCCGCGCCAGGCAAATACAGACATGGCCTTATATAGAGCCCCCGGCAAGTTATCAGGAAGGGTCAGGGCCAACGAACACTTCCGCTCCGTGGAACCTAACGCCAAAGTAGGCTCTGCCTTTCCCAAAATCCAGAAACGAGTATAGTTCTCATCAATTTCCTGGATGTCCTGAGCAATCACCTCCAAACCATATTCTTCAGCAGCTGCATGTGGGGCAATGGCTGCATAAGGCTGCTCTGGGTGCTCAGCCACAAACCGAGCTGCAAAAGCGGTACTAGCCGTCATTTCAAAGCGGGCATGTGGGTAGTGCTCCCGGATGTATTGTTTGCCTTGAGCAATAGCCTGAGGATGGGAATAGATGACCTCGATCTCCTTAGCTTGACTGGTCGCCATCAGCTGCTGGGCAATGGGTTGGATGATTTCTGCCACCGCATGAATCTCTGCTTGATGAAAAAGGTAGTCCAGCGTTTCGTGGACAGACCCTTCAATCGAATTTTCAACGGGAACGACCGAATAGGCCACTCGCCCCGACTCATAGGCCTTAATGACCTCTGTGATGTTGGCAAAAGCCAGCAGTTCGGCCTCAGGAAAGGCCTGTTGGGCCACATGATGAGTAAAGGAGCCTCTCGGCCCCAAAAATGCTACATACATTTGATTATCCTTGCAATCTCCTCTGGTGTGCGATTGTCTGTGTTGATAATCAAATCAGACAATCCTTCATAAAGTTCCATCCGACGCTCGTAAATGCCATGGAAATCTTCCTTTGAGTTGTTCAAGAAAAGTGGACGCTGGAAAGCTTCATCATTTAGGATGCGATCATACAATACCTCAAAAGAAGCTGCCAAAAGAACATTGTTTTTACGGTTTTTGCGCAACAATTCTCTGTTTTTCTCAGAGATGACGACCCCACCACCTGTTGAGATGATATTGTCCCCTTCAAGAGCAAAGAGTTCTTCCAAGGTTTCTGATTCTAACTTACGAAAGGCTGGTTCACCAAATTTTGCAAAGTAGTCGGAAATAGACATGCCGATTTTTTCTTCGATAATGGTATCCATATCGTAGAAATCTCCGTCCAAATGTCCTGCAACAGTTGTTTTGCCTGCACCCATAAAGCCGAGTAAAATTTTAGTCATCTTGTAGTCCTTTCAAATCTGCAAAGAAGCTTGGATAGCTTGTGTTAATGGCTTCTGCCCGTTCTAACTCGACCTCTCCATCTTGCACCAAAAGGGCTGCGATGGCGGTCATCATCCCGATACGGTGATCACCAAATGTGTTGATTGTAGCGCCGTGAAGCGGCGTTTTACCGATAATAATCATCCCGTCATCCGTTGGGGTAATAGTGGCTCCCATGCTGTTGAGGGCATCGGCCACCACCTGGATGCGGTCTGTTTCCTTGACCTTGAGCTCCTCCGCATCTCGAATGACGGTGGTGCCATTGGCTTGGGTTGCTAGGAGAGCGATAATTGGCAGCTCATCGATAAGGCGCGGAATAATTTCTCCAGCAATCTCAGTCCCCTGCAAGTCAGAGGTTTCCACCGTGATGGTCGCTGACTTGGCCACCTCATCCACTTGAGACAGGGTTATTTTTCCACCCATGGCCTGGATGACATCCAAGATACCAGTCCTGGTTTCATTGATGCCCACATTTTCCAAGACGATCTTGGAATTTGGCACGATCAAACCAGCCACCAGCCAAAAGGCTGCACTGGAAATATCACCTGGAACCACGACTTCCTGACCAACCAATTCTTGTCCGCCTGAGATGCGGATTTCCTTGCCCTTGACATCAATCTGACCACCGAACTGGACAATCATGTCTTCTGTATGATTGCGGGTCTTTTCCTTCTCGATGATGACCGACTCTCCCCGAGCCTGAAGGGCTGCAAAAATAAGGGCTGATTTGACCTGGGCAGAGGCAACCGGAAGCTGATAATGAATCGGTTTGAGTTCCTTGCTGCCCCTTAGTTTCAACGGTGGCAAATGACGGTCCGTCACACCAGACACGGTGACCCCCATCTGGCTCAAAGGAATAGTGACCCGATCCATGGGACGTTTGGATAAACTATCATCGCCAAACATCTCCACTTCAAAGTCCTGACCAGCCAAAACGCCTGAAATCAGGCGGATTGAAGTCCCTGAGTTCCCCATGTCTAACTTGTTTTGAGGAGCCTTGAGGCCATCAAAGCCAACCCCATGGATGGTAATGACCTGACCGTCATCTTCAATGGATACCCCCAGGTCCCTAAAAACCTGCATGGTGGATAAGACATCCTCGCCACGGAGAATATCACGGACAATTGTTCTTCCCTTGGCCAGACTGCCAAACATAATCGATCGATGACTGATGGACTTATCTCCCGGCACTCTCAAGCGACCCTGAAGACCAGTCGATTGCGTCAATAATTTCATTCTATCCCCTTTCAACACGATTAGAATAATGGATGCTAAAGCATCTCATCCTTCTACGGCAATCGCTATCAGGCGACTTGCCTAAGCGGCTTATTAGCTCGAACCTAAAATAAAATCGATTTTAGGTTCTCACGTCACACCAAGATACAAAGGCGTAAGCGACACACAGCAAAATAGGAAAGCTGACGAAGAGGCTTAAGCATCTAGGAAGGTTTTATCTTTTTGCAAAGTGTCCAAGATACAAAGGCCTTTGCAAGCCCGTGGTTTTTCCTTCTTTCTAAAAAATTCCAGACAATCCAACCAGTTCCGACTGACGGAATCCTGATTTTACCTTTCATTATACCATATAATAGACAGAAATTTCTAAAAATTTATTTATTTTGCCAAAGATTGCTTGAATTTTATCTTGAATATAGCTGGCAGAGGGGTCAGTTTCAATTTAACTTGCTCGATGAAGCCATTTCGGCCCACAATAGCTCTGGATAGTTGAGATAACTATCATGCCTACCACTACTGCCAAGACTAAACAAATAGCAGACGTGGGCCATTCCAATACTTCATATGTATTACTGTGCAATGAGGCCTAAAAACAACTGTCAGAATTTACTGAAAATTGCCATTTTGCTGAAAATAACCCTCAAAAAGCAAAGAATTTCTTTAATTTTCTAAGGAAAATGGTATAATAGTGAAACACACAAAAATATGAAAGATAGAGGATTCCACCAGTGTTTACAGCAATCAGTG
Source organism: Streptococcus oriscaviae (assembly GCF_018137985.1). Taxonomy (NCBI): domain Bacteria; kingdom Bacillati; phylum Bacillota; class Bacilli; order Lactobacillales; family Streptococcaceae; genus Streptococcus; species Streptococcus oriscaviae. The sequence continues at coordinate 112,698 of NZ_CP073084.1, read as the reverse complement.
AAAAAATTGATATCAATCAGGTTCGGGAGCATTCCAAACTATCTCCTGAAACCTTGGCCAAAAAGCAAAAGCGTGACCGCGAATTGGAAGCCATTATCAAGGGAGAAGATGACCGTCTGCTTCTGGTCATCGGCCCTTGCTCCTCTGATAATGAGGAAGCAGTTCTAGACTATGCCCATCGCTTGGCCAAACTCCAAGAGGAAGTCAAGGACAAAATTTTCATGGTCATGCGTGTCTACACAGCCAAGCCAAGGACCAATGGGGATGGCTATAAGGGCCTCATGCACCAGCCAGATACAGATGCAGCGCCTAGTCTCATCAATGGTATCAAGGCTGTCCGCAACCTCCACTACCGAGTTATCAGCGAAACAGGTCTGACCACTGCCGATGAGATGCTTTATCCAGAGAACCTCTCCTTGGTTGACGATTTGGTATCCTATATCGCAGTGGGGGCAAGGTCCGTCGAGAACCAGCAGCACCGCTTCGTTGCCTCTGGCATCGATGTGCCGACTGGATTGAAAAACCCAACTTCTGGTAACCTCAAGGTCATGTTCAACGGTATTTTCGCCGCCCAGAAAAAGCAATCCTTCCTCTTCAACAATGCTGAAGTGGAAACTTCTGGTAATCCATTGGCCCATGTCATTCTGCGTGGAGCCAGCACTGAAAATGGCAAATACCTGCCCAACTACTACTACGACAATCTTCTGGAAACCATTGATTTGTACCAACAATTTGGGTTGGAGAATCCATTTATTATCATCGATACCAACCATGATAACTCTGGGAAAAATTATTTGGAACAAATCCGCATCGTCCGCCAAACCCTCATCAACCGTGATTGGAACCAATCCATCCGCAACGTTGTCCGTGGTTTCATGATTGAATCCTACATTGAGGATGGCCGCCAGGACAACAGCGAAGTCTATGGAAAATCCATCACAGACCCATGCCTGGGTTGGGAAAAAACTGAAGAACTAATTCGAGAAATTTACAATAGATAGGAAGAAAGCTATGGGAATTCATCAAAGAAGTGCTACCATTGATATTGCACAAGTCAAAGAGTTGTCTAAACTAAAAGGAGATTTCCTCACCGCCAAGGAAAAACGAGATGAGGAGCTGAAAAAGGTCATTCGCGGGGAAGACCAGCGACTCTTGCTGGTCATCGGTCCTTGCTCTTCAGATAATGAGGAAGCAGTCTTAGAATATGCCCGTCGCCTCTCCAAGCTTCAGGAGGAAGTAAAGGATAAAATCTTTATGGTCATGCGGGTCTATACGGCCAAACCACGGACCAATGGCGAGGGCTATAAGGGCCTAGTCCACCAACCTGACACTTCCAAGTTACCGGATCTAATCAACGGTATCGCTGCGGTACGTAACCTCCACTACCGTGTCATTACCGAGACAGGGCTGACAACAGCGGACGAAATGCTCTACTCAGCCAACCTGCCTCTGGTCGAAGATTTGGTTTCCTACCACGCTATTGGGGCTCGCTCCGTTGAGGATCAGGAGCACCGTTTTGTGGCTTCTGGCATCGACATGCCAACCGGCATGAAAAATCCAACTTCGGGCAATCTGACTGTCATGTTCAACGCCATCTACGCAGCCCAAAATAAACAAAACTTCATATACAGGGATGCTGAAGTGGATACGGATGGCAACCCACTGGCCCATGCTATCTTGCGAGGTGCCAGTACCGAACAGGGTGTCAATGAACCCAACTACTACTACGATATTCTTGTCAAGACTATCAAACAGTATGAGCGCTTCGGCCTCGCCAATCCTTTCATTGTCATCGATACCAATCATGATAATTCCGGCAAAAACTACCTGGAACAGATCCGCATTGTCCGCCAAACCCTCATCAATCGGGCCTGGAATGAAGACATTCGCAAGTATGTTCGCGGCTTTATGATTGAATCCTACTTGGAAGATGGTCGCCAAGATAGTCCAGATGTCTTTGGAAAATCCATTACTGACCCTTGTCTGGGCTGGGATAAGACAGAAAAACTCATTCGTGAAATCTATCAGACTGTTGAGTAGCCTGACCAATCGTCCCAACACCCCATCTCAGATGACACCTCAGAAACTAAAGGAGAACCTTATGCAAATTGATGGACACACCCGTCTGGCTGCTGTTGTAGCCCGCCCTATTAAACACTCAATCTCTCCCTTCATTCATAATGCTGCCTTTGACAAGACTGGCGTCAACGGCGTCTATGTTGCCTGGGATATCCCGGAAGAAGAATTGGCTGCGACTGTTGCCAATGTCAAACGCTATGATATGTTTGGAATCAATATTTCCATGCCCTACAAACAGGCCATCATGCAGTATGTTGATGAATTGACCGATTCGGCCGATTTGATTGGTGCTGTGAATACCGTTATCAACAAGGATGGAAAATTGATTGGTCACAACACAGACGGCATCGGTTTCTTCAGAAGTTTGGCTACCTATGCGGATTTCGAGGTCAAGGATAAAGTCATGACCATCTTGGGAGCAGGCGGTGCTGGAACTGCCATTATCGCACAGGCTGCCCTCAATGGCGCAAAAACCATCTATGTCTTCAACCAGACGGATTTCTTAGCAGAAACTGTTCAAAAAGCTGATAAAATTTCAAAAGCAACTGGCGTCACCATTCAGGTTTTCCCTATTGAAAATCTGGATTTAGTCCAGGACAAGATTTTGGAATCGGACCTCTTGGTCAACGCGACCAGTGTCGGTATGGATGGCACATCCATGTTGCTCAAAGAGGATACCCAGTTCCCAGCAGGGATTCAGGTGGCCGATGTTATTTACCAACCTTTTGAAACACCTTTCCTTCGCTTGGTCAGAAGTAAGGGATTGCCAGCCATCAATGGTCTAGGTATGCTGCTTTTCCAAGCTGCTGAAGCCTTTGAATCCTGGACAGGGGAAAAGATGCCGACCGATGATATCTGGGCTGCCCTAGAAGAAAAATACACCAAATAAGCATCATTCAAAAAAGAAAGTAGGTGATTCTGTGCACATACGCGTCAATTTACCACATCACCCCTATGATTTGGTTATTGAAAAAGGAAACTTGACCAAGGCTGGGCAATGGGTAGCCGGCCTCTGGCAACCACAGAAGATTGCCATTATTACAGATAGTCAGGTCCATCAACTGTATACTGAGCCAGTCAAGACTAGCTTGGAGGAAGCAGGTTTTGAGGTCTTTGTCTTCGTTTTTCCAGAAGGCGAATCCAGCAAAAACTTAGCTGTAACCCAAGATGCCTATGAATGTTTGGTCCAACATGGCATGACCCGAAGTGATGGGATTATTGCCCTAGGTGGCGGTGTTGTCGGCGATTTGGCTGGCTTTGTAGCTGCTACCTATATGCGGGGCATTCACTTTTTACAAATCCCAACCAGCCTGACAGCCCAAGTGGACTCCTCCATCGGTGGAAAAACGGGGGTCAATACCCCCTTTGCTAAAAACATGGTTGGCTGCTTCTATCAGCCTGACGGTGTCCTGATTGACCCCCTTACTCTGCAAACTTTAGGTAAACGGGAACTGATTGAAGGCATGGGGGAGGTCATCAAGTATGGCCTAATCGATGATGTCGAACTCTGGGAAGAACTCCAGGAAATGGATGGCTCGACAGACAGTATCTTAGAGCATGCTGAAAGCCTCATCTACCGCTCCTGTCAGGTCAAACGCAAGCTAGTGGTGGCTGACGAGCTGGACAATGGCCTGCGCCTCCATCTCAATTTCGGCCATACTATCGGCCATGCTATCGAAGCCATCGCAGGATATGGTCAGGTCATGCACGGCGAGGCTGTTGCTATCGGCATGGTCCAAATCTCCCGCGTTGCTGAGAAAAAAGGGCTGATGTCTGCAGGCTTGACAGATCAGATTATTGCCATGTGCAGCAAGTTTGGCTTGCCAACAGATTATGAACCATGGGAGACTGAACAACTCTATACAGCCCTAACCCGTGACAAAAAGGCTAGAGGCAAGACCATCAAAACCATCCTTGTCCCTCAATTGGGTCAGGCCGCCATCAACCAGATTTCCTTAGAAGAAATGAAGGAATACTTGGAAAAATAGTCTATCCGTAAACTCTTAGAAACGTGATGAAATAAGCGTTTCTGAGAGTTTTTTTGACTGCAAAAAAAGATTGAAGAAAAGAATCCACAATAGACTTTTTCTCCAATCAGAAATCTCCTTGCGAGATTTTATTTAGTAGGAAGTAAAGAGATTCTAGAAAGATTGAAACTCTTAGTCTTTGGCAATTTGTTCGGCAGCCAATTTACCAGAAGTCAGGGCCCAAGCATTATTGGCACCGGATGGTGAGTCTGTCCCCATTACCCCGCCGACAACTTCACCAGCGGCATAGAGGCCCTTGATGACAGTGTCCTTGGTATTGATGACTTCTAGTTTGTCATTGACAACCAAACCTCCCATGGTCGTTGCAAACCGTGGTTTTTGCTCAATCAGATAGTATGGTCCTTCTCCAACAGGGACTTGAAGGAAACGGAGTTCACGTTGGAAATCTTCGTCCTTGCCATTTGCTACGAAGCTATTGTAGCGAGCAACGGTCTCTTCAAGCGTAGCTGCATCAATACCTGCAACATCTGCCAGTTGAGCCAGCGTATCTCCATGGTAGAGGTATGGCGTTTCACGGCCATTGCTCTGCAGCCATTTTTCAACTTCTGCAGAGGAGATTCCGCCTTCTGCGATGCCTTCTCGGAAGCTGTCAAAGTGTTTTTGGTCAAGCAAGAGATAGAGAATCTTAGGCTCTTGCTGCAGGAGAACTTCCAAGATATCATGGTTGGAGGCCCGTTCGTTGACCACACGTTTTCCTGCCCCATTGAGAAGGAGGCCATTTTCTTTGAGGACACGCAAGTTTCCGTCAATGGTTGATTTGGCTTTTCCTGGTGCGACTTCCAATCCATTTGGATAGATCTTACCGAGGTGCATCATCCGAGTCGCGGCATCCACGCCAGGGGCTTGCGCCATGAGGACACCCTCACCCATTGAAGAATTGGTACCGTAGAAGAGAACATCTTTGAGGTCGTCTGGTAACATTTCCTTGTTATTTCCATAACCACCGGTTGTCAGTACAACAGCCTTGGCTGAGATTCGATGAGTAGTGCCGTTTTCTTCCACAGCAACCAGACCTACGACATTACCCTGACCATCTGTCAGGAGTTCTTCTGCCTTAGTTTGAAGGAGGATTTGAACATTAGAAGCTGCCATCTTAGCCCGAACAGAGGCTGCAAAGCCATGTCCACCGTGGGCATAGGCCAACTCCCGATCCTTGGCATATTCAGCCAGGACATGGAGGCCCGTTTCCATATCGTATTGGACACCGATGTATTCATTAACCCAGTCCGTTGCCTGACCAACATTTTCAGCCAAAAGGGTCAAGAGAGAGCGGACATTCTGGCCATTACCATTGACCATGAAGTCATCAAACATGGATTCGACTGTATCATCCGTCACACCGGCAGCTTTTTGAAGCTTGGAGCCCATCACCACCTGGTTCCCACCAGATACAGAGATGGCTCCACCGATAAAGCTGAGTTTTTCAACCAGCATGGTCTTGAGACCCAGTTCATCCGCACGCAGGGAGGCTGCGATACCGGCAGCACCACCGCCGACAACCACTACATCCACTTCTTCTTCCAGAACCTGAGTTGATTTTTCAATAACTGGTTTTTGACGGGCTTTCAGGACATCAACCGCATCTTGACCACTTGCCAGACGGGCTGCATCTGATACCCCATCGATAACCCCTTGTGAGGTTGATGACGCGCCTGATACGGCATCGACATTGAGGGTTTGGAATTCGATAATCTGTTTTGGAATCCGTTCAAATACCAAGTCTGACAGACCTTCTGACTCGTCTGCACTGTCAATTTCAATAGCAGTAATCTTATGGTCATCAAAGGTTACGACCATTGGCAATTCATTGTTGTGGCCATGGGCTGTAACATGATAAGTGCCAGCCTTAAACTCAAGTGGCTTGCTCATCAACTCCTCCAGACGAGCTTCCTTGGCTTTTTCTGCTGCGACGTCCTTGACCAAGAAGAAGCTTTCGTCCATGAAATCCCAGAGCGGTTCTGGAATAAAGAGGGCCTTGCGATCCTTCACATCTGCATAGGGTTGAACCTTTTTGCCGACCTTAATGGAGCCGGCCCAGTCTGGATCGACCAAGAAGCCCTTGGCTACAGCCACTAGGTCATAGCCTGCTTCCAAGGCTCCCTCAGCATCCTCTTTCTGCATAATGCCACCAACCCCCATAATCGGAGTTTGAGCTAATTTTCCAGTTTTGAGGGCATTGTATTTGCTGATCAGCATCTCTGGGTCATCCGCATGAACAATGGAATTGCGGGTGTAAATCCCCATGGAGAAATGGAAATAATCCAAGTCAAATTCTGCCAATTGATGGAGGAGGTACATGGTATCCTCAAATTGGATACCGGGAACTTCCAGCTCCTCAGGTGAGAAACGATAGCCGAGGACAAAATTTTTGACCCCTTCTTCTTCGATAACTTTTTTGGCAGCCTTGACAACTTCGATGGGGAATTTTGCTCGTTTTTCAATGGTTCCGCCCCAGGCATCCTGGCGTCGGTTTGAATGAGGAGAGAAAAATTGTTGCAGGAGATAGGTATTGGCCCCGTGCAATTCCACCCCATCAAAGCCTGCCTTGATGGCTCTGCGAACCCCTTCCGCATAGGCATCAACCATATCCAAAATCTCATGGTGGGTCAATTCTGTTGGAACAGGTGCATCAGGACGCAGAGCAGCCACTGGGGAGGCAGAAACTGGATTTTTCCCCTCGTTCATATTGGAGAAGCCCATTCGACCAGCATGGTAAATTTGGATAAAGGCTTTTGAACCCTTGGCTTGAATAGCTTGAGCTAGTTTTGCCAGGCCTGGAATTTTGTCGTCTTTGTCAATCCCAACAGCCCCGTAGAAGCCTCGGCCATAATTGTCAATAAAGGCAGATTCCACAATCACAGCCCCAACTTCACCAGAACGATGGGCATAATAATCCACTAATTCCTGCGGAACTTTCCCATCAAAGTAGGCCGACTGGGTGGTCATAGGGGAAACCAGGATGCGGTTTTTCAATTCGACACCTGATTTCAAGGTCAATGATTCGAATAAATGTTTGGACATGATTACTCCTCGTTGCTTAATTTCAATGTGGATAGAATGTTACGCAATTCTGAAACTGGAACCTGCCCAGGTGCAGATGCCTTGGCTGCCGCTCCAAAGGTTGCTGAGGAACCGAAGACCTCACCGCTGACACGGCTGACCATTCCCAAAGCTCCCATAGACATGGTAATGAGCGGACGAGTTGCCTTGGCATACATTTCAGCAGTGGCAGTCAAAAGAGTCAAAACATCCTGATTGGATTGAGGCATGACTGCGATTTTACAGATATCTGCCCCGCGATCTTCCATCAAGATCAAACGGCGGACAATCTCATCCTTATCTGGAGTCGCATCAAAGTCATGGTTGCACATGATAACCTTTACCTCTTTTTCATGGGCAAGGGCAATGATTTCTGCCACTTCTTTTTCTGGCATGAAGAGTTCCACATCCATGAGATCAGCCTGACCATCTCTTAAAACTGCCTTGTAAATCTCGAAATACAGCTCATCAGAGATGGGCAAAACACCGCCTTCCTTGGCTGTTCGGAAAGTCACCAAGACTGGCTTATTCGCTGCCTGTCTGACCTTGTGGGAAAGGTCTGCAACTTTTTCAGGACTCTCCACCTGCTCATAAAAATCAATCCGCCATTCGATGACATCGCAGTCCAAAACCTTTGCCTGACTGGCAGCTGCTAAAATTTCTTCCTCCGTTTTTCCAACCAAAGGAACAATAATTTTTGGTCTACCTTGACCAAATGTAATACCTGAAACTGTTACAGTTGCGCCTGCCATAATGATACCGCCTTTTTGTGATATTATTCACTAAAATCTTAACACAAAGGAATTGATAAATCTAATGAATATATTTTTCTAAACTGATAGAAGAAATCTATGTATTCCCTCTCAAAAACCAAAAAAACTAGGCAATTTCCTAGTTTCTTTTCAGTATTAAAATTGCAAAACTCCCGTCAACAGCGCCGTCAAGACCACAATCAGATTAGTGACAAACATGATGGGTGCAGCCTGACGAGTGTAAGGTCCAACCTCTCTTTCAATTAGGGAACAGCCAACAAAGGTGGCAGAATTCATAGGAGTGACACTTGTTGCCAAAGCCAGATTGCAAACAAAGGGTGCAATGATGGCAATCGGTGACAGGCCAAAGGCAGCCCCGACTGAAATAAAGAGGGGGTAGAGGGCATTGTATAATTGGTAAGGCACAAAGTAGATAATCGGTACCGCCAAGAGCAGGAAGACAATGTGCATGTAGTTGAGCAAGAAGGCTGGGAAGATGCTCTCCAAGAGCTGAGCCAATGAAGCCACCATGGAGAGTTTGCTCCCATCTTCTGGAGCTGCATTGAAGATGGCTAGATAAAAACAGATGGCCAAGAGCATGATCAAAACATTGAAGAAGGTCATGCCCGCCTTATTCCAAATCTGACCAAAGTTCTTAGGATAATTGATCAGAGCCGTCACCATAGAGGCAGCGATGAAGACCAAGTAGGATGGAACCTTGAAGACTGCCAGGGCTACAACGACTAAGATAAAAATCAAGAAATTGATCCAAAACAAATCATGGCGGGCAAATTCCTTTTCTTGTGTAGCCTGATTTTCTGACTCTTGTACTTGAGTATCCTTTGGCAACCCGAGACTGCCATGCTCTTTTTTATGCCGCCAAGCAAAGTAGACATACTGCAAGATGATGGCAGGGATAAAACAGACTCCCCAAGGAATGGAGGCTTGAGCCAACGTTTCAGCATTGGTCCCAGCCATGGTGGCGGACATAATCACCCCGATCCCCCAAGGCAGCCAACACATGGCCGCTACTGCTGTCTGGCAGATGATAAAGGCAAAATCTCGATCAATCTTAAATTTCTTGTACAGGGGAATGACGATGGGAAATACAATCAAATAGGTGGTGGACATATTGGCTGTCAAGTAGGCAATGGCCCCAAGGACTGACGTCAAGATCATCACCCCAATCACATTCAAGCGATTGCCAATCCGTTTCATGACCGCATTGACCATAACATCAAACATGCCCGTTTCTGTCAGCATGACAAAGTAAATCAAGCCAAACAAGAGCATGTAGCCAGTTTGATTCATAACTGTACTGAGCTGGGTCAAGATGAAGGTGCTGGTCTGGGTCAAATCATATCCCATCAAGAAACTAAAAATGACTGGTACCGTAAACAAGACAAAATTCATGGGCACCTTTAATTGTTTCTCAAAAAGGATAAATAGAACAATAATTGCAAGCATAATGAGGGCAAGTATGGCTGGACTCATGGTTCACTCTCCTAACATTTTTCAATCATCTTATTTTTTTAGTTCATCCAAGATTCCAAATTCACGTTTGAAGGACCAGGCCATCATATCATGAGTGAAATCTGTAAAGGGATGGGGAGTCGCAGTATAGCAATGCCCCAGTCGGGGCGCTTGATAGAGCTCACAAGGAACTCCAAAACGAAGCAGCCTTTGGGCATATTCCAGACCCGTATCCCGAAGGGTATCGTATTCGGCCACAACAATCATGGTCGCTCCCAAGCCTCCCAGGTCTGGACAATAATCTGGAAAGGCATAATAGGACGGCGCATAGCCATTGTAACCTCCAAGATAGGTGGCCTCTGCTCCCAGAGCCTTATTATCTGGCCCCATCTTCAAATCCAAGTATTGGTGCATGGAAAGAGAGGCGTCAATGTTCAGGGAGAAGGTCGGACAATTTAGAACTGTCAAGGCTGGCTGCGGTTCATTCCGGTCCCGGAGGTATAGGGCCAGGCCTCCTGCGATGGTTCCACCAGCGCTCGAACCATGGAGTCCAATACGATGCGGGTCGCCACCAAATTCTTCTGGATGCTGGTGCAAATACATGTAGGCTGCATGACAATCATGGAGAGGTTTCGGGAAATGGATGCCATCTTTGCCGCTGAGTCGGTAGTCAACGGAGACGACAATAGCTGGCACGCGCGCCGCTAAAGCAATACAGCGGCCATTATCAATGTCGACAGAACCTGCCACAAAACCACCGCCATGAATATCTAAAATCATGGGTGCCTTGTCTGGTAAATTGGCTGGGGTAAAGACCCGAATTTTCAATTCTTGCCCTGGGTCTGGACCAGGAATCAAACGGTCTTCCATGGTCATTCCGTCTGGAAGTTGATAGGCAAGCATAGCCTCTATCTGAGCCTTTGTACGATGTTGAACTTCCTCACTAGACTTGTCTGCTAGATTGCTGGCAAGGTGGTTTTCATATCCGGGAAAGGGATGAATTTTCATAGGCGGTGACTTCCTTTCTTTGTAAATAATGGTGCTTCTATTATGCTGCGTTTTGTGATTTTTACCTTTTCAATCAATTTTTTCGTAGTTGACTTGTCTAAAGAAAAAGCATAGCTTACTGAAGCAAGCCATGCCTGATTATTATTTTTCTTCACCAAAGAGCAAGTCCTTGATGTATTCAACGGGCATGTCTTCTCCAGTGTGCAGTTTGAAGGCTTCTGCCCCCTGATAGAGCATCATGCCCAGACCATTGATGGCCTTTTTGGCACCATGTTCCTTGGCAAAACGGAGCAACTCGGTTTCAGCTGGGCTATAGACCACATCGAAGACCACCAGGTCTGGTCGAATCACTGCTGGATCATTGATCAGTTTTTGATCCTGCAAAGGTTTCATCCCAACACCAGTTGCATCAATATAGATTGAACTTTCAGCGATAGATTGATAGAAGGCTTCTGTGTCTGCCAAATCATGAAGGCTGGCCTTGCAATCGGTCCGGCTATTGAGTTTTTCAACGGTTTTAACCGCATTCTCATAACAGCTATCTTGGATGTTAAAAATGCGAACCTCTTTTGCTCCATCTAAGCCCAGTTGAATGGCGATGGCTGTACCAGCCCCACCAGCACCAGCCAGAGTGATAATCTGGTCCTTGATGTCCACGCCTTCTTCAGCCAAGGCGCGCACAGCGCCTGTACCATCCGTACAGTGACCAACCAGATGCCCCTTGCCATCTTTATTGACAACTGTGTTAACCGCGCCAACCAATTCAGCAGCAGGTGAAAGCTCATCCAAGAGCGGAATGATGGCCTGTTTATTTGGCATGGATACATTGGAACCACGAATGCCCAAATCACGGATGCCCTGAACGGCTCCTGGCAACTCTTCGTTACCTACTTCAAAGGCAAGGTAGGCATAATCCAAGCCTAGTTTTGCATAAGCTTCGTTGTGCATTTTTGGGGAAAGGGAGTGGCGGATTGGGGTCGCAATGAGCGAAACCAGGAGTGTATGACCGGATAAACGTTCTGCCATAGTTGTTACCTCTTTCTAAAAGTATGATGATGACCTTATGATGGTTGATAGCCCTTTTTTTCAGGGTAATACATGAGTTGATAACGTCTATAAACGAAATATAGACTGAGGGTGCCTAGGAAGGCAAGGATTACAATGAGTAAAAAAACATATTGAATATTGCTTTCTGCCAAGATACCCGTCAAATAGGGAATGCCCATCACGGAGATGGAGGTGGCCAGCGAATAATAACTGGTCAGCAAACCCCGCTTGAAAGGGAAGAATTCCAGAAGAACCACCAAGCCCAGCTGCCAAATACCACCTGCCGCAAAGAAACCAACACAGAAGGTGGCTAGCAAAACAGTGTAATAGTTTGGCACCAGTAACATGATGCCCAAGGCTGTACCAGTGATGCTGGTACAAAACATCATAAAGAGGGGAACGTGAATGCCACGATTGACAATAAAAGAAGTGACAAAGACCGAGACAAAGGAGAAAATGCTATAGGCACTAACCCAAATCAAACTATCAGCTTCTTTCATGCCCAAGGCTGACTGGGTGAAACTTGGAATCCAGGTAATAAAGATATTAAAGAGAGATACGGAGACAAAGGAGAAGACCATCAGAGCAAGTCCTTCTACTTGGAATTTGGCCCCCGTTGGTTTGTAATGTGTCACAGGCTCACTTTGGAGATCTGTTTGAACAGGCTTGCCATGAGAAACCTCTGGGAATGGCAACTTCAAGACAATCAAGAGATTGACCAACATACAGAGGGCTGAAACCAGAAAAGTCCACCCAAAATAGATATCATTGTTGAGCATAAAGCGCACGATGATAGGAAAGACGAACTGGCCCATAGAGATAAAGGCCTTGTTCAAGACACTGAGGGCGCTGTTTTTAGAGCGATTGTCAAAGGCTTCTACAACTACTGGATAGGTAGCTGTGTCCAGAAAGGCATTGCCAAAACCAGCAAAGACCGAAAAGATAAAGCCCAGTATATAGTTTGGTGAATAGAGCAACCCAAGGAAGAAGACGATATAGGAAATAATTCCTAAAATAACAGCAGGCTTCCTCCCTAACCTGTCTGAAATAATACCAGCCAGATTGATACTGAGAATGCGTCCAAGGCCGACTGCACTGAGTACCAGGGTCACTTGGCTAAGACTGGCCCCCCATTGGGACCTTAAAACAGACATGTTTTGGGATACAATAATGGCAGCAATTCCTTGAAAGGCATAGTTGACATATAAACTGCTAATTGTAGGAATATACTTGTTTCTTTTCACAGAAAGTTTCCCCTTCATCGAATAAAATATTGTGATTGGCTTGTCTCATCACTATAAATGGAGACTAAGGTGATACCACCATAGCCTTCCATTTTATTATACACTATTTTGTTGCTTTAGAATTTGAGAAGATGGAAACACCAAAGATATGGCTGTATCGTCTGCCGACAAAGGCCATGATGGCTGCGGACAGGATACCGGTCACTGCAACAAAAATCATAATCATCTCAGCCTTGCCGCTTGCAATCATGCTAGAGGCAGCCTGTGGTACGATATAGGAACCAAGGGCCATGACAAAGTAGTAAACAGTTGTATTGAAACCTTTGTTAGAGGTAAAGAACTGGTTGAGGACACCGTTCCCCATCTGCAACAATCCACCTGCAGAACAGAAACCTACTACGACACCAGCCAGGGTCAAGACTGTTGGGCTTGGGAAGAAGAATACCGCCAAACCTGCTAGGCCTGCAAAGATTGGAGAAACCACTAAGATTGAAATATCTCGAATACCGCGAGCCATCAAGAATGAGAAGAAGATGGTCGCAATCAGGCCACCAAATTGGTACCAGGAAGTTACTGCTGCTGCGGATGTTGAATCCATCGCTAGAACATTCTGAGCATAGATTTTAGATGCCTGTTGGAAGAGATAGAAGTTTGAGTAGATAGAGAGGGCAAAGAGAGACAAGACCGTTCCGTCAATGATAAACTTGGCACGGTTTGAATCGCCTGCAGCCTCTGCTGACGCTGCTGTTGCTGGAGTTTGGCGTTTGGCCAATTCTTTGATCGCCTGCGCTGGCTTGAGCTTCTCAGCCTTCTGAAGATCCAAGTCTGGGAATGGCGCAAAGACAGCACCGATAAAGACCAAGGTACTAAGGATGAATGGCACCCAGATACCAATTTCAGCAGACATGCTGTTGGTGGCCAGGAAGGCTACAAAGAGTGGGTATAAGATGGATGATACAGAGATAAAGGTCTTACCAAGGACAGAAGCTGTTGACTTATTCTCTGGATACATTTCAAAGAGAGCTGGGTTCATGGAACCATCAAAGAGAGAGGTCATGGCCCCACCGATGAAGGCCAAAATATTGGCTGTCATGATGTTGCTGGCAAACAAGAAGCCCGCAAACATAATCACATAACCTGCCAAACCGGCAACCGCTACTGGCTTGCGTCCGATTCTATCAGACAGGGGACCTGAGAAGGTCAAAAATGAGATTTTACCAATCCCTGTCCAGGCAACGGCGCCCAGTACGGAAGCTGTTGCTGCAGCCAATTTTGTCGCATCTGTCAAATCAGCAGCATCAATCAAGCCCCACTTAATGGCAAAAAATTGAGAGTTCTGAGAAATGATGATGGCCTGCATCCCATGACAGAAGTAAGCCATCCAGAGCAGGAATGCCGTGAAATTGTATTTGTTGTTTTTGAACATTGAATCCTAAATTCCTTTCATAAAGACATTGCTATTGTTCATTTTGAAACGATGAATGAATCGCTGGACCGTTTAATGGGCCATTGACTTGGAACGATTTGCGCTTTTCTTATTTGCCATTCAAGCGGGCCAAGTAAGCCTCATGCTCTTTGACAGCAAATTCCCGACGGCCACCTGGTTTTGGCGTTTGGTCACCCATCATGATACCAAATCCACCTTCCACACGGAGTTCATGACCATTGGTGTAGTCGGAACGATCACTGGCAAGGTACATAACCGCATTGGCAATGTCCATGGTATTTCCAATCCGTTTGTTGGCGGTCAAGGCCTTGCGACCTTCTTCTACCACTGGATCTGCATAGAAGCTTTCAGACAAGGGAGTTTTCACAAAACATGGCTGAATACAGTTGGAGCGAACCCCAAATTGGCCCCATTCTGCAGCCATTTGACGAGACATCATGTTGACCCCAGCCTTGGTGGAGCTATAAGCTGCGGAATAGGTTTCTGGGAAAACAGAGGCAATGGTGGAAATGTGAACCATGGTTCCCTTTCCTTGCTTGATAAATTGGCGGCCGAAGCGCTGAGATACCAAGAAGTAACCTGTCAAGTTGATATCGACAGTTTCTCGCCATTCATCCAGAGGAAGATCCTCTAAGGGACAGGCACGCAGCATGGCTGCTGTATTGACCAAGATGTCCACCCGGCCAAATTTTTCTAGGGTTTTAGCAACAGCATTGTCCACTTCTTCTTCTGAAACGGAGTTGGTCTTTACTGCAAGGGTTTCGATACCATATTCTTTGGCAATCTCTTCTGCGTACTCGACCAAGGCGTCCTCACGAATATCCATGAGCACTACCTTGGCTCCTTGTTTTGCAAATTCTTGAACGATGGTCCGTCCCATACCTCCAACGGCACCTGTGACAGCTGCAACCTTTCCTTCAAGTCCTAACCATTTGTCTGACATGATTTTCTCCTCATTTTTTATTTTTCACCAACAGTCACTCAATCATGCGATTGACTGTTTCAGCATTATTTGCCCGGCAAGAGCTCTGGCCAAACTTCTTCCAAGACCTTGATGGTATTTTCATAGGTATGGTTAGCTGCCTGGTCTAAACCTCGGCTGAGAATCTCATCAGAGATGACCTCAACACCAACAACCGCTGGGCTAATGCCAGCCTCTTTCACCATCCGGAGGAAACCGGCTGTGTCCTTAGCACCTGTACCAGGTGCTAGGCGATCATGCATGGATTCGTCTCGAAGAATGGAGAAGGCATATGGGCGGTCGTAGGCATCATTGATTTGAATGGACACAACAGATGCTGCCTCTTCAGCTGTAAGGGCACGGTAGGGTTGGTCTGCCCGCACCCAATGCCAGGTATCCAAAATAATCCGGGCATTGTCCGCTCCAGAGGCTTTCACAACCGCAAAGGCCTTGTCAAAGTTCGGCAGCCCAGAATATGGCATGGGCTCCACACCGATAATCCGGTGACCTGCACGGGCACACAATTCTTTCAATTTTTGACCTGTGTATTCAACTGAATAGTTTTCCATCAGGCCACAGTTAATATGGTTGACACCAAAGAGGTCGCACATGTGGAAGCACATCTGCTCCTTGTATTTTTGCTCATAGCTGCGGTTTTCTTCTGCCCACTGTACAATATACTCAACTTCGGACACTACCATGTCATACTTGGCCAAAATAGCCAAAATATCTTGATCGGTCAGACCTTCTTGGAGTGCATCCACATAGGTTTCAGCACGAAGGCCAATAGCTTCAAAGCCCGCATCCTTAGCAGCCTTGACACGGTCTTCAAATCGACATTGATCGCCCAAGGTCCAGGAACTGATGGTGATTGGTGAACGTTTAGACATCGTCAACCCTCCTAGTTTGTTACTTTTTTCACTTTCTATATTTTTAATTATAATCCAGTCAGAATAGAAAAACAAATTAGAAAAAAATTGGTAATCAATAGATTCTTTCTATCATTCGTGCTACAATAGAAGCAAGGATAACGCAAGGGGGCCCATATGAATTTACAACATCTTCGCTATTTTTTGGTTCTGGCTGACCTAGAACACTACACCGATGCCGCTAAAAAATTGCATATCACCCAGCCTACCCTGAGCCATGCCATTGCCACTCTGGAGGAAGAAATCAAGGTCCCCCTCTTTCGCAAGCAGGGCCGCAATGTCATACTGACCAACCAAGGCAGAGAGTTTTATGCCACAGTCCAATCATCTCTTGCCATTTTGGACAAGGGTATCAGCCACCTCCAGAAAAAACATTCCAATAGACCGGTTATCAATCTGACCCTCCTTCGGGTGCTGGGAAGAAAGGCCGTTCCAAACTTGGTTCGAAAGTTTATGGAAGCCTATCCTAAAACCAATTCCCGCTTTGACTTTCACAATGACAGCGGCATGTCCACGGATATGGTGGAAGGCGTCCTCAACGATCGCTACGATTTGGCCTTTTGTTCCAAACTAGAAAACTATCCGACGATTTCTTTCATCCCTATCTTTGCCCAGGATATGGTCTTGATTGTTCCAAAAAAACACCCCCTCTTGGACCTAGACAAGGTGACCATCACGGATACCCTGCCCTATCCCCAAGTTTGGTTTTCCCCGCGGAGCGGCATGAGACCCCTGATTGAACAGATATATAGCAAGGAAAAAGAAAGACCGCAGATTGCCTTTGAAGTCAGTGAGGACGAAACGGTGGCTGGTCTGGTTTCCCAAGGCTTTGGGCTAGCCCTTATGCCCAAACTGGACTTCCTCCATACGATTGAGGACATTGAAATCATCGAGTTGGATGATTTGAAAAATGCCCGTATTTACTACGCTGTCTATCGAAATAATAAGCCTCTTACCAAGGATCTGAGAAATTTTATTGATTTCATTGCTGCAACGACTGAGCTGACTGACATCATTTAACAACGAGTTGAACCTAAAAAAGCCTGATTGCTCAGGCTTTTTTGCTTAATTCAAAATCAGTTCATCATTGTTCAAAACCTGTCCGCTATTCTTATGGAATAGCTCCATCAGATCTTGAACAGTTAGGTTGGCCTTTTCTTCTCCCTTGACATCCACAACAATTTGGCCATGATGGAGCATGACCAGACGATTTCCATAGGCAATGGCATTTTCCATATTGTGGGTAATCATAAGAGCTGTTAACTGATGACTCTCTACAATTTTCTTAGTCAGTTCCATGACCATATCGCTGGTTTTTGGATCGAGGGCTGCTGTGTGTTCATCCAAAAGAAGAACCTTTGGTTTTACCAGAGAAGCCATCAAGAGGGTCAAGGCCTGTCTTTGTCCGCCTGATAAAAACTGAGTGTCTACCTTCATCCGATTCTCAAGGCCCAGCCCTAATTCTTTCAATGCCTCTACAAAAATCTTGCGTTCACTGTCTTTCACTCCCCAACCAAGACCACGAGAAAGACCGCGACGGTAAGCAACTGCCATATTTTCTTCAATAGTTAAACGAGAAGCTGTTCCCATCTTTGGATCTTGAAAGACTCGACTAATGTAGGCTGCGCGTTTGGCTGCTGGAACCGACTTAATTGACTTACCTTCTAGTAAGATGTCTCCCTGATCAACACTCAAGGCACCTGCCAAAGAGTTCATCAAGGTTGACTTGCCTGCACCGTTTCCTCCAATGATGGAAATAAAATCCCCTTCTTGTACGTCTAGGTTTAACCCACGCAGGACATGGTTTTCATTGATTGTTCCTGCCTCAAAGGTTTTATGAATGGATTGAATTGATAAAATAGTACTCATGCTGTCCTCCTATGCCTTTTCCGCCAATTTTGGACGACGGATTTTCAATTTTTGTTGAAGCTCTGGTACAAACAAGACAACTGCAAGTAAGATTGCTGAGAAGAGTTTTACCAAATCAGCATCCATGCCTGGAATTTCCAAAATTGCAAGGATAATCAAACGATAGACAATGGCTCCTAGAACAACAGACAAGAGTCGCCAGCCGATACGCAAGTTGCGCAAAATAACTTCCGCAATAATGACAGAGGCTAAACCGATAACGATGGTTCCAGTACCTGAGTTGATGTCCGCATAACCATTGTTCTGTGTCAGCAAGGCTCCACAAAGGGCAATCAAGCCATTTGAAATCATATAGCCATAAATCTTCATCCTGTCAACATTGATACCATTGGCCTCGCTCATCGGAATATTATCCCCTGTTGAACGAAGAGCAAGACCGAGCTGAGTGTTGAGCAAGATGGTCAATAAGCCAATCACCACTAGGACAAAGACCGTGCCAATCAAAAGCACTGCATAGGTCTTCGTCAAGCCTAGTTTCTGCAACTGAGTAACCAATGTTTCCTGTTTAAGAAGGGCCACATTAGCCTTACCCAAGATTTTCAGGTTAATAGAATAGAGTCCTGTCAGGGTAACGATACCAGTTAAAAGAGCTGGGATCTTCATCTTGGTGTGAAGCAGACCAGACACCAAACCAGCCACAGCCCCACCCACAAAGGCAAGCAGGGTGGCAAGGAGTGGGTTCACACCACTCACAATACCAGTTGCGCAGATGGCCGCTCCCAAGGGATAGGAACCCTCTGCTGTCAAATCTGCAATATCCAAGATACGAAATGTTACATAAACACCAATCGCCATAATGGACCATAAAAGTCCTTGCGATATACTCGATAATACAATATCCACGATTTTCTCCTTTAATGGATAGTCTTTTGAAATAACATGATGCTGTGTCTTGTTTGACCTTCTATCTGCATCCTATCTCCTTTGACTACCGTAGGCCACTGAATTGACCTTCTTCCTTTCTAGACGTTCTTATTCTGAAACAGTCAACTTAGATGTGTCAATGCCAAGTTTTTTAGCCATTTCTTCATTCACATACAAATTAACAGTTTCTGGGTACTCGACAGCTGTCTTGGCAGGATCTGCTCCTTCGATAATCTTGATAGCCATCTTAGCAGTCTGGCGACCGAGCGCTTCATAGTTGGTACCATATGTTAATAGACCGCCCTCATCTACCATATCTGTTGACCCACCAATAACTGGAACCTTATACTCAACAGACAATTCACCAATCATGGTCATAGTTGAGGCTACCGTATTATCCGTAGGAACAAAAACGGCATCCACATCCTGCATCAAGCTGGTTGCTGCATCTTGAACTTCGTTGGAGTTGGTAATGCCTTTGATAACAACCTTATAACCTGCTTTTTCCAACAAGGCTTGCGCCTCTTCAACCTGAACTTCAGAATTTCGCTCGCTAGTTGTGTAGAGAATACCGACTGTCTTGGCATCAGGAACGGCTTGACCAAGAAGCTCTACCTGTTTATCAATCGGTGCCTGATCGCTAGTTCCTGTCAGAAGTCCGCCTGGTTCTTCAATAGAGGATACTAAATCAGCTGATAACGGATCTGTTACCGCGGTAAAGAGAATTGGAGTATCTGTTGAAACAGTAGCCAAGCTTTGCGCTGCTGGTGTTGCAATCGCAAGAATGATGTCATTCTCATCTACCAACTGCTCCGAAATGGTTTGAAGATTGGCTTGATCGCCTTGGGCGTTTTGGTAGTCCAATTTAATCTTTTCGCCTTCCGCATAACCGTTGGCTTCCAATTCAGCTACAAAGCCTTCACGAGCCGCAGTCAGAGAATCGTGTTCCATATACTGAAGAATTCCCACACGAACCATATCGCCCGAAGTTCCTGAATCACTTGTGGTTGAGCAGGCTGCTAATGTCAGAGCCCCCAAACCAATCACAGATAGTTTCGTCAATTTCTTCACCAAATAATACATCATTTTTTCTCCTTAATCGTTTCTTATATCTTAGTTAGACAATGCTTCGATTGTTTCTGCATCAATACCAAGCGCCTTGGCCATTTCTTCGTTGACTTCAATCGCAGACGTTTGCGGTTTTTCTACTGGAAGGTCAGCCGGCTTTTCTCCTTTGAGAATCTTGACAGCCAACTCTCCTGCCTGAACACCGATAGCATGGTAGTCAACTCCGTAGGTAAATAGGCCTGCATCAATGACAGCTGCATCGCTTCCCATGGCTGGAACCTTTGCCTCCATAAGAATTTCACCAATGGTGGAAGCTGTTGAAGCAACTGTATTGTCCGTAGGAAGATAGATGGCATCTACCTGACCTGCTAGAGAGGTCATTGCCTGTTGCACATCATTTGTAGAAGTGACAGTTTTAATAACCACGGTCACTCCTTTTTTCTCCAGAGCCGCCTTGGCTTGCTCTGCTTGAACTTCTGAATTTACTTCGCTTGAATTGTAGAAAATCCCAACTGTTTTAGCCGTCGGCACCACCTTCATCAACAATTCAATTTGATCTGCCACATCCGTAGCATCAATGGAACCCGTCATCGAACCACCTGGAACCTCCAAGGACTCTACCAGACCCGCTTCCACAGGATCTGTTACCGCGGTAAAGACTGATGGTGTGTCCGCATCAGCATTCAGTAAAGCTTGGGCTGCTGGCGTCGCAATCGCAAAGTTTAAATCATTCTTTCCTGCAAACTGCTCCACCATGGTTTGCAAATTAGCTTGGTCGCCTTGCGCATTTTGAAAATCAATAGTCAGGTTATCTCCCTCGGCGTAGCCTGCTTCTTTCAAGGCTTCCAGAAAACCTTCCTTCGCTGAAGTCAAGGCTTCATGCTCTGCATATTGGATAATCCCCACTTTCACTGTGCTCGTATCAGACGAGCCCCCTCCGCATGCTGCCAA
This sequence comes from Streptococcus oriscaviae, assembly GCF_018137985.1. NCBI lineage: Bacteria > Bacillati > Bacillota > Bacilli > Lactobacillales > Streptococcaceae > Streptococcus > Streptococcus oriscaviae. Next base: position 91,859 of record NZ_CP073084.1, on the reverse strand, counting down.
GGTTAAGGTGGACAGAAAGGCAATTGAGCCTAGTAACAATTTTTTAAACCCCATAAGATAGTCTCCTTTTCTATTTATAGCTGAAATGATGTCTCAACGAACGGACTTTTCATCCATATGTAGCTACAAAAATAGGACCGCTTAGTTTTTATCTAAACGGTCCTATCATTCAACTGTAAAATGAAAAACAGACTGATTGACCAAGTGCCCATTTAGATATACATCTATGCGGACACATGTCAAAACACTACAGCCACATAGATACAAACATTACGTTCCCGTGTTTGCATCCATGTTTCCATGTCTACAAACACTATCTAAAGTAGCCGTAGAAATATGTATGATTCGCTGTTTGTGTTTGACAGGTCAACAACATATGTGTCTCCTTTTTTCATTTCTTTTTAGGTTACTTACGATGATACCTTTTTCAAAATCATTTGTCAAGGATTTTGCAGAAATTTTCTGACTTTTTAACCTTTTTTGACAAATCCCGAACAAATATAGGAAAAACGGGGCTATAAGACTTTTAGAGCTTCTTTGAGTCTAAACAACTCCCATACGACCTATGATAAAAAGTGCTCAAACAAGTCATCAGAAAAACTCCTATAAAACAAGCAAGACCTTGATTTCTCAAGATCTTGGACATTTACGGTCTTATAGAGGTACCATTCTACAATAGTTCATTGAGAGGCTTGAAGATAATTTTTTCAAGATCTGCGATGTAGATGGAGAGTTGCTGCTGCTTACTAAAATACTCCGTCAAAAGTGGATTATTCTGTACCTGCTTGCTGAAATCTTGCATTTTCTTCTGAATATCGCCATCTGGAATTTGACCAGATTGCAACTGAGCCTGGACTTCTTTTTGGAAGTTGATATAGTTTTCCAAAATGGTTTTGGCTTCTTTGTTTCCATCAATAGAAACCTTAATCGCTTCAACAGCCTTGTATTCAGGGAGGTTGCGAATCGCACGCTCTAGCTCGTTGGCAATATCATAAATGTTGGTTGACATAAGTTTCTCCTAATCTAGGTAAACCTGGTAGCTGGTCTGCTCACGAATAAGGCGCGCAGCCTTCTCCAAGTCTTCCTTATTTTTAAACGTAATTTGCAAAATACCGTTAATATCTGAACGGTTTTCTTCGTTGATGCGAAGGTTGACAACGGATATTCCCCGAAGAAGTTCCAAAACTTTTAAAATTGTATCTTCTTCGTCTGGTACACTGATGAAAATATCATAGAAGCTATCCACACCGCCACGCTTGTGGATTTCCATTTCTTTTCTGGTCAGGCGTCCCTGTTCAAAAAAGTGCCAAATACCTGATTCATCTCTGGTTTTGAGCATTTCTGCCACCTGATCCAGACGCTCCTTGAATTCCTCTATCCGCTCCAGAATACTGGTTGGATTGGTCATCAAGATACTGGTCCACATCCCCGGTTCGCTCTCTGCGATACGCGTCATATCTCGAAAACCACCAGCCGCAAAGTTATTTGTCAGTGGATGATCAACTGCATAGCTGCCTGCTTGATTCATCAAACTGGAAGCTAGCACATGGGGAAAATGGGAAACCTGACTGGTTACATAGTCATGCTCCTTGGCATCAATCTCGATAAACCGCGCATGAAGACCAGACAGCAAATCTGTCAGGCGTGGAATAGCATCCTTCTTGGTCGCCTTACAGGGCGTAAAAATAAAATAGGCATTTTCAAAGAGGTTGATGTCCGCCGCGATAGCCCCTGATTTGTGACTACCTGCCATAGGATGACTACCAATAAAGTTCAGCTGTTTAGGGACAAGATAGGTTTCTGCTGCCTCAACAATCGCTTGCTTGGTTGACCCGGCATCTGTAATAAGAACGCCCTCCTTGAGTTCCAAAGTCGCCAGTTGCTTGATAAAATCGATGGTTTGCTGAATGGGAACACAGAGAAAAATAAGGTCTGCCTGCCCTGCAAAGTGTGCAAAGTCATCTGTCGCTTCATCCACTATCCCTTTTTCCAAGGCGATGGAGCGAGAGGCTTCTCCCCGATTGTAACCTAGGATACGATAGTCGGGGTGATCTCTTCGGATTCCCAATGCCAGAGAAGAACCTATCAGACCAAGCCCTGCGATATATACCGTCTTTGTCATTTCATCTCCTAAAAATTCTTGACATACTCCCGATGTCTACGAACGGCTTCCTTGAGTTCCTCCATATTATCGGAAGAGAATTTCTCTAGGATTTCTGTTGCCAGAACGGTTGCCACAACAGACTCCATCACGACTCCTGCTGCAGGAAGAGCAGTCGGATCAGACCGTTCCACTGTCGCCACATAAGGCTCATGGCTTTCAATGTCGACAGACATCAGCGGCTTATACAGTGTCGGAATAGGTTTCATCACGCCTCGGACAACGATTGGCTGACCATTGGTCATACCACCTTCAAAGCCACCCAGATTGTTGCTGCGACGAGAATAACCATCTTGTTCAGACCAGGTAATTTCATCCATAACCTGACTTCCCTTTCGGTAGCCGGTTTGAAAACCAAGACCAAACTCTACACCTTTAAAAGCATTGATGGAGAGTACCGCCTGAGCCAATTTCCCATCTAGTTTCTTATCCCACTGCACATAGGAGCCCAAACCGACTGGAACACCACCAACAACCGTTTCAACAACGCCGCCGATAGTATCGCCATCTTTTTTAATCTGATCGATGTAGGCCTTGATTTCCTCTTCGCGCTCTCTGTTGACAACGGCTACTTCAGACTGAGAAGCAAGTTGGCGAATATCAGCCACAGTTAGTCCTTCGGGAATGTCAATCTCTTTACCGCCAAAAACAACCACATGGTTGGCAATATCTATGTCCAACTCCGCTAAAATTCGCTTAGCAAGGGCTCCGACTGCCACTCGCATGGTTGTTTCCCGCGCACTTGACCGCTCCAAGGAATTGCGTAAGTCATCAAAGCGATACTTCATACCGCCAACTAGGTCTGCATGACCTGGACGGGGACGAGTGATTTTGCGCTTGCTCTTTAGTTTGTCATCAATGTCTTCAACAGCCATAATTTCTAGCCACTTTTGATGATCCTTATTGATGACATGCAAGGTAATAGGCCCCCCCGTCGTTTTACCATGACGAACCCCAGAGGTAATCTCAACCTGATCGGTTTCAATCTGCATCCGCGCCCCTCGACCATAGCCGCCTTGTCGGCGCTTCAAGTCTACATTGATGTCATCTGCTGTTATAGAAAGTCCCGCAGGTACTCCTTCAATAATGGCTGTCAAACGTGGACCGTGTGACTCACCGGCTGTCAAATATCTCATCTTATTTCTCCAAAATTTCTAGGAACTTTCTTGTCGTCGCTAAGGAAATTTGTCCTGGCGCACTGGCTTCATCCAAGCTTGCGAAAGTCCAACAAGAACCCGTAACCTGACCAGCAATTCGTGAAAGAATACCCAAGTCCCCCATAGAAATTGTTGCATAGGCCTGTTCTGCGTTGAGGGTTTTAAAACCGCGGGTGTAGTTCATAATGTCTAACACATCCTGTTCGGTTTCAGCCATCACGGCAATCTTTACGACCGCAGGCGATAGGCTGGTTAACTCAGACATGATTTCCAGATAGTTCTCCGGTGTTTCTTCAAAATTGTGGTAACTCAAGACTAGGTTTGGAAAATCTAGCATCTGTTCAAAGACTTCTTGATAGGAATAGTATTCAAAATCGATAAAGTCAGGCTGATAATGGGCCGCAACTTCCTTGATAATGCCAACATATTCTTCGTTAGTGAGTTCAATCTTTCCACCCTCACGACTGGTTCGTAGGGTAAAAATCACTTCCCAACCCAAAAATTTCTCAAAAACAGCCGGAGCCACTTTCAAGATTTCCTCTTTGGGGAGGTAGTCTGCTCGCCACTCAATCAGGTCTGCCTCCGCCAAACGTTCAAGGTCGATTGCCTCTACCTCTTCTATACTCCTAGGCATAATTGGAACTACTATTTTCATTTCTGTACCTGTATCGTAAAGACCTTGAGGTAATTACTACTTTCATCTTTTTTATTGTATGCAAAATCACTCGGTAGGCGATGGGTCGTCAAGTAACGGTGTTTTCGGTTACCGAACCCCTTTTCTAGCTCCTGACGAAATTTCTCTAAAGACAGATTAGAAGCATTGGTCGAAGCCAGAATAAGCCCCTCGGGATTTAAAATATCCAGCGACTGAGCAATCAACTTGTGATAGTCCTTAGCTACTGAGAAGCTCTGCTTTTTGTTACGAGCAAAACTTGGCGGATCCAAAACAATCACATCAAAAGTCAGTCCTTTGCGCTTAGCATATTTAAAATACTCAAAAACATCCATAACTACAAAGTGATGATGTTCTAAGTCTACACCATTAACCTTAAAATGAGCTTGCGAGAGTTCTCGCGAGCGTTTCGCCAAATCAACAGAGGTCGTATGACTGGCACCGCCCATAGCCGCTGCAATAGAAAATGCTGCTGTGTAAGAAAACATATTGAGCAGGCTTTTTCCTCTGGCTAGTCCATCCACCAAGCTTCCACGAACGTCGTGCTGATCTAAGAAAATGCCAGTCATCAATCCATCATTCAGAAAAACCTGATAGGCAACTCCATTTTCTAAAATTGTCAGCTCGCTCGGCGCTTCTTCGCCATATAAGTGGGCTGATTCGTAATCCAACCCCTTAAAGCGAATTTTTTCGTAGGCAGCCACAATGGCTGGAAAAACCTGACGAAAAGCTTGCAAAATCGTATCTTTTATAGAAAACACGAAGGAATTATACCAAGAAAAGACTGCATATTGATTGTATATATCAATCGTCAGCCCGCCAAAGCCATCCCCATCTTGATTAAAAAGACGAAAAGCAGTTGTTGACTCCGATTGAAAATAAGAGTGACGTTTGACCATGGCTTTTCGGAAAAGATTCTCAAAAAAATCCTGATCCAACGCTACATTCTCTCTGCTGAAGAACCAGCCAATTCCCTTATTTTGTTGAGAAAGATAGGCTTGACCAAGGTAATCACCCTGCTCCGTCATTAAGGATACCGGCTGATTGTCCATGGGCACCTGTCCAAAATCACGACTATCCAATAAGCAGATTCCTTGTCGAATCTTTTTGGCCGCAAAACGGCTAACTTTCAGCATATTCATACATTCCATTATATCAAATTTCAGCTTATATCTCAAAAAAACTTCTACAGTTCATGGATATTTTAAAATTATGGTATAATGGACTGAAGATTTTATATTCTATGACAGTACGAGGAACCTTTCGTGAAAAAACTAAAAGAACTGCTGCCACGAGTCATGAAAACAAGGATTGGTTTTGTCTTCACCTTGTTAACCATCTACTGGCTAAAGACCCTTTGGGCATATTTCGTGGATTTTAACCTAGATACCAAGGGCTTCTACCAAAACTTTATCGCTGTTCTCAATCCTATTCCTACTGCACTTTTACTGATTGGTTTAGCGCTTTATATCAAAAACACCAAGGTGTTTTACGGGTTAGCCAGCTTCATCTACCTTCTGCTTTTCGCATGGCTTTTTTCCAATGCCATCTACTATCGTGAGTTTTCTGACTACATCTCCATCTCAACCATAATGGCCACCTCCAGTGTGTCTGCTGGTTTGGGAGAAGCTGCGCTGAAACTATTTCGAGTATGGGATTTGGTTTATTTCCTAGACTTCATTGTGTTGATTTTCCTTGCCGTTCGCAAAAAAATAGTGACCGACCAGCGTCCATTCAACAAACGAGCAAGTTTTGCCATCACGGCCTTTTCTATCATGCTCTTTTCTGTCAATCTCTTTCTGGCAGAAATTGACCGACCTGAACTTCTATCTCGTGGATTCTCCAATACCTACATCGTTCGTGCTCTTGGACTGCCAGCTTTCCTTGGCTACAATGCCAACCAGACCTATAACGCCCACAGGGATCGCTCTGGTGCAACAGCAGAAGATCTGGTTCCTGTACAAGAATACATCAGCCAGCACTACGCTACTCCTAACGACCAGTATTTTGGTATTGCCAAAGGGCGCAATGTCATCTATATTCACCTTGAAAGTCTTCAACAATTTGTTATTGATTATAAATTACAGGTTGACGGTCTTGACTATGAAGTCACTCCTTTCCTCAATTCCCTCTATCATTCAAACTCTACCCTTTCTTTCTCTAATTTCTTCAACCAAGTTAAAGCCGGTAAAACCTCTGACGCCGAAACCATGATTGAAACCTCCCTTTTCGGCCTCAACCAAGGCTCCTTCATGGTGCAGTATGGTGGCACCAACACCCAACAGGCTGCTCCACATATTTTAGACCAGCTGGGCGGCTACACATCTGCAGTCTTCCATGGTAATGCAGGTAGCTTTTGGAACCGCAATAATACCTACAAACAATGGGGATACAACTACTTCTTTGATCAGTCTTACTTTACCGAACAAACAGAAGAGAACTCCTTCCAGTACGGTCTGAATGATAAGATCATGTTCGCAGACTCAATTGAGTACCTCGAACATATGCAACAACCTTTCTATGCCAAGTTCATCACAGTTTCCAACCACTACCCTTATACAACTAGTTTGATTGGAGATGAAATTGGTTTTCCTCTGGCTGATACCGATGACGAAACCATCAACGGCTACTTTGCTACCGCGAACTACTTAGATTCCTCTGTCAAAGCCTTCTTTGACTACCTCAAAGCGACTGGGCTCTATGAAAAGTCAGTCATTGTTCTTTACGGTGACCACTACGGCATCTCCAATTCCAGAAACCCTGATTTAGCACCGCTTATTGGAAAGGATTCTGAAACCTGGTCCGATTATGAAAATGCTATGTTGCAACGGGTTCCTTATATGATTGTGGTTCCTGGAATGACTAACGGTGGCATTTTTGATACCTATGGCGGAGAAATCGATGCCCTGCCAACCCTAGAACACCTACTAGGAATTAAGGCTGACAATTATCTCCAAGTCGGACAGGATCTTCTTTCTCCAGAAAATGATCAAATTGTTGCCATGCGGACTTCTGGAACCTTTATTACTCCAAAGTATACCAGTTACGCTGGCAAACTCTACTATACAGAAACTGGACTTGAAATCACTAACCCGGATGAAAGCACTCTAGCAGAGGTCGAAGCCATTCGTGAGGCTGCGAGTGCCCAGTTGAAAGCTAGTGATGCCATCCAAACAGGTGATTTAATCCGCTTCCTTGACAACGGCCTACCCCCTCTGGATGCAAGTAAGTTTTCTTACATTGATTCTTTAGAGGCAGAACTCGCTATCGAGAAAGAACTAGGCAGTCAGTCAACTAGCCTGTATAGTCAAAATGGGAACAAATCCACCGTCGATCTCTTCAAAGCCCCTAGTTATCAAGAACTCAACGGCACAACTGGAACGGATACTTCTACTAGTACAAGCTCTTCTGGACAGTAAAGAAAGAGGCTGAGCAAAAAGTCCTAAAAATAGAAAATATCTTAGAATTTCGTCATCAAAAACGTTGCTTCTAAGCTATTTTTTATTGTTCAAATTTTGACCGGAAGGGTAAATGTTTAGTTTCTTGCCCAGACTCATTTTTCTATGCTAAAAAAGAACTAACCCAATGAAGTGACCCCAAAAAGTTAGACAGTATATTTTAAGTGAAGGATTGAGTTCTGTATTGTACAGGGCTCAGTCCTTTTAATGTTAGTTTGATACGTCTGTTGTTGTAGTAATCAATATAATCTGAAATAGCTTGTTTCAACTGGTCTAGTGATCGAAAACTCTTCTCAAATCCATAAAACATCTCTGTCTTAAGTGTGCCAAAGAAAGATTCCATCATCCCATTATCTAAGCTATTACCCTTACGAGACATAGACGGTTTCATGTTGTGTTCCTTTAGAAACTGGTGATAGTAGCTGTGTTGATACTGCCAGCCTTGGTCACTATGAAGAATAGCCCCTTGATAATCTTGCTTAGGAAAGGCTTCCTCAAGCATATCTCTTAATTGTTTTAAATTCGGTGATGTTGATAGATTATAAGCGATAATTTCACTGTTATAGCCATCAAGAACTGGTGATAGATACAATTTCTGATGACTAGCAGGAATCGAAAACTCCGTGACATCAGTGTAGCACTTTCTAAGTGGTTGAGAGGCACTAAACTGACGATTGATGAGATTAGCTGCTTTCTTGCCAACTTCTCCCTTGTAGGAATTATAGCGACGTTTAGTCCGTATCCTTGCCTTTAATCCCAAGTCTCTCATCAAGCGCTGAATCTTCTTGTGATTAATCCGATAGCCACGATTGCGTAACTCAAGATGAATTCTGCGATAGCCATAACGCCCTTTGTGTTCAGTATAGATGGCTTGAATCATCTCTTTTAACTCACTATTATTATCTTCCTTTGATAATCGCTTAAGCTGATAATAATAAGTTGAGCGAGCTAGCTTTAAGATAGCCAATAATAGCGATAAGGGAAATTCAGTAATTAGTCCTCGAATGATTTCTGTTGCTCTTTGAGCTTTGCTTCGTCCCTCAATCGGTATTCTCTCAGCTTTTTTAGCACAGCATTCTCCGCTCTAAGATACTCTAGTTCATGTTGGAGACGTTCTAACTCGGTCATCTCCTCAAGTTTTTTCTTTGGTTTACGTCTCATTTTGGCAGGTCTCCCTCGTTGTTTCTCAACAATAGTATACCCATTTTTCTTATATTGTGCTATCCAATTTGGAAGCATACCTTGATTTGGCAAGGCATAGTTTAAAGAAACCTCCAGTTGTGAGTAACCATTTAAGAGAACTTGGTCAATCATTTCTTGTTTTAAGTCTGGTGAGTAGTACCTGTTTTTTCCCTTACGGACAATCTCTGGACCATATTTATCCATGAGTTGTACCATATAGCGAAGATTAGATACGGTGATATTATAGGTTTGACTAATTTGCGACCAAGAATAGCCAGCTTGCTTCATTTGATAAATCGTTAGTTTATCTTCGTAACTTAATTTCATAGAAAAACACCCCCAAAGTTAGATTTTTTGTCTAACTTTGGGGGTGCAGTTCACAAGGCTAGCTCTTTTAGAATTATTTACCAAGTTTTGCTTTTGCTGCATCAGCAAGTGCTGTAAATGCCGCAGCATCGTTTACTGCCAAATCAGCAAGCATTTTGCGGTTTACTTCGATTTCTGCCAATTTCAAACCGTGCATCAATTGTGAGTAAGACAAACCGTTCATACGAGCAGCCGCGTTGATACGAGTAATCCACAATTTGCGGAAGTCGCGTTTCTTCTGACGACGATCGCGGTATGCGTAGTAGTATGAGTTCATCACTTGTTCTTTCGCTGTGCGGAACAAGATGTGTTTAGCTCCATAGTAACCTTTAGCTAGTTTTAAAATACGTTTACGGCGTTTGCGTGAAACAACGCCACCTTTAACACGTGCCATTTATATTTCCTCCAAATAATAATCTAAATTCTAGTAGTCGGCTTATTTCAAACCTGTAAGCATTGATTTGATACGCTTGAAGTCACCAGCATGTACCATACCTGCTTTACGAAGGTGACGACGTTGTTTCTTAGTTTTACCATGGAAACGGTGAGAAGTATAAGCGCGGAAGCGTTTCAATCCACCAGAACCTGTACGTTTGAAACGTTTTGCTGATGCGCGGTGAGTTTTTTGTTTTGGCATTTTAATTCTCCTTTTGCTTAATAAGCTTATTTTTTGTCTGAAGCTGGGGCCAACTGCATAAACATTTGACGACCGTCCATCTTCGCTCGCTGTTCGATAATGGCAATATCCTGAGTTGCTTCAGCGAACTCAGCCAATACTTTCGCTCCAACTTCCTTATGGGTAATCATCCGACCCTTAAAGCGGATGGATACCTTAACCTTGTTTCCTTTTTCCAGGAACTTACGGGCATTACGAAGCTTGGTCTCAAAATCTCCCTTATCAATAGTCGGACTGAGACGAACTTCTTTCACAGTGACAACACTTTGTTTTTTGCGCTGCTCTTTCTGCTTCTTCTGGTACTCAAATTTGAACTTACCATAGTCCATAATTTTCGCAACAGGTGGTTTAGCTTGCGGTTGAATTAACACTAAATCAACATTAGCATTATCAGCTATCGCCTGAGCCTCGTTGAGGGGTTTGATCCCCAACTGTTCACCGTCGAGACCGATAAGACGAACTTCACGAACACGAATTTCATCATTGATGAACAAATCTTGCTTTGCTATGGCTTTCACCTCATTTTATTTTTTTCGAGAAAAACAAAGCGGACCTGCTCTACACAAGTCCGCACTACATCCTTATCTTTCCGAAGAAATCTTAATCCGTAGGGCCAGACAACGTTAGTCGCAAGGCGAGAAGCTCTCACTTCTGCTTTTCTCAATGTGACTAGTATATCAAGTCTTGACCTACTTGTCAAGGATTTCTTTCGTTTTTTTTGAAATAAAGTCCACTACACCATCGATTGTTACGCCAGTTGTATCGAAAGTAATGGCATCTTCAGCCGCCTTTAGTGGAGAAACTGCTCTGTTGCTATCCTTATAGTCACGCGCTGCAATCTCTTCCTTAAGGGTGTCGAGGTCTGTTTCAATTCCTTTTTCCTGATTTTCTTTATAGCGGCGAAGAGCTCGTTCTTCTACCGATGCAATGAGGAAAATCTTCAATTCTGCATGAGGCAAAACGACTGTTCCAATATCCCGACCATCCATGACGATACCGCCTGAGCGGGCAATTTCTTGCTGCATGGCAACTAGTTTTTCACGCACTAGAGGCAGAGCTGCCACGACAGATACATTGTTGGTGACTTCATTGTCACGAATCGGGAGAGTAACATCTGTTTCTCCCACAAAGACCAGTTGCTCCCCCGTGTGGCTACGGTCAAATCGGATAGGATATTCCTCCAAGAGAGCCACTATGGCCTGTTCATCTGTCATAGTCAGCCCATGCCGTAGAGCTAAAAAGGTAGCCGAGCGATACATGGCTCCTGTATCTAAGTAGGTATAACCAAGATTCTTAGCAATGATTTTTGCAACGGTTGATTTCCCGCTTGATGCGGGACCATCAATCGCAATTTGAATGGATTTCATAATTCCTCTCTATCTAATTCGTACTACATCACCTGGATTTGCCCACCAAGTGCCACCAGGACCAGTCATTTTTTCTGGATTCAAGCGTTCCAATTCTGCAATAGAAATACCAGCACGAGCGGCAATAGACGCTTCTCCCTCACCTTCTTGAACCACCAGCGTGGAACCGTCTGTGGCCTCTGTCAAACTTGAGCTAGTCGTTGTCTCATCCGCTGAGCTTACTTCTGTCGTTGCCTCAGCAGCAGAGGAACCTTCAACAACTTCTGTCGTACTAGCAGATGGGTTGTGGAATTCTTGGCTAGAGTTCGTTGTGCTGCCTCCATTAGATAAGTAGAGCGCAATAATGGTGATTACCAAGACAATAATAAGAAAAATGACCGCTAAAACTGTAAATATACGGGTATGAATATCTCCTTTTAACTTACGGCTCTTCCGACTAGTTTCTGTTTCAGATTTTTCTTCAGCTTCTTGATAGATTTCTTCATTCCATGGTTCTTGTGTCATCCGTTGCTTTCTCCTTGTCTTTTTTCTTAAATACGATTACAATAACACTATGAAAATAAAACTTGACCCTGAAAAATGCATTGCCTGCGGACTCTGCCAAACCTACTCCACTATCTTTGATTACGATGATAATGGCATTGTTCTGTTTGCAGACCGTCCTGGACTGGAAGCTAACTTCCCTGATGATCCGTCCATTTTGAAGGCTGCTAAATCCTGCCCAACCAAGGCTATCCTAGCGGACTGATTTGGCTTTGTCTGAGTAGTATTCTTCAAAATAATCTTGTTTTATCAGGTGGTCAATCAGCTCAATCTCCCCTTTAAAGTTGGGGTTGAGGGCCAAAGCGTTAACAAAGTATTTTTTTGGCCATTTACGCATATAGAATACTTTCCCCTTGGAAAATTCTGGGGCACAAATGCGAATGTAGAGGTAGGTGACCTCTATTTTTTTGATAGAGGCAATTGGCAAACGCCTCGTTACAAAAGGATTGGCTGATGCAATCAGCAGGTGATCCTCTTTAATCTCAAAATAGCGGTGCAGACCGATACCAAATAAAAAGATAAAGAGGAAAAATAAAATAAAAATCGTATTTGAAATACGAGCCCTTTCATATACAAGGGACATACCAATAAAAATGGGAGTAATGGCTAAAGACCAGTAAATGATCGCCCATGACAACTCCGGTTGCCAATGGTATCGAATTTTACCAAATAGTTTAATCATCTCATTCCTCCTTCATCTATTCTAGCACAAAACCCATAAAAAGCCTATGAAAAGTTTATGAAGTTTTGAAACTTTTATTGCATTTTCATAACAGGAAAATCTCAATCAGATGACAGTTGCCTCTTCTTCTTGGCTACCAACCTTATTCACAAAAACGGCTCAAAACCAGAATCGTTAACATCATGGTTTTGAGCCGTTCTATTTTGTAGATTGTGTGACTGATTTAGAAATTATAATAGGTGAAGACTGTGCTGAGTAACATGGTATAGATAAAACAAATTGAAATATTTAATACCAATTCCTCAGAAAGAAAATCTTGAAATTTTTCAAAAAACTTCGTATTCGCTGTCAGAAAAATTAGAAAGAGTGGAATAATCCCTAAGACATAGCGATCTTGTATTCCCAGAACTGTTTGTGAACCGACCGGGGTCCAAGACAGATACATCGCAAGAACAATCCCCATCGTGAGAGCCAGACCTATCAGAAGCAGAGAGAGCCTACCAAAGATGTTGAAGCGTATCTTATTGGCATTATTCATTATAACCAAGAAGAAGAAAAGAAGGGTGTAGCTGATGAGGAAGGTCGGGCCGTAAGCTAGCCAGCCATATAGATGAATATTAGCTGGATTGAGGACACGCATAAGGGTTTCTCCGACGAGAACCTTTCCATACACCACTGGCTGGGAGAGGATGGATAGCAGCTGTTCCTTTGGATTAACGTCTTTCAAAAACTCAACGTCGTTAAAGTTCACATTGATGATTTGCGAATAGGTTCGCATCCAAAATACAGCTAACAGGGCCACAAACAAGATAGCTAAGCCTTTAATAAGCCAGATAGGAACTGGCCCACTATCAAACTTCTCATTTGGAACAAAGATTAGCAATCCTAAGAGCAAGAGAAAGGGGAGTTTCAGTGTGATAAGAAGGGCAGATAGGACTATAAATAATAGAACTTTCCCTAGACCAATCTTCTTTTCTGTCTGATAAAAATGACAAAACAGACCCAGTAACAACAGAATAACCCCTAAACTGAAGGCATCTTGATTATAAGAGCCTGCCAGATAGACATTCATCGGGATTAAGCTGGCCACTGCTATTACTTGTCCCATTTTTCCAGCAAATCGGATAGCAAAAAAGACTAAAAGCGCATAAACGAATACATTAAAAACTCTACCTAGAAAATAGCTCAATATGACGCTGATGTCTAAGCTATTCCCGATTTTTAATCCAATAGCCTGTGGTAGATAGCCAAAAATGTAATAGGCATTTGTCACTGTCAGACGCTCATTGGGGATTTCTTTTTCACTTGGTTCTATTCCAACTAACTGACTAATCATCAAGGGAACACGAAATTCCTTGTCGATCTTATCGTAATCTTCTGACTCAAGTAGCTGGTTCTTGTCATTGGACAAGTTCATATCTCCTTCTGAGAGAAACAGACTTCTTTGGTAATGAACGGGCTCGTCAGGGATATCGTTATTGGGACTCAGATAAGCCGACATAACTCCTGTTACGATAATAATCAGTGCCGTTGCGTATTCCAGCTTTTTGGGCTTGAAGGTCAATAAGACGACCCCTACCGTAAAGAGAACAAGCAATATTTTCCATGGCATGCTCTGGGCGTAGACCGTATACATCAAAATAAATACAAAAGTAAACAGAGCATAGGAAAAATACTGATTTCTTATCTTGTTGAAAACTAATTGGACGATTTGCATATCATTTCCTTTTCGTATAAAGATAAAGTGCTAGGGAGCTAATTAGCCATATAGCCATGGTCACTACATAGGCTAAGCCAGCACCGAAAATAGCATAATGGGAAACAAGAGGGCTCGTAACTAGTAGAGAGCAGGTAAATGCCAGAATATAAGAAACTAGCAAAAGATTTTGCTTTCTTAGTACTGTCAAAATATTATCAAATGCTGTCGCAAAACTACTTAGCACTCCTCCCAACATGAGTAGCATTAGGACAGACTGATAATGATCTAATTTTACACCATATAAGAGATTTAAAACAGGGATTCCTAACAGCCATGCTCCTACTAAGACAACCAAACTAGCACCCGCCAAAAAGAGAAGAATCTTGTACTGTAATCTCTTAAACTTTTCCTGCTCATCATTGAAATAGTAAATAGCCATCTGGGTGATCATGGGCCTGAAAAAGAGCATCAGTAGATTCATAACGAAGGCCGGCATAAACAAAATGTTAAAATCTGTCTGTACCCCTTCTGCTACTTTTCCGAGTTCTAATTGGCTATCCAAGGCGTATTTGGGACTATTGTAAATATAGTTCAAAAGAAAACCATTGATAAAAAACGGAAACACTTCTTTCAACAGAACAAGGGCAGACGAGAAGGGGCTGCCTTTTTTATCTGAAGGATGCATCCATCTTTCCATCTGAAAGGAATAGCGGATATCGTAGAAAACAATGAAGATAGAAGATACCAAACAAACAAGAACAAGTGCAACTGTTAAGTTATTCGTTAGAATCAGGGTTCCCGTAAAGACCAGAAAAACCAAGATATTGCGGAAAAAGAGGGATTTCCCTGCCAAATCCAAGCGTTCTTTTTGCTGAAAAAACCCCTGGAAAACATCTGAAAAGGCATCTGTCATCCGATAAAGAGCCACAAGGAGAATAATGGTCGCTTTATAGGCATCGAATTGCTGCCAAACAAGGTAGATAACTGCCGCCACAATCATCAGTCCACAGGTTAGGAGTCTTGACTGAAAGTAGTCTGGGAAACTGTACTTCTCCTTAATATCTGTCGCCTGATAATTGCGCATTTGAAACCATCCAATAACCAGCAAGAGATGGCCCAGCGAATAGGAAAAGGCAAAGACATCTGCCTCATTACGGGATAGCAAACGCGATACAACCATTAGTAACAAAACGGAAACGGCTGCCGTGGAAAGACTTCCCAACAAGTTCCACAAAAAATTTTGTCTGGCATTTGAGGTTTTCATCATTTGTCGCGCTCTCTCTCTTGTTCTGACAAGGCAATGTGCTGAATCAAACTTCTCAATTTAATTTCATTTTTAGAGACCTTCTTGGTCAAACGGTACTGATTGACAATCAACAAGAAAATAATGAACAAGAAAACAAAGTTGGCTGGCGATTGAAAACCAATCAATTCTGCAAAATAGATAACGACCCAAGGAAAGAGAGAAAAAAGAAATAGTAGCAAGGCAAACAAGAGCCAAAAGAAACTTTCTTCAATCTGAAGATTAGACTTTCTAATACTGCGCAGAATCACAAAGCTAGTTGAAATAGCAACAAGTACCAAAATAAGCTGCAAACCAAGTGTCATACTACTTCCCCTTTCTAAAATTTTGAATCACGATAATGGAAACGACCATGTGAATCATATAAGTCACTGAACGAGAAAGAGTCAGGTAAGATTGTCCTGCTTCTCTATCCAACATTTTCACCTGTACTTCTTTCACCTTCAACCCCTGACGAATAAGGTAGGAAATCGTGTCGGGTTCCGGTGTGTAGTTGATGTTGGTGGCAAAAATTTCAATCAGTTTTCTATTAAACATTCTCATGCCTGAAGTTGGATCCATGATGTTTTGTCCAGTTGTCAATTTAATCAGAAAACTAATCAGGGTGTTCCCCAACATCCGCAGGGAATTGGGACGTTTTTCTGTCACAAAGCGCGAGCCAATCACACAATCATTCCCTTCATCAATTCCTTTTACCAAATCAGCAATATACTCAGGCAAATGCTGTCCATCTCCATCAAATTGAACAGCCTTGTCGTAGCCGTATTTTAGAGCATATTTGAATCCTGTCTGAACGGCTCCTGATAGCCCAAGATTTTCTGGCAAATCAATGATATTGTAACCACGACGGTGACAGATTTCGGAGGTGCTGTCTTTTGAGCCATCGTTTATGATGACATAATCATAGTTTGGGTAGTTAAGAATGAGGTTATCAACTACTTTTTCGATTGATTCTTCCTCATTGTAAGCAGGTATGATAATCAGTGTTTTATTCTTCATTTTTTTCATATTCTCTATTTAAAATTCGATTGTTGACTTTTCTCGTAAAAACGCATCAAGGCATTGGCAATGAAATTCGGCCAAAAGAGTTTGTAGATGTCTAAATCTTCCTTGCTACGAACATTTTCTGTTATGGTTGCTGATGTTTCAGACTCTCCATGAATGCGGTGATACATCAGTACTTCTTTGATAAAGGTAAAACGACCTGAGTAATGGCTACTGATGTCATACCAAGCATACCAGTCCAGATTTGTTCGGAAATGCTCTTTGAATTGAAACCCCTTTAGTTTTGATAAGTTGTAACTAACGGCAGGACACGAAATCGCATTGCCAAAAGCCAAAACCCGATTGCGCCAAAAAGCAGATGTAGGAAAGAGATTCAAGGTGTTCAACATTAAACGCTTGATTTTTAAGTTGGTAGACCGAGCATCTTCCTGACCATCGCGGTATTCTGCATAATCTGAATAGACAATGGTTGAGTCTGGATATTTTTCAAAAGCCGCCATCGTCTTTTCAACAAAGGTTGGCAGATAGATGTCGTCTTGGTGAGCAATGGTTACATAGGGTGTTTCAACAAACGATAAGGCATTGTTCCAGTCTTTTCCGATACCACCGCCCTTTTTAGTATACATGGGCAGATGGTATTTTTCACACAGCCCCTCAATCAGTTGATTGGGCGTTGAGGTGTAGCAGGCTACGGTTGACTCAACTGTTTGATTGAGAATAGACTGGATGCACTCTTCTAAAAAGGAACTCTCTCCATAAGCACATATAACAACTGTATGTTTTTCTTTCAATGCAATCTCCTCATTTAGCAATTCGTATTTCATAACCCAAATCATTCTTCAACTCGGGCCCCGACTTGTCAACAGCGCCTAGTAATTTCAAAAATTACGACTGCTGCTTCCATTTTTGTAAACAGCGTTTGACAATGTATTTGACTGCTCTTGCAGGGCCGACAAAGATGTATTTTATCGCCCCCTTAATACCGCCCATGTGATCAAAATTTACATAGGTATGTGGAAGAGCATCTCCTCTTAAATTGAGTAATTTATTATCAACAAACGGTGTCAGAACAGTCGGATTCATGGCTATTCTAAAATCATAGTTTCTATCCCAGGCAATGTAAATCAGCAACCGCTCAATCGCATGAAGAATGGAATTCTGCGGCAAGGGTTCTGCTGGAACGTCTTTGTCAGTCAGATGAAGTTCAAACAGAGGTGCTAAGGCATCATACTTAAACCATACATAGGTTCCATAAGACATAACAAAGGTATGAAACTGATTAAAATCAATTTCTTTAGATAGCCCCATCGCTTGCCATAAGTCATTCATAGCAGGCGCAATTCTATGTTCATTATAGGCGTCTACTATTTTATTATAACGGAAAAAAGTCGGTATGTCGGCAATAACAATTCCCACATCTTCCTGTTCTTCCAGATGGGATAGAATATAATTAGCAGGTTTCACAAGCATCTCTATCAGCTCTTGACGCCAGGATTCTCCAGCCCAAAAATCAGCTTCCTTAGATTTTTTTGTATGAAAGTGACCAATAAAGTCATAATGGCTTAATTGCTCCTTCAACTTCAACATAGGAAGAACATCGCGACCGATATTACCTGTCACAAAAATGGTGCCCTGAACCTGATTGGCTGCCAATACAGCTTCAATCTCATTCATCTTTTCTTCAATGTCCGTTGTTATGAATAGGTCATAGCTGAATCCAAACTCTTTAAAAGCGGTTAAAAATTCTTCTAGCAGGTCAACGTAAAAGACATGGAGATGAACAGCAACTGTTCCATTAAGCGGCTTTCCTTCTCCAGCAGGTTTTAAATACTTTCTTGCTAAAAGGTACTTGTCATCCGGGAAGTTGACCTTGGACATGTGCGATACAATCAATTCAACAGGATAGGTTGTTGTTCTTTCGATTTCTTGCAAAAGATAGGGCGTAATGTGTTGGTTAGCATCAATGGTTTTAACCTTAATAAAAGGTACCTTGTGCTTGAGAATCGCTGTCGGATTGTAGTATGAAAAATCCGGATGAAGCATTCCTGTTGTATCTTCCTCAACAGTGTCAAATACAGATCTGTACCTAAAGCCTGCATCCAACAGATTCGTCGTCACTTGAGTTTCGTAGTTGTCAATAACATCCTGAACAGCTGTAAAATTTTTTATTCCCATCCAAAAATGTTGAAACGCCTCTGACTGAACAACTTTTTGTGAAAAAGAAAGAAAATAGCTCTGAATGTGTTCCTTAAATTGCTTATTGGCTCTGAAATTTGTCATACCCCAAAAATCAACAGTCGGATCTTGTTCAAATTCTTCGTAGAGGGGAACCATATTCCACAAGGGACCAAAGCAAGTGTCATTCATCAGTGTTACAGAATCATATTGCTGTACTTTTTCAAATCCCAGATAGAGCATCCCATCTCTCCAGGCAGCAAAATCGAAACCAATGTTCTCTCTTTCCACAATACAATCCACCATTTGGTGGGCACGAAGCGTCGCTTGGTCTTCCTCTGACAAACTGCTATTGCTGATGAAAACAATCTTTGAAAATAGCGGTCGTAGCTGGTTCAACTGGTAGTGAACATGAGAGCTGACCCGATTGTATTTATTAAAATGAACATATAAAAGCAGACGCTTCATTATTTTCTCCTAAAGAATTGAATAATTTTGGTTGGAATGGTCCACCGTCGGGAATGAATGACACTATTGTACTGGTGAGTTAAGCGAACAAACTGTTCTTCTACTTCTTTAAGACGATGGTACTCTCTTTGGTAGCTTTCCAATTCGTATATTTTTTGACGAGCTTGCTGGAGGTGGTTGGCTAAAACCGTAGAAACATAGTCCTGCGCTGTTTCATTCCCAAAATTGTATAACTGGTAACTGAGAACAAACTCCCTGCCAAATTCTGCAATTACTGGAAAAATCAACTGTGGATCTGGGTTTGGAAACAAAAGGGAGGATTGGTAGTAAAATCCTGTTGAGGCAAGCGCCTCTACTTCTGTCTGTGCCACCTGAGATACCAATGAAAAATGAGCATAATAGGATGGTTTTTCAGACAAATCAACCCGAAAAAGGTCACAGCCTTCTGGCAGCTGAAAAGAAAATTGATCCTCCTGTTTCAAAGGAAATTCAAGGATATTGTCCTCTGAAAAACCAGAACCTGCCACTGAAAAATAAATTTTTACTTTCTCCCCGGAAAGACTGCCCAGACTTAATTCCCGTTTAGTCAGCTCCAACTCGTAGCGATTGTTTCTCTCTAGCAGAATGTCTAGCATTTTTCTGCTATCACTATCTGGATACTTCTCCAGATAATCTTTTTGGGTTTGCAAAAGATTATTGAACCGGCGTTCTATCTGGCAGAACTCCTTAGGTCTGGAATCTGATCCGCGATTAACCGTGTAGGCGACGGTCGCCTGAGGAAGATAGGATAGTCGCGTTCTCTTAAATAAATCCAGTTGAAGATTAAAGGTATCATCGGAAGTTGCTAAATCCAGCTCTTCGTTGACAGCAAGCATCAACTGGCGCTCGACCAGCCAAGTTGATGCCATGGTGAAACCTCTGGTTGTAAGCATTTTTTCAAAGTCATCTGCTAGCGGAATCGTTCCTGTTTCAAAACCGGCAGCTGACACAAAGTTACTGTTTTCATCATAAATGTCAAAGTCTGTATTGGACCATTTAGAGTCTGGATTTTTCTCCAACAGATCAACCTGTTTTTGGAGCTTTAGGGAATCGAGCCAAAAGTCATCCCCATCGCAACGAGCTATGTACTCACCCTTAGCCTCTTTACAGATGGATACCCAGGTTTTCGCAATTCCTTGATTGCTCGTATGGTAAAAAGGGCGAATCAAGTCGGGATAATCTTTTGCAAATCGTTCGATGATAGCTGGCGACTGGTCGCTAGAAGCATCATCAACCAACAAAATTTCAAAAGGAAAGTTTGTTTCCTGCATCAAAAAACTTTCGATTACTCGTTCCAGCCATCGTTCCTTGTTATATACGGTACAAATAATCGAAACCTTCGGTTGGCTTTGCATAGTTACCTCTTATTTTGTAATAAAACTCCACTGACCATTTCGCTGAATCAATCCGCTTGCAGAATCCAAGGCAGAATAATCATCTGGTCTAATATCTGTGCGATTGACTAGAATAATCGGTGTCTGAGTAGCATCGGAATAGGCTAGCATTTGACCATCCTTATCACGAACAGTAACTTCCAATTTCAGTTTCAAATTGTTAACGGTTGGTAGGCTGCAACGATAGTGGATTGTTTTGTGACCTTTACCGGATACCATCTGGTCCATTGAGTTGTCATTATAAATCCAAATATTGCGGTCGATGTCTGTTAAAGAGAGCGCCAAGTAAGTATCGACATCTTCTAAAACATCATATTCAATTTGAAACTCAATCGAATCAGCAGGGCTAATCTGATTAGAACTAAGTAATTGTAGTTGGAAATGTTCGACCAACTTAGCATCATCCTGCTCAGCAGCTTGCTGTTCTTCTTGCTCCTCATGGTGCAATGGCGCTGTATTGTCATAGCTATATTGGTTGGCTACATTTTCTGGATTGCCAATCGCCTTGACCAAGCCGTGCTCGATTAAAACAGCTTTGTTACAATACTTTTTGACTGCCCCCATATCATGAGTGACTAAGATGGTTGTTTTTCCACTTTTTTTACGTTCTTGGAAATAGTCATTGCATTTTCGCTGAAAGGCCTCATCTCCAACAGCTAATACTTCGTCAAGGATAAGGATGTCCCCCTGCGCCTTGATAGCTACTGAAAATGCTAGGCGAACCTGCATCCCGCTGGAATAATTCTTCAGTTTCTGGTGCATAAAGTCGCGTAATTCAGCAAATTCAACAATGTCGTCATACATGGCGTCAATCTCATCTCTTGAAAATCCAAGGAGAGCGCCATTGAGATAGACATTTTCACGCCCTGTCAGCTCAGGATTAAAACCAACGCCCAGTTCGATGAACGAAACCAATTTCCCATCCACAATTACTTCTCCATGCTCTGGAACATAGATTTGTGAAATAATCTTTAAAAGCGTTGACTTGCCTGAACCGTTCCGGCCAAGAATCCCAAAGAAATCTCCCTTTTCAACTTCAAAGGAAATATCCTTGAGAACATGCTGTTCTTTATACCCTTTGATTCCTTTGAAACGGTTGACCATGGTTGTTCGCAAACTTTGCGTAGCCTCTGTGGGCAACTTAAAAAACTTGCTGACATGGTTTACTTTTACTGCTATATTCTTTTCTGTCATTAGAGAATCTCCGCAAATTTCTTAGAATGTTTCTTGAATACCATGATACCAATCACAAAGACAATTACTGGAATCAAATAAGGAATCGCTACAATGGCCTTGTTTTCAATGATTTGCCAGATTGGTAGATTGGCTCTATCAATCACAAAATAGCGCATATCCTGAATGATTTGTGCTAAGGGATTGAGCATAATCAGCTTGGCTGCTAGAGCGCTTCTATCCATAACAAAAGAGATAGAATAAATAATTGGTGTCGCATACATTCCTGCCTGCATAAAAACTTCCCAAATCTGAGCCAGGTCACGAAAACGCACAAACAGCGTCGATAGGATAAAGGCGACACCTGTTGCCAACAGGAACAACTCAATAAAAAGTGGAATAGCAAAAATGACTGTCCAAGTAAACTGAACACCATTCATCAGCGAGAACAAGAGGACAACCACCAAATTGATTGAAAAGTTAATAGCTGCACCAAACACTGCTGACAAAACAATAATTTCTTTTGAGAAGTTGAGTTTACGGAGTAAATCCCCACGAGTGACAATAGATACCATTCCCATATTGGTCGACTCCGAAAAGAAGGACCAAATCACATTTCCTAATAACAGAGCTACTGGAAAGTGCGGCACATCTCCACCCAATCTCAGAAAATGGATGAAAACAACATACATAATAGCAAATAACATCAGGGGTTTCAAAATCGACCAGAGATAGCCGATGACCGATCCTTGGTAGCGTAATTTAAAATCTGTCTTAATCAATTCTCGCAATAAGATGCGATTCTTGGTGGAAAATAAATCCATGTTTACTCCTTATAGGCGAATTTGGTAATAATCAGGCTTGAGAAAACAAAGGTATGGAAGGCCTTGTTCTTTCGCAAGCCGTATTTTTTCAAGGTACGGATACGATCTAAGAAACTCTTATCCATAATGGTGATGAAAGCTTCAATTAACTCTCTATCCTCTGCTTTCAGCGGCATCTCCAAAAGATACTTCGCTTGTTTTTGACTGTTCTTGATTAAATCCCAATAAATAGAAAAAAGAATATGGGGGCGAATCCATTTCTGAACTCGTTTTGATAGGGTTCTTGCCCCTAAAACATTATCCGTGTGCTGACGATACAATTCTCCAGCCTGATCAATATAGACTAGTTTTCCAAAGGCTGTTGCAAGAAGAGCCAGATACCAGTCGTGCATAATGATGTCCTCCGTCTGAGTCCAAAGCTCAGCTAAGGCATGGTTAATCATGGACACACCGCCAGTTACTGTATTTTCTGTCAGTTCCTGCACCAGTTCGGTATTGGCGTGGTGCGACTGCGTGCGAATCATACTTTCTGTCATCACTTCCAAGTCTTGGTTGACCACTTTTAAATCCATATAAATCATGAGCGGTTCTTGATTGGAATAATGCTGGGCTTGATCTAGGCTGGTCTGTAACTTATCAGGCAGCCAAATATCATCTTGATCGCTGAAAAAGTAATAATCAGCTTCTTCATAATGCAAGAGCGTGTAAAAACTCTTAATAACTCCTAAGTTGACCACTTCATCAGCGTTGATAAAGCGAATGCGCTCATCCTGAGTGACAAAGTTTTGAATAATCTCTCTGGTTTGATCCTTGGAGCCATCATCACGAATCAAGAGGGTCCAGTCACTGTATGTTTGTTCCTGGATACTCTTGATTTGTTCTGCTAAAAAGCGCTCACCATTGTAGGTGGACAACAATATGTTCACTTTCATTTCAAAAATAAATCCTCGTATTGGCTGACAATTTTCTCCCAAGTATAGTTGGTTTGCATGTGTTTTTTTGCCGCCTGCCCTAACTGGAGATTTTCATCCTGCCGATCAATCTGATTCAGCAACTGAGATAAACTCCCCTTAGTCTTTGTCCAATAATGGGCATTTTCTAGAGCAACCTTACGGTTAAAGTCAACGCCCAGAACCAGATTTTCATTGGTCTGTGCTAGAGCCTCAAGGAGGCTGGGGTTGGTGCCTCCGACCTCATGCCCATGAATGTAAGCTCGACAGCTCGAGCGCAAGTACTTGAGCAGGTCTTGAACGTAGACAGTACCGACAAACTTAATGCGCTTATCAGCATCAAAGCCTGTTTCCTCCTTTAGTTTTTGGAAATAGGCAGAGCCTTCATGATTACAAACGATGACCAAATCACGTTTTGTTTCTGAAGCCATGAATTCTTTGATGGCTACGGCATAATTATTTTCCGGTACAAAGCGACCAATAATCAGGTAAAATTCCTTTTCCCTTATCTGCCAGTTTTCAAAAAACTGTCGCACCTGAATAGTATCGGCTTCATAGGCAGTTTCCGTCAAATCCGTTCCGTAGGCGATAAAGGTCGTCTTAGACCAGGGATAGGCCGCTTGAATATAGGACTCAATCCCCTCATTGTCCGCAATCACTAAATCGGCATGGCGCGTCATTTGTTTTTCGGAATATTTTAAATAGGTCTGAACAGGCTTGGACCACTTGGTTCGCTTCCACTCCAGCCCGTCTGGATTGATAAAGAGTTGACCATTCAGAGCGTGGATTTTCTTGGCAAAAGGTGCAATAAAGGCTCCAATGGTATTACCTAAGATATAAAAAACAGGTTCTGCAATCTGCTCTTTCGCAATCAGTTGCAGTGCATAGCTAATAGCCATCATATCGTAGGCAATGACCCGTGCTGGACCTAATTTGGGCGGATTGATAGTAAAACAGTCTGCCCCCTTATAATTCGAATGTGTTTGATGGCTATCGTCCGATAGACAAGCCACATGGTATTGGATAGTTGGGCTGACCTGGTGAGACACAAGTTGTTCTACAAAGGTTTCAAAGCCGCCATATTTTGCCGGCAATCCGCGACTGCCAATAATAAAAACGTGTTTCATTTCTTCCAAGCTCTAAAAAGTATAATCAGATTATTATACCATTTTCTTTCATTATTTTCATTCTTTTAGTACAAAAGTTCCTACTATAATTTGTCATTTACTAATGAAGGTTTTTTTGATAGGATTAGTAGTGTAAATAAAGGAGCTTATATGAATTTGAATAGATATTTCCCCAAATGGCTCAACCAAGTCTTGGCTGGAATGTTCTTAATTAGTATTTTTTGTGCATTTGTCTTCAATATCCGTAGTGAATTAACAAGTGCCAATAACAAGGGGCTTGTTCGGATTAGTGCTATCTATTCCGCGCAACAGATTGAAAACATCCTGATAAACGGGAAAAACATCTCTTCTAGACAGATTGTTTCCAATGAATGGACAACCCATAATATTGATGTTGTGAATACTCACTACACTTCCAGTCCACTCTCTGAAGAAGTCAGCATGGTGATTCAATCCGCTGAACCCGTCAAGACTATTTCCTTTGAATACCGGAATGCGGACGACGATAGCTTTTTGCACATTCAAGTAGACAACCAACTCATAGAAAAAGTGAATACCAAACACGCCAAAAATGGTCGGTCTTTTAAAACCGTTCAACTGGATCAATACTACCAGATAAACTCCACAAACATTTTGTGGTATATTCAGGCACTTATCTTCCTGATTTCGATTGCTTACGTCACCTATTTCCAACTTTTCTATCATTATTCAAAAATCAGACTCTTATTCTTTGCCCTTCTTCTCTGGGGAATTCAGTATGTCATCAAGCAGGCATTTGGTTTCTTTTACGAGGACAAGGTAACAGTCTTTAATTCTAGTTATACTGAAAATCAGCTAACCTTAACCCTTTGGCTATTTGCCTTTCTGACTCTCATTGCCTTTAAAGTAATAGCTGATGGAGGTCGGCCGCTGATAAAGCGATTGCATCAAACAAGTTACTACTCTCTATTGCTAGCAACACCTTTTCTAGCCTTCTTTATTACTGAAAACTGCTACTCTCAGTTTAATAATGTTGAAGCAGAATGGTTCGTTCCCAATCTGATTATTCTCTATGCGATTTACTTCGTTTTCGCCTATATTCTTGGACTCAGAGCAGCAAGTTCCCTACTATTGCTACTCTCTCTAAGCAGCGGATTTGCCAATGAGATTCTGATCAAAACACGCGAAACTCCGTTTATGCACTACCACCTTTTGCAGTTTTTTGACGGCTTGAATGTTGCAAGTAAGGTTGAAGTTGTCATGACTAATCGCATGTTCCAATCTCTCATCTTCACCTTAGTGGCTTTCAGCATCCTCTACTCCCTAAGAAAACCCGAACCAGTTTGGTCTCCACAGCGCTTCAAGTATTACTTGATGTGTTACTCGCCGAAATTTACTTGGGTATTCCTTCTTGTCAAACCTGTGATTGCCGTTTTGCTACTTGCTATTCTTCCAAGTTTTATTTTTGGGGTCGCCAAAACAGCCGACATTCCTCTAAACTATTGGAAAATGCACGCAACATATTCCCACAAGGGGTTGCCGCTATCTTTTACTAGCTTTTATCTCGACTCTGTTATTGAACCGCCTAGCGGTTATTCTCCTAGTCTTGTCAGCCAAAAATTAGAAGAATACCAACCCCAGAAAGACGAGGGCAATATCAAACCCAATATCGTCATCATCCAAAATGAATCACAAGCTGATTTTTCTAAACTGGAAGGACTGCAAGTAGAACCTGACCCCCTTGCTTTCCAACATTCACTCAAGGAAAACGCCGTACATGGCAGTCTAAACGTTTCTGTCTACGGTGGTGGAACAGCCAATACAGAATACGAAACCTTAACCAGTAATGCCTTGGTTCTCCTGTCACAAAATGTATTTCCTTATCAGCAACTCATCACTCAGCCCAAACCAAATTTCACAACTTTCGTGGAAGAATTGGGCTATAAGACTGTGGCCCTCCACCCTCAGGCTGCAAAAAATTACAACCGAGAAGAAGTTTACCGGCTGCTTGGATTTGACCAAGCCTACTTTCTCAATTCCAAGCCAGCGATTAGCCAATTAGCAGACATCCAATATGATCGCGGCTTCCCAACAGACCAATTCTTATTCGATGCGATTGAGAACCTCTATCAAAACAAGGATGACTCTCCCTTATTCACTTTTGCAGTTTCCATGCAAAGTCATGGGGGATACGGTAGCAGCGAAGAAAACTACACCCGCGAAGTAACAATTGACGGTAGCACCTCAACTTTCCCTGTCGAAACCGAATTTTTGACCAGTGTAAAAAAGAGCGATCAGGCCTTCGCTAATCTAGTGGAATTTTTCAAAGCATATCCAGAACCTACAATTATACTTATGTACGGCGATCATCAACCTGCTCTATCAGAAACATTCTATCAGCGATTTATGGATCTCTCTGATAAGAGTTCACTTTATTCCACACCATTTGTCATCTGGAGTAATTTTGACATCCCTGAACAGGAAGAAACGACTATTAGTCCTAATTTTCTTATCCCCTATACACTGGATATCCTTTCACAAACTCCGCACGCCCTACCTCAATCTTCCTACTATCAATTCTTACAGGAAGTCCGCTCAGCCATTCCAGTATTTACAACTTGGGGCTACCGACTTCCTGACGGCAGCATTGTGGATGAGGTCGCAGACTCCCCACTCTATCAGGATTACCAACAAATCGAGTATAATAACGCTATTGACAGCAATCCCTTAGAAAAATTTTATAAAATAAAGTAGCAGTCAAGCTACAAAAACGAGGCTAGGATGTATTCATCCTGCCTCTTTTTTTTTATTTACGAACTTCTTGCTTATAAAATGCCTCAAGCGCCTCTTGCCATGTTGGGATGACAAAACCTGTCGCTTTCGCCTTATCCAAGCTCATGGTTGAGTTGAAAGGGCGTTTGGCCTTAGCTGGGAATTGGCTAGAATCCACTGGTAGAACTTTGGTAGTGGTATCCTTGAGAATCTCTGTCGCAAAGTCAAACCAAGTTGTGTCTTCTGCCGCATCATTTGACAAATGGTAGTAGCCAAATTCTTGCTTAGTATCCACCAAATAAACCATAAATTCAGCCAGAGTACGAGTCCAAGTAGGGCGACCGTGTTGGTCATTGACAACGGTCAAGGTGTCGCGGGTTGCCGCAAGATTTTGCATGGTAAAGACAAAGTTTTTGCCATAGTTACCAAAGACCCAAGCTGTACGCACTGTGTAGAACTTGTCTGCAAATTTCTCAACCGCTTCTTCACCCAAACGCTTGGTACGACCGTATTCAGATTGTGGATCTGGCTGGTCATCTACTTGCCATTCTTGACCGACTGGCAAATCACCATTGAAGACATAGTCTGTTGAGATATAGACCAGAGTTGAACCGTATTTTGCTGCTGCCTTGGCAACATTCTCAGAGCCCGTTACGTTAATTTTGTAGTTGAGTTCCTTGCCTTCATCTTCAGCCATATCAACCGCTGTATAAGCTGCACAGTGATAAACAACCGTTGGTTTCACTTCCGCAAAGAAGGCATCTACTTTGTCTGCATCTGTGATGTCCATTTCTGCCACGTCAGCCGCAACATACTCAACACCGCGCTCATCCAAAAGGTAACGCAATTCTGTGCCCAACTGACCATTTGCACCTGTAATTAAAATCATTGTTTTGACTCCTTCATTTGTAAATCAATCACTTCATTATATCAAAAAAACAGCCTATTGGCTGTTTTTGAACTTGATTACTTAATCACTTCTTGGGTCTTAGCGTAGTTAGCTTCAACAGCTTCTTTCTCAGCCTTCCACCAATCTTGGTTATCGGTGTACCACTGGATGGTTTCTTCCAAACCTTGAGAGAAGTCTGTGAACTGCGGTGTCCAGCCAAGCTCATCACGAAGTTTGCTTGCGTCAATGGCATAGCGCAAATCGTGTCCTGCACGGTCTGTTACATGGTCGTAAGCATCCTTTGGCTGACCCATTTTTTCAAGGATGAGTTCAAGCACTTCCTTGTTGTTCTTCTCGCCATCAGCACCAATCAGGTAGGTTTCACCCATGCGGCCTTTTGTCAAGATCGCCCAAACACCCGTTGAATGGTCGTTGGTATGAATCCAGTCACGGACGTTCTTCCCTTCACCATAGAGTTTTGGCTTGATACCTGCCAAAATATTGGTGATTTGGCGTGGGATAAATTTCTCGATGTGCTGGTATGGACCGTAGTTGTTTGAGCAGTTGGAAATGGTTGCTTTCACACCAAAGGAACGAACCCAAGCCTTGACAATCAAGTCTGAGGCTGCCTTGGTGGATGAATATGGTGAAGATGGGTTGTAGTTGGTTTCCGCAGTGAATTTCTCACCCGGACCTTCACCATGACCTGGCAAATCTTCACGCAAAGGAAGGTCACCGTATACTTCATCAGTTGATACATGGTGGAAACGGATGTCGTATTTACGAGCCGCTTCAAGCAATGTGTAGGTACCGATAAAGTTGGTATGGATGAATGGGCTTGGATCGTTGAGGGAGTTGTCGTTGTGGCTTTCTGCCGCATAGTGAACGATGGCATCTGCCTTTGCAGCCAATTGGTCTACCAATTCAGCGTCTGCAATATCTCCCACAACCAACTCAACACGGTCACCAAGAATGGCTTCCAAGTTGGCCTTATTACCTGCATAAGTCAATTTGTCCAAGACGGTTACATGAACATCTGGATGGTTGTTATATACATAGTGGACGAAGTTTGAACCGATGAAACCAGCGCCACCAGTTACGATAATATTTTTAAATTCTGACATTTTTTTCTCCGAAAATTTCTTTCTTTTTTGTGTGCCATCTTAGGTAGTGGGCCGAAGGTGTTTCATTACTAACCTATGAGTCTAGGGCCTCAAGGGTTTCCCCGCTCCTTAACAAAGCCAAGGAGCTTCTCACTACGGCGATGACATACAGAAGAGGCTCGCTCTGCTCGCCCTCTTTGATTGCCAGACTACTTCAACATTTCTTTCAAGTAATCAATCTTAGCAAAATCTTTTTGATTATTATTTTCTGCCCGATAAGAATCTTTGGAGGAGGCTTGATAGATTTTCAAGTATTGCTTCAGCGTCGGCAGATAATAGCGAATACCTTGAGTCTCAATCTCTTCCAAGTCCTCTAACTCCACGCCCGCAAAGTCGGGAAGCGAATGAAGGCCGCCAAATTCAACAGAAAGGCCATCCTTTTGAAATTCATGCTCATGACGGTCAACGAGGACATAGCCCAGCTGGTTCATCATGGCAATCAGCTCATCCGCACGGTAAATCCGCTCCTCGTCAGGAGCCTCCCAACCTCTGGGATCACTGGGCACATGAATATCAAGGTCCCTTGCCTGCCAATCCCGTCCTGTTCGCCTTTCCAGACCGACAGAGCCCATTAACAAGGGAGTGATTCCTAGCTTGTTTAACTGCTCTGCGATTTCCAAAAAAGCTTGAAACATTAGAGGTCTTCCTTTCTCAAAGGCTTAACATCCTTCAAAAGCGGGTGGTTTTTATCTGCTTCTGACACTTCTGCTTCTTCTAGGTTTTCCCACTGGATGTCAAGACTAGGATCAGCGTAGTTGACAAAAGCATACTTAGGCTTGAGTTCCAAAGCCCAGTAGTCATTGACCAAGTAACTGTAAGCCACGAAGTCTGACAGGACTTGGAAACCGTTGGCTACGCCACGCGGTACAAAAATTCCTTTTGACGCGTCAATAACCGTTTGGTAGGTATTACCAAAACTTTCACCCTCACGCAGGTCAACCCAGGTTCCCAGGACCTTGCCGCCATCTGCGACTGAGATATACTTATCCCAAGGCTCTGCGTGGAGGCCACGAAGAACATTTTTGCGGGAGAAGGAAACGTTGTTCTGCAATTTTCCTTCTGCAAAGAAGCTTTCTGGGAAGCCAAGCGGAAGCATTTTCTCCTTTTGGAAATTTTCCTTAAACCAGCCACGATTGTCGCCATGGACTGGAATGTCAAATTCCAGCATGCCAGGAATAGTCTCTACTGGACGAGCTGCTAGTGTTTTACCAAAAAAATTGTCTGTCATTAGGCTTCTCCAATCAAACGGAGCAAGTACTGTCCGTATTCGTTCTTCTTGAGTGGCTGAGCCAGCTCATATACCTGTTCCTTGCTGATGTAGCCCATGCGGTAGGCAATTTCTTCCAAGTTGGCCACTTGAACGTTTTGCAAACGCTGTACAGTCTCAATGTACTGAGCCGCTTCCAAGAGGCTTTCATGCGTACCTGTATCCAACCAAGCAAAGCCGCGTCCCATGAGCTCAACAGACAAATCGCCACGCTCCAAGTAAGCCTTGTTAACGTCTGTGATTTCCAACTCACCACGAGGAGATGGCTTGATATTTTTAGCAATCTCAACGACGTCATTGTCATAGAAGTAGAGCCCTGTAACCGCAAAGTTTGACTTAGGCACTTCTGGCTTTTCTTCGATGGAAATAGCGTTCATGTTGTCATCAAACTCCACAACACCAAAGCGTTCAGGGTCTTTAACATGGTAACCAAAGACAGTTGCCCCTGTTTCTTTAGCTGCCGCTCTCTGCAACATTTTGGTCAGACCGTTTCCATGGTAGATATTATCTCCAAGGATAAGAGCAACATTGTCATCTCCGATAAATTCCTCACCGATGATAAAGGCTTGTGCCAAGCCGTCTGGACTTGGTTGTTCTGCATAAGAAAGAGAGATTCCAAGCTCACTTCCGTCACCCAACAAATCCTTAAAACGCGGAAGGTCTTGTGGTGTAGAAATAATTAAAATTTCTTTAATCCCAGCCAACATCAAGGTTGACAAAGGATAGTAAATCATTGGCTTGTCATAAATAGGCATCAACTGCTTGGAAGCAGCACGAGTAAGAGGATAAAGCCGGGTACCAGACCCACCAGCTAAGATAATACCTTTCATAATTAAAACCTTTCGTAAAATATTCTTGGTCTATTATACCATATTCTAAAGCGGTTGTCATGACTAAAAAAGCCTGCCGCAGCAAGCTTCCATATTTTATCCAAGTGCTACATCCAAGACCATCATAATGACAAAACCTGCCATCAGGCCTAAGGTAGCAATATCGGTGTTTCCATTGGTTTGCGACTCTGGAATCAGCTCCTCCACTACAACGAAAATCATCGCTCCCGCCGCAAAGGCTAAGGCGTAGGGAAGAATTGGGGTCATGTAGGTAACTGCAACGGCCCCAATCACTGCCGCGATTGGTTCTACAATGGCTGACATAGAGCCCCAGAAAAAGGCCTTGCTGCGGGATTTTCCATCCGTCCGAATTGGAATCGCAAGCGCTGCTCCTTCAGGGATATTTTGCAAGCCAATCCCCAGTGCTAGACCAATCGCCCCAATAAGGGCCGCGGTTGTGTTGTTGTTGGCCAAAGCGCCAAAAGTCACCCCAACGGCCAAGCCTTCAGGAATATTGTGAATGGTAATGGCCAAGAAAAGCAAGGCAGTTTTGGATAGATTTTTCCTCCCAACTTCATCGCCACCTTCGGCCTTATCAATCTCATTTCCCAAGTGAAGGTGGGGAACCAGAGCATCCACCAGGCGCAAGAAGAAGCCACCTACTAAAAAACCAATAGCAGCCGGAATCCAGGACCATTTTCCATAAGCAGCATCCGCATACTCAATAGACGGTGCAAGAAGCGACCAAAAAGATGCCGCAATCATGACACCCGCCGCAAATCCCAACATGGTGTCTAAAAGACGTCGACTGACCGTTTTGAAAAAGAATACTACGGCCGAACCCAAGATAGTACAAAACCAAGTAAACAAGCCGCCTATCAGTGCCTGAACTAAGACAGATTGTTCTGTAAACCACGCCATGAAAACTCCTACTTTCCTACCAAATTCTTACTAGAGATGCCTGAAGGGGTTGGTGGTCACTGTGGAAGGATAAACTTCCACATCCCAAGCCTCTTCGGCTTTCCATTCTTCTAATTTTTGAGCAATTTTCTTGATAAAAAGTGCTTCAATATGGTGACCGGGATCTATTCCCAGAAGGCCCTGAGTCAGCATTTCTTGCCCTGTATGATAGTAAATATCCCCTGTAATATAAACATCCGCTCCTTTTTCAAGCGCATCTTTATAAAAAGAATCCCCACTGCCGCCACAAATAGCTACTCGTTTGATTGGTTGCTGGACGTGATACGGATAAGCTACAAGGCGAACGGCATCCAAATCAAAAACTTCCTTGACCTTAAGAGCTAATTCTTCCAAGCTTTGCTCTTTCAGACTGCCAATACGCCCTAGCCCACATCCTGGAGCTGTTTCGTGAAGAAAATCTGTGTCTTCAATCCCCAAAAGTTCACAAAACCAGTCATTGAGCCCACCATCTAGCACATCAATATCTGTATGACTGACGTAAACTGCAATGTCATGTTTGATTAACTGAAGGCAAATCTGAGTCTGCAAATCATCGGCCACTAGGTGTTTGAGAGGTCGAAAAATCGGTGCATGTTTCACAATAATCAAATCCACCTGCTTGTCAATCGCTTCTGCCACTGTGGTTTCGCGAATATCCAATGCAACCATGACTCGCTTAATGTCCTTATTAAGCGTGCCAATCTGCAAACCTGACACATCTCCTTCCATTGAAAGAGCAGGCGGACAAAATTCCTGATAGCGTTGAATAAGCTGACTAGCTAACATGAAGAACCTCCTTGATATCCTTGATTTTTTGAAGAATAGCTGCGCGGTCAGCTTGACGATCAAGCGGAACCTGTTCCAAAGCATGAACAAGCTTACCTAACTCTCTCTCCCACTTTTGGATAAAAACAGGTGAGCGGTCAGCTTGCAAAAATGGCCCAAAGCGCAACTCTTGAGCAGATAATTCCATCTGTCCATGCTCTGCAACAAGAATTTCATAGCGTTTGCCAGATTCTTCTAAGATGCTTTCAGCAACCAACTGAAATCCATTGGACATCAACCAACTGCGCACATCATCCTCACGGTTATTGGGCTGCAAAATCAAGCGTTGTATCCCAACCAACTTATCCTTTCCAGCTTCTAGGATGTCGGCAATCAGTCGGCCGCCCATCCCTGCAATCGTGAGAGTATCCATCTTGTCTGACAGCGTAAAAGCAGCTAAGCCATTGGCCATACGAACCGCAATCTTCTCGCCTTGCTGGGCTTCTTGCACATTTTTTAGCGCAGATAGATAGGGCCCCTGCACCACCTCGCCTGCAATAGCATACTCAATCCGCCCTTTTTCCACCAAAAAAAGAGGGAGATAAGCATGGTCACTCCCTACATCGACTAAACGCGCGCCCTTGGGCACAAAAGATGCGACTGCTTCCAGTCTTTTTGATAATCTTGTTTCCATTTTCTATTCTTTCCAGAGATTCATGGCATCCAAAAAATCATCGGATACCGTGACATTTTTAGGAATTTGAACTTCACGTTCAGCGTTTTTCGCTTCAACTTGGGCTAGGGTCGTAATCCCTTCGCGGCGCCAATTTCTCAAGATGGCTTGGATGTAGCGCCAGTTAGTCTTGTTGTTAAAGACAGCCTCTCGTAGAGCTGCCCGAACCAGCTCAACAGAGGTGTGATCCTCGTGAATGGTCTTTTGCAAATCTTCAATTTCAAAAGGTGATAGGAGCCGCCCCAATTCACGTTCAAAATCAGCAACTAAATCCTTGATGTCATTGCTAGGTAGAACTGGCTCTGTTTCCAGCTTGGGAGACAGAAGAGCATCTAGTTTTTCCAAGGCAGGCAGGGCATCAAAAATCATTTCGATTTCCCCGGCCAAATTGATGGTTTTAAACTCCAACAAACCTGCTTCTTGCAGGTGTTCGATGGCCTCATTAACTGTGGCCACCGTCTTTCCAGTAGCCTGAGCAATTTGACTGGGCGCAATACTATCTAGCTGGCTAGTATTTTGGTAGAAGAAAAACTGCCAAACTAGAAAATCATCAGCTGACGGAAATAGTTCCTCAAAATGAAAGAGCAAGGCTGGTGGCAAAACCAGATGACCCTGCTGATAATACTGTGAATGGTTCATAGTTCCTCTTATAGACTTGCGGAAATAGCTGACTGTTCATAGGTACTCCAATCGTAAGGAGTTTCCTGATACACAGCGTAGTTAATCCAGTTGGTAAAAAATTGAGCGGCTGGCAGGTTCCAAGAAAGAGCCGGCCGGCTGCTTGGATCATCATTTCTAAAATAATTTTCCGGAACATGGGGATTCTTACCCGCTAGGCAGTCGCGTTCGTACTCCTTGGCTAAGGTATCCCGATCATATTCCAAGTGGCCAAAACTATAAACTTCGCGCAAATCCCGACTGGCAAGAATTGATAGCCCCACATCCTTGCCCTGAGCCAAAATTTGGAGTTTGTTTAAATGGGCAACCTCCTCAGCCTTGACCTCCGTATAACGAGAATGGGGCGAGCGAAATTCATCATCAAACCCTCTCATCAGAGGCGAATCTGTTTTGGTCACAGTTTGGCAATAAACGCCAGACAGTTTCCTGTCCATGCTATGTTTTGGTACACCGTAACGGGCATAGAGGCCCGCCTGCGCTCCCCAGCAAATATGCAGAGTCGAATAGACATGGCTCTTAGACCATTCAAAAACGTCTTCCAACTCCTGCCAATAATCAACCTCTTCAAAAGGAAGATTTTCTACTGGGGCACCTGTCACAATCAGACCATCGAAATAGTTGTTCTTCACTTCTGCAAAGGTCTTGTAAAACTGCTCCAAATGTTCCACATGGGTCGTCTTCGACCGGTGACTGGACATGTGCAAAAATTCAATCTCCAACTGCAGAGGGGTATTCGCCAATAAACGCAACAACTGAGTTTCTGTCACAATCTTTTGTGGCATCAAATTGAGAATCAAGATCTTAATAGGACGAATGTCTTGGTGACTGGCACGGACATCATCCATCACAAAGATATTTTCTGTTTTTAGAATTTCTACAGCTGGTAAAGTCTTATCAATTTTAATTGGCATGCTACCACTCCTATTCCTTTGTCTATACTCTATTATAGAATAGGAGGATATACTTTTCAATTAGAATAAAAATAGGGCTAGTTATAACTTTTAACTATAACTAGAAGTGCATCAATACCTTGTAATCGTAGTCGCCAATAGCTTCACGCCCCTTGAGTTCGTCCAACTCAATCAAGAAAGCACAGCCTGCCACAACACCGCCCAAGCGCTCGATCATTTCAATCGTTGCTTTGACAGTACCGCCCGTAGCCAAAAGGTCATCTACAATCAGAACACGTTGGCCAGGTTTGATGGCATCTGCGTGCATGGTAAGGGTATCCAGACCATATTCCTTCTCGTAGCTAGCCGAGATAACTTCACGAGGCAGCTTACCAGGCTTGCGTACTGGTGCAAAGCCAATTCCCAATTCAAAGGCAACAGGACAGCCCACGATGAAACCACGCGCTTCCGGGCCGACGATCATGTCAATCTTTTTGTCTGTCGCATACTGAACAATCTCGCGAACAGCATAGCTGTAAGCATTCCCATTAGCCATCAAGGGGCTAATGTCACGAAACTCAATACCTTCTTTTGGGTAATCTTTAATGGTTGCAATATAGTCTGTTAAGTTCATTGTTTTATCCTTTATAAAATTTTCGTACCCTTCATTATACCATGAATTTTCTAGTTAGTAAATTGGGATTACTTGTTTAACTGCTCCTGATAATCTTTTAAAAATTGGTCAATGCCATCTGGCAGATTTTCAGGAGCTTCATAAACTGGGTAGCTTGCCAGATTGGCGGTTTTCTCGAAGGTTCCATCCTCTTTTGCAAGAAAAACATGCAATTGAAACTGATAGGCTTTATCTGTTTTGACAAGCTGCGGCTGGGAATTATAGCCGGTATCGACATAAACCAGTGGTTTCAAGGAAGTGTACGTTTTTTTAGTTGCGGCTGCTACGCTATCAAACGTCATCAGCAAGCCTCGTGTTTCCTTTAGAAACACATCGTCGCCCTTGCGTTGGTATTCCCCTTCTACTAGGAGAATGTGGGGATAGATATCCTCGTTTTCCATCTCTTTGCGGTAGTCTTCCAATTCTTTTTCAGACTGATAGTCACTATTGTCAATCAAATAAAAGAAATGCTTGTCATCTATAAATTTGAAGTTTCTGTCATTGATAAGGTAAGTATTTCCAGCCTGTACCTTCTCTGCAGGATGACCAGCCAAACCTTGGATCAACTCGGTCAAAAATTGATAGGTTTCCTCAGGATAAAGATGAGTGTAAGCAAACAGGCCGCAAACGGATAATGACAGTATCGCAACGATGGTGAGAAGCATTTTTTTCTTAGTCATCTGCAGCCTCCTTAATCGCTGTTTTCAGCTTTTCGATTTCTTCTCTTATCCGCTCCGAGGAACTCTTGCCATTGATAGAATAAATTCCTTCCTTGTTAAAATAAGAGCTAACCCAACTTTCTTTCTTGGATGGCTGGAAACTAAAACTCAGATTATTTGGCGCTTGATAAGCAAAAAAATCTGTCTTGGTCCATTCTTTCCGATAACTTGGGTCATGGTTTTTAACTGGTTTGATGTCAAGAGTTCGGTGTAGGGTATCGTTTTTATTCGCGTAGTTAAAGGACGCTCCATTGACTACCCCGTTTTCATCCAACCCTTCAGGATCCAACTCATTGGCAAAGCGACCGGTGCTGGATAAGATAAACTCCGTGTGAAAACTCAGTACAATTTTGATGTTGACCAGCGGTTCAAAGTCTGGATAGAGCATGACAACCGACCCTGACTGCCCTCGTAAGCTGGCTGCCTTATTATGCAAACGCGAGGACTCTTCTAAATCATAATCAACAAAATAATCAAATTCTTCTAGACCAAACGTATCTTTTTCTACTTCTTTTTTAGACTGACCAGCTAAATAGGCTACCAAGGCTTCTCGATCTGTTTGTCCATCTCGGCGATAGTGTTCTCTAACCCACTGCGCCTGCTGAGCGGAGATAAGGTAGCGAAACTGGTGGACTTTGTGGGCAAGGCTGTCAGCTTTTGAGAGAGAATCTTTGGGGAACGCCTTTTGCACTAGCCGTGCAAAACTGCCCCAGAAATAATCATCAGGAGCCAACTCCTTATCGAATCGCTGAAGAAGAGCTCTCGTTTCTTCAGGACTACCAGAAAGTTCGTCTGGCATTCCAATCAAGCTCAAGCTATGCTCCAACAATTTTCTTGCTTCTTTGGCTGAGACTTTCTCTGTTTGAACCGTCCACAGTTCTTGAAAGACCTCACTTCCAAATATCTGACTCGCTTGGTAGGTTTCTTCCACTTGTTTGCTAAGACCGATAAGGTCCTTTTCTTGTGTCAACTGCCCCAGATAGCCTGTTGCTATGGCTCTATCAGACCAGCCAGCCTGCTGTAAATCTGCAATTGAACGCTCCAGTAAAACTTCAATTGCCGCTAGGTCTTCTTGACTAAGCAAAGAGCGGTGCCTATCAAGAAACTCTTTTTTCTGTTCCGCAAGGCTTAGATGTTGCTCTACGGACAGAAAATCACTTGTCGTCTGACCAGAAGACCAGACAAAATAGCCAGCTAGCGCCAATCCCAGCACTAGCAGGCTTCCTACTATTCCTTTCTTTTTCATTCTACTTTTCCCCTAGTATCTTTTATCATGTTGACTGCAGCCAATCATAGATTTCTTGAACCGTTCCCAAGGCCATCAATTCCTGTAACTTGACCAGTTCCTTCAGCTCTTGATAAATTCGGCTTTCAGCAATGTCACGTTTTTGTGCCTGAGGGTTCACCGTCATTACACCATCTTTAATATGCACAAAGTCCAGCTCTTGGAAAATTTGAATCATCTTGATTAACAGGCGTTCGTTAATTTTGAGGTAGGCGGACAGTTCTTTCAGTTTATAGCGAACATCAAATTCTTTGAACTGATAAATCGTTTTGTAGAGTTTGGCAAATTGTTCGCGACTTCCATAGCCATCCAAATAGTAAGGGATGCTTATCTCGTTTTTGAAGTAAATGGCCTGGAAATCATGAGCCTGCACCAATTCTTTCAAATGGTCAATCTGCGCAGGAAGATTGGCTACTACAACAGCCCGTTCCGCATCTAGATTTGGCAGTTCTTCTTCAAAATCAAGCACTGCAACACCAGCAGGAAGAGGGTGTTGTTTCCCACGGAGATTGTAAAGCTGAATTCCTTCTACTCGCGCATCAACCAGCATCAGTTGTAGGCTGGTATTTCCATTCCACTGGTTGACCGACAAGCGAACGGCTAACTCCAACCCCTTGACCTGAGCCATTTCCAACGCTAAATGCCCCATCCCAAAGGCCACAACATCAAAAACTGCTTGCCCTTTTTTGATCCGTAGTTTGAGGTGTGCATTGTCCTGCCCCATGGTTCGAGTTGTTTCCACTTGAAAGTTTCGCACATAAAAAATAGGTTTTTTATGATCCATACCGTAGGGCGCTAATTTTTCAAAGGACTTGAGCGTTTCAAGTTGCAAGTCTTCCAAGTCCAGCTCCTCATCCAAAACGAGATGAGGCTTAACCGTACCTTCCAGCCCTTTTTTCAGAATATAGGCTACTAAAATATCAGATAAACTTCCTAACTTGGACGCTTCCAAGGTCATACCAGCTGCGCCCGCATGGCCTCCAAAGGCGATGAAAAGATCCCTATGTTCCTTGAGGGCGTCAAAAATATCAACCGACTCAACCGAACGAGCCGACCCCTTGGCCTTTCCATCTTCAATAGACAGGACGATAACTGGTTGTTGCAGTTCTTCTAATAAGCGCCCCGCAACAATTCCAAGTACACCAGGATTCCAGCCCTCTTTGGCCAGAACCTGAATTGGCAAGTCCGCCCGAACCATCTCCTTGGCTTCTTGGTAAATCGTTTGAACGACTTCCTTCCTCTCTGTATTTTTGGCGTCCACCATGAGGGCAATGCTCTGCACCTCCTCCTCGTCAAAACCAGTCAGAAGTTCCACAGCCGGATTTGGATCATCTAAGCGACCGAGAGCATTGAGCCGAGGTGCCAACTGAAAACCAACAGACTCTTCATCCAGACTGTCCAAGTCTATGTTTGCCAATTGCATCAACTCCTGCAAGCCTACTCGCTCCGTCTGTTTGAGCAGGGAAAGACCGTATTTGACCATGACCCTGTTTTCATCCGTCAGGCTAACCATGTCTGCAATCGTTCCGATAGCAACCAGATCCAACATCCCCACTGGGATATGTTCCAAAAGCGCGCAGGCTAGCTTAAAAGCAACTCCACAGCCCGCCAGATGTTTGAAAGGGTACTGGCTGTCTGGATGTTCCGGATGGACAAGAGCATACGCCTGCGGTAAGCTATCTGGAAGAGAGTGGTGATCTGTCACAAGGACATCCACACCCATCTCTTGGGCGTAGGCAATAGCATCATGACCTGCTACTCCATTGTCTACTGTCACAATAAGGGAAACCCCTTGTTTCTCTATAAAATACTTGTAAACAGACTGATTTGGCCCATAACCATCCGTAAAGCGATTGGGCAGATAGACTTGAACTTCTGCTCCCAATTCTTCCAAGGCCTCTTTTAAAATGGATGCCGAGGTCATACCGTCAGCATCGTAGTCTCCGTAAATTAAGATTTGTTCATAGTCTTCAATAGCCCGGCGAATCCGCTCCACTGCCTTGTCCATATCATGCAACAGGTACGGGTCATGCAGATCTTCCAGACTCGGATACAAGAAGCGCTGGAGTGCTTCTTCTGTTTGGATACCGCGTTCGTACAGGAGCTTGGCCGCCGCTTCATCCAGTCCTTCTTTTTTTGCTAATTTGATAAATCCTTGATCGGAAAAACTGGGCAATAACTGCCAATCATAGGTTGATGTAATCACTGGTTTACTCCTTCAAAATGTGCAGTAACTATTATACCACGAAATGACACAAAAAAGGCAAGCTAGCCTGCCTTTTCTGACTTATAACAAAGGTGAAATAATCTTCATAATCGAACCTGCAAGTCGTTTGTACCATGGATAATGCTTGTGGAAACCAACTGAGGTAATCCGATGGGATTTGGTGAAGGATTCTTGAAAATCCTGCATAATATCTTTCAGCACTTGCTGGTGATTGTAGACATATAGACCGCATTCAAAGTTGAGATAGAAGGAGCGGAAATCCATGTTGACCGTGCCGACTGTTGCTTTTTTGTCATCCACCAAAACAACCTTGGAGTGGACGAAACCAGGAGTATATTCATAAATCTGAATACCCGCTTCCAGATAGACCTCGAAATCCGTCCGACCAGCCAGATAGGCCGTCTGCTTATCGTAGATATGCGGCAAGAGGATGCAGACTCTTACCCCACGTTTAGCTGCGTAGGTCAGGTTATCAATCATCTCATCATCTAGGACTAGATAAGGTGTCATGATGTAGATATAGTCCTTAGCAGACTGAATCATGTCCAGATAGACGCGCTTGGCTACTTCGTCCCCATCGAAAGGATTTTCACCATAGGCCAAAAAGTAACCTTCTGAATCGATCGTTTCTTTTTCCTGCATGCGGTGATCGATAAGGTATTTGGAGTCATCGTTTTCCTGCTTTTCATTAAAATTCCACATCTGAAGAAACATCAGGGTAAAGTTGGCCACTGCTTCTCCTTTAACCATGATGGCAGCATCCTTCCAGTGACCGAAACGCTCCTTACGATTGATATATTCATCTGCAATATTGACCCCACCTGTAAAAGCCACCTTGCCGTCAATAACAGCAATCTTGCGGTGGTCTCGGTTGTTTTGGATAGTAGATAAGGCTGGGATAATCTGAGAAAAAACCTTGGCCTTAATCCCATCTTTTCGCAGAGTCTTGTAGTAGTTATAGGGAAGAGTACTGAGGGAATTCATGCCATCATACATGAAGCGAACCTCTACACCTTGAGCGGCCTTCTCTTTGAGAATAGCCAGAATCTCATCCCACATATAGCCAAAATCAACAATGAAATATTCCATGAAGATGTATTTTTCAGCCTTTTTCAGTTCTTCTAGTAAGGCTTGAAACTTGGCTTCCCCTGATGAAAAATAGGTCGCATCCGTGTTGGAATGAAGGGCGTAGCCAACATATTCACTCATATAGTGGGCTAGCTTCAACTGCTCCTCATCCTCCTTGGCTAAGCCCTTCATCACCTTTTCAGAAGTGTGACCGTATTGGCGCAGGATATGGGCCTGCCGCTGGAAATTTTTCCGATAGCGTCTGGTTTCAATGTTGGACTGCAAAATGAAGTAAAACAGCGCTCCGAAGATGGGAATACCCGTCACAAATATAATCCAGGTCAGCTTGAAACTGCTGTTCATGGGGCGGTTGATAATCGTAATGGCCACCAGAATTGAAAAAATTTGCAGGATAGTCAAGAGGGTCGGAATCAATACTGCAGCAGAAGTCACCAGCCAAAGGATTGAAAAGACCGTGATAACCATGAGGGTTAAGACGATAAAGACACGACTGTAAATCAGCCTCCACAATTTTCCCATACCTTCTCCTCATACAAGATATTTTTACTATTATATCAAACGGATTGTAAATTTCCTAGTAGCGAGTAGCAATCTTCCTGTCACAAAGGCTATATCAAGCCGGATTCAAGGTGTTTCATGAATTTTCAGAATAAAAAAACATTTTCATTAG
Source organism: Streptococcus oriscaviae (assembly GCF_018137985.1). Taxonomy (NCBI): domain Bacteria; kingdom Bacillati; phylum Bacillota; class Bacilli; order Lactobacillales; family Streptococcaceae; genus Streptococcus; species Streptococcus oriscaviae. The sequence continues at coordinate 49,848 of NZ_CP073084.1, read as the reverse complement.
ATGTTGTAAAACGCTTACATTTCTTGTATAATAATGGTATATATCCCCCGATGAATCTATTACTCAGAAAAAAAACAAAAACAAGGAGGAAGTTATATGAAACTTTCATACAAAAGTAGGCTGTTGAATCGGTTGCTAATCGCTTCAACAGTCCTTTTGGCTGCGTCTTTGGCTCAAACCACTGTGGCAGCCAATAGTTCAGAAAGTCTGGAGCAACCTGTTGTGACCACCGAGCTTACCCAACCGGCGGTCACAACTGAACAAGCACCAGCTACCACCCCTTCAACAGAAGCTGGCCCAGCAGACACAACGACTGCTAAAGCAACACCACCTTCTACCGAAAATACAGGAACAAGTTCTGTGGCAACAACCACCGAAACACCACCTGTCGAAACTAGCAGTGAAGGAACTGCCGCTACTGAGGCTGGCACTGCTGCATCAGAAGCAACGACTACCGTAGAAGAAACTACCTCTACTACAACAGAAACAAGCAGTCCTACTGCTGAAGTCCGCGCCGCTCTTGCAACTCAACCTATCACACTGGAAACAACCACTGTCTACCTCTCAGAGCCTGCTACTCTATCAGAAACAGCTTCTGTCGGCAGTAAGACCGTGGAAAATGTCACCTGGACCCTTGATGGAAAACCAATTTCAGAGTGGAAAACTTGGGACCTCCAACAGGGCGATTTCGTTGGAGAACCTTTCATCACTGTTGAAGCCAGCCAAGCAGGAAGTGATTACCACATGACTATTCAATTGGCGGCCCTCTTTGGTAGTGACTTGAGCAAGCGTACTCCTAGCAACATTCGCAGAACCTATCGCCACTACATGAAGGACTTCCTCTTGGAAGGCGTCAGTGCCGACGGTAGTTTTGTCATTCAAAAGACCCTGCATTTCCGTCCGTATGCTAGCTTCCGCACCCACGAAGAAATGCTAGCTGAGATTGAAGAAAGCAAAAACATGGCAGCCTCCGACCGGCAGGTAACCATTGACGTGATTGGTACATCTGCACAAAACCGTGACATTAAAATGGGGATTGTCGCAAAAGATCAAGCCAGCATCGACAAATACTTGACCGAAACAACTCCTCTCATGCTGACCAAACCTGATGAGATGCTCATCAAGTTGAAAGAGGGCAGCTTTGACTACAAACTACCAGTTCTCATCAACAACACCCACGCCGATGAGCAACCAGGTATTGACATTATTACCAGCCTTTTCCGCGACTTTGCAACCAAGGATACGATTGATTTCTCCACAACAGATGCAGATGGAAAACCCGTTACCCACAGTCTCAAGGTAGCTGATTTGCTGAATAAATTCATCTTCCTCTTCAACTTCACTGAAAACCCTGATGGAGATGTTCTGAACCTTCGCTCGCTCGTCAACGGACTTGATCCCAACCGTGATGCTGGTTTCCAGGTCAACCCTGAAACACGCGCCATCATCACGCAAATCCATAAATGGAATCCGATTTCCGTTCTGGACGTTCACGGATTTGTATCAGGCTTCCTGATTGAGCCAGCTACACCACCGCACGATCCAAACTTTGAGTACGACCTGATGGCTGACTTGATGTTGGAAAAAGCCCATGAAATGGGCCGAACCGGCGTAGCCAATTCCAAGTATACCCGCTACACCATTCCTAAGATTCACTGGGGAGATGGCTGGGATGACTCCTTCTCTGGCTACACAGCCGTTTATGCGATGTACCACGGCATTTTGGGTCACACCATTGAAATTCCTGAAACAAACGAAGAATCCTTCAAAGCAGGCTTCTACGCTGTATTGGGTGGCATTCGCAATATGTCCAGCAAACCTGACGCCCTGATGGAAATGCGTCTCAAATACTATTCTCGTGGTGTTAACAAGGTGGAAGATCCACGGGCTGAGGCTGAACTAGTCGGCCCAGGCGGCGAAGTGGTCGGTCGTATCAAGAAAGACCAACCGAAATTCTTCCCTGACTACTATGTCATTCCGATGACACTGGATAAGAACAACGACCTAGGCGAAGCCTTCAAGATGATCGACTACTTCAAGCGCAACGGCGTCATCGTCAAAGAATTAACCCAAGATATGGGGGAATTTAAGAAAGGTGACTTGGTTGTTGACATGGCACAAGCCAAACGTGGTTTTGCCAACCATGTCCTCTACTCTGGCTCCAACGAATCAAAATGGGGTGCCATGTATGCAGAATTGGTTGTAAACTTCCCTGATATGAAAGGCTTCAAGATTAAGCCAATCTTTAGTGACAAGGCCTTCGATGGAAAACTAGCCGATGTAAGTTGGACTCAGGCACCTCGCACAAGAGAAGTGGATCACCAAGCTCCATATTACGTCGTTGCCAACACCTCTGAAAGCGCAGTACAAGCGATTAACCAAGCGATTAAGGCCGGAGCAAAAGTCTATCTGACAGAAGATGGATTTATCATGAAAACCGATCAATTTGCCCACCTTCTCAAAGATTTTGCCCTCTATGGAGAACCGCTCTACAAGCAACCAGTCGGTAAAGAATTAAAACCGATGAAGGTCTACGCCCCATCTCACTATTACCGTTGGGCAGGAGATTTTGCTATTCTAGCCAACTCTGCACTCGCTCTTGAACGGATGGGCTTTGAAATCGTGGCAACTGCTGATGAAGCAGACGCAATCGTGCTTGAATCAGACCAATTTGATGAAACCATTTTGGGCAAAAAACCTGTCATCGTTGTCGGTGGAGCCGCTATGCAACGACTAGAAGCACTCGGAATTCTCAAAGGATTCAACGCAGAACAATTTGAAAATGGTGGAGATTTTGAAGGCTTGATGAAAGCAATTGTGGATGACAAGGATCCACTAACCAGCGGCTATGCGATGAACAGCCTCTTCTACTCCAACTCTGGTAACTGGATTGAAGGAATCCCTGAAGGCTTCCGTACCCTAGTCCGTATCGCCGGTCAAGACTACTATATCGCAGGCTGGTGGCCAGGTTACGACCAATTGGCCAATAAAGTCGTCGCGATAGCAGGCCACTATATGGATCAACCACTCTTCATTTACGCAGGAAATCCGACCAACAAGGTACATCCTGTCCACTTCTTCCGTTGGGTATCCAACTCCCTCTTTGGCACACAGCTAGCGAGTTTGGAAGAACTGCCACCGGTTGAAGTCCTCGTTCCTCAGCCAGATCCTGGTCAAACTGCCGACCCTGGCATCAGCCAACTATCTCACACCGGACAAGGAAAACAAGTAGCAAGTAGCAAGAAGACCCTACCAAATACTGGCGCTCAAGACAGCAAGATCAGCATGGTAATCGGTAGCCTCCTCCTCCTTGCCGGCGGCTTCCTGTTCAACCTTAAACGCAAAGAGGACTAAAGGTCCTTCCCAAAACAAACAGAGACCCTTCTGAAACAGATAGGGTCTTTGTTTTAGTGTTGTAAACTTCTAAAGATACAGAGTCCTTATTTGTAATTAAAAACATGAACGGCCAGCCAATCTGAAAACCTTGGAAAGAGAGTGTAGAAGATGCGGGCTAGGTTTAGTGTCCACGGAAGATTGACCTCCCGCTTCCTGCTTCCCAGACTAGCAGCAATCTTTTTGGCAACCACATCTGGTTGGAGCAAAAAGGCTTTGACACTCTCTTGATAGCTGCCGTCTGGATCTGCCAGTTCAAAGAAGCCAGTAGCGATTGGCCCCGGATTGACCGTTGTGACAGTCACACCATACTTGGCTAACTCTAAGCGAATGGCATTGGAAAAACCAAGGGCCGCAAACTTACTAGCCGAGTACACAGAAGACTTGGCTGTTGCGATATGACCACTCATAGAAACGATATTGACAATCTGACCCGACTGCCTCTCCTTCATCCGCTTGCCTGCCAAACGACACAAGGTCATGGGGGCAAAGGTATTGATATCAAACATATCCTGAACCTGCTGATTAGTGAAGGTTTCAAAATCATCATACACAGCAAAACCAGCGTTGTTAATTAGAATATCAAGCTGCCCATACTGACAATCCAACATCTCAAAGAAGGCCAACAAGGCTGCCTCGTCACGAATATCCACATCAAAGACAACTTTTTTCTCGTGGTAGGCATAGAGTTGCTCGATTTTTTCCCGATCCCTCCCCAGCAAAATCAAAAAATCATCTGACAAAAGCGGAACCATCTTCTCTACCAAACCACCAGAAGCCCCTGTTATCAAAATAGTTCTCATAGCTCAATTTCCTCAAGATCTTTGACAACATGAACCCGCTCAAAAATCTTACTAGCATCGCGGCGCAACTGACTGACATCTTTGGAAAGAAAGCGTGGACTGATGTGATTCAGCAACAACTGCCTCACTCCCGCCTCACGCGCCACCTCAGCAGCCTCCATATTGGTCGAATGACCGTGCTTACGAGCAATCCGCTCATCACCCTTACCATAGGTAGACTCATGCACCAGCACATCCGCATTGACGGCTAGGCGCACGCTAGCATGACACTTGCGCGTATCTCCCAGAATGGTTACCACCTTACCCGGACGAGGCGGAGAGAGATAATCAGAAGCAAAGATGGTTCTCCCATCTTCCAGCACCACATCCTGCCCACTCTTGATTTTTCCAAAAAGAGGGCCAAAAGGTACACCTGCTGCGCGCAGAGCATCTGCATCCAAGGTTCCTTCCAAATCTTTTTGCATGACACGATAGCCGACACAAGGTATCGTATGGTCCAACTTGTCTGCATATACCGTGAATTTATCTGTTTCAAGCACCTTGCTTACCTTATCCACCTCAAACTCATGGAAATAGATACGGTAAGGCAGGCGTGAGCCTGACACCTTCAAACTCGCTAGTACAAAGGCTTTGATGCCGACAGGGCCGTAGAGTTCAATGTCCGTCTGCTCCTCACTAGACTGGAAGGAACGACTGGATAAGAAACCTGGCAGACCAAAAATATGGTCACCATGCAGATGGGTAATAAAGATTTTAGACACCTTACGCGGACGAATTGTCGTCTCCAGAATTCGGTTCTGTGTTCCTTCACCGCAGTCAAAGAGCCAGACTTCATTGATCTCATCCAGCAACTTTAAGGCAAGACTGGATACATTGCGTGCCTTAGAGGGCTGACCTGCCCCAGTTCCTAAAAATTGAATTTGCATACTTTTCTTTCTATTCTTGTTTAATATAAAGGAGAGCTGTCCGACCCGACCAAGCAGCATAGAGCTGCCCCGAATAACAACCTGCAGCCTCCACTACCTCTTCCTGATTCAAGCCTGAAATCCGTACCCAATCCTCATTGGCCGCCACATCGGTCAAGAGATAGTCCGTTACCTGCGGCAGCAGACTCTCCTCATCTATCACCATTTCCTTCATGAAGACAACCCCTTCCTCCACAAACACCTTGTAGTGGGGGAAAATCTGGGCTAGTTCAAACAAAAGCTGAGGTCTTGCTTCTACCTTTTCTTCAGAAAAGACTTGGGCCAAGCCAGCCTCATTGACATAGGCAAAACCAAAGGATTTACCAGACAGATTCAGACGAACAAAGGGCTTGTCCTCCTCAAAAGACGGCTGGCTTGGAAAAAGGCCGAGCTGACAAGAGAGGTTCAGATAATAGTCTGTCGCAGCCTCTGGAGATTGTTTCTGGTAGATCTCGGCAAAATAAGCATTGATTACCGAAGGAGGCGGCGTGATAAAATCTAGCTTCTGCTGGTCAGTCAGACCGGCCAATTTTCTAGCCAAGTAAACCTTGTCAAGACTAGTAAAGCCGCCATAGGTCAAGGCCAAATCAAGATAATCCGTCATAAAATTCTTCCAATTTCCATTTGTTGTTTGGAGCAATATAGCCGGATACGATTTCCATATCGTCCTCGTAGCTCCGCTTCTCAATCAAGGTGATTTTCTCTAAGTCGTGCAGCTTGTAGGAGTGAGCCAGAGACACTTTGACCTCAAAGGGATGAAACATGGTTTTGATCTTGGCTAAGACCATCATCTGGATGTGGCTCTTAGCCTGTTCATCCTTGGCCGACAGCATGACATGGGGGTATTGACTGGGGGTAAACTGGTCATCCGTCTTGTCCAGTTTATTATAAAGCGCCAACCGAGGGATGTCCAGCATATCCAGCTCCTTGAGGATGTCCAGTACAACGCGCTCCTGCTCACTATGATTGGGGTCAGATGCGTCAATGACATGAAGCAGGAGATCCACATTCATCGACTCTTCAAGTGTGGACTTAAAGGCTGAAATCAACTCCGTCGGCAAATCCTGTATGAAACCAACCGTGTCTGTCAGCGTCACATTGAACTTGCCAGACAGATTGATCTGCTTAGTGGTCGCATCCAAAGTAGCAAACAGTTCATCTGCTTCATATTGACGTTTGTCCGTCATGGCGTTCATAATCGTAGACTTGCCGGCATTAGTATAGCCAATCAAGCCTATCTTAAAGACACCCGATTGCAAGCGACGCTCCCGCACCGTTGCACGATTTTTTTCAACGGTCTTGAGCTGGCGTTCAATATCATGAATCTGGTTGCGAATGCTGCGGCGATTAAGTTCCAGCTGGCTTTCTCCCGGACCGCGTGAGCCGATTCCTCCAGCCTGCCGACTGAGCATAATCCCTTGACCGACCAGGCGCGGCAGCATATACTTGAGCTGGGCCAGATGAACCTGTAATTTCCCTTCATGGCTGCGGGCCCGCATGGCAAAAATGTCCAAAATCAGCTGCATCCGGTCGATAACTTTCACTCCCAAGACCTCTTCCAAGTTGACATTCTGCCGCGGAGTCAGACGGTTGTTGACAATTACGGTATCAATCTCATCTGCTTCTACCATTTGGGCGATTTCCTCCAGCTTACCAGAGCCGACAAAGGTCTTGCTGTCGTACTTGTCGCGTTTTTGAGTGTAAACACCCTTGACCAAGGCACCAGCAGTCTTTGCAAGACTGGCTAGCTCCTCCATGGACATCTCGAAATGCTCTGTATCTTGTAACTCTACCCCCATTAAAAGGGCGCGTTCTTGTTCTTTCTGGGTTTCAATCATGTAAAAACTCCTCTACTGCCCCGCGGATTTTCTCCTTGTACTGGGGATCTGAAACCTGATACCATTCAACCTTCATGCGGTTTCTGAACCAGGTCAACTGCCTCTTAGCAAAACGGCGGCTACTCTGTTTGACCTTATCAAGCGCTTCATCCAGACTTATCTGCCCATCCAGATAGGGGAAAAATTCCTTATAGCCAATCCCCATGGCTGCCTGAGCAGTCGGGTGGTTCTGGTGGAGCCAGGTCACCTCCTCTAAAAGTCCTTGCTCCATCATCCGATCCACCCGTTGATTGATTCGGTCATAAAGAGCCTGACGGTCATCAGTCAGGGCAATGAGAAGCGCCTGATAGGGAGTTGGTTTGTTCTCTAGCTCCTTGCCAAACTGAGCCAACTCCAAGGTACGAATCAGCCGACGCCGACTTGTTTGAGAGCTGTCATAACCTGCCTGCTCTGCCATTTTTCCTAAATCCTCATCCGATAGGGCTTCCAACTCTGCCCGATAGGCCAGCACCTGCTGCTGGTCCACCTGACCGCCCAAATGATAGCCCTCCAGCAGACTTTGCAGGTAGAGTCCAGTGCCTCCTACCAGTATGGGGAGCTTTCCTCGGCTGGTAATCTCTTCTATTTTTTCCTGAGCTTCCTTTACGAAGTCGTAGACCGAGTAAGTCTCGGTCACATCCCGCACATCAATCAGGTGGTGCCGGGCCTGACTTTGTTCTTCTTCTGTCGCCTTGGCTGTGCCAATATCCAGCTGACGGTAAACCTGCTGGCTGTCACCGCTGATAATTTCTCCATTATAAGCCTGTGCCAGCTCAATCCCCAGAGCTGTTTTTCCGACGGCCGTTGGGCCAAGAACAACGATTAGTTTGGTTTTCATCTTTTTCCTTGAAAATTTTTTGGTTTTTGGTTAAAATCTATTATAACATAAGTAAAGGAGAAACGACTATGTGTAAAGGTTTTGGTAAAGGTTTCTTGGCCGGTGTTTTCACAACCGTGGCGCTTGCAGCAGGTGCTGTGTATGCGATCCACAAGACCATCATCGAGCCAGAAGAGTTGAAAGAAGCATTCATTGAAGAAAATCGCAAAAAAGCGGCTCGCCGCCGTGTGGCACACTAAGAAAGAGGGGACCCTCTTTTTTGTTTGGTTAAAACTATTTTTTCACTTGAAAGAGGTTGGGACTGCCCCAACCTCTCTTTTTATCTTCTAATGGATAATCTCTTCCTTTTCAATCATCCAAATGGTCCACATCATCATCACGCAGGTTAACAATAAGACGCTAATCAGCGGAAGCCAAGAGCCAAACATTGGATAACTGTAGCCCAAAAGGAAGGGGCCGACAGAGGCAATCAGATAGCCTCCTGCTTGCACCATGCCCGAAAGCTCGGCTGTCGCTTGACTGTTGCTGGTTTTCAGAGTGAAGCTCAACATCATATAAGGGAAGAGCGCACCTGTTGAGACCCCCAACATGAAGTGAATGAGCATCCAAAGGAGAAAATTAGCCGGCGCAATCAGCATGAGAAGCAAACCTACTACGGTTAAACTCGATAGTCCCAACATCATCCAAGCCCGCTGCTCCTTTTTCATGCGGGTCAAGAGGGCAGGAATAATCATGGACATGGGAATACTGGTCATACTGAACACTCCCAGCAGAAAACCTGCTTCTGCTTTTCCAAGGCCAATTGTTTGGGAAATAGTAGGCAACCAAGTCATCTCGGTATAAAAAATGGTAGACTGCAAACCGCCAAACAGGAGGAAAATCAGAGCCCCTTTATTTTTCCAGAGGGAGCTTGTCGCCCTTTCTCCTCTTGCTTGATCAAATCGGTGATTGTTTCTGACATTTGGCAGCCAGAATGCTAAGGCCAAGACCACTGCTCCAGACAGGAGAAGGATAAAAAATTGCCAAGAACTAGCGGCAACAATCGGCACTGCGACCATCGCCCCCAAGGTGGCGGCACAGCCCATCAAGGTAATGTAAAACGTACTATACAGCCCGATCTTATGGGGAAAGTGCACTGCAACCAAGCTAGGCAACAAGACATTGATAATGGCAATGGAAGCTCCAACCAACATGGTACCTAGATAAAGACTGGGAAGATTAAAGATTCGTATAAAAGAACCTGCTGCCATCGTCAAAAGAACAATGGCAATCAACTGTTCCAAACCAAATTTTGCGGCCAGTCGCGGCGCAAGCGTTGAGCAAAAGGCAAACATCAGGAGAGGAATAGAGGTCAGAATACCTAAATCACTGACAGAAACGCCCAAGCCTGCTGCTATATCAGGCAAGACTGCCGGAACAGCTGTAAAGGGCACTCGCATCACCACTCCTAGCATCATAATGCCAATAACCATAAAAGGAGCTTGTTTTTTCATTATAGCCTCATTTTCTTTTTTCACATTCACGAAAAAAACGTTCGTTTTTTACTGCAAAGACCATTATATCATAAGTGGAGATCCTTAGACAGTCTTTTGCTGGTCGTTTAATATTTTATCAAACTATAACCAAAATCTTTATAGTTATAGTTTTGAACTATACATTTGACCCCAAAATAACTATTTTTCAAAAGAAGATACTTGGGCTACAATAGAAACAAGATTCAAAGAAGGAAAAGAGAGGTTTATTATGACACATTCACGTTTTCAATTAGTTGGTTCCCTACTGCGTCCAGCAGACTTACTCGATATTAAACGCCAAATTGAGGAAAGAGAAGACATTCAATATCCTTTCTATGATGCCTTTCCCGACTATCAAGACCTCGAAAAGCAAACCATTGCAGCGATTGTAGCAGAGCAAAAAGCCAATGGAGTTGACATTGTGACTGACGGAGAATTTTCCAAATCCATGTGGCACTTAGATTTTGCTTGGGGATTAAAGGGTGTAGAGCGCTATATTGCTGAGCATGGCTACCCATTTAAAAACCCTGACGGTACCATTTTTGAGACGCGTAAGGACATCGGCTTGCGCATCACCGAAGAGTTGTCTGGAAGAAACCACCACTTTATCGACATTTTCAAAACAGTGAAAGAATTGGCTGGTGATTCTCAGACCAAACTGACTGTCTGGGGGCCTGCCCATGCCTTTACTGAACTCGCTGTTTTCAACGGTCAAGTGGGGCCAGATCAGGTTTACAAGACCCGCGAAGACCTCAAACAAGGGCTTTTGAAGGCCTACCGTGAATTTCTGGAAGATTACAAGGCTGCTGGCGGCCAAATCGTCCAATTTGACGACTGCCTCTGGGAACTCTTTGACCCAGCCAACCCTGTCCCCTTCTTCCCACAGGATGACCCAGAAGCTCTGGCAGCTTTAGCAGATGAATTTGTCGCCATCAACAACGCCGTAGTGGCAATCGGCCACGAACTCGGTCTGACTGTTTGGACTCACAATTGCCGCGGAAACTATGAGAGCCGTCATGCGGCTGGTGGTACCTATGAAGCAATCGCTGAGAAATTCTTGCGTGACCAGAATTATGACCGCTTCTTCCTTGAGTGGGATGACGATCGTGCCGGCGATTTGAAAGCCTTGGAAAGTCTGCGTGATAAGAATGTCGAGGTCGTTCTCGGACTTCTCTCGAGCAAAACCAGCCAACTGGATGATGAAGAACGGGTCTACAAGCTCCTAGAAGAAGCCAGCAAGATTATACCGAAAGAGCGTCTCTACCTCTCTCACCAATGCGGATTTGCTTCCTGTGATTCTGGTAACCAACTGTCAACTGACCAGCAATGGGCTAAAATCCAGCAGGGGCAAGCTATCGCAAACACATTCTGGGGCAACTAATCTCCCTTTATCGAAAACAAAAGACTCCAAACCAACTTCCTAAAAGTAGTTTGGAGCCTTTTTTCTATTTTTGGTATTAGAGGAACTTGCGTTTTGGTACTTGTTTGTTAACCACTACATCCATTGGCCCTGCTGCCAATACGGCGTCCAGAACCTGCTTGTCTGAGATGGCCTTATCTAGTGTAATCTGATATTCAAGGATAAGGGCTTCTTTTTTCTTCTTGTAGCGAACGGATAAGAGTGTCGCCTCCTTGCAAGACTGTTCAAACTGCTTTTCAAAGAATTGGTGGTAATCAAATTCCTTTGGAACAGTAATTACTAGGTGGCGGCGGTTTTTATCCACTTGCACAAACTTGGTGTTTTCAAAAATCAGGATAGCAAGGGAGAGAAAGACTGTGACAATGACTGCCAGACCTAGATAACCCATACCTGTTGCCAAACCAATGGTCATGGCTAGAAGAACTGCCAGCATTTCCTTGGATGACCCTGCGGCCGATCGAAACTTGATTAGCCCGAAAGTTCCTGCTACTGCCACACTGGTACCTAGGTTGCCGTTCACCAGAAAGATGATAACGGCAATCAGACTGGGCATCAGACTCAAGGTGATGACAAATTCCTTACTATAATTGGATTTGTACTTGTAAACAGCCGCCAACAGGACTCCCAATAGAAGGCTGACGCCTAGAGTCAGAGCCATTTGTGTTAGAGTGATGTTGGAGTTGCTGGTGGTAAAGATACTATTAAACAGCTGCATGAGTCAATACCTCCTCGCTCGCTAGACTGCTGGCGAGCTTGTAAGCATTGCCGTATTTGGAGAAGGACTGCTTTTCAATCTGGTATTTATCAAGCAGAGCTGCCAACCAGTCTGGGAGGGCTTCAGGCACCTTGATTTCCATGATCATCTTATTGGGGTCTAGCAGAGGGCGACCGAATTTACCCTTGGTAACTGCCACGTCGACATCCCGATAAAGGAGGTTTTTGTCGATGGTCAAGCGCACCTTTCGATCTTCTTTTCCTCGGTAGGATACCCGGTCATAATAGATATACATCTTCGGCTTGATGGTTCCATAGCGTTCACGGAGCATTTCCAGTTCGGTGGTGACCTTTTCATCTTTGATGGTCACATCGGCAATCCCTTTTTCGATATAGTTGGTCACAGATACGGGATTTGAGGTCAAGCGGTACTTGAAACCTACCTTGTTCTCTTTCTTTTTGATTTCTAAGAAAGCCTGACTATTTGCCGTTGGCTTGGCATCGTAGACCCGCATGCGGATTTTCTCACGACCATTTTTCTTGGCGATAGAATCTTGGATCATCTCGAAATGCTCATTGTCAAAATAAATGTTGGTAATAGTGGACTTGGCATAGTCATCTGCTACCATGTGTTTGAGCAAGTCTTTTTCCAAAAGGGCAAACGTTGCCACATCTACGATATATTTAGACTCGATACGCTTAAATTGTTTTTGGACGATTCTTGTTTTCATCTTAATTACCTTCTTTACACTTTTGTAACGAGCAGATGTCTGCTTGCTTTACAAGTCATAGTGTACGGTTTGAAAATTAAATGAAACTGAAAGAAAGGTTAAAGAAAACTTAAGGCCTTTTAGGGAATCTAGCTTTCTTCGCCGAAAAAACTGTGCTACAATATTGCTAAGAAGCAAAAAGGAGAACAACTATGTACGAATTTGTCCTAGAGTACGGGTCTTTCCCTGTTAAATTAGTTGACGGTTTTGTTGATAATCGCACAGAAATCCCTGATTTTTTGAAAGACGATGAGGAAATGCTGGCTCGTTTGGAAGAAATAAACGCCCTCTTTCATCAGCTCTTTTTGACCATCGAATGCAAATTTGACTATATCGGCAAGCAGTTTCCGGATAAAATTGAAGTCCTTCGAGAACTCTACCATCCCTTGGCTGACGATTTACTCGCCAAGTACGGAGACCACGTTGAATTGACGATAGAACCCTTTATCTTGTAATTTATTCTGTAAAAGGAGATGACCGCGGTCATCTCCTTTTACTTAACTGTCTGGATTTAAGAAACTGAAAACTTAACGAATTTCGGCACCAAGCTGCTCCAAGGAGCGTCCAATCTTATCCATATACTTGGCAACTTCTTCATCTGTCAGGCTGTCTGATGGATTTTGGAAGGTCAGATTGTAGGCCATTGATTTCTTATCCGGAGCGATATTGCTACCTGTGTAGACATCAAAGAGCGTTACATTTGTCAGGCGTTTAACACCGGCACTAGCAATCGCATCTAGGACATCTTGATGTTTGGTATGGATGTCCAAAAGCAGAGCTATATCTCGGCTAACTGCAGGGAATTTAGAGATTTCACTAAATGGTGCTGCAGGTTTGAGGGCTGCTTCGATGGCATCCAAATTGATTTCAGCTACATAGGTTTCAGGGATACCGTACTCTTTGGCGGTTTGAGGATGGACTTGTCCGACAAAGCCGATTACTTGGCCATCCAACATGATGTGGGCCGTCCGTCCTGGGTGAAGATTCTCCATTTCACTAGTTGCTTGATAGGTCACGGCTAGGTTGTATTTGTCAAAGATAGCTTCCAAAATACCTTTGGCATGGAAGAAGTCAATTGCTACCGCTGCTGTTTGGAAGTCCTTTTCCGCTACCAAACCTGTTAGAGCAAGGGCAAACTTGTTGATCTCCTGAGGCAGGTCTTCTTTTGGGTTACCAGACTGTTCAAAGACTTTCCCAACCTCATAAAGGGCGAGGTTCTTGTTTTTCCGAGCTACATTGTAGGCTACTGTTTCAAGCATGCCTGCTACCATATTCTGACGAAGGGCTGAGCGGTCAACTGTCATTGGCCACATGAGTTCTGTCACTGCGGTTGGACAAGGCGTAAAGGCAACTGCTTTTTCAGGAGTGGTCAAGGCGTAGGAAATAATTTCTGTCAATCCTGCACCTTCAGCTAAACTCCGAATCTGACGACGGATTTGTTGTGTTTGGGTCAACTCACCTGCGGTTCCATCCTCTTTTGGAAGGGTCGTTGGCAAGTTGTTGTAGCCATAAATGCGGGCGATTTCTTCCACTAAGTCAGCTGGAATCCGAATATCCCAACGACGGCGCGGTACTGCTACTGTAAACTGACTTGCATCGCCAGTTATTTCCATACCTAAACGACGGAAAATGTCAGCGATTTGAGCGTAATCTAGATTGGTGCCCAAAGAGCGGTTAACATAGTCAAGACTAGCTGAAACGGCTACATCAGAAGTATCAACCGTACCTGCAGAAACGATGCCAGACAGCACCTGACCGCCAGCTAAATCGGCAATCATAGCGGCTGCTGTGTCCATTGCCTCTGTCAAAGTCGCAAGGTTAATTCCTTTCTCAAAGCGAGAGGACGATTCTGAACGAAGATTGAGGCGGCTAGATGTTTTGCGGATAGACTTGCCATCAAAGAGCGCAGCTTCTAGGACGATATTTTTTGAGGAGTTGTCAATTTCGGTATCAGCTCCCCCCATAACACCACCAAGCGCAACCGCCTTATCGGCAACAGAGATAACGATGTCTTCCTCAATCAGATCACGTTCTTCCGCATCAAGAGTGACCAATTTTTCTCCTTCTCTTGCTTGGCGGGCAACAATCTTCTTGTCCTCAAACTTATCCAAGTCAAAGGCGTGCATCGGCTGGCCGAAGTAGAGTAAGATATAGTTGGTAATGTCCACCACATTGTTGAGTGGGCGAATACCAGCATTCATCAGGAGATTTTGTAGCCACTGAGGACTCGGTGCGATGGTGACATTTTCAATAACACGCGCAGTGTAGGTCGCCACCTTGTCCGACTCGATTGCCACTTCAATCACATCGCTAGCTTTCTTGTCGCTTTCATCCAAGGCCACAGGCTGGAAGTTGACTTTGCTGTCGTAGATAGCGGCTACTTCATGAGCCACCCCACGCATTGAAAGAGCGTCCGCTCGGTTGGGTGTAATGGACAACTCGATTATCTCGTCGTCCAAGTCCAGATAGGAGAAAACTGGCTGACCGACAACCGCGTCTTGAGGTAAATAGTAAATTCCGTCTGCGTAGACCTTTGGTACTACTGAGTCAGAAAGTCCGATTTCACCGAGTGAGCAAATCATCCCCAAGGATTCAAAGCCACGAATTTTCCCTTTTTTAATCTTGTAGTTGTCTGCAATACGAGCGCCTGGAAGAGCCACAATAACCTTGATTCCTGCCTTAATATTAGGCGCACCGCAGACAATTTGATTCACTTCATCACCAACATTTACCTGACACACCGTCAGATGGGTATCTGGTACTTTTTCGGTAGATAGAACCTCTCCGACCACTAATTTGGACAGGGCTGCACTTTTTTGTTCAATTCCTTCTACCTCGATACCCGTTGTAGACATTTTATCTGCCAATTCTTGACTGGTCCCATCAAAGTCAACCAGTTGTTTTAACCATTTATAACTTACTAACATCTTTATCCTTTCTTCCTGAGTGGCTTTCTCATCAACCCATCACTCTTCCATTTGTCGCTAACCATACAAGCATCTTGATTGGAAAGCAGATGGACTTTGGTTGCATTACTTGAATTGCTCTGAAAATCTGCTGTCACCTTGATAGAAACCACGGATGTCGTTGATACCGTAGCGCAGCATGGCAATCCGCTCTTGACCAAGACCAAAGGCAAAACCTGAGTATTTGGTCGCATCAATGCCGCTCATCTCAAGAACATGAGGGTGAACCATACCGGCTCCCAAAATCTCAATCCAACCAGTCTTCTTACAAACATTACATCCGTCACCGCCACATTTGAAGCAGGAAACGTCAACCTCAACAGAAGGCTCTGTGAATGGGAAATAGGATGGGCGCAGACGAATTTGGCGCTCTTCGCCAAACATTTTTTTGATAATCATCTCAAGGGTTCCTTTGAGATCACCCATAGATACATTTTCACCGACAACCAGACCTTCAATCTGGTGGAACTGGTGGCTATGAGTCGCATCATCTGTATCCCTACGGAAAACGCGACCTGGAGAGATCATCTTGAGGGCTCCTTTTGAAAAGTCATGCTGATCCATGGTTCTGGCCTGAACTGGACTGGTATGCGTCCGCATGAGGATTTCCTCGGTGATATAGAAGGTATCTTGCATATCGCGGGCTGGATGATCTTTTGGTAAGTTCATGCGCTCAAAGTTATAGTAGTCCTTCTCTACTTCAAATCCGTCCACAATCTGGAATCCCATACCCAGGAAAATATCTTCGATTTCTTCAGAAGTTTGGGTCAACACATGGCGACGTCCAACTTTCACTTCGCGACCTGGCAAGGTTACGTCAATCGTTTCTGAAGCTAATTGCTTTTTAATCTTTTCTTCTGCTACTTTCTGCGCTGTTTCTTCAAATGCAGCTGTCAGAACATCACGGACTTCATTGACTTGTTTTCCGACAATTGGTTTCATCTCATTTGACAGGTCTTTCAATCCTTTAAGTAAGTCTGTCAGCGAGCCTTTTTTACCCAAAACAGCCACGCGCAATTCTTGCAACTCTTTTTCACTTTGGTGCTGGATTTCTTTTAATTTTTCAAGTGTGCTTTGGCTCAATTCAGCCAACTGTTGTTCAATGTTTGACATAGTTCCTCCAAAAATAAAAAAACGCATGACACCACTCATATCGGAGCGTTGTCACGCGGTACCATCCGTTTTCATCTGCAATGCAGACCTTATTTATGAACCTTTGAGTGAGTGAATTCAACCAACTTTCACTGGTTTGGCTTGCAGTCACGGCCAAACTCCCTAGACAGTTTCCATAGGCATACTAGTCTCACAGATTCCTATTCAATTAAGAATATTCTATCAAAAAGGAAAGCGTTTGGCAAGAAATCTTCTTGTAAAAAAACAGACTAGCTAGAAAGCTAATCTGTTTATTTCTCTTCTAATGGATTAGTAGCGAATGGTTTCCCGTGTTTTTTCATAGGAACGAACAAAACGCTCTGTTACTCCTGGCTCAACTGTTTCCAAGGCAAATGAAATTTCTTCAAAGGCCGCTTGGTAGTCGTACTCTTTCTCAAAAATAGTCAAAGCACGGTTAAAGGCTTTTTGAATATTGCTATCGAAGGAGCGGTAACGGTTTGAGTATTGCAACAGCTGTTCTGTCAAGGTTGCATTTTGAACGATGAGGTAAGCAATTTCTTCCAGTTCGTTCATATCATAAGTCGCATTTTCCAAGACACGATTCACAATTTCAATGTTGATGCGCTTGTAGTCCAATTCTGCAATCAAGGCCTCTACATGGCCACTGGTACGGAAGAAGGTTGATAGAAATTCTTCCGGAATACCAGGCAGATTGCGTTTTTCCATATAACGCTTGAGGGTATGCAGTTTGTTGATGTAGAGAGCCGCTTTCTTGCGAGCTGCTGCTTCAGAAGATTCCTGTGATTTCAAGTAATCTGCCAGAACCAACTGCTCTTCTTCCATCTCTTTCAATGTAAGGAGCGCGTGATCCAAGCGTTCTTCTAGGATTGAGTAGGCAACCTGTGGTGCATCTAACTCTTCGATTCCTTCTTGTACTACAAGTTCAAGCGAGGAAATTCGGTTAGACAACTGATTGATGCGTGACAATTTACTGTCAGCTAGGATGTAGGAAGTATTAAGACGCTCTGCCTCTTCTGTTAAGACCTTGGTATTCTTAGCAACATGCTCTAAGAATTTTGGCAAAGTCTTACTGATTTTAAGAGTTGCACGATGCGCTTCAATTTCACGAGTAAAGACCTTATAAAGGTGGTCGATTTTCGCTTGAATCTGCTCGTTCTCAGCTGCTGCTGCATCCAAATCAAACGATACGATCAAGGCTGTGTTCTCACGAATAGCTACTCGAATTTCTTGGAAGCGAGCTTCGATATTGCCCTCAGTGAAGAGATAGTTTTGCTCAACTAACTTTCTGTAACCAGCTTCCAAATCTTCCAACTGTTCTGGGAAGGAATGGTTGACTTTCTCAATCAGTCCAGGAATGCGATCCATAATCTGGTTAAGGGCGATGAGGTGTTCTTCTGTCTTATCCAGAATTTCAGATGCTTCAATCGGGTCACCAGAAGAGTTCAGCATGACAAATTCTGAAAACTCAACTTCGATATTCTTCAGTTGTTTTTCCAGCTCAGGCAAAGTTTCACCGTAAGTTTCAGATTTTTCACGGACTGATTCTTGGAGAGCATCAAAGAGATCCAAGGCATGTTTTACACGACCAGAGTTCTTCTGCTCTTGCTCTTTCAATTCTGTCAAGCCACTACGAATAGCTGCAATGTCCTCTTCAATCAGGTCAATCTGGCTTTCGATACTGCCGATAGCATTCTTTGCACTGATGAAGCGGAAGGAATTGTTGTATCCTTCAGCTTCAAAAATGTGATTTTCAATATCCGCAAAAGAATTGAGAGAAAGGTCAACCCATTTTTGGTTCCATTCACGGAAAGACACCTGACTCTGACCAATCAAATGAAGAGCTTTTACAGCTTCAACTTCATCGTTTACTGGTAAGTTAAAGAGTTCCTCCTTGCGCTCTTCCAAGGCAACCAGAAGTTTGTCGTTGCGCTTGCGAACGATCAGACAGGCTATATAGGCAATAATTAAGATCACAACAATCGCAACTATTAGAATGATTGTTCCGTTAGACATGTAAATCTCCTTAGAAAATAGTAATTACTAGAAAATATCGCTTAATTATACCATACTTTTCTAGTGTATGCACTTGTTTTTTTAGTTTTTAGACATCAAGTGTTGAATAAACAGCATTTTCTTCGATAAACTCTCGACGCGGTTCTACCTTATCGCCCATCAGCATATCAAAAATCTTGTCTGCTTCTGCCGCGTCATCCACCGAAACACGCGCCATCAGACGGTTTTCAGGGTTCATGGTTGTTTCCCACAGCTGGTGATCATCCATTTCCCCCAGACCTTTGTAGCGCTGAATGGTTGGTTTTGAGCGACCTTGGCTGTGTCTTTCTAAGGCAGCCTGTAATTCTTGCTCTTGATTGGCTCCCGGCTGGATATACTCTTTGATGTCGCTGCCGACCTTGACACCATAAATTGGTGGCTGGGCAATATAAACATACCCCGCCTCTACGATTGGACGCATATAGCGATAAAAGAGAGTTAATAGGAGGGTTCGGATGTGGGCTCCATCCACATCGGCATCCGTCATGATGACCAATTTTTGGTAGCGAGCCTTGCTGACATCAAAGTCTGCACCAAATCCTGTTCCCATTGCAGTAAAGAGGCTTCTAATTTCCTCGTTAGCCAGAATCTTATCCATGGTCGCCTTTTCGACATTGAGGATTTTACCACGAATAGGAAGAATAGCCTGAAACTCACGGTTACGGCCAGATTTAGCTGAACCGCCCGCAGAATCCCCCTCTACGATGAAGAGTTCTGTTTGGCTTGGGTCATTAGAAGAACAATCTGCCAATTTTCCAGGAAGGTTGGAAATTTCCAAACCGGATTTTTTACGGGTCACCTCACGAGCCCGTTTAGCTGCGATACGAGCCTTGCTAGCTAAGATACCTTTTTCAACAATTCGACGGGCAATCTGTGGATTTTCCAGCAGAAACTCTGAAAAGGCTTCTGAGAACAGGCGGTTGGTAATTTTGACAACCTCGCTGTTCCCCAATTTGGTCTTGGTCTGACCTTCAAACTGTGGGTTAGGGTGTTTTACAGAGATAACAGCAGTCAAGCCTTCACGGACATCTTCTCCTGTCAAATTCTCCTCATTCTCTTTGAGAATCTTATTCTTCTTAGCATAGTCGTTAATCACCCGCGTCAGGGCTGTACGAAAACCTTGCTCGTGAGTACCACCTTCATGGGTATGGATATTATTGGCAAAACTAATCACATTTTCGTGGTAGCTGGTGGTGTACTGCATGGCCACTTCCACCGTTATTTCATCCATTTCCCCCTCTGTGTAGATTGGGGTTTCAAAGATAACATCCTTATTTTCATTGAGGTATTCAACATAGGAGGCGATTCCTCCCTCGTAATGATACTCCTTGGTTTGTTCCAATCCCTCACGCTTGTCTGTAATGGACAGATGCAAACCTCTGTTTAGAAAGGCCAATTCCTGAATCCGCTTATTGAGCTTGGCAAAGTCAAACTCCGTAGTTTCCGTGAAGATTTCAGGATCTGGTGTAAAGTGAACAGTTGTTCCTGTTCGATCTGTTTCACCGATAACAGCCAAATCTGCTACGACATCACCACGGCGATATTCTTGGAAATAAATCTGACCGTTCTTGTGCACATGCACATCCAGCTGAGTAGATAAAGCATTAACAACCGACGAGCCAACGCCGTGAAGACCACCTGAAACCTTGTAGCCACCTCCGCCAAATTTTCCTCCAGCGTGTAGGACGGTAAAGACGGTTTCTACGGCTGGACGGCCGGTTTTTTCCTGAATATCAACAGGGATTCCCCGACCATTGTCCACAACAGTAATAGAGTTGTCCGGTTCGATGTAGACTTGGATTTGGCTGGCAAACCCTGCTAAAGCCTCATCAATGGAGTTATCGACAATTTCCCAGACCAAATGGTGCAGACCTTCTTTTGCGGTGGAGCCGATATACATCCCTGGACGCATCCGAACCGCTTCCAATCCTTCTAGAACCTGAATCTGACTGGCATCATACTCTTGCGCTTTTTCTTGTAAATCTTTGATTTCTTCTGTCATTTTTCTTCCTTTTTCCAGTAATAAACTAGTCTAACTAATACCCCTCATTATATCATATTTTTCACAAAAATCCCACAAAAAAGGGAGCCATACAGGTGTAAGTTGACTCCTTTTTTTAATATTAGCTTTTTCTCTTGTAAACCATGGACTGAGCGAGGCTTGTACCATCTCCTCCTAGCAGATCCACCAAGCGGTAGGCAAAGTCTAAACTTGTCCCTGCTCCGCGACTAGTTATAATCTGCCCGTCGACAACTACTGCTGTTTCTTGATGGTGGCCAGCTTCAATCTGATTTTCAATTCCCGGATAGCAAGTAAACTGACGGTCTGCTAAAAATCCTGCACGCTCTAATACAATAGGGGCCGCACAAATCGCCGCCAGCAACTTACCAGATGAGTAGGATGACTGCAAGGCAGTTATCAAGCCCGTATGATCTCTGAGATTTGTAGAACCAGGCATGCCTCCAGGAAGGATGACTAAATCATAAGGTGAGAGGTCGCCACCAAAAACCCCATCAGCTACAACTTTTATTCCATGAGAACCTGTTACCTCCAAATCCGTCAAGCCTAAAATGCTCACTTCCATATCAGCTCGACGCAAGACATCAACCGGGGTCAATGCCTCAATTTCTTCAAAACCCTCGGCCAACAAAACTGCTACTTTTGCCATAATATTCCTACCTTTCTACACGTTTGATGCTTATCTTTTTATAGGAACGAGATTGAGTATTGCGCTTCTCCTTTGAGAGTGTATATTGGTAGCTCATGGATAAGACTAAGCCGACGCCAATCAAATTGGCCACCATCGAAGACCCCCCTTGGGAAATAAACGGAAGAGGAATCCCTGTCAAAGGCAAGACACCTGTTGCTGCACCTATATTTTCAAAGACATGGAAAAGTACCATCATGATATAACCTGTTGAAATATAGGTGTAGAATCGATTGTTGGATTTAAGCGTAATCCGCAACATCCGATAGATCATCAAAGTATACAATCCAATGAGCAAACAGCCTCCTACAAAGCCAAAATCCTCACCGATAACAGTAAAAATCATATCACTCTCTCGAACAGGAACGAGAAGATTGGTCTTGTTGAAACCAAGGCCTGTCAAGCCTCCGCTACCAATAGCAATTAAACTTTGAGCTTGTTGATAGGTCGTTGACTGGGCATTTTTAAAAGGATCCAACCATGCCGAAATCCGGTTGATCTGATAGGTATCCATGCCCAAGTCATGCAAGAAGGCCGTTCCTCCCGGTGAAACAAACAGGAGCATGAAACCACTGACAAGGGCCAGACCAACAGTGACTGTCGGAAGGAGAATTTTCCACGAAACTCCTGACAAGAGAACCATTCCTCCAAAGATGGCTACAAAGACAAGGGAGGTTCCCAAGTCGCTCTGTAAGCCCAACAAAACCAATACCGGCAGGGTGCATAGCCCCAACAGACCAATCAAAAGAAAATCGTGTCTGAGTTCCCTCTTGGGATAGCGTTTATGAAAGGTAACAATTACGCGTGCCATCATGAGGATGTAGGAAATTTTCATAAATTCAGAAGGCTGAAAGAGGGTCATCCCACCGATAGTCACCCAGTTTTTAGCCCCTGTCGAAGCCACCAATTCTGGACTATAAAAGAAAAGCGGCAGAACCATCAAACCGAGTCCGAACACATATAAAAACGGCGTTGCTTTCCAGAGAAACTCGGTACTAAAAAACATAACTAAAAAGGCTGAGATAATCCCCACTACCACCCACATCAACTGCTGCCCGACAATTTGGGCAACAAGATCTGGATAGTCCTGACTGACAGCGATGTAAACCGCCACAATTCCAATCAGCAACAAAAAAAAGACAGGCAAAATCAGAGAATAATCAATTCGGCTATCAACCGAGCTTCTATTTTTAAACATTGTCAACCTCATACTTTCTCAAAACACATCACATACTGTATTCTCACATTATAGCAAAATCTGGCATCTTTTTGAACTAGAAAGGGAAGAAAATTCTACCGTTTTTCCCAACATATCCATCTGCCTATTAACCAATCTTTTCTAGCATCAACTTCTCCACGTTTAAAACATGAAAAAACAGCCCGCTTAGGGGCTGCCAACTGCTTATTTGAGACCGTATTTTTTGTTGAAACGATCCACACGTCCATCTGCTTGAGTGAACTTTTGACGTCCAGTGTAGAATGGGTGTGAGTCAGATGAAATTTCCACACGGATCAATGGGTAAGTTTCACCTTCAAATTCGATAGTTTCTTTAGAGTTCTTTGTAGAACCGCTAAGGAACTTATAGCCTGTTGTAGTGTCCATGAAGACAACTGTGCGATATTCTGGATGGATATCCTTTTTCATTTTAAAAAATTCCTTTCTGCCATGGTCTCTTTCCGAGCCATAGATTATAACTCGTATAGTATACCAAGAATTTTCTTGTTTTGCAAGTAATTTCTTTATCTTTTATTGGACAGAAGCTCCCGAGTCTGCATCTGTCATAATGCGCGAGCCAAAACCGCCTTCTGATGCCCCAGAGTCTGTATCAGTCGGCGCTTGAAGACCATCTCTTGCCATCAGAGAAATCCGCTCCATTTCTGGTAGTTCGTTCCTTTTCGCACTCATACAATCACTCTTTCTCTAAGACCTGGGGTAATAATCATTTGGTTGTCGATTGTTAGGATAATCGCTTCTAAACCATCGTGGTCAAGAACTGTCTGGTAGATGTCTGTCAGTGACTGCCCAAATAAGCGACTTGTCCAGATTTCGCCATCCACCGACTTGTCAGAAACAATGGTCAAGCTAGCCAAGTCTGACTGAATCGGATAACCAGTCGTCGGATCCAAGATATGGTGATAGGTGTTTCCATTCACTTCTAGGGTTCGTTCATAGATTCCTGAAGTGACAACAGATCCCTGTTCTAACGCCAGAACAGCTACATTATTCCCACGCGGTAAACGCGGGTGCTGAATTCCTATCTTCCACAATCCATCCTCATTATGTTGGGCTGCCCCAAAAGTCAGAACATTCCCTCCAAGATTGATCAGACCAGATGCCACCCCCATCCTCTTGAGAAAATCGACAATCTTATCCGCTACATAGCCCTTAGCTAAGGCACCCAAGTCAATCGCCATGCCCTCTTTTTTGAGATAGACCAACCCCTCCTCAGGATCCATTTCAATATCCTGAGGACGAATGAGTTGCAATTTTTCATCAATGGTCGCCTGATCGGGCAAACGAGCATCTTTAAAACCAATTCGCCAAGCCTGTACCAAGGGGCCTATGGTGATATTGAGATAACTGCCCGAAGCACAACTATGCTGCTTTCCCAAGGCAATCAACTCATACAGATCCTCGGCCACAGGAACAGCCTGAACTCCTGCATTCAGATTGACCTCCATCAGCTCAGAGGTTAAATCATTAGCTGAGAAACGATTCTTATAGAGATAAAGCAATTCTTCCACTTGATCCAAAATGGGCTCTGGCTGGTCATGCCAAATTTTGGTTTCAATGACGGTTCCCATCAGACGAAGACTACGACTACTTGACTGCATTGGCC
The DNA here is from genome assembly GCF_018137985.1 of Streptococcus oriscaviae. Classification (NCBI taxonomy): domain Bacteria; kingdom Bacillati; phylum Bacillota; class Bacilli; order Lactobacillales; family Streptococcaceae; genus Streptococcus; species Streptococcus oriscaviae. The sequence continues at coordinate 25,854 of NZ_CP073084.1, read as the reverse complement.
ACTACCTCTTGGATTTCCTGATATATCGCATCGTTTTCGGCTAGGGAGTAGGAATTTGCTCCGCTCGCCAAGGGATGCCCGCCGCCGCCATGTCCTTTGGCAATTGTATTGATTGGAACGACCTTGCTGCGCAAGCGAACACGATAAGAACCGTCTTTTTGCTCAACAAAAACAGCCCAGGTCTGCACAGCATCAATCCGTCCAGGTGCCGGAACAATCGCCGACGTATCTGCATCCGTTACCTGATAAGCCGCTAGGGTTTCTTGACTGAGAATGACACGGGCTGCTCCATTCTGATCAACCTCTAAATGGTCATAGACGTAGCCCGTCAGTTTAGCAATTCGATAGTCCATACTATCCATCCGACGGGACAAACCTGCAAAGTCAAAATCATATTGACGCAAGCGACCAGCCACATCAAAGGTTTTAGCCGTGGTTGAAGGATAAAGGAAACGCCCTGTATCCCCTAAAATACCTGCATAGAGTAAAAAGGCTATCTCTGGGGTCACTTCTAAGTCATGATCAAAAGCAAAGCGAGCAATCATCTCGCTGCAAGAGCTGGCAGTTGTGTCCACCCACACTATATCTCCATACGGTTCATCGTTAGGATGATGATCGATTTTTATCAGTTGAGCTCCCAGCAAGTAACGTTGGTCATCAATCCGCTCCTTATTAGCCGTGTCAGTGACAATGACCAAAGCTCCCTGATAGTCCTCCTCCTTAACTTCATCCATCTTGCTGAGCCAACCTAAACTCGGTTCGTCAATCCCTGTCACCAATATCCGTTTACTTGGATAATTGTACTGTAAGAGCTTTTGAAGCCCAACCTGACTTCCCAAAGCATCAGGATCAGGACGAACATGACGATGGATGATGATGGTCTCAAATTTCTGAATGGTCTTTAAAATCTTACTATAATCGTTCATGGGTAATCTCCTTTGAACCATTTTAACACAAAGAGGGCGCTTTTGATAGCTCTTTGGCCTTTTGCAAATTATTGAGATTATGGTATACTAGACCCATCATCTATATTTTGGAGGAAACTATGGCACTAGCAAAAATTGTCTACGCTAGTATGACGGGAAATACGGAAGAAATCGCAGATATTGTCGCAAATAAATTGCAGGAACTTGGACTTGAAGTCCATAACGATGAATGTACTACAATCGAAACAGAAGAAATTTTAGAAGCAGACATCATTGTTGTTGCGACCTACACTTACTCTTACGGAGGAGATGGTGAACTTCCTGACGAAATCGTTGATTTTTATACTGACTTGGCAGACCTTGACCTAACTGGAAAAGTCTACGGAGTCTGCGGTTCAGGAGATACCTTCTACGATGACTTTTGTAGTGCCGTGGATGATTTTGATCTTATGCTCTCTTCGCGTGGAGCTACTAAGGGGGCAGAAAATGTCAAAGTTGACTTGGCTGCTGAAGATGAAGACATCATTCGTCTGGAGCAATTCGCTACTGATTTGGTCGCAAAACTTGGATAAACCTCACCAGCAATCAATAGATTGCTGGTTTTTTCTTGCCAAAACGTAGAAAAAACTATATAATTAACTAGTTAAGTTTTTTATCTAGTAAAGGAGAAACTATGGCAAAAAAATCAAAAATCGCCCGTTATCAAAAACAAGTACAGCTCATCGAACGATATGCCGACCTGCGGCGGCAACTCAAAAAAGAAGGAAACTACGAAGCTCTTCGGAAACTTCCTCGTGATTCCAATCCCAATCGACTGAAAAACCGAGATGTATTAGACGGTCGCCCTCATGCTTATATGAGAAAATTTGGCCTTAGTCGCATCAACTTCCGCCAGCTTGCCCATAAGGGGCAAATTCCTGGTGTAAAAAAAGCTAGCTGGTAGAGAGTGCATTCCACTCTCTTTTTTGCTATACTTAACACAGAACAAATGGAGGTTCGCTTATGAATTTAGAAACAATCCGTCAAGAAATTGATTTAGTGGACAGTCAGTTAGTGAAGCTTTTGGAGCAGCGAATGGAACTGGTTAGTCAGGTCACCGCCTATAAAAAGACTCATGGAAAGGCTGTTTTGGACAACCAACGGGAAAAAGAAGTCTTGAAAAAAGTCGCAGATCGAGTTGTTTCAGACGACTATCGGGCCACTATTGTCGCCACTTTTTCAGATATCATGGCTCAATCACGCGCCTATCAAACCAGTCAATTGGAGCGGACACATGAAACGCTTGACTGAGCCCTTTCTCGTTTTTCTTTTAGCGGCTTTAGCTGGCATACTTCGCTACCTGCTCACTCAAACCTTTCCATCGTTGACAGGACTTTCATGGCCCTTAATCATCATCAATCTGGTTGGAGTATTTCTCTTGACCTATTTTGTTAAATCTTATCTCCCTCAGCGTAATTGCTCTCCTACCCTTCTAACAGGACTCGGAGTTGGATTTTTGGGTGGCTTAACTACTTTGGCAAGTCCCTTGCTTGATATGGTCCTTAGCCTTCAAGCAGGAGATTTCACGCTATTTGGCTTCTTGCTTTTCATCTATCTACCTGGCGGACTGGCTGTGGCTTTTTTCGCCTACGAATCTGCTCATAAAAAGGAGAATGCCGGGAAATGACTCTAGTTTTCATAGGATTCTTCTGCGGTCTAGGAGCGCTGTTTCGCTATGCCCTGGGCCATCTTAACCAAAAAAAATTGCCATTAGGTACCCTACTAATCAATCTCAGCACCTGTTTCCTGGCCGGCTTTTTCTACCGTTTTTCTGCTGAGAGCCAACTCTATCCCATTCTGGCTGCCGGTTTTCTAGGCGGACTCGGTACCTACTCGACCCTCAATTACGAACTGATTCGATTATTCCCTCATAAAAAATGGTTCACCCTTTACTTCTGCCTAACTTACGGCGGCGGACTATTACTTGTCTGGCTCGGTTTGACACTGTAAGCAGAAGCTAAAACCCTTGAAAACATTGAGTTTTCAAGGGTTTTCTTCATATTCTATCTCCCCTGCAGGAATCGAACCTGCAACTAATTCTTAGGAGGAATTTGTTATATCCATTTAACTAAGGGAAGGTCTGCATTTATTGTATCGCAGACGGGCAAAGATTGCAAGAGAAAAAATGAGGGTACTTAGTCTTCAAAATACTTGCGGTACTTGGTCATTTTTTCTTTAAAAAGCTCTGCATTGCTCGGAGCAGTGTAGGTCACTGCATTGGCACCAGCCTCAATGACCTGAAGAATACTTTCTTCAGTAGGCCCACCTGTTGCAATAATAGGAAAGTCAGGGAAGTCCTCACGAATATGTTTAACAACCCTAGGTGTGTCAGGTCCACAGCTTACATTTAAAATATCCACTCCTGCCTGAATTCTGGAGGCTAAATCTGCTTTTTCAGAAACAACGGTGTAAATAATCGGAATATCCGCAACCTTATTGATTTCTGCGATGGTATCTATGTCAGTTGGGCCATTGACAACTACTGCATAAGCACCCTCTGACTCGGATAAGAGGCTCATATTGGCAGAACGTAAGCCAGTCGTCAGACCACCACCTACCCCTGCCAAGACTGGAACAGAAGCCACCATCATGATACTTTTGATGATGGCTGGACTTGGAGTAAAAGGATAGACAGCTAAAACAGCATCCGCATCATGATTGGCAATGACCGCTACATCTGTTGTAAATAAAATCGACCGAATCCGCCGGCCGTAGATCCGAATTCCTGAACATTTTTTAATGACTTTGGGCACTTCTACGATGTCCTGTCGCAAATCCGACATAACCCGTGGAATTTTCTTTTCTTCAACCATCAGCAGTCCTCCCTCGTATTAGGATTATTCTACTACATTTCATTGAAACTTGCAAAGTCGCTGGAAATCACCATAGAAAAAAGACACTCTTGCGAGTGTCTACCGTAGTCAATCTATTGAGCTAGGCTCTTCGATGTGATCTTAACGACGGATTTCTTTGATACGCGCAGCTTTACCTTGCAATGCACGCAAGTAGTACAATTTAGCACGACGTACTTTACCGTAACGTACAACTTCAATCTTATCAACACGAGGAGTGTGGATTGGGAAAGTACGTTCTACACCTACACCGCCAGAAATTTTACGAACAGTGTACATTTCTGAGATACCTTGACCTTTACGAGAGATTACAACCCCTTCAAAGATCTGGATACGCTCACGGCTTCCTTCCACAACCTTAGCGTGAACACGAACAGTGTCACCAGGACGGAAAGAAGGGATGTCGGTACGAAGTTGACCTTCTGTCAAACTTTGGATCAATGGATTCATTTTTTTCTCCTATCTTTGTCAATCATAGGTGCTTTTAAACCCAGCGGATAAACTGTATTTTTGTGCGTCCATTACACACAAGAGCTATTATACTAGATTAGCTGAAATATGTAAAGGAAAATTATCGTTTTAAGTTATTTTTCTTATTCAAATAAACCATTTTGTTTTAGTCTTTTTTAAGAATCGTATCTTATACTAGACCTATGCTTAAGCAAAGCATACCTTCTTTTCACGGTTGATAAAGTCAACCACTAGCTGCCTCACATTCTCTTGAGGCACACCTATCATCTCCTAGAAAACCGGCTCTTTGGTGAAGGGCCGGTTTTCGTGTCTATAAATCATCTGCTAGTTTATTGATTTTCCGAAGACGATGGTTGACCCCACTTTTGGTAATGGGATCGGTCAGACTTTCAGCGAGCTGTTGAATCGAATAGTCAGGATGCTGGATACGAAGTTGAGCTAGTTCTTGGAGATCGGCCGGAAGTTGATCCAGACCGATGGTTTCCATAATTTTAGCGATATTGTTAATGGTTTTCATACTGGCTGTCACTGTACGAGCAATGTTGGCTGCCTCGGCATTGGTAGCTCGATTGAGATCATTGCGCGCCTCGCGAAGAATCTTCACATTCTCAAACTCTGTCTTAGCTTCTTCTGCGCCAATGACCAACAAAAAGTCCATAATGTCCTCTGCACGTTGCAGGTAGGTAATGGTTCCCTTAGAACGCTCAATAACCTTAGCATCCAGAAGGAATTGTTGCATCAAGTTGGCTAAATCCTGAGCATGATCACTATAAACCGATGCGATTTCTAGCTGGTACTTGCCTTTTTCTGGATCCTTGATAGAACCACTGGCCAAAAATGCACCTCTTAGATAGGCTTGACTCCAGCTATCATTGCTGAGGATGGCCGGAGCAATTCCTGTGTCCAGACCAAAAAAACTATCAGCCAGATATAAGTCATCGAGAATGGTGTTTACCCCTTCTTCCACAAAAACTGTGTAGACACGATTTTTACGCAAGTTGGGCTTTTGGTGGTGACGAATATCTGCTTTAACCTGATAAAATTGCAACAACATGCCATAGATATGGCGAGCAATCTTCGCATTTTCAGTCGTAATGGAGAGGGTCAAGCCTCCAAAAGCCAACCCAAGACTTCCTGAAAGTTTGATAATGGCCGCCAATTCACTTTTATGTTGCTGAGCTTGAGCCAGAATTTCTTCTTTTACCTGAACCGTGAAACTCATGATCGCACCTGTATAATACTGAGCAATTCCTCAACAACTAAATCGCCGTCGTGGAAAGCTCCGCCATTTTCCAAACGCAAGAAATTGGATGAAATCACACGCTTCACTTGTTCTTGTAAACCAGCAAAATCATGCTTGACTTGTACCAAATATTCATCAAATTGATGGGTATTCATATATTCCTGTGGTACAGGTTCAATATTCACCAAAACCGTATCGATAAAATTTGCTCCTAGATGGGCATTGAGAACCCGCACATGGTCTGCATCGCTAAAGAATTCTGTTTCTCCCCGCTGGGTCATGATATTGCAGACATAGGTTACCTCAGCTTTTGTTTCTTTGAGAGCCTGGCCAATCTCTGAAATCATCAGATTGGGTAAGATAGAGGTGAAGAGTGAGCCTGGTCCTAAAACAATCATATCACTATTCATAATCGCTTCGACAACTTGTCGGCTAGCTGTCGGTTCCTCATCGTTGTAGGAATTGGTGACATACACATGGTCAATCATTCCCTGATGTTTGGAAATCTTGCTCTCACCCACTACCTCTGTTCCGTCTACAAAGACCGCGTGTAACGTCAAAGCATTTTCACTGGAAGGGTATATTTTTCCTGTTGTATGGAAAAAAGTGGACAATAACCGCATGGCATTGTAGGTAGACCCCTGCATCTCAGAAATCCCAGCAATAATCAAGTTCCCTAGCGGATGACCCGCAAGAGCGCCATCTGTTTCAGCAAAGCGATACTGAAAAATTTTCTCGTAGAGTTTAGGCATATCAGACATGGCTAGAAGAACATTGCGCAAATCACCGGGCGGGGTGACCTGAAGGGCCTGCCGAATCTCTCCAGAAGAGCCTCCATCATCTGCAACGGTAACAATAGCCGTAATATCCACGTCTTTATCCCTTAGACTTTTGAGGATAACCGGAATACCCGTTCCACCTCCTATGACTGTAATCCTTGGTTTTCTCATGAACGGTTCACAGTTTCCTTTCGTCTATCTTTGTCACGGTGGCTGCGATTGACAATCCACTGTTTTTCCAAATCATCTGCCAAGCGCTTGGCAAAAGCTACGCTTCTATGCTGACCGCCGGTACAACCAATTGCGATGGTCAAGACAGACTTCCCTTCCTTTTGGTAGCCTGGCAAAATAGGTTCAATCAGACCCAACAAGTGTCTGTAAAAATCTTCTGACTCAGCATGGTTCACCACATAGTCAAACACAGGCTGATCCAACCCCGTCAAATTACGGAGTTCAACTTGATAGTAGGGATTGGGCAAGAAGCGTACATCAAAAACCAAATCTGCATCCAGAGGCAGACCGTACTTGAACCCAAAGGAAATGACTTCAATCCGAAAGGCTGGTTGATTGTCATGGCTGGCAAATTGTTCAGAAATCTCTTTTCGGAGATTCCGAGGAGTCAATTCGGACGTATCAATCACATTCTGGCTCATATTTTTAAGCGGCGCAAGTAACTCCCGCTCTAACTGAATACCGTCCAACACACGGCCATCAGTTGCTAAAGGATGAGAGCGGCGGGTTTCCTTATAGCGTGCCACCAACTCGCTGTCAGTAGCGTCTAGGAAAAGAATTTTGAAATCCAAATCCTCCGCTGATTCTAGCTCATCCAGCACCGCCCTAATTTCAGAAAAGAAGGAACGGCTCCGCATATCCACCACTAGGGCAATCTTATCGTTGTCCTGACTGTGGCGAATCAATTCTAGGAATTTAGGCAAAAGAGTTGGGGGCATATTATCAATGGTAAAATAACCTAGGTCCTCAAAAGACTGGATAGCCACGGTCTTCCCGGCCCCAGACATACCAGTCACAATTACAAGGTGGAGTTTTTTTGTCATAGGATCTCCTTTCTATTTTACCGCATCAACGGCTAATCCACTGCTGCAATCACTTCAATCTCAATCTTGACGTCCCGAGGCAGACGGGCTACTTCAACAGCTGAACGAGCTGGGAAGTCTCCCGAAAAGGCCGTCTGATAGACCGAGTTGAAGGCTGCAAAATCGTTCATATCCTTAAGGAAGCAGGTCGTTTTGACGACATGATCAAAGTCAGTACCTGCTGCTTCTAAGATAGCTGCAATATTTTTCAAGACTTGCTGGGTTTGCTCTTCTATGGTGCTGCCGACAACCTCTCCTGTTTCAGGTGATAAAGGAACCTGACCAGATGCAAAAAGCAGATTGCCAACGACCTTTCCCTGTACATAAGGTCCAATTGCTGCCGGAGCTTTCTCTGTATGGATGATTTTCATAAGCGTTTACCTCTTTTCACTTTCTCCTTTCATTATAGCACACTTTCTGCCAAGTTCCGAACAGACTGAAAGAAAAACCAGCCTATTGGCTAGCTTTCGTATACAATTATCACATAATCGGAGTAAAATGATGTTCGTTCACAAAACTCTGGTGAAGAAACGCCAGCTTAAAAAAGTAGCTCTGAGAAGCAAGTCAATCAGGATGGACAGCCAGATGCCTCCAATCCCCCATTGAAGCAACTGACCAAAAAGGATGACTCCCAATACACGCACTCCCCACATGCCAATCATCGTAGAATAAAGTGGTGACCTTGTATCTCCCATCCCTTGCAAGGCCCCTGCCATAATCAGGGAAACCGCAAGCCCTGGTTGGTTAAAAGCATCTATCCGCAAAGCAATGACTACCTGCTGAATAGCTTCTGCCTCTCCTGTAAAAAGTCCGGCAAAATAAGGAGCACCAACAAAGAGAATCACTCCTAGACACGACATCACCAAAACACCATAAACTGAACTAAGAAGGCCAATCTGACGAATCTTTTTTAAATCCTTCTGCCCCAAAGCCTGACCAACCATAACTGCCGCTGCTGTTGCCAAGCCATAGGCAGGCATATAGGTAAAGCTCTCGATATTTCCTGCAATCATGTGAGAAGCATAAACAGTTGTTCCCAAGGCTAGAATCAAGCTGAAATAAACCACCTGCCCCAGCCGCATAACCAAACGTTCCAAAGCCGCTGGGATAGTCAAAGTAATCAGCTCCTTATAGTCTGACCAAACAAGCTTAACAGCTAGCCTAAAAGCCATATCTGTCTTTTGCACCTCACGAAACAGCAGATAGGCCCCCAGCAGACGCGCCAAAATCGTTCCTAAAGCTGTTCCCAAAATTCCAAGGCCAGACCAAGAACCAATCCCAAAAATCAAGAGATAATCTAAACCAAGATTGACAATGTTTGTCATCAACCCGATCTTCATCGGTGTCACCGTATCACCACTAGCCCGTAAAATCGTTCCTAAACTGGTCATACTGGCATGTAAGACAGCCAAACCGCCCACCCAGTAAAAGAATACCTGAGCCTCTTCCAATACAGTCGCTTCAGCCCCCATGGCCTGCAATAGCCAGTGGCCAAATAGGATAGAAACCAGACCGAATAAGATTCCCGCTACTATTGATACTTCCTGTACCTGACCTGCATATCTCCTTGCCTTCTCGAGCTGACCAGCCCCCAAACTCCGAGCAATCAGGGCTGTACCACCTACACCGATTGCCAAAAAGACAGCCAAGTAAACATTTAAAATCGCATTGGCTAAGCCAACCGCTGTCACAGCCACCAAACCCAGCTGTGCAATCAAAAGGGTGTCCACAAACCCGACCAAGGTTTGAAAGATGTTCTCCACCGTTGCAGGCAGGGCCAGGCGGATAATTTCTTTACCTAACTGATGTTCTTTCATCGTTTCTCCATAAAATTATTTAGAATAATTATAAATAATTCATTCCTAAAAAGCAAGAAAACAGACCACTTTTGTAGTCTGTTTGCGAAACCAGCATCCAATCCTAAAATTAGGAAACAGAGGCTGTGTCAATTTGTATTTCTTATGGATGTAGGCGATGAAGCATCCGTGGGAATGGAATTGCTTCACGAATATGCTTGGTTCCAGCAACAAAGGTAACCATCCGCTCTAAACCAAGACCAAATCCACAGTGTGGAACAGAACCGTATTTACGAAGATCCAGGTAGAAAGCGTAATCAGCTGGATTGAGCCCTTCAGATTCAATCTTAGCCAACAATTTATCATAGTCTGTTTCCCGCTCAGAACCACCGATGATTTCTCCATAGCCTTCTGGAGCCAAAAGATCTGCACACAATACACGCTCCTCATTGCCTGGAACTGGCTTCATGTAAAAGGCTTTGAAGCTAGCAGGATAGTTTACAACAAAGGTTGGAACACCGAAGTAGTTGGAAATCCAAGTTTCATGTGGCGAACCAAAGTCATCGCCATGTTCGATGTGTTCGTAGTCAGTATCTTCATCTGCTTCGTGCTCCTGAAGGAGTGAGATGGCATCATCATAGGCTACACGCTTGAATGGTTCTGCGATATACTTCTTCAGCAACTCAGTATCGCGTTCCAAGGTTTCAAGTGCCTGAGGCGCACGATCAAGCACTCCCTGAATCAAAGCTTTGACATAGGCTTCCTGCAAATCCAAAGATTGCTCATGGGTCATAAATGGATATTCTGCGTCCATCATCCAGAACTCTGTCAGATGGCGGCGAGTTTTGGACTTTTCAGCACGGAATACAGGACCAAAGTCGAAGACGCGACCAAGGGCCATTGCACCAGCTTCAAGATAAAGCTGACCTGACTGACTCAAGAAGGCAGGACTGCCAAAATAGTCTGTTTCAAATAGCTCTGTCGTATTTTCTGCGGCATTTCCAGATAAAATTGGACTATCAAATTTAATAAAGCCATTGCGGTCAAAAAACTCGTAAGAAGCATAGATGATGGCATTGCGGATTTGCTGAATTGCTACCTGCTTACGAGAACGCAGCCAGAGATGGCGATTATCCATCAAGAAGTCTGTACCATGCTCTTTTGGTGTGATCGGGTAATCCTGAGACTCACCAATCACTTCCAAATCACGAATATCCAATTCATAACCAAACTTAGAGCGCTCATCTTCTTTGACGACACCTGTCACATAAACCGAGGTTTCTTGACTCAATCGCTTAACAGTGTCAAATTTAGCTGTTCCCTCCTCTTCACCAAATTGTTCAATAAAATTTGGCTTGAAGGCAACTGCTTGGAAAAAGGCTGTTCCGTCACGCAACTGCAAGAAGGCTAATTTACCCTTTCCGGATTTGTTGGCAACCCAAGCGCCAATAGTCACTTCTTGGCCAACATATTTTTTTACATCACTAATTGATACAATCTTTTTAGACATAACTCTTTCCTTAACTTGTTATTTTTACTTAGACATATACTCTTTCAAACGGGCTACCGCTGCTTTGAGTGTTTCCATATCCGTTGCGTAGCTCAAACGAATGTTCTCTGGCGCCCCGAAACCAGCTCCGGTAACAAGGGCAACGTCCGTTTCTTCTAAAATGGCAGTAGTAAAGTCGGTCACATCACTAAAGCCTTTCATTTCCATCGCCTTCTTCACATTTGGGAAGAGATAGAAGGCTCCTTCTGGTTTAATCACTTCAAAGCCGGGCACTTCTGCCAAGAGAGGATAGATGGTGTTCAGGCGATCTTCAAAAGCCTGACGCATGGTTTCAACCGTATCTTGCGGGCCACTCAAGGCTTCGATAGCAGCATATTGGGCAACAGCTGTTAAATTGGAAGTGGTCTGACCAACAATTTTACTCATGGCTGAAATAATCTCAGGCTGCCCAACCGCATAACCGACCCGCCAGCCTGTCATGGCATAGGCCTTGGATACACCGTTGATGACGATGGTCTGTTTACGAATGGTTTCAGAAATACTTGAAATCGGTGTAAAACGGTGACCGTTGTAAACCAATCGACCATAAATATCATCTGCCAATATGAGAATATCATGGGAAACTGCCCAATTTCCGATTGCTTCCAACTCCTTGTGGTTATAAATCATACCTGTCGGATTGGATGGTGAATTGAGAAGAAGAACCTTGGTTTTATCTGTACGAGCTGCTTCTAGCTGCTCAACCGTCACCTTGAACTGATTAGCCTCTGTTGCCTTTACAAAGACCGGCTGTCCCTCATTCATCTTAATTTGGTCAGCATAAGAAACCCAGTAAGGAGTCGGGATAATAACTTCATCACCTGGGTTGATGACAGCCGCAAAAAAGGCGTAGAGAAGAAATTTTGCCCCTGTTCCTACCACTACCTGATTTGGTTCAACACTGTAACCATAAAAATTTTCAAAGTAAGTATTGACAGCTGCTTTCAAAGCAGGCAGTCCAGAAGCAACCGTGTAAAAACTAGCTTTACCTGTTTCAATCGCTTCAATGGCAGCCTGCTGGATATGTTTCGGTGTTACAAAGTCTGGCTCTCCCAGAGTTAGCTCCAAAATATCACGTCCTTGGGCTTTGAGTGCTTTTGCACGCGCTCCAGCTGCCAAGGTCACACTTTCTTCCATTTCTAGCACTCGTTTTGATAGCTTGGTCATATACCCTCCTTCTTCAGCAAATCGCCTGTTTCAAACTCAATAAGATAGTAGGCCGTTTTGGACTTGATTTCCCAAATTGGTTTTCCGTCCGCATACCCTAAAATGGCTCGATCAATCGATTCAGCACCATTTTCCTGAGCAACTGCCTCAGCCTCTTCCTGAGATAGACCTGCTGCTAGCGGATAAACAAGAATATCCTGCCCTTCTTCAGGAATCAGAACCAGTAATTCCTCGCCCGCATCTGTCTTTCCTACCACACTGTAATAGGTAGCTGCACCATTATAGATAGCAACTTGCGTAGCCGAAGTAAGACCTGCATACTGACTTGCCAGTTCTACCGCTTTTTCCTTTGCTTCTGCAAAGGGTCTGCCAGAAACCTCTAGAGCATAGAGGATGGAAAAAGTCAAAACCGAAAGAAGAACAAACAAGCCCAATACATACTGCTTGCCGGTAGTAATAATCTGTTTCTGCGTCCGCTGTCTCATTTTTGCCATAGTAGTCCTATTATACTACAAGTTGGCTTAGATTGCTATTCATTCTCATCATTTGATCCAATTTTCCGAAAAGAAGATATGTATTTTATCAGGTATCACTACCTATTATTTGTTGCAAAAGATGCTAAGAATTGCTAAAATGAGGGTATGGATAAAATTGAAAAAGCACTAACAGAAAATCAAGAAGCACTACATAGCCTAGTTATCTTCCGTAGAGCTTCCAACACCATCACCAAACAGGAACTGGAAACCATCAGAAAACACAATCTGACCGTTTGCCAGTTCGGTGTGATGGAAACCCTCTACAATAAGGGAAATCTCCGTATTCAGGATTTGATTGACAAGTTGTTAAGTACCTCTGGGAATATGACCGTCGTTATTAAAAACATGATTCGTGACGGCTATATTTTCAAGGTGCCAGACAGTAAAGATCGGCGGTCTTACCTGATTGGTCTGACACCTCTGGGTCGCGAGCGTATCGAAAAAATCTTGCCGGAGCATTACAACAACATTGGCAAAATCTTCTCTGCACTCACTCAGGAAGAACTGATTCTTTTGGCTGAATTACTGAAAAAATTTAAAAAAGAAGATTAGTTTATTGCTAATTAGTGATAAATGTGTTATGCTACATTATAGAAATAACTATTCTTAAATAAAGGAGTTTGCACTTATGGCAAAAGTATTGTTTTTAGTCGGTTCCCTTCGTCAAGGTTCATTCAACCACCAAATGGCGAAAAAAGCACAAGAAATTCTTGGTGGTAAGGCTGAAGTGACTTACTTGGACATCAATGTTCCGTTGATGAATCAAGATTTGGAAACACCTGTCCTGCCAGAAATCGCTGCAATGCGCGAGGCAGTTGGACAGGCTGATGCTATCTGGATTTTCTCTCCAGTCTACAACTTTGCTATCCCAGGCACTGTCAAAAACGCCCTTGACTGGCTAAGCCGCTCTCTTGACCTCTCTGACACACACGGTCCTTCAATTTTACAAGACAAACTTGTAACTGTTTCTTCCGTTGCAAACGCAGGTCACGAACAATTATTCGCTGCTTACAACGCCTTGCTTCCATTCATCCGTACCCAAGTTGTCGGTGAATTTGTCGGCACTACTGTCAACCCTGAGGCATGGGGAACTGGTGAGTTGAAACTATCTGAGGAAGCAATCGCCGGACTTGAAAAACAAGCACAAGCCTTGCTTTCTGCAATCTAAAGATTAAAAACCATCCCTTTTGAGATGGTTTTTTGCTACTCTATAAAATTGTAATAGGCAAGCGACTATTGAGATGCTCCCCCAGGTCTGTCAATCTGTTTCTTCACGACTTTCAAAAGATTAAAGAAAAGAAGGTAGGCCAAAAGGGTTGTGAGCAGCATAATGACTGACGGCAATAAAGTATAGTGGAACATTTTATTGCCTACGATATAGCGGTCAACAGCTTGGAAAAAATAGAGAAAGAGATAATGCGTACATAAGATAAAGAGGGAATGGCGACCAAAAAATTGGAGAAAAGCAAGCTTTTTACTTCCCAAACTGAGCAGACAGATTCCTAAAATAACAACTGCTGCATTGATAAAGTAAACAATGTAGTGATTTAACAAACCAAGGTAAACTTCTGCAATCCCATCTGTCATTAAAAATGTTATTAAGCCACCGAGAATGATAAGAAACAAAGCTGATGGCCATCGCCACTTGGCTGGAACCAAGTCGAACAAATTGCGTTCCCGCACCAACACCCCCAAATGATAGAGTGGCATCATCCAACAAACAATATGTAGGCCAAATGGTAAAACAATTTTCAAAATGTAAAAAGCAAGCCCAAACAGCCATACAATAAAGATTGATAAGGAATTATCTACCTTCAACTCGTCAATCAAAGCATAAAAAACTTCCACCAAGAATAATACTAGTAAGAACCAAATCGGTGTATTCCAACCAACAGATCCATTCCAGTAGAATAGCTGCCCAATCCGCTCAAGAAGGCTCGTTTCAATATTGAAAACAGCATCCCTGACAAAGCCTATCGGAAACGACAGGATGGCTGTAATCATGTAAGGAAGGAGCAAACTTTTAGCTTTTGATACAGCAGTTTCTTTGACATTCCTCTTCTTTCTCAAATAACCAGAAATGAAGAAAAACAGTGGCAAATGAAAACTATACAGCCATTTTTTAATCCAAAGCGTTGGGTACAAATGCCCCCATACTATTAAAATGATCCCTAATCCCTTTATATTATCAATCCACTCAATTCTTTTGGACGACATCATAACCCCTTTCAATACTCTCTTTAAAGAAAAACCTCGTCGAAAACACTCTAATGAGCATCCGGCGAAGCCTCCCTCACTTACATCCTACGATTATCCAAAAAGTCCTGCAAGGCCTCTAAATCCTCAAGGCTATCTACCTCGAAAATCGCATCTGAAGGGATATCCCGTTTAAATACCTGGATTTTATCCAGGTTATCTTTCACCAGGTTATCCCAATATAAATCAGAAAATGAACTTGCTACAAAATGCTCGTCAATCAACCGATTGAGAACCCGCCCAGACTCTTCATTCCAATAAGAAACACCGGATAAAATGGAGCCTTCTCCGCTGGTTACGACAATTTTCTGAACTTGTTGGTTAGCGTCGCACTCCAGCAACCATTCATCCTTAAAACCTACCTTGTAGGCGCTAAAATAAGCTGACTCTTGGATGGTGGGGTCAAAAATATTTTCTACCAAATAATTATCCGCATCGATAACATAGGCGTCACTCAGATACTCTTTTACCAGATACATGGTATAAAAATTGTTGTACACATCATATTTATCATTGTAAATGAGTTCAACACCATACTTTTCCTTTAAAAATTGAAATTGTTCTGCAAGATAACCTGTGACAACA
Source organism: Streptococcus oriscaviae (assembly GCF_018137985.1). Taxonomy (NCBI): domain Bacteria; kingdom Bacillati; phylum Bacillota; class Bacilli; order Lactobacillales; family Streptococcaceae; genus Streptococcus; species Streptococcus oriscaviae. The sequence goes on along the minus strand of NZ_CP073084.1, from coordinate 10,561 downwards.
ATTATCTCATCAATTCCACGCTCTTTTAAAAAGACAATTTGACGCTCAATCAAGCTTGTCCCCTTCACCTCAATCAAGGATTTGGGTCTCGTCAAAGTTAATGGGCGAAGTCGTGTCCCCATGCCTGCCGCTAAGATAATTGCACGCATAAATACTCCTTTATTTTAATCTTTTATCACAAGAGAGGAGCCTACGATAATCAACAAACCGCAGACAATCAATTTTAGGTCAAATTCTCCCCCCATCAAGATGAGTGTGAATACCACTGTCCAAATAGAATAGGTAACATTTAAGCCAGTAGCCTTGACTGGTCCGATTGTATCAATGGCAGAATAATAGCAGAGATAAGACAGCGTTCCAACAACAGCTAGGGCAACTGTCAACCAAATACTAGGTGATAATACTACCGCCTGAACACTAAACATCCAATCTCCCTCGAAAAACATGAATAGTAGGTAAGCAAGGCTTGAAGTCCATTGGCGAATAAAGAGGGCTTGTTTGGGTTCAATGTCATCCTTCATTCCGTAGGCAGTAATAACGCTCTCAGATGCCCAACCAAAAACACAAAGAAGGGCTGCTAAAATTCCAAGAACCATACTGCCTACACTAGCCAGATTGGTGTACCCCAAAATTCCTATCGCTGTAATCGTCAGCATCAACCCCAACCAGCCTCGTTTGTTAAGGTAATCTTTCAAAAAGATAGCCCCTAAAATTGCTGCAACAGCGGGGTAGATGGCAGAAATTGTCGCAGTCAAGCCTGAACCAATAGTATCTACAGCATAAAGATAAGCTCTCATCCCCAGTGGGCCTGCAAACAAAGCTGCCACCATAACAAAATGGGCGCTTCTATTTTTCAAGAGAGTAACCGTCGCTTTAAGCCCTCCGTGAACTCCAATATCTGCTGTCAATAGCAAGGCAGAAATGAAGTCATGGAAAAAAGCCAGCAGCAATGTTCCTGATATTAGTCGAGCATCTGCCAGAATAAATGGTGCCATCGTCAAGACCAAGCCATTCAAGGCTGTGTCCAATCCCCAGAACATTCCTGAAGACAAGCCTAAAAGTATACCTTTGAAATTCTTCTTCATCATCCACATCCTCATATTGTCCTAATCTGCTATCGGCAGATAGGCAGCAAAATCTCTCGCGTATTGGAATTGCTGATGGGCATAATCTCCAAATTCAACCCCTAGCAACCTCTTATACTCACACCAGTTGCTCCATAACAAGCCACAGGCTGCTACGTAGCAATAGATTTTCAACCGTATCGGTGTCGAACATTGCCCCTCAAAATAGATGTCAATTAGCCGATCAATTTCCTCCTTGTTGTACAGTGAGTAGATAGAAAACATGGCTACATCCACATGGGGATCCTGCATGCCCGCATATTCCCAGTCTATAAGACGAATCTCTTCTTCTCCATCTTTTTCATACAAAAGGAAATTGTCAGGAACGGCATCAATATGGGTCAACACCTTCTCTTCTACATGTTCTTCGATATAATCTCGCAGGGCAAAAATCGACCTTTTAACAGCCTCATAATCATCATAAAGCGACGGCTGTCCTTGACGAAGATTTTCATAGAAGAGAATTTGTTCAAAAATATTAAACTCATGCTCCACACTTAGACCAAGCTGGTGAAAGGCTCGCAAGCGGGCCATACATTTTATCAGATCATCTGGATTACCTGCATCACAATTCCTAGCTGAATCAATAAAGCCAGTAATTTTATAGCCGTTGTCTGGATTAATGTAAATAATATCATCGCAAATGCCGTAGCCAGACAGGGCCTTGTAGACAGCGGCCTCTTCTTTGCGATTGATTAGTAAATCAGTTCCTTCACCAGGGATGCGCATGATATATTGTTTCCCTTGACAGGAAAACAGGAAGGAGCGATTGGTCATACCTTTTTTCAAAGCAGTGATTTCTTCAACTTCTGCTGCTTCAACTCCCAATACTTGACAGATGATTTCAATTGCATCCGATTGCAAATGAACGGAATGTTCATCTGCATTTCTGAGGTCTTCAAAGGTATTGATTTGCTTGACCGAAGTAGTGGCTATATGTTTAGGTGTAACCAACAACTGGTCTTTTTCATAAAGAGCTTCTTCCCAAAAGGCTGTCTGCCCGCTTTCTTCTTCCAGAATACACTGAAGATTGTTTTTAAGCCACTCAGCATCTCCTTCAGCGATATAGGCAATCCCAGTCATCTTATCCCAGTACGCCTTATTCTGGTCAGTTGGCGAAGAAATTTGATGGTCATAAACCATATAAAAGGATTTCTCACTTGGTGTAAGAAAAGGATTTTCCTTGCACCAAATATCACACGGTAGGATAAAGGTGTCCCCTATTTTCTCACTAACCAAGGATAGAGAATAAAGATTATTTTTTTCGCTATAATAAGGATTTTCTACCAAGGTCAAGTCATAACGATTCCGCAGATAGTCAAATTGCTCTTTCAAATAGCCAACGACAACCGTAATATCGTTGACTCCTGCCTCTTGCAATTGCTCAATAAGCCGTTCAATCAGAGGCTGGCCATTTACTTCCACCAAGCCTTTTGGGGTTTCAAAGTTGATTGGTACCATTCGCATACCAAATCCCGCTGCCAAAATAATGGCATTTTTTTGTTGCTCTTTCTTCATGACACTATCCTAAAATATCAACTTCACAGGATTATGGGTCACTCGTTTTTCAACGGGCGGTAACTCCATAAAATCACTACCATAACTGTGCTCCAAGTACTTATCGAGTTTAGCAGGTACGCTGTACTCTTTACCTTCAAAAGTAGCCTGAGCAGCAGGGAAATAATAATCATAAGGCATAATTGCTTCGACCGATGTTTGATCGTATTGCCCCACATAAGCTGCCTCTTGAGTCGAATGAATAAAACGATTGGCCATCTTTAACAAACTCTTGTTAGAAAAGACAAAAGCTGGCAAGGCCAGAATATGTTCCAAAGCATAACGAAGAGGGCTATACTTGGTCTTGTAAAGTTTTCTGCAAGTTGAGAACTTGAGAATATGCTTGAGATAGTCAAACATTCCTCTCCTCAACTTAAACCCGACCGAGTTGGGATTCTCAACAAAGTCCAAAGGGAAAATATCAATGTAAATCCCATTGTCTTTGTACTCAGCTTCTAGGATACTTTCAATAAAAACCGTATTTTTCTTTCGTACCTTTGCAAAAGTCAAAAAGTAATTTCCCTCATTGTCTTCATTTTGAACAGTATAGGAACTATCCTTTTTCTCTGCAACTAGACGAAGGAACTGTTCATAGTCTTTCCGAGGCAGGGCAATATCTACATCATCGTCCCAAGGAATAAAACCGGAGTGCCGTCTTGCGCCAAGGGCAGTTCCATAAACCAAGAAATAGGTCAGCTTGTGCTCCTCACAAATTTCCTTCGCAAAATCTAAAATTTCAACTAGTGTTTTGTGCAACTGTTCATTTTGATTCATGAGCAAACCTCCCATACTCATTATTATTTTCTAATATCTTTAATTGAGGTCAATATTTCTTTACGTTTGATAACTGCCGTGCTAGCAATTACCAAGATAACCAGATAGCGAATCAACAAGTTCTGATAAACCAGTACCATCAAAAACATGGCAACCAGCAACAAGATAGAAAAGATAAAGATATAGCGTGTATCGTACACCTTCTCACCCGGGATATTCAAACGAATTACCTTCTTCATGAAGATATAATGTCCAACAGCAAAAAGAATATAACACAATAGAGTTGTATAACCAGCTGAAAGGTAGCCGAGTGGTTTTAAGAAAATCAAGTTCAAACCGATATTGACAATCGCTCCTGCAATAGAAGCCCACATAACAAACTTATTCGCTTCAAAGTAAAACTCAATATTTCCAAAAATCGGATATAAAAACATAAAGTAGATTGAAACGGCAACTGGTGGGATAATCCAAATAGCATCATAGTATTCTGGTGGCGCAAACAATTGGATAATCTCCGGTCCAAAAGCAATAATCACAATCGATCCGATACCAACCAGGGTAATCAAGAAATTTGCACTCTTACGCAAGGAAGCAAAATTTTTCTCGCTGATACACTTGTAAGTAAAGGGAATGAAAGAACTATTGATAGCACTTGTTACCAAGAGCATCAAGGTGGAAATACTATAAGCAACACTGTAAATCGCTGCCTTGTCCGCACCAATCATTGAATTGATCATGATGCGATCGGATTGGTTCAAAATAGACTGAGATAAATAATGAGGAATAAGCGGAAGGTTGAAATTTAAAGCATAAAGCCAATATTTCTTATCAAAAAAACGTTTCCCCCTGTAAAGATTTAGGCTGTAAAAGAAAATCCCAATACATACCTGAATCAGTACAAAAGAAATAATTCGGGCTTCCGCTTTATGGGTTGACAGAATAACAGCCGCCAATCCCACAAGTGGGCTACCAATTGCGATAATAAGAGTGACCAGTACCAAACTCTTGTACTTGTAGTCAAAACGCTGTCTAGCCGCCCAGAACGAATAGGCTGGTGTAGTAAACAGATCCAAGAACATGACTAGTATCAAGAGAGTTGACAGGCCGATGGTTTCATTCCAATATCCCATTCCCAATAGATAGACCACAAAAAGCAAACCCGTTACAGCTGTGGTCAGACCTTGGATGGAGGAGGTAAACTCATCTTCGCGTCCCTTGTACTTAATCATTCCATTGTTAAAAACACCGTAATACAGATTGAGGGTTGCGAAAACACCGATAATAGAATACCAAGACTGGTAAACAGAATAAACCCCATATTGCTCCGTTGTCAAAAGACGTGTGAAGATGGGAACGGTAACCATTGAGATACCTTTTTGCAAAATATTGCAAATCGTAAACCAAATAGAAGCCTTAATCGGTGCCGACAAGGCCCTATACTTGTTCAATATTTTTTTCATGTTGTTTTACTATATCCACTCTTACAATTTAAGAACTGCCTCTAACACTTGTTCTGAAACCATGTGCTGGTTCTTTTCAGAATAGAAAAGGCCCTTAACTTTTTCTCTTTCTTGACAAAATGCATCCTGTCCAACTACCCAATCATTCAGTTGTTGTAGCAGTTCTGCAAAATTTGTACACTTGGCTCCTGGTGTCACCTCTTCATAAGGGAAATACATTTTCCTATCTTCTTTTATATACTCGTCATAATCGTAGTTAAAGAAAACAATCGGTCTATCAAGAAGCATGTAGTCAATATAACAGCTCGAATAGTCTGTTATTAAAACATCTGAATACTTCATCAACTCCTGAGCATCAATCGGCTGGCTAGTCAAATCGACAATAGCCGGATATGAAGCTGAAAGGGTTGGGTCGTCCCTATGGTAAAAATGTTTCTTGATAACAAACACCGTATGATTCTTTTCACACCATGCATTGAGCTTCTCTAAGTCAAATAGGCTATTCAAATCAATCGGCTTCTTGCCTTCATTTCGATGAGTCGGCATGTAGGAGATAATTTTCTTCCCATTGAAGGTAGCCAACAAGTCGCTCTTAGGATAAGAGGAATCAAAAAAGTAGTCATTTCTCGGTTGTCCCAACTCTAAAACCTGCCCTTTATTTACCAGAAATGCTGACTCGTAGATTTTAGAAAAGGTTTCGCTTGTTGAAACAACATAGTAATGACGAAAAGGAAAGGATTCCAACAGATTGGCAAGAAAATTAGGACGATGATGAGCATAGGTATACTCATCATCATACATGATTTTCTTCAAGGGAATTCCGTGCCAAAGATTGATATAACGGGCACTGCCAATCAGATGCGAATTTCTCTCCCCAATATCTAGTTTGCCAGTCGCTGTAAAAACATATTTTGCCCTCATCGCTGTCCTGTGTGCCTCTTTACTATCAGACAAGAGAACGGGATAGCCCAGATTGGTTAACTCTTGAAAGACACTTTTGTTGCTAGTCATCCAAACTGCATTTAAGTCCTTACGATGATTGACAACGTACTCAAACAAATACCTCGGATTGTCTGCATATTTCTCGCCCAACCAAGATCCAAAAATAAGAAGATTATCCTTTTTGGGAATCAGACTTGAAACATATAATAAGGTATACTTAGATGCTTTTTTTATGATTTTTCCTATCACCATATCAATCCTTCAATTATAGCTCATTAGGCAAGTTGCAAACCCACTTCTTCGTGCGCATTAAAACTAACTTCATCAAAAGCGATGAAAAGATAGGCAAAGAAGATAATTTCATAGGTTTCAACGTTAGGGAGCAAGAAATAAGTTACTAACAAGAGTAAGCAAATAGCTGCACTTACTGCCATCCGCTTATAGAATAGGTTAGCAAAAATCGCCTTGATATAAGGGAGAACATAGACAAACATTCCCAATATACCGAAGTTATAAGCCAAGAGATAGTAAGAAGATTCTACAAGATTGGCCACTCCAAACTGAGCTAGCACAATAGGGCCGTTGTACCCCAAACCAAGTCCAAACGGATGTTCTAAAATCGTATCAATCGGTTCCCAAAGGTCCGTCAAGTGTTTCGCCGCAGACGGGTCCGTCAAGTTTACAGTCGAAGACAAACTTCTTGAAATCATATTCATGATGGTTCCGTCCAAGAAGAAATTATCCGCAAACCACACCGCTATCGGAACAGAAATAAGAATAATGAGATAGAGTGGTCTAATCCGAAGTTTGAAAAAGAACAAACGGGAACGATAATAGAATAGAAAGGCAATGAGTGTTCCTAAAATCGCACTTCGACTAAAGGTTAGAACCAACGCCAAGATTTGCACTACGAGGAACAACAGATTTCGCTTAGAATTTTTCAATTCTGTTGCAGTAATCAATGACGAAATTCCAAAATACACCCCCGCAATATTTGGCGCTGAGAAGGTACTGGCTACCCGTTGGTAACCGTAAAAGCCACCGATATAGAAACCATAGCTTCGTAAGTAACCACCGATGGATGGGTATCCAATCTTGATTAGGAAATCATCTCCCAGAACCCATGCTTGGAAAATCCCCCAAGCCGCAAGTATCGAGGCGCTGATAATAAATACCTTTTTCAAACGCCTAATACTTTCTTCATTCAATTCTATACTGTTGATAATTATCAGATAGATGAACATTGGAAGAACATAGGTTCGGAATAGGTTCATCGCAATCAATACCCTGTCTGACAGCAATGTGTATAGCAAACAAATCATACTGCTTGATAAAATCAGTACGCCATTTTTTCCTAATTGAATTCTGCCTCTGTTCTGGTAGATTGCAACCAACAGACCAAAAACCAACAAAAAATCTCGCCAAAGATTATCAATTTTTGATGGAATGAGGGCATCAAAAACCATACTTTGCAAAGGCATTCCAATAATCAACAAGAGGATGATGGTGTATAGTATGGAATTCTTTTTTTCCTGTATTTCCGTTTTCATTAAGAATCACTTACCGCCTTACTTTATGTTACATCCAAGCTGGTTGAACAGTTTGGATGCCTGGTTAGGAAAGCCTCAGGTAACCTGACGATTATCTTTCCTTTTCTGGATTGTTCTGTATCTTTCAAGTTTACCGATTATAACGTTTTGCACGAACATAGTCGATGACATGGAATTCGGCAATCGACAGCTTCATAAATAGCATTAAAAGCCATTTTTTAACGAGACCAATTTGATTGTACTTGACATTGTAATAGTATCTCGCCTTATACAACAGAGCAATTTGCTGGCTCTTTTTCTTATAGGCCTGATTGATAGAAGTCGAGTGGTTATGAAAATAAATGGCATTGGTCAGTAGGCCAACTTTTTTCCCCTTGTCCTGCATTTTCTTTGCAAGTATTCTCTCCTCACAAAATAGAAATACATTATCATCAAAAAAATCTACTGATCGAAAATCCGACATCCTCACTGCAAAGAAAGACCCCTTCACCAAATCAACTTCTACTACTTCTGCTGGTTGTTGGTTAAGGTCAATGTCTTTCTTCCCTCTCTGGAGCTTTCTTGTCAGCACCAAACAATCTAGTAAATCATCCCAATAGGAATAGGCATGCCAAACAACAGGTAAATCGACTTCTCCTTTGATGTTGTATTCAACTCCAGATAAAATAGCATATTCAGAATGCTCGACCATAGCCTGCACAATTTTAATAATAGCTTCTTCTTCAACGTCAACATCCGGATTGGAAACAAAGACTATATCCATTCCCAAACCGTCGGCTATTTTAGCACCGATATTATTTCCGTAAGAGTAGCCCCCGTTTTTGTCTGAACAAACAACGATGATGTCATCTGTTTGAATCTTCTTCAACTCGTCAAAAGAGCCATTGGGGGAGAGGTTGTCAACTACAATCACCTTATCTACACAAGAGAAGCTATTAACTTTTTCAGCTAACTGAGCTGTTTCTTGCCAGGTGTTGTAGTTTAAAATAATAAAACCAACCTTAACATTTTGATTCATAATCATTCCTAAAATCTGTTTTTAATAATTTTGGCAGGCACACCACCGATAATAACATTGTCTGGAAATTCCTTGGTTACCAAAGCATTCGCAGCAACAACACAGCCTAAACCAACTTTAGCTCCGTCCAAAAAGACTGCCCCTGCTCCTAACCAACAGTTGTCACCGACTTCAATTCCCTTGTGACTAACACCTTGTTCCCGAATCAGCAGGTCAGGTTCAGAGTAGTTATGGTTTTCGGCATGAAACCGAACTCCTTGACCAGCGATAACATTCTCGCCAATTTTTATCCCGCCAGCGGATCCAAAGAAGGTATACTCTGAAAAAAAGGAATTCTTCCCTATTTCAAGGCCTTTGCCTAAATTGGACAAGGAACCAGAACAAATAATCTTGCTATAATCTCCCAACTTTACATTGTCGCCTAGTTTTACCCCATCTTTTGAGAGGGCATCAATGCTGACAAATGGTTCTAGCCGGACATTGTTTCCCAACCTAATCTTCTTTTTCATGCGCAGAGTCACTTGTTTACCAATAAACAATTTTCTACCTGCTTTTTTCAGAAAAGGTGAAATCAGCATGCCTTTTAGCAAACCGATAAGGAAGGGAAGGCCTCTTCCAACAACATAGCCAAGAGTCACTTCAGAATGTATCTGTTTGCCTGTTACTTTTTTGACAATTTTAGATAGGTTCATTTGTTTTCCCTTTCAGCATATAAGGCTAGTAATTCATCCACATGCTCATTCAATAATTTGACCCGACTAGACACTGGCTGGACAGCTAACTTCTCTTTTAATTCTTGAACTCTTGAAAAGATTGTCTCAGATTCAAGCAAATCCTTTGCCCCAACATGCTCACTGGCATAAACCGTAACGCCATAAGAGAGAGCTTCCAAAATAACCAAGCCAAAGGTTTCTTTCCACTTGCTTGGAACTACCAGAATGTCAATATTTTGATAAACTGCATCCGTTTCATTCTGGGAAAACCTGCCCATTTGATGAACGAAGGATGGTGCCATATCGTTAGGTACATGACCGTAGGTGAAGATTTCAAATTGATTGTTATCCAATGTTTGACAGAGTTCTAAAAAGTCAAAATATCCTTTGTATTCTTCATCTGGCCCAATGTAGGCAAGGTGACATTTTTCCCTCTTTGGCCTGTGGATTGTTCGGTGCTCAATGCTGCTATTTGTAATGGAGCAAACCGCCAACTGCTTCAGTGTCGAAACATTCTTCGTATAGACCTCTTTGCAGAGTTCACTATTGAAGTGGATACAGTCAATCTTAGAAAAGATTTCCAAATAGTAGTTCCGAAGGGAAGCATAGTCTGTCTTTTCTTCAATGGTTTCAATTGCTTGATAAGCCTTGTGTTTAGGATTCTTACCTAATTGTTTCATCACCTTTCGAATCGTTGGGTATAGAGATGATTGAAAAATACGCAGCTTATCGGTTGACAAAGCATCAGCTGATAAAATATTCCAAGCCAAGTTGGAATTGTCTTCATCAAAAGAGCGACCATTGTAATAAAAAGTAGGTAAAGGTGCCAGTCCATAGTAATCATGGGCCGTGAACACCATACGAATTTTGAGACTATTAGCAACCTCAAAAAACTCTTTATGCAAACCAATCAGTGAGTGGACATGAATAACATCCGGCTGAAGAGTTTGCAAAAACAGACGATAGGGTTCTGGGTCACAAGAAACCATGAAATCCTCAGGCGTTTTTATACCTCCAAAGAGGGCGAGAGGCAGGCTATTCACTAATTTATATTTTTGGATACCTTCTCCGGCTCCTTTTTTGATAGCCACTTTCTTTCCAAAGAAGAGTTGGCTGGCAGGGTATAGGGCTGAAACTTCATGACCCTGCCGAATTTGCTCTTCCATGATATCTTGGGCATATTTAACTAGACCGCCTGTTCGTTCAGGTCCAAAACCAATCGTATAATGTAGAATGTTCATAGTTGTCTACTTCTTGTTCAAATCACTCTTTATTTGAGTTGTGCTGATTTCAGGAGTCCGTTCTAGATAAACCACCTCAACTCCTTCATCGCTGAGAAAATCAAATTTCCCTTCCCAGTCGTTTCCCATTACAAAGGTATCTGCCTGATACTTTTTCACATCTTCTTTCTTTTGCTCCCAGT